>JBCDAE010000014.1:0-76824 GCA_039186235.1 Pseudomonadota bacterium | reverse complement strand
GCAATCCTCGATGCGGCCCGCCAGCGCTTCGGGAGAGAAGCCGCCGAACACCACCGAATGGATCGCCCCGATCCGCGCGCAGGCCAGCATCGCCAGCACGCCTTCCACGATCATCGGCATATAGACCGTCACCCGGTCGCCCTTCGTCACCCCCATCGCCTTCAAGGCGTTGGCCATGCGCACCACTTCACTGTGCAGCTCGCCATAGGTCAGCGTGCGGCCTTCACTCGCGGGATCATCGGGCTCGAAGATCAGCGCGGTCTGATCCGCCCTGTCCGCCAAATGCCGGTCCACCGCGTTGTGGCACAGGTTCAACCGGCCATCCGCAAACCACTTGATGGCCACCGGATCATACGACCAATCCCCACCAACACTCGGCGGAACCGCCCAATCCAAGCGACCACACTGATCCAACCAAAAGCCCGATGGGTCCGTTACCGAACGCTCGTACATCTCGGCATATTGCTCGGCTGTGGCGCAATGCGTGGCGCGCGAGGCGCTGGGCCGCGTGACAAAGTCGTTCATCGATTTCTCTCCCTCGAACCGAAGGATTACGCTGGCTAGGTGGCGCGTGTCTATCGCTTTGCGCGGGTCAGCGCCGTGAAAGCCGCGTGAGAGCCTCGGGCGTGTCGATATCCTCTAGCCATTCGGGTGGGCAGCGAAGCGCTTTGGCAGACTTGAGCAGAGTGCGTGCGCCAACGTCCTCGTCAAGCTGACTAAGCGCAGAGAAGTGCTCTGCGCCAAAGATGACAGGCGGCAAACGCCTTTCCCCATCGCTTGAACACACGCAATCGGTTGGAGATCGACCGGCGTTGATCAAGGCCTCAAAATGCGCCTTTGGCACCAGCGGCATATCCGCCAATGCTATAAGAAGGGCGTCGCAGCGCGCTTTCATCGCAAGAGCCGCGGCCAGCGCCACCGATGTGCCCATGCCTCGATCCGCGCGCGCGTTGAGCGCGATTTTGAAGCCCGCCTTTTCCCAGGCTGTCCGGCACGGGTGATCCGCGCGCGACGCGACCACTATAGCGCATTCATCCTCGATCAGTCTCATGGGAGCGTGAGCCGTGGCCCACTCGCCCAGCCGCTTTCCGCGAAAACGGGCCGCGAGTTTGTCTTTCTCTCCAAAGCGACGCGAAGCTCCAGCGGCCAGAACCGCCATAAAGACGCGTGCCTTAGCCAAGGGCGGCCTGAAAATCGGCGTTCTGGTAGGCCCGGATCACCTCAGCCAAAGTCGACAAAGCCAGCGTATCTGGATCTCGCGAGGAATGGAAAACACCGATCGGCGCGCGAATGGCATCAAGCTGCTCTTGCGTAATGCCGCGAGCCAAGAGCGCTTCGCATCGCATGGCGTGCGCCTTTCGCCCGCCCATCGCGCCGAGGTAAAAGTGCGGTAGGGACAAGGCACGTTCCATCAATTCGATTTCCCAATCGTGATCGTGGAAGAGGAAGACAAAGGCGCTCCACGGATCGCTGTCGAGAAGGTCCGTCTGCGTGCGGCGCTCGAGCCGTGTTGGCGCTTGGCCCTGAGCTAAGAGAGCTTCGACAATACGTTCATCAGGCGTGAGCGCGCGGGTCTCACATTCCATTGAGCTTGCGAGCGTCGATAACGCCTCGACGCCTGCGCCATGGCCGATGATCTGGATCCGAGGCACGGGCCATTGGCCGAACACACCACCGCCGTCGCCAGGATCGAAGGCTACGGACGCCCAGTCGTCGCAATGCTCAACTCCCGCCGGGCTGACGGCGATGGCATAGGGCCTTCGGGCGGTTTCGCTGGCGAGGCATAGCTCTTCAAAGTCGCTGGAACCGAGCGGGGCAAAGTGCAGGTCTAACCCACCTCCGCAGGGCAGTTTGATATCAAGGTAGGGCGAACCCGCGCCAAAACGCACCACCCGCGGGGCACCGGCTTTCAAAGTGTCCAGTGCCTCCGCGACGACCGCATTCTCTATGCAACCGCCTGAGAGCGAGCCCTCAAAGCTACTATCCTCCGCCACGCCCATGATCGTGCCGGGATTGCGCATTGACGAGCCTTCGACGGCGCATACGGTGACGAGAACCGTGCTTTCACCCCGCGCGCGCGCATCAACCAGGAAACGAAGAACTCTTGCGCGATCCATTGCGGAAGGCTGGTGGCCTTATTCGCTGGTTGACGCAAGATAGGCGACAATCGCCGCACGCTGTTCGCCGTTGCGCACGGCACCGGCCACCATGCTTGTGCCTTCGACATAGGCGCCAGGATTCGACAGGAAACGATCGAGCGAGGCGTAATCCCAAGTGACCCCTGAGGCCGCGAGCGCTTCGCTGTAGGGGAAGTCTGGGTTGGCTGCCGCCTTTCGGCCGACAACGCCATGGAGATTGGGTCCGGCCATGCTTGGGCCGCCGGGATCGGCGTTGTGACAGCCCGTGCACATCTGGAACGCCTGTTCCCCAAGCGCGACCATATCGACTTCACCGGCTTCGCTTGCTGGGGCCGCGGCCACGGCGGACGCTTCACCCGGCTCGCGCACCACAATCTGTTCGACCACCGCTTCGGGTTCGCTTGAGCCGCACGCGGTCAGCGCGAACGTCATGAAGCCCGCCGCCAGAAGCGCCTTGTTACGCATCACGTTGTTTCCCCTCGAAAAGCTCAGTTCAAGCGAACTGCTTTGCGATCGGAAGTTCGCGCAGGCGCTGCCCTGTCGCCGCAAAGATCGCGTTGGTGAGAGCGGGCGCCGCCGGGGGCAGGCCGGGCTCGCCCGCGCCGCCGATAGGCACATCGCCGCTGTTGATGATCTCGACCGTGATGTTCGGCGTCTCGTCCATGCGCAGCATCTTGTAATCGTGGAAGTTGCTTTGCTTGATCGCGCCGTCGACGAGGTCGAGCTCGCCATACATCGCCGCGGTCAGGCCAAAGACGATGCCGCCTTCGATCTGGTTCTTGAAGCCATCCGGGTTCACCACATAGCCCGCGTCGCACACAGCCCAGACGTTTTTGAGCTTCGGCTTGCCCGCGCTCATATCGACTTCGATCACCTGCGCGACGATCGAGCCGAAGCTCTCAACGATGGCGATGCCTTTGGCCGTGCCCTCGGGGCTTGGCGCGGACCAATCCGAGATCTCCGCGACCCTTTTAAGCACCGTTGCCTGACGCGGCGCGTCCTTGAGCATGGCAAGGCGATACTCGTAAGGGTCCGCGCCCGCCGCATGCGCGGCTTCGTCCACGAAGCTCTCGATGAAGAAGCCATGCTGCGAGTGATCGACCGAGCGCCAAGCGGCGAAGGGAAGGTGCAACGGCGCTTCGGCCACGCGAACCTTGGTGTTGGGGATCGAATAGATCCCCGGCACGCTGGCTTCCGCCGGATCGTTGCGCTGGGTGAAGACGTTGTCATACGCGACCAGCGCTCCGTCTTCATCGAGCCCGCCTTTGAAGCGGCTGATCTCGGCGGGGCGGTAGAGCGCCTTTTGCGTGTCCTCTTCGCGGCTCCAGATCGACTTGATCGGGTAGCCGGTCGCCTGCGCAACCCGTGCGGTCATCACCGCATAGACACCCTCCAGACGCCGCCCAAACGAGCCGCCCAGATACGGATGGTGCACCGTGATATCGTCCTTGGCGATACCCAGAGCCTCGTTCAGTTCGGTGCGCACACGCAGCGGCACCTGCGTGCTGGTCCACACGTCGCATTTGCCGTCTTGCACCATGGCGGTGCAGTTGATCGGCTCCATCGGCGCGTGGGCAAGATAGGGTACCTTGTATTCGGCTTCGAGCGTGGTCGCCGCGCCCGCAAACGCGTCCGCGAAATTGCCCTTCGAGGCCGCTTCGTCGCCGCCATCGGCGCCCGCTTCGTCCATCGCTTTGGTGTAGGCGGCGAACTGGTCTTCGCTGGTTTTGATCGCGCTTTCGCTCTCGGTCCACGTCACATCGACGCGGTTGAGAGCCTGCTGCGCCTGCCAATAGCTGTCCGCCACCACAGCGACGAAATCGCCCATGTTGAGGATTTGCAAGACGCCGTTCATGTCCTTTGCCTTGGAGGCGTCCATGCTCGCGACGCGGGTGCCAGGCACCGGCGGGCGCACCGTGGCGGCGTAGGAGAATTCCACGCCTTCGGGCGCGGCGTCGATGCCGAATTTGGCCGTACCATTGACCTTGCTCGGGATATCGGTGCGCGCCTTGCTCTTGCCGATCAACTTGTATTGATCGGGCGATTTGAGCGTCGGCGTCTGATCCATGGGCTGCTCAGCCGCAGCGGTCGCAAACTCCGCGTAGGTCGCGGTTTTACCCGAAGCGGCGTGGATCAGCGTGCTGTCGCGCGTTTCGATCTCGTTCGCCGGCACACCCCATTCGTCCGCAGCCGCGCCGATCAACATCTTGCGCGCCGCCGCCCCGGCCACGCGCATCTGGAACTGGCCCGTGGTGCGGATCGAGGACGAACCGCCCGTGATCAAGGCATCGGCCAGACGCCCGATCTGCGTGAACAGGCCGTCCCATGTCGGCTCCAGCCAATCAGCGGCGTTCATGGTGAAGGGCGCGACGAACTGGCGCGCGGTGTCGGTCACAATATAGCTACCATCGGTAGGCGCTTGCTGCACGCGGACCTGACTCCAATCCGCGTCGAGCTCGTCCGCCAGCATCTGCGCCAGCACGGAATGCGCGCCCTGCCCCATTTCGCAATGCGGGACGATGGCGGTGACGATGTTGTCGGTGTCGATCTTGACCCAGCTGTTGACCAGCTGCTCGCCCTCGCCCGCCGCGACTTTCGGAGCCAGCGCACCGATCGGGTTGCCCGAGCGCACGCCAATGCCGATCAGCAGACCACCGCCCGCCAGCACGCCTGCGCCAATAAAGCCACGACGGCTCCACTTGGCGAGGCCCGATTTCTTTTTTTCAGGAGTAAGGTCGTTCATGGCTCACACCTCCTCGCTGGCTGGCAGTTGACCCGAGGCGACTTTGATCGCGCGGCGGATGCGGGTGTAAGTGCCGCAGCGGCATACATTACCGCTCATCGCGGCGTCTATGTCTTCGTCCGACGGCGTCGGATTGTCGCGTAAAAGTGCTGTGGCGCTCATTAATTGGCCCGACTGGCAGTATCCGCATTGCGGCACCTGCTCGGAGATCCACGCTTTCTGAAGTGCACTTAGCTCGCCTTCCGGCCCCTCAATACCTTCGATCGTCGTGATTTCCGCGCCTTCAGCAGCCGAGACCGGCGTCGAGCACGAGCGGATCGGCTGCCCATCAAGATGTACGGTGCACGCGCCGCATTGCGCGATGCCGCAACCGAACTTCGTGCCGTTCATTCCGAGTTTCTCGCGCACGACCCAAAGGATCGGCATAGCCGGGTCAGCGTCGACCTCGACCGGTTGGCCGTTAAGCGTGAATTTTGCCATGTCTGCTCTTGCTCTCTCTCGCTTGAGAAGTTGCCGCCTCCCCAGACGCCTTCTCAGTTGCAAAGCGCAATCTATCGCACGTCTCGACGTTCGCCAAGCACAATACTATCGCAGATTGTATGAGCCTCGCATCATTCGACACTTTTTTGGCACTGGATATACGCGCGGGCACAGTTCAGCGCGTTGAGCCTTTCCCCGAAGCGCGCCGCCCCGCGATCAAGCTGTGGGTCGATTTCGGGCCGCAGATTGGCGTCAAGAAAAGCTCCGCGCAGATCACCGAGCGCTACACGCTGGACGGTCTTGTGGGCGCGAAAGTGATGGCGGTGGTAAACTTTGCCCCGCGCCAGATCGGCCCGTTCATGTCCGAAGTTCTCGTTCTGGGGTTCCCGGACGAAGACGGCGCAATTGTGTTGGCACGGCCGGAGACCCCAGTGCCGGATGGAGCGAAACTGGCCTAGATCAGGTCACCAAGAGCCGTCTTGAGATCACCCAGATAGGGCTCGAAAGGTTTCCACGCGTCCTGCCCTTTCCGGTTTATCGGCTCGCGCACCTGCTCGCTTGAGGCGGTCCGCACAGCGCGGTCGGTCTTGTGAAATTGCAGCGTGGCTTCTTCGAAAGGCAATTCCAGAAAATCAAGCATGCGGCGGGTCTGGCCTTCCTGATCGTCGAGCACGTCCTCATGCTGCACGCGCAGAACCTTGCCCGGCAAAACCGTGTCCCAATGCTGCATCAGTTCGACGTAGTCGGCGTAGTAGCAGCCGACCTCCGTCAGGCCGTAAGTGAACTCCTGCCCCTCGGCAAAGAGCTGTTTGAAGCCCGAGAAGCAGCAATCCATCGGTGCGCGGCGGGCGTCGATGATCTTCGCGTTGGGCAGGATCAGGTGAATGAGGCCTATGTGCCGGAAATTGTTCGGCATCTTGTCTATAAAGAACGGCGCGCCCTGGCGGTGGATGCGGGTGTTCTCGATGAAGTCTTGGCCGAACTGCGCAAGCTGCTTCGCCGTCAGATCGTGCAAGATCTCGGGGTAGCGCGAAACACCCGCTTTGCGCCCGCGAAGCCGGTGCGCCAGCGCGAGGATATTGGGCAATTCCAGCGTGCCATCGACCTGAGAATGGCTGGCGAGTATCTGCTCGAGCAGCGTTGAGCCCGCGCGCGGCAAGCCAAGGATAAAGATCGGGTCTGGGGCTGGATACCCCGCGCCTCGATGCCGCTCGAACAGCTCGGGCCCGCAAACCTCGCGCTGCTTGGCGAGCTCCTCGCTCATCCTCTCCGCGCTGTAACGGGTCTGCGCGCGCTTTAGATCGTTGCCTTGCTCATAAAAGGCAAAGCTCTCTTCGTATTCGCCTGCATCCTCCAGCGCCTTGCCCAGCGCAAAACTGATATGCACGCGGTCCATGAACGCGAGATCGGGCCGCGCGGCCTGCGCGCGCATAGCGTCCACTTCGAATGCCTCAAACCGATACGTCTTGAGATTGGCGAGCGCGTAATAGGCGTCCCCGTGATCGGGCTTGGATGCAATCGCGGCGCGATAGCTCGCCTCGGCCCCTTCGCGCGCGCCTTTGGTCTTCAGCGCGTGACCCCGGCTGGTCAGGCTGGCCGGATCGCCTGGCAGCTTTTCCAGAACCGCCTCGAACAGCTCAAGACCGCGATCATATTCGCCCATCTGGATGCATTCGATGGCGAGGCGCGACTGAAACAGCGGGTTGTCCGGATCGCGCGCGTGCAACGCCTCGGCCTCGTCGAGAGCCTTGGTGAAATTCTGCCGTCGCCGCAGAGCGTCGATGTAATCCAGCCGAAGTTGCAGATCGTCCGGCGCAAAAACCACCGCGCTTTCGAGCAGGAATTCCGCCTCTTCCAAAACGCCAAACTCGATCCCGATCTTGGCGAGCAGCCGCATCCCTTCGACGTTACGGGGGTCCTGGCGCAGCAAATGGCGGCAGATTTCCTCGGCGCGGAGCAGACGCCCCTCCGCTAGGTGGTTCTGAACCGCTACCAGTTCGAGCGGAAGGCCAGCCAGACGCCGGCGTTGAGCCTCCGCCGCTTGCGCCTCGCCCGCCCGACCGGCCTCGCCGTGCAACCGCGCCTGCTCGCGCCAGCTGGCTTCCAAAGCCGGATTGAATCGCGTGGCTCGCGCGTAGGCCGCAAGCGCCCCCGCGCTGTCGCCTTGCGCCGCCGCAAGATGGCCCTGCTCCTGCCACGCGCGCCCGTATTCCGGCATCGCGGCGTGAAGGGCGGCTAGGTGCTCCGCTGCCTTATCAAACCGCTTGAGATACCGGCAGGCGATGGCGGCAATGTAATGCGCCTCGCCATCCTTTGGATCGTCCCTCAGCGCTTCGTTCGCCAGCGCCAGCCCGGCGTCAAACCGGCTCGCCTGCAATTCGCCTTGCGCGCGTTTGAGAATGTTGTCGCGAGTGCTCACGCCAAGGCCCCTAAAGAAAAACGGCGGAGAGAGCCAAGCCCTCCCCGCCGCTTTGCAAGCTCGTTCGCGGCTATCAGTAGTCGAAACCGACCCGCATACCCACGGTGAGCGGACGGTTGACCACCAGTCGCGGGCGATCGTTGCCGAAATTGCCCGAGATTTGCGCGCGTTCGTCCGACAGGTTTTCGCCGAAGATTTCAAAGCGCCACTGTTCGGCTCTAATCCCAACGCTGAGATCGAAGACCGTATAGCTATCAAGCTCCAGCTTGTTGATCTCGACCACGTCGGTGAACTTGCTGTCCGAATAGGTGATCTGAGGCTGGACATAAGCCTCCAGCGTGTCACTCAAGTCCCATTCGTAGCGAGCGCGGATATTGCCCTGGAACGGCGGCGCATAGGCCAGATCCGATCCCACCAGAACGTCATCGGTCGGGATGAGCACTTCGGTGATCTCGGTGTCCAAGATCGAGAACGCGCCGGTCACGCTAAAGCCCGGCAGCGAATAGGGCGCGATCGTGAAGTCCGCTTCGAGCCCATAAATCTCCGCGTTCGCGGCGTTGGCCGAGAAGAACAGATTGGTGATCGAAGGGTCGAAAATCTGCGTTTGCAGGTTTGAGATATCGACAAAGAAGGCCGAGCCGTTGAGCCGCAATTGGCCATCGATCAGGTCGGTCTTCCAACCCAATTCGTAGTTCGTCACCTCGTCGGTTTCGACTTCGAACGGCACCACAAAACCATCCGGGCCCAGCGCGCCGCCGGGGCGGTTGAGCAGGCCGGGGCGGAAACCTTCCGAATAGGTCGCGTAGAACAGCAAATCCTCGGTCGGCGTCAGCGTCAACGTGCCCTTGAAGATCACACCGCTGGTGGACGCCGAGTCGGGCGCGCGAACGGCGTTGAACACCTGCTGCGCTTGCGTGGCGCTAAGTCCAGCTGCCTCAATGTCGGCGAGGCTGTCGTTCAGATCAAAGGTCTGGCGCAGCGACGCGTCGCACGATCCGATGAAGTTGAACTGGCCATCGCCGTTGTAGAGATCGGAAATGTCGGTGCCGAACGCGTTGGCGTCTTGCGCCGCCCCCGAGTTGCAGAACGATCCGTTGGCTGACCCCTCAAAGTCCACTTCCACGTCGTAATAGCGCGCGCCGAATGTGGCGGTGAGCAAGTCCGGAACGATATCAAGCTGAGCTTCCCCGAAAATGCCCCATTGTTCATCGGTCCGGCGAATGTCGTTGCGGAAGATCGTGTCCGCCGGGAACGGGCCGGGATCAGAGAAAAATCCGGTCGTCTGCGGGAAGTTCGGGGCAAACGGACCAAACGGCTGCGCGATCACATTGCCCGGATAGGCGAAGTCCACGCGCTCTTCGAGGCTAAGGTCCGAATAGAAGCCGCCGCCTTGGAAGCGTACGCGCCAATCATCGGGCGTCGAGAAGCGAAGTTCCTGCGTGAACACCTCGGTCTTGGAGAACGAGTTGATATAGAGGTTCGGCGCTTGGCAGGTGCCGCTTGGGTCCGCCGCGCCCGGATAGGCTACCGAACCATCGCAGATGTAATACGGCAGGTACTGACCGGCGAAGAGGTAGTCGGTGTAGTCCGCGCGCTGGGTGCTTTCGCGGTCCGTGTAGGCGCCGGTGTAGACCACATCGAGCATCGCGATACGGCCTTCGACCGTCCAGCTGGTGTTCGAGAAATCGTCTTCCAGACGATCCGCTTCGAAGCGTTCGATTTCGAGGTCATCAAGTCCATCCAGCTCGGGATCGGCGAAGAACGAACCATCCGATTCAAGGCTTTGGCGCTGGTGCGAGACGTTGACGGTCCAGTCCGGCGCGACTTCCCAAAGCGCCGAAACGCGGAAACCAGCGTATTGGGTGTCGTTGAAATCATCTTCCGCGAGGCCAGCGTTGTCGGCCTGGAGGAAGGTGACGTCCGACAAGTCCGCCGTCGACTGGAATCCGGCGCGGTTGGCGTTCACCGGAACGCCGTTAGACCGCACCGTGCCTTCGGGACGGAAACGCGCGCTCTCGGTCAAATCGCGCGTGCCCGCGACGTTATCGATAAAGCCGCCCTGATCGTCGAGATAGACGACGCCGCGCAGGCCAAACGTGTCGGTCACCGGCACGTTGAGCATGACTTCGCCTTGATAGCTGCTTTCGCCGCCCTTGGTGAAGCTCACCCCGCCCGAGAACGAAGCCGACAAACCGGAAAGGTCGGGCTTATTGGTGATGAGACGCACAACCCCGGCTTGCGAACTCGCGCCGAACAGCGTGCCCTGTGGGCCGGAGAGCACCTCGATACGCTCCAAATCGGCGGCGTACACATCGAGGTTACGGCCCGGCTGCGCGAGCGGCTGGTCGTTTAGGTAGAGCGCTACGTTGGGCGCGAGGCCCGCAACGCCCGCCACGGTGATGTTTGGCGTGGTTGATGCGAGGCCGCGAATGTAAATCGTGCTTTGGCCCGGGCCGTTGCCGCCGGCGGTGACACTAGGAAGCTGTTCGAGGTAATCTTCAAATGTGTCGATGTTGAGCTGGTCGAGCTGCTCTTCGCCAATTGCCGAGACAGAAATCGGAACATCTTGCAAATCTTCTGAGCGCTTCTGCGCGGTCACAACGATCGTCGGAACGCCGCCGCGAGCTTCCGCAGCGCCCGCTTTGGGTGCGGATGACTCAGCGTCTTGCGCCACCGCAGGAGATGCAAGTGCAATCGCGAGCGCGCCGATCGACGCGCCGCCGTAAATGGTCTTCATGTTGGGCCCCTCTTGAGCTGCCTGAAAGGGGTCGCGATGCCGAGATGCATCAGCGCTGCCCCCGAGACGCCGCGCAAAAGAAATGGCGCGCCTCTGACCAACCGGTAACAAGCACGGTATGGACTGGCCACCGTGGAACCGGACAAATGCCCGAAGTACGATTGAGTTGTTGCAGAATAACCACAAAATACTGAATCTCTAGAGGAGGAAAAGTAGACCTGAAGTCATTTCCTCAAATGAGATTTAGAGTGGATTTTTTACTTCGAAAGGTGATGATTTTAAAATCACCATACCTAAGTAGAGCTAAGTCTTACTCTTAAGAATGTCAAACATGACATAAAGACTACAAGTCAAACGGAAGTGTTTGTTTCCGCACCCCAATTCTCACATTCTTCCGCCGTAGACGGCACACCATGGCGTTCGCGGATCACATCGAATGTCACCGCTTTCACAATCGCCACCGCCATCGCGAGCACGACGACGGAAAACGGCAGCGCACCTATGATCATGGTGATCCGTATCGCCTCGATCCCGCCAAGGATCAGCATCGATCCCACCACGAAGGCCAAGGCCACGCCCCAGAAAAGGATGTGATACCGCCGGGACCCTTCGTCTTCGCCCGCTCCGTTGATTGTGTTGACGATCAGAATGGCGCTGTCGGCCGACGTGATCAGATAAGTCATGAGTAAAACGACAATAAGGCCCGAAACGAGATAGGCCACGCCGGGGCTTAAAAGCAGGGCGAGCGTTGCAAACAATTGGTCAGCCATGGGCGCATCGGCAATGGCGCCATTCGCCACACCCGAAAGCTCCAGATCAATCGCTGTCCCGCCGACCAAAGCCATCCAGATAAAGCACATGAGCGAAGGCACGATCGCGACCCCAAGAATGTATTCGCGCAAGGACCGCCCGCGCGAAATGCGCGCGATGAACATGCCGACAAAAGGCGCGAAGGCGATCCACCACGCCCAATACATAACCGTCCAGCCCTCTTGCCAGCTCACCAGCGCCTGACCAACTTCGGAACCGTCGGGTTCAAACAAGGACACAGACTGCCGCGGCAGATTAACGACGTAATCCCATACGCCCACGCCCAGCAATTGGAGGCCGTAGAGACCCGAGCCCACGGTCAGAAACAGCGCCAAAAGCCCCAGCGACAAGCCCATGTTGAGGTTGGAAAGCCACTTGATCCCGCGCCCGACGCCGGACAGCGCGCTCACCGTTGAAGCTCCAACAAGGACCACTAACGCCAGAATAATGGCAGCGGTCGATGACTTGGGAACTGCGCCATTAGCACCCGAAGTCATAAGCCAGTCCCCCAATCCAATGCGATAGAGCCCGGCCACAAACTGTTCGACACCAAATCCGAGCGTGTAGGCCACGCCCAGAATGGTCGCGACGACGGCCACCACGTCCACCGCGTGCCCGGCGAGGCCCGACATGCGCTCGCCAAACAGTGGCGCGAGGCTGGACCGGATGGTCAGCGGCAGGCCACGGCGATGCGCGACATAGCCGATGCCAAGCCCCACCAGCGCGTAGCTGCACCACGCTCCAAAGCCCCAATGCAGGAAGGTGTAAATGTAAGCGGGCCGGACCGCTTCGGGTGACCGCGCGTCGATGGCGCCGCGTATAATCTCCGGGCTGTTCGTAAAGTGCGCTAGCGGTTCACCGGTCGAGAAAGTGAGCATCCCGATGCCGATCCCGGCTCCAAACAGCATAGCGAACCAGGAAAAGCGCGAGAATTCGGGCTCTTCGCCCGGAGCGCCGAGTTTCAGTCGGCCCGATTGGGGCAGGATGGCAAGCCCCGCGCACACAACGACAATCGCCGCGACGAGATAGACATACCAGGCCGAGAACATCGAAATGATCGACGTGTTGGCCGCCTGCAGTGTGCCCAAGGCGTTCACCGGGAAAAAGATCGCCCACAGGATGATGAAGGACACGATGGTTTTGGCCGGAATCGCCACCTGGCGACTAAAGCCATCGTAAAATCCGCGATCATGGGTCTCGATCGGCAGCTCGACCATCGGCGGATCAATTGGCCAATCGTCGGGATATTCGGTTGGCGGCGCCGTTTCGCCGCTTAAGCTAGTCATTCAATTCCTGTCCGGCCATCCATTCAAAGGTCGCGGAAAAGGGGGAGTTTAGATTGCACCCAAGCGGACGCAGCCTCCCCGATGGCCAATCTCTACAATACGTCGCCCCGACAGTACGCCAGTGGTATACCCGTCCAGTAAGTCTGGGCGTGGTCGGGTGCACTCGTAAGCCTCTGCTCCGTGATTGCAAGTTTTGGGCGGACCAAGCCTTGATACGAGACACGGCGCGCGCGCGTAACTTTGCCTCGCTCGCATGCGAAATCAAAGCTGAAACCCGCGCAGAACAGGCACGGGCACAAGACCACTAGGAGGATGTATGGCTGTATCCGATCACGTAAATCTCGAACAGTTCATGGCGGGCGTGACCAAGCGCAATCCGGGCCAAACCGAGTTTATTCAAGCCGTTCAGGAAGTCGCGCAGGACATCTTCGAATTCATGGCTGACAAAGTCGAATACCACGAAGCGCAGATTCTGCGACGCATCGCCGAGCCCGACCGGGTGGTGAGCTTTCGGGTGTGCTGGGAAGACGACAACCACAACATTCGCGTGCAGCGCGGCTGGCGCGTGCAGAACAATAACGCGATCGGCCCCTATAAAGGCGGCCTCCGCTTCCACCCTTCGGTGACCGAGAGCGTGCTGAAATTCCTCGCGTTCGAGCAGACTTTCAAAAATTCGCTCACAGGCCTGCCGATGGGCGGCGGCAAAGGCGGCGCCAATTTCAATCCGAGAGGCAAATCGGACAGCGAAGTCATGCGGTTCTGCCAAAGCTTCATGACCGAGCTGTACCGCCATATCGGCCCTGACACCGATGTACCCGCGGGCGACATCGGCGTGGGCGCGCGCGAGATCGGATACATGTTCGGCCAGTACAAACGCATCACCAACCGTTGGGAGGGCGTGCTGACAGGTAAGGGCCAGGAATATGGCGGATCGCAAATGCGCCCGGAGGCCACCGGCTATGGCGCGGTGTACTTCATGCAGAACATGCTGAAGCACAAAGGCGACGATATCGACGGCAAAAGTGCGGTCATCTCCGGATCAGGCAATGTCGCGACGCACGCTGCCGAGAAGATCACGCAGCTTGGCGGCAAAGTTGTCACCCTGTCCGATTCCGGCGGTTTCATTCACGATCCCGAGGGATTGACGCAGGAGAAGATCGACTGGGTCAAGCATCTCAAAACCGTCAAGCGCGGCCGCATCAGCGAATATGCGGACGAGTTTGAAGGGTCGACCTATCACGAAGGCGAGCGCCCATGGGGCGTATCGTGCGATCTGGCCCTGCCCTGCGCGACCCAGAACGAACTCAACGAAGACGAGGCCAAGGCGCTGGTCGACAATGGCTGCATCGGCGTGTCCGAAGGCGCAAATATGCCCACCACGCTGGAAGGCGTTAAAGTCTTCCACGACGCCAAGATCCTCTACGGCCCCGGCAAAGCGGCCAACGCGGGCGGCGTCGCGGTGTCGGGCCTCGAGATGAGCCAGAACTCCGAACGCATCAGTTGGAACCACGAACGCCTCGGTGAAATGCTCACTGATCTGATGCAGGGCATCCATGACAAGTGCACAGAGTATGGCGACCAAGGTGCCAAGAACGGGGGCTATGTCGACTACGTAAAGGGCGCGAACATCGCCGGCTTCAAAAAGGTCGCGGACGCGATGCTAGCGTTTGGGGTGGTTTGAAGCGGCCTACTGCTCGACAAAATCGAGACGCGGATATTCCCATTTCCATGGGACGCCCGTATCTCCAAGCGCGGATTCCACGATCATCGGAAAGGCCGCTTCGGCCCGCACATCGTTGGAAAGGATGACGATACAATCGCGATTTTCGGGCAAGCACACCATCGTGTTACCCGTGTTTCCGTTGTGCCCTCCCTTGAAGATCGCCTTACCCTGCGGCCCCGATGTCACCACCAGCCCGAGGCCCGCCGCAAGATCGGGGTAGGTGGGTTCATCGGGCAGCGGAGCTCCGACGTTCATGAACTGCGTGGCGGTGGGAATAGGCAAGGTGGGCGCAAAGAACTCTGCGCATGATGACTCCGAAAGGCCCTCACACTTGGCAAGCGCCGCCGCGAATTTGGCCATATCGGATATGGTGGTGTCCATAGAGCCCGCCGCGCGGACCTTGCTGCGATCATCATGCGGCACGCTTTGGCCTTCGACCGTGAAACCGTCGGCCAGATTCTCAGCGAAATCATCGCGCCACATCATGTCCGTCTTGGTCATACCCAGCGGTTGAAAGACCTGCCGGCGCATTTCTTCGCCTACGTCCATGTCGAGACCCTGCTCGAGCGCAAACTGCAGAAGAATGAAGCCATCGCCGGAATAGAAGTACCTTGTGCCGGGTTCAAAGTAGATATCGAGCGTGCCCTCGGGATCAAACTCGCCATCAGGCGTGATGAAGTAGAAGTTTCGAAACCCGCCCGAATGGGTCAGCAGCATGCGGGGCGTAATCGACTTCCAGCGATCATCATCCGCTAGATCACCCCAGCGCGAATGCGTCCGCTCAAAGCCCACATAGCTTGGCAAAGGACGCGGCAGGAGAGTATCAATGGTCTGATCCAGATCGATACGGCCCTGATCCTGCAGCTTCAGAATGAAGTACGCGAAGACCGTCTTGGTAAGCGAGGCCCCATACATGACGGTACCGGGGGTGAGCGGATCGCGTTTCTCATTGCGCACGCCCAAGGCTTTAACCTCTGCGATCTCGCCATCCCTGACAACGGCGTAAGCGAGACCTTCAGCTCCGGTGGCCTCCATGCCATACTCGGCTGCCGCTTTTGCCTCAGGCACAGTTTCGGCCTGCAGGGGACTCGGGTGCGCAGTGGCCGCTGCGAGCGCCATGGTCCAAGCTAGCGAAGTCTTCATCTAAGGTACCTCGCAGGGTTTGAGGGGTCTTGATGGGCGAGAAAGCGCCAACCCCACTGTCGATCATTGGGTAATGCCAAATGCAAGCGCTTGCTCACGCAGCGCCGCTTCACTCTCAGGATTGGCGGCGATCGCTTTCTCCAACGTCGCCTTGGCTTTCTCCAGATCGCCTAAGGTCGCGTGGCTGCGCATCACCATGGCCCAACGCTCCAGATTGGATGGGTCTTCTTCCAGCTTGGCCTCCGCCGAGGCGATCATACCCTGGATCATGGCCAAGCGGTCCTGCGGGCTCATCGCCGCCGCCGCGTCCACCTGCGCGCGCGTCGGCCCGGCGACTTGCGCGGGCGCGCCTGCTGTCTGCGCCGAACGCGGCGGCGCGCCGGGGGTCAGAACATAGCGGTACGTGATGGCGGAGATCGCCAAAAGCGCCGACACACCGAAGAACGCCCACGCCGCTTTGGATCCGCTAGTCTTTTGATCTGCCATATTTTCAAGCCTAACAAGCCGCTGAGGAACCTACAATCGCGCCCTAAACTCAAGTGCTAGGTTTGGCTCCACATGCGCAGTAGGTTCGCCATCGACTTATCGAGCGTCAGAAGCTCGGGCGATTGGTGATCGAGCTGCTTGCGCAGGCTCGCGCGCAGGTTTTCCATGTCGAACATCAATTCGCGCTGGGTCGGATCAGCGATCAAGCTTTCGATCCAGCCGACGCACACGATCCGTTCGCCCTTGGTCACCGGCTTTACCTCGTGGATCGAGGTGGAAGGATAGAGCACGAGCTGCCCCCATTCCCCCTTGACGCTCTGCGTCTGGCCGGCGGTGTGGATGACGAGTTCACCCCCTTCGTAATCGGCCGAATGGCTTAGAAACAGCGTGAAAGAGATGTCGGTGCGAATGCGACTTGCGCCCTTACCCATAAGCGCGTTGTCGACGTGCGGGCCGTAATGGCCGCCATCCTTTGTCTTGCTGATAAGCAGCGGAGAGAACCGGCCGGGTTGCGCGGCGGCTTTGACCACGCGGTTTTCGGCGATCAGAGGCGTCAGCTCGGCGCGGATCGCGCGGCCGGCTTCGGAGTTCACCACCGCTTGCAGATTGCGCTTCACCTGTTTGGCGATAGCGCCTGCGGTTTCGCGCCCATCGCGCCATTCCAGCGTGTCCACCATCGCGGAAATCTTCGCGATACGCTCGTCATCGGTGAAAGCGGCGATTTTGACGATCATGCTGGTTCACTATCCCACTGCCGAAAACGCCCGGACATCGGGCGCTCGCTCGACTGTCGCATAGTCGGCGAAAGGGGCACGGCGCAATGGGCCGTTTAGCCGTGCGGCACCGGCTCCAGATGCACATCCTCCCCGTCGAGCTCGCCTTTGTAAAGGCGGCGCACCATCCGGCGCGAGCGCACGTGGACGATCGCCAGCGACGGAATGACCAACATCAAAAGCGCGGTCCCGATCAAGACGCCAAAGCCCAGGCTGGCCGCCATGGGGATCAAGAACTGCGCCTGACGGCTGGTCTCAAAAGTGATCGGCGCGACGCCCAAAAAGGTCGTGAACGCGGTGAGCATGATCGGGCGGAAACGCGATTTGGCGGCGTCGATAATCGCCTCTTCCTCGTCCATGCCGATAGACATGTTTTCGTTGAAGAAGTCGATCATCACAAGGCTGCCGTTGATGATGACGCCCGCGAGGCTGACGAAGCCGAAAAGAGAAAGGATACCCAATTCCAGACCCAGAAGGAGGTGCGCGACCAGCCCGCCGACCATCCCGAACGGGATCGCCGACATGATAACCAGCGGCTGCGTATAAGATCGGAATGGGATCGCCAACAGCGCGTAAATCACGATCAAAGCGATACCGAACGCCGCACCGAGACCGGAGAACGCTTCGATCTGTTCCTCCTGCTCTCCGCCAAACTTGTATTGCAGCGTCGGATAATCGGCGATGATCGGGGGCAGAATTTCGGTCTCGATAAACTGCGTCGCTTCGGTCGATGTGATCGCCTGTTCGTTCACGTCCGCGGAGATCGTCACGGTGCGCCGCCCGTCTTCGCGTCGGATCGTGGCTGGCGCTTCGGTGAAGCTCGCCTCGGCCACCGCTGACAGCGAAGTGAAACCGCCCCCGGGCACGCGAACGCGAAGGGCGTTCACATCGGCGATCGAGTTGCGCTCATTCTCCGGCAGACGGACATAGACGCGCACGTCCTGCCGGCCGCGCTGCACCCTTACCGCTTCCGCGCCGAAGAACGCCGCGCGCACTTGACCGGCCAGGTCCTCGACGGTCAGGCCCAAGGTCCGCGCGCCCGGCTTTAAGCGCAGTTCGATTTCGCGCAGCCCCGCGTCCTGATCGCTTTCGATATCGAACGCGCCGTTGATCCGGGCTATGCCCGCCATCACGCGTTTGCGCGCGTCTTCCAAAGCGTCTTCGTTGCTGTCGGAAATCTGGACATTGATCGCGGCGCCGAAATTGATGTCGTCCGACGTGATCGAGAAGGAGCGCACTTCGGGCAAGTCGCCGATCTCTTCGCGCCACACGTCCTGGATTTCGCGCGCGCTCACAGGCCGCTCGCTGCCCGTCATCAGCGCGATCTGGACATCGGCGAGCGCGGGGCTGGATTGCGTGCGCGTGCCACCGGGGCCGCCCTGTCCGATCGCGCGCTGGCCAACGGTCGAGTAAATCGCCTCGACAAAGAAAGGCGGCACGCCCGCTTCGCGTTCCTCATCGGTCTGGTAGCGCGCCAGCGTTCGGTCCCCCGCTTCGCGGATTCTTTGGGCCACTCGGGCGGTGCGCTCGACCGTGGCCCCTGCAGGCATTTCGATCGACGCCGAGATGACGTCGCCCTCGATGTCCGGGAAAAAGCTGACCTTGATGATGCCCGCCGGCACCAGCGAGGCCATGACAATCAAGATCGCCGCCGCGGCCGATATGACCACACCGGGCGCTTTCACCGAGAATTTCAAGGCGGTGTCGAGCGGACCTTCGACAAAGGATTTGAAACGGCGATCGACCGCGCCCTGCACGCTTTCAAAGAACCGTGTGATCTGGTTGCCTGCGTGCGCGCCGGCTGCGGGCAGGTGCGACAAGTGATGCGGCAGGACCAAAAGCGCTTCGACAAGGCTGAGCGCCAAGACCGCGACCACCACAAGTGGCACGTCCTGAGTGATCTTGCCGATCACGCCGCCCGTCGCCAGCACCGGCAGCACGGACACCATGCTGGTCAGCACCGCAAAGATAACGGGCGTTCGCACACGCTGCGCGCCCGCGATCGCCGCGCCCACGCCGGTGCGCCCGTTCTCGCGCTCCTGATAGATATTCTCGCCCACGACGACCGCGTCATCGACCACGAGCCCCAGCGCCAGGATGAAGCCAAACAGGGAGAACATATTGATGCTCGACCCAATCGCGTCGAGCACAAACACCGCGCCGGTGAAGGTCGCGCCAATCCCGACCGCGCTCCAGAACGCGAGCCTCAAATCGAGGAACAAGGTCAACGCAATCAGCACAAGGATCAGACCAAATCCCGCGTTGCGCAGCAGCAAGCGATAACGGTCGTCGAGGATTTGCGACTGGTCGTTCCACACCGCGTAATCGACGCCTGGAGGGGGGGCATAGGTGTCCTGCATGAAGGTTTTGACCGCCGCGGCGACATCCAGCACACGCTCATCGGACGTGCGGTACACGTCCACAAACGCGACCGGCTTGTCGTTGAACCGCGCGATCAGGTCTTCGTCTTCAAACCCATCCGTGATTTCGGCGATATCGCCCAGGCGCAGCAGGTCGCCATCGCCAGAGCTGACTACGATGATGTCTTCAAAGTCAGACTGGTCGTAGTTTTGCCCCACCGTGCGCAGGCGGACCTCTTCGTTGGCGGTATCGAGCGATCCGGCCGAGCTATCCAGGCTCGATTGGCCGACAATGCGCGCCACATCGGGGAGCGAAAGGCCCAGCGCCTGCAAACGATCCTGCGGCACATCGACGAAGATCTGATAATCGCGCACGGAGCTGGTTTCGACATAGGAAACCTCGGGCAGGCTCGATATCTGGTCTTCGAGCGCAAAGGCGGTTTCCTTAAGCGAGCGCTCCGAAATGTCGCCGAAGAGCGCGATGCGCAGCACGACCGAGCGTGTCGTGATCTCCCGGATATCGGGTTCGTCAGCCTCCGCGGGGAAGGTCTGGATCTGATCGACCTCGGATTTCACCTCGTCGAGCGCGCGCGCAATATCGGTGCCTTCTTCCAACTCGACATTGACGCTGCCCTGGCCCTCGCGCGCGGTGGCTGTGATCTTGTCCACCCCTTCAATCGCTTCGACCGCTTCTTCGATGCGTTGAACGATCGATTGTTCGATTTCCGCTGGGGTCGCGCCCGGATAATCCACTGAGACCTGAATGGTGTCGAGGCTGCTTTCGGGGAACACCTCCTGCACGATCCGACCAAAGGCGATGATCCCCGCGATGATCATCGCCACCATAAGCAGGTTGGACGCCACACCGTTGCGGGCCATGAACGCGATGGCGCCTTTGCGATCGCGCGCGCGGTCGCCTGGGCGCGGGCGCGGCGGTTGTATCGGCTCAGAGGACATATCAGCGCTCATTCGCTGTCGGAGTCCTTACCGGCGTTTCGGGGCGCCTTCGCACCGCTTACGCGCAGCGGCATCCCGTCTATCGGCGCGGTGAGGCTGCTTGTGATCAACAAGCCGCCCTTGCCCAAGCTGGGCGTCGCCACGTAAGCGATCGCGTCGCTGCGCTGGATGACACGCACTTTGAGGATCGCCAGCTTGCCTTCGCGCACCACCCAAATTTCGTTGCCCGGACGCACGGCATCGGCGGGTATCGCGGCGTAGCTGTCAAGGCTCGCCCCGGTGATTTCGACATTGACAAACGCGCCCAAAAGGAGCGGCGGCGCGCGTCCCTTCTCCCCATCAGCCACGGGGCGACCTGCGGTGAGCGGCGATGGCACACGCACGTACACCTCGATGTTGCGCGTGGCGGCGTCGAGAATGGCGTTGGCCCGATCCACAAAGGCGGGCCAGCGATAGGTCTTGCCCCCGTAGCTCGACGTGACCGAGGCCGCGACGCGCCCGCTTGAGGGATTGAGCAGGCCGGGGATCAAGGCGGCCTCATCCGGCGTCAGCGAAACGCGCACCTCATAGGCGTCCGTCGCTACCAGCGATCCCAGGCGCTCGCCCGGTTGCACCAATTGGCCGATGGCGGCGCTTTCTTCGCGCACCAACCCACGGAAAGGCGCACGCACTCGGGTCCGGCCCAAGCGCAACTTCGCGTCGGAACGGTTGGCCTCGGCCCGATCACGCGAAGCCTTGGCGCTCTGCAATTGCGGCTCTCGCGTGGCGAGACCGCGACTGGCCGCCTGAGTTTCAGGATCAGGCAGCGGCAAAGCAGCCGCTGCTTCTATCTCTTCGACCGTACGTGGCGGGAGTATGCGCGCGCTCTTATCAAGCTGCTTGGCCACCGCTTCTTCGCGCGCCGCAAACCGCGCGAGTTCCTCGCGCGCGATTTCGACTTCCTCCTCCGCTTCAAGCACGGCGACGCTTTGCGCGGCCACGTCCGCTTCGGCGGCGCGCACTTGGTTGACGTAGTCGCTCTCTTCGATCCGCAGTAAGGTGGCTCCGGCGGGAACCGCTCCGCCTTCGCGGAAGTTTGGATTCACATAGGTCAGGCGGCCCGAAACCTCTGCCGCCACCACGACTTCTTCGCGCGCCTGCACATTGCCCGATCCCAGCACAGGGATGGCGCCCGAGGCTTCTTTCAGCGGAACCACTTCAACCAGCGGCGCCTGCTCGACCCGCTCATCCTCAACCGGCTCGGGTCGCAAGGAGATCAGGATGGCTGCAATCACAGTCGCGCCGCCCAGCAGAATGAGAGAATAGAGCAACTGGCGACTCATGAGGGATCTCCTTGATCGAGCTCGGCTTCCTCGGCGGGCCGCATTTCGAGAGCCACCGGCTCGGCGCCATCCGTCCAATCGCCGCCGAGCGCGCGGTGAATACCAAGCCGGGCGAGCGCCGTGGACCGCGCTGCGGACGACAGGCTGGTCTCTACCGCGTAAACCGTGCGCAGCGCATCGAGATAGGGCAGATACCCGCCCGTGCCCGCTTCAAACCGGCGCTTTTGCAGGTCGAGAGAGCTGTTCGCTTCCGCGAGCTGCGCCGAGGTCAGCCGATACCGTTCGCGCTGCTGATCGTAATCGGCGAGCGCGCTTTCCACTTCGCCAAACGCGCTGATGACGCTGCGCGCATAGGCCGCGGCTTGGGCGTCATAGGTCGCGCGCGCGGCGGCGATGTTCGCGTTGATCCGGCCTGCGTCGAAGATCGGCGCTGTGACAGCGGCGACGAGCGAGGACGCCCAATTGCTCGAAAAGTCGAACACATTGCCCGGGCTTCCAGCCTGAGTGCCGATTGACGCGCTGAACGAGATGGTCGGAAAACGATCCGCGCGCCGCGCGCCGATGCGAAGCCGCGCGGCTTCGAGCCTTTCGTAATTGGCGGCCACATCGGGGCGTTGAGCGAGAATATCGATCGGAAGGCCACTGGGGACGGGCTCAAACACCAGACGCGGGCGTAAAGGCTGGCTCAGGGCCTCATCAATCTCGCTGGGATACACCCCAAGCAGCAGCGCCAATCGCGATTTCGTCGCCACAAGCGTGGAACGCAGCTGCGGCAGAGCGCTTTCGCTTGAGCGCAAATCCTGACGGATCTGATACAGCTCAAAACTGTCCACCAGCCCGCGCGAAAAGCGTTCATCGGTGCGCTGAACGCGGTCTTGCAAGACTTCGATCGTATTTTCGTTGAGGGTAATCTGCCGCGCCGCGTCCACGTAGTCGAAATAGGCCGAGATCGTCTCAGCCGCCGCGCTCAACTGCACCGTCTTCAAATCTTGAGCGCTGGCGATCGCGTCTTGGCGCGCGGCTCGAAAATCGTCACGCGCGCGGCCAAACAGATCAAGCTCATACGACGCGCCCAAATCGAGCGTGTAGGCTTCGTTATCGATCCGGTCGATTGTTCCGCCGCCCAGATCGCCGAAGGCCAAACCATCAATCGGTGTGCTGGTTTCAGACGCGTTGCCGGAAAGGTTCGCCTGCGGGATCAAGGCCGCGCGCGACACCCGCGCCTGCGCGCTGGCCTGACGCAAACGCGCCGCCGATTCCGCGATGTCGAGGTTGGATGCCAGCGCCCGATCCACCAGCTGATCGAGGACGGGGTCTTCGAACGCGCGCCACCATTTCTGCGGGACATAGGTGCCAGCTTCCGCCGCGTTGGCTTGAGCAAAGCTCTCGGGCATTTCAGCCGCCAAGGCCGGGGTTTCGCGATCGGGCGCCATGGAAACACAACCGGCGAGCGCAACGCTGCCGAGCAGCGCGAGGCTGGCAGAGTAAAAGGGCCGGAACGGAGGCGATACAGGCGAGAGGATAAGTATCACAATGCAACGCACTAGAGGCGCGTCGTATCCGCGCAAGCGAAACTTCGTAACCGAACGTCGCGCGAATACGCGCTTTTGTTACGCGCCAAAAGCGCAGCCGATACCCGAATGATAAGAAAACAAGGAGGCTCACCCGACCCCTCGGTGAGCCTCCTTGCCTAGACCTAGGCGGCAAGCGCCTTGGGACGTTCCTCTTCAAAGGCGAGGCCGGGGCGATATCGCGCGTCAACCTTGCCGTTCTTCAATGTGAAAAGATGCAACCAGCCGTTGTCGAACAGTTCGCGCACCTGTTCGTGGCGTTCGAGCACGTCGAGAATAGCTTCTTGCGGCGCTTCGATCATGACCGAAAGGCGCAGCGGCTCGTGCATCAGCTTTTCGCCGTCATGCACCGACTGCCACGGCAGGCCGGCGCGCAAACGCCCGCTATTGCCTTCGATCACGCCAAATCCGCCGACCACATTGTGGATCAACTTGTTGCCGCCGCCAAAAATCTCAGGCGCGACCGACGAACCGTAATACTGCAAGCTGATCCAGCTTCCTACGACGACAGGCGCGGTCAGGATCAGTTCGAGGACGCCAAAGCCTTCATCGCTTTGCCAGTTGTAGGAGTGGAGAAACGCGCGGCCGCCCAGATCCTTGCCCGCGGTCGCGGAGCGCGGCGCGGCGATAAACGCGCCGCAGCCGGCCAAGCCCCATTCGGGGCGCGTTTCGGCCCAGTTGGTCGCGCGCGCATCAAGGCTCTGCCATTTCGCGCCCGGTAGTTTGGGGGCGCGCTCAGCGCGAGCGATCCACTTCGCTTCGTCCAGCCATTCGCGCACCAGGTCCAAATCGTGCGACGCGGTCTCGACGTCGTCCTCAAACAGAGCGACCGCGTCGGTCGTCGTGTCGTGAATACCCGCGATGAAAACGGTATCCTCAGGCACGTGCAACCCGCGCTCCGCCAAACCGGTGCGCGTTTCGGGATCGTTGAGCATCCCGGCGAGTACCCGCGCCGACACATCGCCGGCATGCCCGCCGCACGCGCCACATTGATACGCGCTTTCATGCGGGTTGTTGGTGACCTTGCTTCCGTGGCCCAGCAGCAGAATGACTTTGGCAAAGTTAGTCGTCAGGCTCATCGCGCCCAGCACGGTCGCGGCGGTGCTGACCTTCATCTTGGCCGAAAATCCGCCGACCACTTCGGGCATGGGCTCGACCGGAGCCGCCTTCTGAGCAAGGCCCAGCGCATCTTTGACCAGTTTGGCGATATAGAGCGGCCCCATCGATTCCACGAAGGCAAAAGAAGACACCGCCGCCTGCTTGAACCGGCCAAAAGCGCGCGAGGTGCGCGCCTTGATGCGGGTGTCTCTATCCGCTTCCGGGTCCCCTTCACTCGTCGTGTCGAGCCCGGGGCTTAGAAGGACAGGAAGGCGGTTCTGGATCAAGTCCGAACCATGCGGACGGTGCGCAATCGGCAGACCAAAGAACCCGGCAAAGCCGAGCGTCTCAATCGAGGCGTCGACACTCTCCAACGCACGGCGGAAGACTTCGGAACGCACGTCGATGCAAAAGGCCGCTTGCAACTCGGGCCGGCCCTCGACCGTATCAGCTCCATCAAGCGCGACCCTGAGGCGTCGCTGGTGCGCGCGATCCGCTGCGTCCTGCAGGATCGCCAGCGTCACTTGTTCTTGGGTGGGTTCCAGGGGCGATGCGTGCCCGGCGAGCGTGTCGGTCCATTGATCGGCGACCTCGGGGAATTGCTCCAGCAGCGCCTCCTCCCAGATCAGACGGATCGCCAGCAGATCCGCCAGGGTGCGATCCACCTCGCCCGCAAGCTCGGCCTGCCAGAGCATCCAGCGCGCGTGCTGCGCCCATCCACCAAGGCTCATATAGAGGCGATGGAAAGCGGTTTCCGCCGCTTCACCGCTCAGCCCCAATTTGTCCGACGCGAACAGAATGGCGCGCTCGGTTGTGTCAGGCGCGGCCACTACATGCGCGCAAAAGCCCTTCAAGCCTGCGATTTCCGGCGTCAAATCGTGCGCCGCCCAAGCGCGCCAGCCTGCAAAAGCCTGCGCCCCCGGCGTAGGCGACCAAAGCGCCTGCCCGCGATCAAACTGCCCGGCGGCCCACTGGCCAAACGTCTTGTCGATCACCGAAGGCCAATCAATGCCGGAAACCCGGGCGGCCAGATCGGCTATCGTTGGCAAAGCGGGCGCGGGCGCGGCGTTGCCAAGCGCGGAAGCCGAGAGCTTAAGCGCGGCCACGGTGCCGTGCTTAAGCGCCGAGGTGTTCGCCTCCAGCGCGGCTTCGAGATCTTCGTCGAGGATATGGCCCGTCCGAATAGCTTCGGCGTAAACGTCTCCGGTCTGCGTCAGCCGAGTGCCCGCCACACGTGAAAGGCGCGCCGTCGCCGTCGCGAGATCCTCACCCGCCTGGCCAAGGAAGGGGTTCACCGCAACGGTCGCATCCAAGGGAAAGGCCGGGGGCACGGCGCGAGCCGCGGCTTCGGCTGCGCTGAGCACTTCGGAAAGGCGCGCGGGGGTGATCTGCGGGGTGTTCAGAAACATCGGGGGCTCCGCCTAAGGGTTACTGCGAGGTGCTCTTGGTCGCCGCGAAGCCACCAATGGCGCGGTCAAGCAAGGCGTTGAGATAGAGGCCGTTTGCCAAGTGGACGCGCAGGCCAGCGGTCGAGGGATGGTGCGCCCACAGGGGAAACAGCGCTTGTGCGAAAGCGACCAAACCAAAGGATGTGACCGCGACCACGATCAGCGCCCACTCCAAGGGCCCCGGAACGGGCGCGGCGGGCAGGAACGGGCCCCAAGCGGCCTGGGCCAGAACCTGAAAACTGAAATAGGCGATCGCCGCGAACAAAGACGATCCAACCAATCGCTGGGTCAATTGACGTGGTGCCAGATCAGCCAAGCCCTGCGCGACCATATAGGCGACGCCAAAGATCAGGATCGCGCCCATCGCCAGCGCTTGCGGGGTCTTGGGGCCAAACACGAAAATGAAGACGCCTGCGATGATCGCGTAGAGCAAGAGAGCGAGGCCGAAGGAGTTCACCACCGCCTTGACGCTTGGCGCCGCCACCGGACCGGGACGGCGGATGTTCGTAACTTCCTTCACGGCCCCACCGGACGAAAGGAAAGCGTGCGCCTTGTACAGCGAGTGCGCGACGATGTGCAGCAGCGCCAGTGTCCAAAGGCCAAGGCCGCACTGAAGCAGCATAAAGCCCATTTGCGACACGGTGGACCACGCGAGCGCTGTCTTCACCGCGCTTTGCGTCAGCATAACCGCGGCGCCGAACAGCGCGGTCAGTCCGCCCACCATCACGAGCGCGGCCATCGCGCCGGAGCTTTGTTGAACAAGCTGCGCGTTCGCGATCAGCAACACGCCGCCCGAATTGATAATGCCAGCGTGCAAAAGAGCGGACACGGGCGTCGGCGCTTCCATCACTTCGGTCAGCCAACCGTGCAGCGGGAAAGCCGCGGTCTTGAGCGCGGCCGCCGTGATAAGGAGGCCAATCGCCGCGCTGCCAGCGTAACCAAGCGGCTGTGTCGTGGCGGCCTCGCCCAGCGCGGCCAGATCCAGCGTGCCGAATGTCCAGAACAACAGACCCGCCGCTCCGACCAGCAAAACATCACCGGCGCGCCAAACCAAGGCGAACTTGGTCGCCGCGCGCTGCGCTTCGGCGCGGTCGGGGTAAAACAGCAAAAGCCGCTTGAGCGTCAGCCCGACCGCGAATGTGCCCAGCGCCAGCGTGGCAAAACTGCCCGCCTGAGCGAAGACCAGAACCGAGGCGAGGGTCGTCAGCATCAGCGCGTGGAAAGCGCCTTCGCGCTCTTCCCCGTCAAGATAGCTGCGGCTGTAGCGCATCACGATCCAGCCGATGAACCCAACCAGCAATGCCATCGTCGCGCTCACCAAATCGGCGCGCAGCGCCAGTTGGAATGGCCCGGAAAGAACCGAAACCGGCTGGGCAGAACCAGCGATGACTTGCACCAGGCCAACGCCGCAAAGCGCGAGGGCGATCAGCGCGACCGATTCCGACAAGCGTGGGAGGATGCCGGGACGCCGCCCCGGGCTATACCCCGCGAAAATCGCGACCAGAATGAGCGCAATGGGCGCAAAGAACGACAGCGACGGGGCGATCGGCATGTATAAGGGGCTCCGGGGGATCGAAAACGTAAGTTCGAGTTGAGAGCGGGATAGCGCCCCTCGACCGATAGAAAAAATACATATTATTTGGCTTATCGTTCGCTATAATCAAACTATGGCCAGTCTGAACCTGCATCATCTCCGGCTGTTTCGTGCGGTGGCGCGCGAAGGCACGCTGACCGGCGCCGCGCGCGCGCTCAACCTGTCGCAAAGCGCGGTTTCGACCCAGATCAAGGCGCTCGAAGCGTCTCTGGGCCACGATCTGTTTGAACGCCGCGGACGCAACCTCGAGATCACCGAAGCGGGGCGTATCGCGCTCGACCACGCAGACGATATCTTTCGCACCGCCGACCATCTTTCCGCGACGCTCGACAGCGCCGAGGGTCAGCGACGGGTGCTTCGGATCGGCGCGCTGGCCACGCTTTCGCGCAACTTTCAGATGCGCTTTCTCGAGCCTGTCTTGGGCCGTGACGATGTGGAAGTGGTGCTGCGATCGGGCACGCAGGACAGCCTGCTGCGCGCCTTGGAGGGGTTAAGCCTCGATGTGGTGCTGACCAATCTCAGCCCCGCGCGCGACGCGGGCAGCCCCTATCTGGTCAGTCGCCTGGATGATCAGCCGATCAGCTTGGTTGGAGCGCCTAGCCGCGCCTCGGCCACGCGGCAGTCGGTGGTCGAACTGATCCGAAGACACCCTCTGATTCTGCCCACGCCCGAAACTTCGCTGAGGGCCGGTTTCGACGCTCTGATCGAACGGTTGGGTCTGGATCGTCACGGGGTTGTGCCGCGCATCGCCGCCGAGGCGGACGATATGGCGATGCTGCGCCTGCTGACCCGTGCCGATGTGGGTGTTGCCGTCATTCCGCCGATCGTTGTGCGCGATGAATTGGAAGCGGGATCGCTGGTGGAATTGTGCCGGTTGGAGGATCTGCACGAAATCTTCTGGGCGGTGACGATCCGCCGACGCTTCCCTAACCCCTTGCTCAAAGAGGTGCTGAGCTAGCCGCCCAAGGACGCAACAGCTTCCGACAAGCTCACCACATCGCCGTATTTGGCGTTCATATCGAACAGGTTGGCGCGGTGCGGGTCTTGGTGACGATCGCCCACGGCCTCTTCGACGACAATCGGAACGAAACCGTGGCTGCAGCAATCGACACAGGTCGCCCGGACACATCCGCTGGTAGTCAGACCGGTGATGATCAAGCTGTCGTGCCCCGCCGCTGTCAGTGTGGAAGCCAAAGACGTGCCGAAGAAGGCGCTGGGATACTGCTTTGAGATCACCAGTTCGTCCGCCGCCGGCTCTAGCCCCGGGGCCCAAGCGCCGTAAGGATGCCCCTGCGCAAACCCCGCCAGCGGCGCGACCTTCTGCGCGAACCGCCCGCCGTCTTTGAGCGAAGGGTGATAAACGACATTGGTGTAGATCACCGGAACCCCGGCTCGGCGCGCGGCCTCACGAAGCGAGAGCGCCGCCGCCAGCGCATCATCCACACCGGCGTAGAGCGGGCTCTCCGGCTCAAAATAGGCGGCCACAAAGTCAATGAGGATCAGGGCCGGATTCTTTCCAAACCCGATCCTGCCCTCATAGACACCCGAATAGCTCGCGTTCAGATCATCGCTCATCGCGACGCCTTAGCGCGAATACGGATCAAAAGTCATAGGCGACTTCGACACCGAAGCGGCGCAGGCCGCCCGGCGAGATGAACGATCCGCCGAACTCGATCGCGGGGATCACCTCATTGAGATATTGCTCGTTGGTCAGGTTTTCGGCGAACGCGATCACCGTGATGCGATCATCGATCTCAACACCCACCCGCATGTCGAGCACGCCGAACTCGTCGCGCTGCGTGATCGAATAGTCGGCGTCGCCCACAAATCCGGGCAGCATCAGCGCGGACCCCGGCAGCAAGCCGCTGAACAGAGTGGGCGAGGTGTCGTCCTGCACCGTGTGGAACCAGGTCGGCCCCGTGATGCGGTAATCGGCCCGCGCCACAAAATTCAGCGTGTCGGTCACCGGCAGATCGAACTGCGTGCCGACATTGATCGTGTAATCAGCGGTGTAGGGCGACTCGTTGCCCACCGTGACGGGACGCGACGAGTTCGCCTTGATCTCGCTTTCGGTGACGTTCGCCGATCCATAGACCGTCCAGCCGTCGAGGATTTCCGCGGTCAGGTTCAACTCCGCGCCGTAAATCTCCACCTCGTCGATGTTGGAGACCACACGCAGCAGACCAAACGCGCCAACGAAGAATTCGAAGAACTGCAGATCGTCGATCTCGGTGTAATAGCCCGCCAGATCAAACGTGATCGCGCCGTTAAGCAGCTGGCCCTTCACACCGGCCTCGAACGCGGACGAGGTTTCCTTGCGGTACTGATCTTCAATCAACACGTTGGTGCCGATGAACTGGTTGAAGTTCTGATCGACAATCGCCGCCGAGCCCTGATTGTTGAACCCGCCCGATTTAAAGCCAATGCCCCAGTTGGCGTAGAGATTGACATCGTCCGATGCGGCGTAACTCAAGGAGACCTTGGGCTGGAATTGCTGGAAGGTCTCGGATTGGTCGGGGATCTGCCCAAAGGCTTGGCCCGGATTGATCGGGCCGCCGCTGAACGGATCGAGCACGTTGGGCACAAGGCTGGAAACGCTGCGATCTTCGATATCGAAACGCCCCGCAAACCCGACGGTGAACCGATCGCTGACGTCCCAGTCGACCGAGGCGAAGGCCGCGTACACATCGGTCGAGAAGTCATCGTTGAACAGCTGCGAGGTTGGATTGAACGAGTCCGCCGGGTTAAACAGCTCGCGGCTCACGCCCTGCCCCAGATCGGCTCCAATGCTGACACCAACCTCGCGATCAATGTGCAGATAGTAAGCGCCGATTTGCCATTGGATCGGCCCATCCGTGTTGGAGGCCAGCCGGATTTCCGCGCTGATATCGCTTTGGTTCCGGATTTGCAGCTGCGTGCCGTCGCAGGTCGTCGGGCTGTAAGCGCCAAAGGTCGACCCGTTCACCGGATCGAAAATGAAGGGCGTCGGTACGTTGCCGATAAAAGTCGGCGCGTTGAGCGGAAAGCCGGTGAGCTCCGCCGTAGAGGCGAAACACGCGTTCGACGCGGCGACCGAAGCGGGCGTCGCACCAGGGAATGTGAAGCGGGCAAAGTCCGCCGAGGTGCCGTCGGCAATCAGCAGCTGATCGACATCGCTGTAGAGCGCCCACGCGGTGAGCGTGACGCTTTCCATTTCGTGACGTATCAAGGCCGACGCTTCAAACGTCTGCTGCTCGTTCACCGGCCGAATGTTGGAATAATAGTCGAACGGGTGCTCGTTTACGTCCTCGAAGAACGCCGGATCGACACCCGCGAAATTGGGCAGCTGGAAAGACGCGTTGAAGTTGATCGAAGCGCCCTGAAGGTCGGCGTAGCGCGCCTTCAGATCTAATTCGGTGTCGGGGCCAAGTTCAGCCACAAAGCGCCCATCGACCGACCAGATTTCCTGATCGTCGACCACATTGTCATCGAGGAAGCGGTTAAAGAAGAACCCATCGGTGGTGAAGTAGCTGCCCGAGACGACCAGACCCATCGTGTCGTTGAGTGGCGTCGAAATGTACCCGTTCAATTGATAGGTGTTGTCTTCCGCCGCTGAGCCAAGAACTCGGCCTTCCACTGCATCGCCCGGCTTGGCGGTCTGGATCACAATCGCGCCCGCGGCCGCGTTGCGACCATAGAGCGCGCCTTGCGGCCCTTTGAGAATTTCGATCTGGCGCAGCGTGCCCTGCTGTTGGTTCAACTGCGCGGTGTTGGTCTTAAGGATGCCATCGACCACGAGAGCCACAGAGCTCTCCGCGTCACGCGCGCCATTGATGCCGCGAATGTTGATTTGCGTGTCGCCCGCTTCGGCGGTGCCCGTCACAATCGTAACGCCCGGCGTCAGCTGCACGAAATCATCCGCTCGCTCGATCCCCGCCGCGCGCAAAGTGCTTTCGGTGAAAACGGTCACGGCTGCCGGCACTTCGGCCAGCGTTTCCGATTGGCGCCGCGCGGTCACGATGATCGCGTTGTCTTCTTCGGCTTCGGCGGCGGTGGTTTCGGCGTCCTGGGCCAAAGCCGGGGTTGCGACGACCAACGCTCCAAACGCGACACTGGAAGCGAGAAGGGACTGGACCTGTTTTTTCATTAGGGATTCCTCACAAGGTCGGAGGATTGCGCCTGCATCGTATCGCGCAGGTTCCCGCTCACCCCCTGGTGTTTACGCGCTCGCAGCCTTGTGCCCCCAGCGCTCTGCTCTTTCGATCACGTCAGTCCGGCTTGGGTCGCCTTGCTTCGAGCGCCGGCTGGATCCCTCGTCAGCCACCGGGTCGAAAGCGTAGACACAAAACTGTCGCTCTCTCGTGGGGAGCGCACTTATTGTATACAATTTGCTCTCGTCAAGAAAAATTGATACGCCGCAAAAATTGCAATCGCCTAGGGGTGGTTTTGATGTTTTTGGGTCACGCTTGGCAGGGCCTTGATCGGCCTAAACGCCCCTAAGTCGGTTATAACCCCTTCTCTGTCCCCTTTGAGGCCCGACTAGAACACGCCCCATGAGCACCGCGTCCGACACCGCTTACGAAAAGATCCGGCATTTTCTGCTGGCGGGAGGCGCGCGGCCCGGCGACCGGATCACCGAGGAGAAGCTGTCGGAAATCGCCGGGGTCAGCCGCACCCCTGTGCGCGAGGCGGTGCGCCGCTTGGAGCGCGAGCTCTTGCTGATGCGGACCAAGACCAACCGGATCATGGTGCCCGACTGGGGGCAGGATGAAATCGACGAGATGTTCACGCTGCGCCAAATGCTCGAAGGGCACGCCGCCGAACGCGCGGCTCTAAGGCTAAGCTTAGAGCAGATAGACGACCTGGCCCGTATCAACGCGCAGCTGCACGAGGCCGTGGCGCTAGCCGAGCCTGATATTGCGAGCTTTCTCGACGCGAACCGGCGCTTCCACGAAGAAGTGACCGAAGCCGCCGCCTCGCCGCGCCTGACGCAAGTGCTGGCGATGCTGGTCGAGCAACCCGTCGTCCTGCGCACCGCGCGCGGCTATTCCATCGAAGATCTCAAACAGTCCGCGCGCGACCACGACGAACTGATCGCCGCTTTCCGGGCGCGCGATCCCAATTGGGCGCGCGCGGTGATGGGCAGCCATTTGCGCCGCGCCTTCCATGTCTTCGCCGAAGCCATGAGCGAACAGCAGCTCGATTGCGCGGCGGAATAGCCTGCGAGTTATATGATCCCGCGCTCTTCTAGGTCGGCCATCGTGGCGCTGTCCATGCCGAGAAGTTCGCCATAGATCAGCTCATTATGCTCCCCCAGGTCCGGACCCACCGTTTCGACGTGACCGGGCGTGGCGGAAAGCTTGGGCGCGACATTCTGCATCTTGAAGTTTTCATGGCGCGGGTGATCGCGCTCAATGATCGCCTCGCGCGCTTCGAAATGGGGGTCCGCCAACATCTCGGGCGCGCGGTAGATATTGCCCGCCGGGACGCCGTGTTCTTCGCACATATCAAGCACTTCGACGCTGGTGTACTTCTGTGTCCAGTCGCCAATCAGATCGTCGAGCTCGGTCTGTCGCTGTCCGCGCGCGACATGGCTGTTGTAGCGGGGATCATCGCCCAGTTCGGCCATGCCCATCATCGCCGACATGCGCTTCCAAACGCTGTCCTGATTGCCCGCCACCAGCACGCTGCCATCCTTGGTGGGATAGACGTTGGAAGGCGCGATTTTGGGCAGGATCGACCCCGTACGCTCGCGAATATGGCCGGTCACGGTGTATTCCGACACCGTGGATTCCATCATCGCCAACACCGCCTCGTAGATGGCGGAATCGACCACCTGCCCCTCGCCCGTCCGGTGCCGGTGGTTGAGCGCCATCAGCGCGCCAAGGCAGGCGTAGGTCGCGGCGAGCGAGTCCCCGATCGAAAGGCCAGCGCGGCTTGGTGGGCGGTCGGGTTCGCCCGCGATGTAGCGCATGCCGCCCATCGCTTCGCCAATGCCGCCATAGCCCGCGCGGCTTGAATAGGGTCCGCTTTGGCCATAGCCCGAGACGCGGATCATGATCAGCGCCTTGTTGATCGCGTGCAGATCGTCCCAGCCCAGATTCCAGCGTTCCAGCGTGCCGGGGCGGAAATTCTCGAGAAGAAAGTCGGCCTTCTCAACCAGCTGGCGAACGATCGCCTGGCCCTCTTTCTCGCGCAGATTGAGCGTGATCGATTTCTTGTTGCGAGCGACGACCGAGAACCACAGCGGGATGCCCTGCCCCCAATTGCGCATCGCGTCGCCGACTTTGGGCGGCTCGATCTTGATCACCTCGGCGCCGTGATCGGCCATAAGCTGCCCGCAAAACGGGCCAGCGATCAGCTGCCCCATCTCGATCAGCCGCAATCCGGCCAGAGCCCCTTGTCCCATGTCATCACCTTTCAATTCGATTCGCCGAGCGCCTGCAAACTCTCAAACCCAAGGGCGGTCTAAACCGACACAAACGGCCTTATGCGCGACACAGACCGACTAAGAGGAACGCAAGGCACGCCAAGACGTTGTGAAAATCACAAGCCTTGAGCTCGCCTGTGTGAGCCGCGCCTATACGCATCACATTTGCTTTTGTATACAATTTGCGTACAGGGATTTTCGAAACTGCAGCGGACCAAAGCGATTCCCATGGATCCTAACAGCATCGAACTGGTCGAAGTGGGTCCGCGCGACGGGCTTCAGAACGAGCCGGATATCGTCAGTACGGCAGACAAGCTCGCACTGATCGAGCGGATGCTGGGTTATGGGGCGCGTCGGTTGGAAGTTGCGAGCTTCGTCCACCCCAAACGTGTCCCGCAAATGGCGGACGCCGAAGCGGTGATCGCGGGGCTGCCTGATATGTCCGAGGCGACTTACATTGGCCTGTGCCTCAACAAGCGCGGCGTGATGCGCGCGCTGGCCACCAAGGAAGGCGGCGCGCGCGGGATCGACCAAGTCGGCTGTGTGATCGTGGCCAGCGACACCTTCGGGCAGAAGAACCAGGGCCAGACCATTGCCGAAGGGATCGCGGAGAACCGCGACATGATCCGCTTCGCCAAGTCCGAAGGCATCACCGCGCAGATTACGATCTCCGCCGCGTTCGGCTGCCCGTTCGAAGGCGAGGTCAAGCCGGACACCGTGATCGCCATAGCCGAAGAGCTCGCCTCCGAAGGGCCGGTCGAAATCGCTCTAGCGGACACAATCGGCGTCGGCGTGCCCGCGCAGGTGAGCGAACTTTACGGTCAGCTCGGCGACCTTCTGGGCGGCTCCATCCCGATGCGCTGCCACTTCCACAACACACGAGGCACCGGCATCGCCAACGCCTGGGCCGCCTATGAGGCAGGCGTCCGGGTGTTCGATGCCTCGCTCGGCGGCCTTGGGGGCTGCCCCTTTGCTCCCAAGGCCACCGGCAACATTGCCACCGAAGAACTGATCTATCTGATGGACAAATCGCAGGTTGAAAGCGGGATCGCTCTCGATCGCGCCATCGCGGCCAATCGCTGGTTTGCCCAAATCCTCAATCGCGAATTGCCTTCGCTCGTCGCCCGCGCGGCGTAAGCGGAAGCGCCCTTGAACGGACCTATTTGGTTGGAGAGTACATGACCTACAGGCTGGGTGTCGACGTTGGCGGCACATTCACCGACCTGCTTTTGTTTGACGAGAGCACTGGCGCGTTTTGGCGGCACAAAACGCCTTCGACCCCGCATGACAGCTCCGAAGGGATTCTGAATGGCGTGAAGGCGATCACCGCCGACGCGGGCGTGTCGGCCAAGGATATCCAGTACTTCCTTCACGGGACCACCGTGGCGACCAACGCGGTGCTCGAAGGCAAAGGCGCGCGGGTCGGGCTGATCGTGACCGAAGGGTATCGCGATATTATGCAGATCGCGCGCAGCTTTGTGCCCGGCGGCCTCGCAGCGTGGATCGTCTGGCCCAAGCCACAACCCCTGGCCGCTTTGGAAGACACGATCGACGTGCCCGGACGCATGGACGCCGATGGCAACATAGTGCGCCCGCTCGATGAAAGCGCGGTGCGCGCCGCGCTGCAGAAGCTGAAAGGCCAAGGGGTCGAAGCGCTGACCGTGAGCCTGATTAACGCTTATGTGAACGGCGCACAGGAAAAGCGGATCGGCGAAATCGCGGCGGAAGAATTGCCCGGTATTCCCGTCTCGCTAAGTCACGAAGTGCTGCCCGAAATGCAGGAATACGAACGCACGCTGTCCACGGTCGCCAACGCGGCGGTACGCCCCGTGGTGAGCAAGTATGTCTCGAACCTGCGTAGAAAGCTCGAAGACGAAGGGCTCGAAGGCAAGCTCTCGCTGCTGCGCTCGGACGGCGGCTTGATGAGCAGCCACAAGGCCGAAGAGCACCCGGTGAACATTCTGATGTCTGGCCCCGCCGGCGGGGTCACAGGCGCCAAGTGGGTCGGCAAGAACGCCGGGCTTTCGAATATCCTTACGCTCGATGTGGGCGGCACCTCGACCGATGTGGCCTTGATTGAAGGCTTGGAAGCGCGCCGCGTGCGCACGACCGAAGTCGGGCACCTCTCGGTGCGCGCTTCGGCGCTGGATGTGAAGACCGTGGGCGCAGGGGGAGGCTCGATCGCGCACGTTCCCGAATTGACCGGCGCGCTGCGTGTGGGCCCCGAAAGCGCGGGCGCGGTGCCGGGGCCGGTGGCCTATGGTAAGGGTGGCGAATTGCCGACCGTGACCGACGCCAACGTGGTGCTCGGCTATCTGCCCGAAGACCTGCTGGGCGGCAGTTTCCAGCTGGATCGCGAAGGCGCGAAAAAAGCGGTTCAGACCATCGCCGACGCGCTGGGTGTCACTCTGATGGAAGCGGCGCGCGGGATCATCGATATCGTCAACGAGAACATGTTCGGCGCGCTGCGCATGATCAGCGTCCAGCAAGGCTACGACCCGCGCGAATTCGCTGTGATGGGCTTTGGCGGTGCAGGGCCATTGCATGTGAACGCAGTGGCGAAGCTGATGGGCAGCTGGCCCGCCGTCTCGCCCGTCTCCCCCGGCGTGCTCTGCGCGCTGGGCGACGCGACGACGCAGATGCGCACCGAAACCGCGCGCAGTTTCTCCAAGCTCGCCAAGGACACCGAGGTGGCCGACCTGGTCGCGGTGCTGCGCGAAATGGCAGATCAGACGCGCGGCGAATTGCTCGCCGATGGCGTCGACGAAGCGGATATCACGGTCGAATTCGAAGTCGACATTCGTTACGCAGGGCAGGCTTTCGAAGTGCCGCTCACGATTGATGAGGCGACGCTCGAAGCAGACGGGATCGAGGGCATTCTGGCGCGCTTTGACGAAGAGCATAACCGCCTCTTCACCTTCAACATGGACACCCCGCACGAAATCGTGAACCTGCGCGCGGTGGCGCTGGGCAAAGCCCCCGCCCTTCCCGCGGCCGAGCTTGCCAAAGGCAATGGCGATCCCATCGAGGCCAAGATCCGCGACCACACTTTGTGGATGGACGGCGGCGAACAGGCCGCGGTGATCTATGACCGCGCCAAGTTGAAACAGGGCGATATCATCCCCGGCCCCGCGATCGTGACCGAGATGGATTCCACCACGCTTATCGAAACCGGCTGCGTCGCCACCGTCGACGCTTCGGGCAACATTCTGATCAACCCGGTTGAAGGGGCTTAAACCGATGCCAGCGCACATCATCGAAACGAACACCACGCCCTTCGCCGCGATCGACATCGATCCGGTTACGCTCGACATCATCGAAAACGCGCTGCGCAACGCGCGTATCGAGATGGACGCGACGCTGGTGCGCACCGCCATGTCGCCCGGCATCCGCGAACAGGGGGACGCCTTCCCGATGATCGCCGACCCGTCGGGCAAGATGATCGTGGGCCAGTTCGGCAGCTTTATCGACGGCTTCCTCAAAGGCTTTGACGGCACGCTGGAGGACGGGGACATGATCTTCCTGTCCGATCCCTATTCGTGCGAAGGCGCGGTCAGCCACTCGAACGATTGGCTCGTGCTGCTGCCGGTGTTCAAAGACGGACGCCTCATCGCCTACACGGCGATGTTCGGCCACCAGTCCGATATTGGCGGCTCGGTCCCCGGCTCGATGCCGATCGGCGCCTCTTCGATTTTCGAAGAAGGCGTGCGCATCCCTCCGGTCAAGATCTGGAAGAAGGGCGAGTATAACGAAGACCTGATGCGCCTCGTCATGCACCAGACGCGCAAGCCCGATTGGTGCCAGGCCGATCTCAACGCGATCATCGCCAGTTGCCGTGTCGCGGCCAAGCGCATCGTCGAGATGGCGGATCGTTTTGGCGACGATGTGTATGTCTCCGCCACGCAGGAACTGCTGGCGCGCAACCACCGCGCGATGAAGGCGCTGATCGCGATGGCGGTGGCCGAAGAGCCCGTGAGCTTCACCGATTACATCTGCGACGATGGCAAGGGTTTTGGCCCCTACAAGATCACCTGCACCATGCACCGCGAGGGCGACAAGGTGATCCTCGATTTCGACGGCACCGACCCGCAATCCGCCGCGTCGATCAACTTTTTCCTCAACGAGAACATGTTCAAGATGTTCTTCGGCATCTACATGATCATGGTCTTCGACCCGCAGATCCTCTTCAACGATGGGTTCTACGATCTGATCGAAGTGCGCATCCCGGAAGGCTCGCTGCTTAAGCCGCAATTCCCCGCCGCCTTGTCGGGCCGCACCCACGCGCTGGGGAGGATTTTCGACATTCTGGGCGGGCTGCTTGGCCAGAAAACGCCGGAATTCCTGAACGCCGCCGGTTTCTCGTCCTCCCCGCACCTGTTCTATTCGGGTTGGGACAACCGCGCGGGCCATGAAGGCGAATGGTTCCAGCTCTTCCAGATCGGCTTTGGAGGCATTCCGGGGCGTCCACTGGGCGATGGGCCGGATGGTCACTCGCTGTGGCCCGGCTTCACCAACGTGCCCAACGAGTTTCTCGAGCGCTATTTCCCGATGCGGATCGAACGCTATTCGACCGAGCCCGACAGCGGCGGCGCAGGCCTGCATCGCGGGGGTAACGGCATTCACATGACCTACCGCTTCCTCGCCGATGGCAAGATCGCGATCCACGACGATCGCTGGTTCGTCCCCCCTTGGGGTGTCAATGGCGGCCATCCGGGCGCCCGCGCGAAGAAGCTGCTTGAACGCAATGGGGAAACCACGGTGGTCGGCAACAAGGTCGAAGACGTCGAAGTGAAAGAAGGCGATCTCCTCCACTTCATCACGTGGGGCGGCGGCGGCTGGGGCGACCCGCTGGAGCGTGATCCGCAGGCGGTCAGCCTCGAAATTCGCCAGGGCCTCGTGAGCCCGGCTGGCGCGCGCGATTACGGCGTAGTCGCCGATGAAGACGGCGCTGTCGACGAAGCCGAAACCACAGCTCTACGCGCGCAGATGCGTGAGACGCGCGGCGAACTTCCGCTGTTCGATTACGGTCCATCGATTGAGACGCTGCGTGAGACCTGCCCCTACGAGACTGGTCTTCCCGCTCCCAAAGCTCCGCAATGGGCTCAAAAAAAGGCGGCCGCTTAAGGCCCCAGCCCTTCGGGTAACGCGGAGAGGCGGCGGGGCAACCCGCCGCCTTTTTCGCGCCTAACGTATCCGCGAGGGCGCGATCAGCACCGCGTTGGCGATCATCAGATCCAGCCCATCGAGATAGGCCCGCGTTGAGGGATCGTGCACGAAGCCGATGGTCACGCCCTGCCCCGATGGTTGCGCCATCAGGTAAGGCTTAAACGCCATCTGCCGCTGGTTTTCACCCCAGACATAGCCGCTCGCCACGAGATTCTCCGCGCTCGCAAAACGGATCGCGTTGATCCCGTTCGCGCGATCCAGCGGGGTGTACACCGAAGACCCCGTGGCGTTCACCACCGCGCCGTCATCGTACCCCGCGGACAGGAAGATGTTGGGATCGCCCACCACGTTGAGCAGCGCGCCCGGCAGTGTGTCGGGCAAGGCCTGTTGATTGCGGATCAGGTCGCGATACTCGCCTTCGCTTTCAATCGCGCTCGCTTCGGCTAGGCCGCCGCCCGTTCCTTCCGGATCCGACAGATCGAGACCAAGGCCCGCTTCGCGTTTGACCGAAAGCAGCGGAGTGTCGCCGCGCGCAAACGCGCCCAGACTGCTGCCCACCGTCACCAACACGCCGCCATCGCGCACAAACGCGTCGAGCGTTTGCACCATGGCGCGCGAAGGCGAACCTTCGGGCACAAGAACCACGTCGTATTCGCTCAGGTCGACCCGGCCAAAGCGCTGGCTGCGGATCGGCGTGATCGGAAGGCCCATCCGGCGCTCCAGCACAAAGCGCATCGCTCCCGCGCTCAATTGCGAAATGCCTTCGTCCCAAGCCATCGCGACCTTGGGCAGGGTGAGCCGCACAAAGCTGGCGCTGCCGACATTGGGCCCGTCTTCGACCCAGCTAGAGGCCAGACGCGCGGTTTCCGCCCCAACCTCGGCTGATAGCGCTTCAATCCGCTCCAGCGCGCCATCTTCGTTCGCGCCCGCGGTGAACACCACGGTTCCGCGCGGATATTCGCGCCCCGCCGAGATGAACGCTTCGTCGGTGACGCGCGCCTGAAAGCCTTCGCGCAGCGCAAGCGTGACCAGCCGCGCCTGCCCGCTGTCGGTCCATGGAACAGCAACAGCGAAGTCGCCTGACCCGCCCGTGACCGAAGCGATCGGCGCGTCGCTGGACAAAGGATCACCGCCGACGCCACCACTGCAGAGGCTGACGTCGAGGCCCGACATCAGACCGACCGACCATGCGGTCACATCATAAAGCTCGTGGCGAAGGTCTTCGCTGCGGCGGGTTTCCTGCTTCTCGACGAATTCGCGCGGCAATTCGGTGTTGCGATCAAGCAGCGCGCGCACCAACCGCGCGGCGGGCTGCGCTTGGCTGACCGCCAGATAGCCGCGGGGATAGGATCGCCCGCAAGCGTTGGCCGGGCCTTCGCGGCGGACCACGCTGATCCCTTGCGCGACCAAGCGGCGGCCCAGGCTTTCCGCGTTCCAGCGGCGTTTGGCGAGATCGATCACATAGGTGCCGCTGCCCGCCGCGCCGCTGGCGTTGGCCGAACGATAGTCGGCAAAATCAGAGAGGAACCGGTCGGCGTTCTGCGCCACCGCTTCGGCGGTTGCGAAGCTGGCGATGAAGTGGTTGCGCACGCCATCGCGGTAGGTGAGCGTGTTGCCATCGCGGCGATCAAACACGAGGCCACGCGCCGAGGCTTGCTCATACGTGCTGCCGATCGCGCCGTGGTGCGTGTTCCACGTATCGCCGTATCCGGGGTAAAACAGATCGTAGACTTCGCGGGTGAAATAGGACTGGCCCATGCGGTCGAAATACGCCGCGTTGTTGCGCCCGATAATCTCGTATGCGCGGCGCTGCGCCTGCGTAATTTGAGGGCTGATCGGATCGGCGGCGGGGCTGAAGAAATAGGTGTTGTCTCCGCCCATTTCGTGAATGTCGGCCACCACAACCGGGTTCCATTCGCGGATCGCCTTCACCTTGCCCTGCGTCTCGGGCTGAGAAAGGGTGAACCAGTCGCGATTGAGATCGAACATATAGTGGTTCACGCGCCCGCTTGGCCATGGCTCGTCATGCTCGGCCGATTGGCGATCGCCCGAGGGCACAATGCCGGTGGAAGCGCGGAAGCGGTTGACGAAACGCGCGCGGCCGTCAGGGTTCTGCAACGGATCGAGCACGACAATCGTTTCGTTCAAAATCTGATCCGTGCGCGCGTCGCCTTGCGCCGCCAGAAGCTGGTAGGCCATGGTCAGCGCGGCGTCGGTGCTGCTGATTTCGTTGCCGTGGACCGAATAGGTCAGCCACGTCACCGGCAGCGCGGATCCGTTGCTGGTGCGGCCCGCCGCGATATTCGCCATATCCGCTTGGATGGCGTCAATATTCGCCATGTTCTCACGCGAGGTGATGATCATGTAGTGAAGCGGGCGGCCTTCCCACGTTTCCGCGTACTTCACGATCCGAAGGCGGTCGGGCGCGGCCGCTTCGAGCGCGCGCATATATTCGAGCATTTCGGAAGGCGAGGTAATGTTCGTCCCCGGCGCGTGGCCCAGCACGTCGGTCGCGGTGGGAATGGCCGGATCAAACTCTCCGCCGAGGAAGCTCTGCGCGCTCACGGGCGCTCCGATCCCCCAGGCAACCACACTCGCCGCCAGTCCGGCGACAACGCCATTCACCCATTTGCGCATCATGAAAGGGCACTTCCTTTTGCTTTGTTCCGCCTCAGGCTTTCGGCCAAGCTTACGGCCCGGTCAAGCCACATATGTAATACCTATCCCAGCGCTCGTAATACCAAACGCGTGCCCAATCCGGTCGCCACGAGCACGACGATCAGGCCCGCGCTGTTCGCCATCCAGCCGTTGACGTATCGGCCCAGAAGATGGGGCTGGTTCATGGCGTAGAGCAGAAAGCCTGCGAGGATCGGCAGCAGCAATCCGTTCGCCAATTGCGCGGCGAGGATAACCTCCACTGGGCGCACACCCGCGAGAGCTAGGCCGGCGCCGATACCGATAACGCTGAGCGCGATCGCGCGGAACACCAGCGAACCTGCGCCGCCTTTGAGCCTAAGGATTTCCGTCATTGCAAAAGCGGTGGCCAGCGGCGCGGTGATCGCGCTGGTCAGTCCCGCGGCCAGCAAACCTACCCCTAGCAGGTAGCGCGAATAGGTGCCGAAGAGGGGCTCCAATTGGCGCGCCATATCGCCCGCATTCGTCACTTCGATCCCGGATGTGAACAGGCTCGCCGCCGCGGTGGACGCGATCAGGATCGCGATCAAGCCGCCAAGGCCGATGGACACACTGGTGTCGGCGCGCACCACGGGAAGGCCTCGGGGCCCGCCTTGTTTGCGCGCCACGGCCGAGGCGTGGAGGAAGAGGTTGTACGGGACAATCGTGGTCCCGATCAGCGCGATCACCGTCAGCAATGCGCCTTCGGGAATGGCTGGCGTGAACAACCCGCTGGCCAAGGCCGAGATGTCAGGCTGCGTGATCGCGAAAGTGGCGGCGAAGGCGAGCGTCATCAGGATTACCAGCCCAACCAGAACGCGCTCGATCACCTTGTAGCTTCCCGTCAGGAGCAATCCTGCGGCCAATCCGGCCATCGCCAGCACGGCCCAGGTGAATGCGCCCTGCCCGTCATTGCCATCAAGGATCGCCGAAACGCCCAAGGCCGCGCCGGAGAGATTGCCCGCTTCATAGGCCGCGTTACCCGCGTACAGCGCGACCCCCACCAGCGCGATCAGCGGCCAACGCAAAAACGAAGCGGCGAACAGCTCCGCCAGGTTCGCGCCCAAGCCCTGCCGGGTGATGAGGCCAAGGCGCGCCGACATCTCCTGCAAAGCAATGGTGGCAAGCGTCGCGAACAGGAGCGCCCACAGCAGCGCGTAGCCGTGTGTTGCCCCCGCCAAAGTGCACGCGGTGACCGTGCCCGGCCCGATAAAGGCCGCCGTGACCAGCGCGCCGGGCCCGATAGCGCGAAAGCGTGCGATCATTGCGCGCGCTCTTTGGACGGGCCGACGCCGCCGCCCGTGGGCGTCTGGATCACAATCGCGTCCCCGGCGGCGACCTTCGTTTCGCCTGCACCGCCCAGATCTTCCCGTTCGCCACTCGCGCGCTCAATCGTGTTGCGCCCCCGTCGCCCGTCTTCGCCGCCCGTGATCCCCGGCGCGGCAACCCGGCGACGATCCGACAGGATGGAGCAGTCCATATCTTCCAAGAATCTAATCCGCCGCGTAACGCCGTCGCCCGCGCACCATTGGCCCCGTCCGCCCGATCCGCGATCGATCGAAAACGCCTCGAGGAGCACCGGGAAGCGCGCTTCGAGCACCTCGGGATCGGTCAGCCGCGTGTTGGTCATATGGGTGTGCACCGCCGACGCTCCGTCAAATCCGGGGCCGGCTGGGGCACCCGAGCAGATCGTCTCGTAATACTGGACCCGCGCGTTGCCGAAGGTGAGGTTGTTCATGGTCCCCTGCGCCGTGCCCAGCTTGCCCAGCGCGGCGAACAGCGCGTCGGTCACCGCTTGGCTCACCTCGACGTTGCCCGCGACCACAGCGGCGGGAAAGCGCGGATTGAGCATCGAGCCTTCGGGCACCACAATCTCGATGGGGCGCAGGCACCCTGCGTTCAGCGGAATATCGTCCGCGACAAGACAGCGAATCACATAGAGCACCGCCGCGCGAGTGACGGCCGCGGGCGCGTTGAACGCGGTGGGCTGTTGATCGCTGGTCCCGGTAAAGTCGATCCGCGCGGTTTGCGCGGCGTGGTCGATGGTGATCGCGACTTTGACCCGCGCGCCCGAATCCATCTCCAGTTCGAAAGCCCCGTCGGAAAGCTGACTCAGCGCGCTGCGGACAGCCTTGGCGGCGTTGTCCTGAATATGGCCCATATAGGCCTGCACCACGTCCAGTCTGTAGTCCGCGACGAGCTTTTTCAGCTCGCTCGCTCCGGCGGCGTTGGCGGCAACTTGCGCCATCAGATCCGCGATGTTCTGCTCCGGATTGCGCGCGGGGTACGGCCCGCCGGTCAACGCCTGCTCGATCCGCCGGGTCTGAAAGACGCCGCCTTCGACAAGTTTGAGATTGTCGAGCAACACGCCTTCTTCATGAATGTTGGTGCCTCGCGGGCTCATCGATCCGGGCGAAAGGCCGCCGACGTCCTCGTGATGCGCGCGGCTGGCGAGGAAGAATAGGATCTCTTCGCCCGCCTGATCGAAAACGGGAGAAACCACCGTGATATCCGGTAAGTGCGACCCGCCGCGATGAGGATTGTTCTGCACAAACGCGTCGCCCGGCTGGATCGATTGCCCGCTGACAAGGATCGATTGCACGCTTTCGTCCATCGAGCCCAGATGCACCGGCACGTGCGGCGCGTTGGCGACCAGATGGCCGCCCGCGTCGAAGATCGCGCAGGAGAAATCGAGCCGCTCCTTCACGTTCACCGATTGCGCGGTGTTGCGCAGGATGATTCCCATCTGCTCGGCGATCGACATGTAGCGGTTGTTGAACAGTTCCAAAGTGACAGGATCGACGGTCGCCGGATTGATCGCGCGCGCGGCCTGATGATCCTGCGCGGTCAGGATGAGGTGGCCGAGCGCCTTCACCTTCCCGCGCCAGCCCGGTTCGATCACGATCGTACCGGTGGGTTCGGTGATGATGGCAGGCCCTTTCACCTCGCTCCCCGCCCCCAGATCGGCCAGATCGAAAACGGGGGCGTTATACCAGCGCCCACCTGAATAGAACCGCGTGCCTGCGCGCGACGCGGCTGGGCCTTGCGAAATGGGAGCGGGTTGCTCCTCAGCGCTTTCACCCTTGGCCCGCACCTCGACAATCAGAGTGTCGAGAAGGATGGTTTTGTCCCGCGCAACGAAACCGTATTGGCGTTGGTGTGCGGCTCCAAAGTCGGCACACATTCTCGCCGTATCGCTGACCGGGATCGTCAGGACCGTATCGGTTCCTTTGTACCGCAGCAGCGCCGACGCTGTGGTCAACATAGCCTTGGGTTGCGCGCCCTGCTCTTTCAGGTCTGCGCGGCAGTCTTGGTCCATGCGGTCAATCTGAGCGGCCACGTCCGCCTCGATCTCCGAACCCAATTCGCGGTTCATCACCGCCTGACGTTCGGTCGCCGGATCGGCCAGCCCCATGCCATAGGCCGAGAGGACACCGGCCAGCGGATGGAGCAGAATGGTCCCGATGCCTAACCTCTCCGCCACGAGACACGCGTGCTGCCCGCCCGCGCCGCCAAAGCAATTGAGCGCGTAGCCCGACACGTCGTAGCCGCGCGCCAGGCTCACTTGCTTGATCGCCTGCGCCATGTGTTCCACCGCGATGTCGAGAAAGCCCTCGGCCACCTCTTCGGACGTGCGGCCATCGCCGATCTCCTTCGCCAACACGGCAAACCCCGCGCGCGAGGCTTCGGCATCAAGCGGTTGATCCTGGTCAGGACCAAAGATCGACGGGAAGAAGCGCGCGTCGAGCTTGCCCAAGGCGGCGTTGATATCAGTGACCGCGAGCGGCCCTCCGCGCCGATAGCAGGCCGGGCCGGGATCGGCGCCCGCGCTTTCGGGGCCAACCCGCAGGCGAGACCCGTCAAACCGCAGCAGCGAACCGCCGCCCGCCGCCACCGTGTGGATCGCCAGCATCGGCACCCGCATCGCCGCGCCCGCGACCTGCGTTTCGTAGGCTTTCTCCAGGGCGCCGGCGTAGTGCGACACATCGGTCGACGTGCCGCCCATGTCAAAGCCGATGACCTTGTCGAACCCGGCGAGCTTGGCGGTAGCAACGCAGCCGACGATCCCGCCCGCCGGGCCGGAAAGGATCGCGTCACGGCCCCGGAAGCGACTGGCTTCGGTCAAGCCTCCCGAGCTCTGCATAAAGAGCAGCCTTGCCCCGTCGCCATCGCCCGACAGACCCGCTTCGACCTGATCGACATACCGCCGCAGAACGGGCGTCAGGTAAGCGTCCACCGTGGTGGTCTGCCCGCGCGGAACGATCTTGCTGAGCGGGGACACTCCGTGGCTGGTGGACACCTGAGTGAAGCCAATCTCGCGCGCGATGGCAGCCACAGCGGCTTCGTGTTCGGGGTAGAGAAACGCGTGCATCAAGACGATGGCGACCGAGCGGTATCCCGCGTCAAAGCCAGCCTGCAATTGGGCGCGAACATCCGTCTGATCGAGCGGCGTTTCCACCGCTCCATCGGCGCGCACGCGTTCATTTATCTCGATGGCCTCGCTGTAGAGGACGCCGGGCTTTTTGATATCGAGCGCAAAGGTGTGGGGCCGAGCCTGATGGCCGATTTCCAGCGCGTCTTTCAGGCCCTTTGTGATCGCCAGCAGCGTCGGCTCGCCCGCGCGCTCCAGCAGCGCGTTGGTGGCGACTGTGGTGCCCATTTTGATCGCGTCGATGGCGCCGGTTGGGATGCCCTCGTCTGGGCCAAGACCCAAAACTTCTCGCACGCCATGGACCGCCGCGTCGCGATAGCTTTCGGGGTTATGCGAGAGGTATTTGCGCGTCTGGAGCGATCCGTCCGGCGCGCGCGCGACAATGTCGGTAAACGTGCCCCCGCGATCAATCCAGAATTGCCAACCCGTCATCGCTTGGCGGAGTGCCGCGTGAAGCGCGAAGGGTCAAGCAGACCCCTCAGAAGCCAGACGCTTGCCCGTCTTTGCGCATCTCTGTCGCGCCGGTCAGCACGCCCGTTTCGGGGTCACGCGCAATCGCCTGATAGCCGCCGAACATAATACCGTTGGTCACCACGCGCACCTTGTGACCCATCGCTTCGAGCGCTTCGACCGTCTCGGCGGGGATGCCCGGTTCCACGTTGAGCGTGCCGAGTTCCCCGTCGGAGACCTCACCCGTCAGCGTGTCGGTCGGCTGGCGCCCGCCGGTGTGATTGAGGCGCGCGGCGTCGCCCGCTTCCTGCACGTTCATGCCGTAATCGGCGATGTTGATGAGCACCTGCACGTGGCCCTGAGGCTGCATGCCGCCGCCCATCAGGCCCAAAGTCATGAAGGGCTTACCGTCCTTTTTGACGAAGGCCGGGATGATCGTGTGGAAAGGCCGTTTGGCCGGGCCGTAGGCGTTGGGGTGATCCGCGTCCAAGCTGTAGAGCTCGCCGCGATCCTGAAACATGAAGCCCAGTCCATCGGGCACCATGCCGCCGCCCATACCGCGATAGTTGGACTGGATAAGGCTCACCATCATGCCATCGCCATCGACCACGGTAAGGTAAGTCGTGTCGCCTTCGCCTTCGAGCTTCTCAGCCACTTCGATCGTGCCGGGCTGGAAAACTGGCGTCGCCTTGGCCGGATCGATCAAGGCAAAGCGCTCTTTGCCGTACTCCTCGGTCAGCAGTTCTTCGGGCAGCGCCGAGAAGTCGGGGTCCGCGTAGAATCGAGCGACATCGGCGTAGGCGAGGCGCTTGGCCTCGGTGATGTAATGGATCACCTCGGGGCTGCCCCGTTCCCATTGGGTGAGGTCTACATTCTTCAAGATGTTGACCATTTGCAGCGCGGCAAAGCCCTGACTGTTGGGCGGAAGCTCGCACAATTCAAACCCGTCGCGATAGGAAGCGCAGGCGGGATCGACCCATTCGCTTTTGTGATTGGCGAAGTCTTCGCGCGTAAAGGCCGAACCGTTGCGCTGGAGGTAATCCACCATCACTTTGGCTAGGTCGCCTTCGTAAAACGCGTCGCGCCCCTCGCGGCCAATGGTTTCGAGCGTGTTGCCCAGGTCAGGGTTTGTGAATATCTCTCCCGCCACCGGCGCGCGGCCATCTTTGAAGTAAGTCGCCTTGGCGTTTTCAAACTCGAAATCGGTCGATTCCAAACGGCGCGTGTAGGAGCGCAAGCCGCCGGCCAGATACATCGCAATCACCGGGGCCACCGGGTGCCCTTCGCGCGCGTAACTGACCGTGGGCGCTAACACGTCGCTCATCGGTTTGGAGCCAAAGCGTTCGTGCATGGCGAACCACGCATCGACCGTTCCGGGGATTGTGATCGGCAGCACGCCGACCGATGGGATGCTGTCGCGGCCCGCCAGCTTTTCCATCATGTCGTCGTAAGATTGACCCGCAGGGCTGCGGCCCGATCCGTTAAGACCGTAAAGTTGATCGGTCTTGGGATCGTAGATGATCGCGAACAGATCGCCGCCAATGCCGTTGCCGGTTGGCTCCATCAGACCCAGCGCCGCGTTAGCCGCAATCGCCGCGTCGACCGCGTTGCCGCCGTCTTTCAGAATTTGCACCGCGATCTGCGTCGCCAGCGGATGCGCGGTCGCGGCCATGCCGTTTTGCGCGATCACCGGGCTGCGCGACCAGTTCGCGCCCACAGGACGTCCGCCTCCGCCAATCTGCTCTTCGACCGGTTTGGCCTCCTCAGCCTCCTGCGCGGTCACCGGCGAAACGGTCAGAGCGAGTGCGGCAGCCGCCGCGCTAAGGGTCAGGCGCAGATGGCGCATTTGGGATCTCCAGAACTTTCGGTTTGAGACTATACGTTTGGCGCGGCGCGCGGTTTCTTCTTCTTGCGCATTCGCGGCAGCAGGAACAGGTAGATGCCCGTTCCCCACATCACGACGAGCAGCACGCCGGTGGGCAGAAAGAGGTAGAGCTTCACCTCATCGGAAAAGAACGAGCCATCATGGATGCTCTCGATCGTGTCCGAGCGGCGATAGGCGACCTTGAGCACTTCGGCGGTCTTGGTGTCGACCTGCACCTCCCAGCCCGAATTGGCGCGCAATTTGGCGATGCCGCGCCCGACGCGAAGATCGATCCGGTCGATATCGGACCACTCACTGATTCCAGCCTCGGGGTGCTGGCGCGCGGCAGCGATCATTTGCTCCCACGAAGCCGCCGGGATCTGCGCTTCGACCACCCCGCGCTCGGTGCCCGGCTGAATCCACTCGATTTCCTTCTTGAGCATCAGGAAGCCGCCCGCGATGAACATCACGCCCGCTGGCAGAAACACAGCCAGAGAGAGCCAGTAATGCACCTGGCGCCACAACTTCTTCCAGTTCATCGCGTCAGCTTAGCGGCAGACCTCAGGGAATACGAGCGCCTGGCACCCACGGAGCGCCCGCCGCCACCAGCTCGGCTTCAAAGGCCGGAATGGTGTTCTCGGCCAAGGCTTCCACGCGCGTCTTGATCGCGTCGTAATCCGCCTTGGCGTAAGCGAGCTGTTCGCGGTGCGTTTGCGTGGGACCATAGGTCGACCCGAAGAGCCCGGTGAAGATCACGCCCAGCCGGCTGCGAACCGTGCGCTGGGTGCGCTCATTCAAGGCGCGGCGCGCGGCGTTGCCGTTTAGCATCGCGTCGAGCGCGTTGATCTCGCCCTTGATGCTCGCCAGCCTGTTGTCGAGCGCGGTCGGATCACCGCCCGGCGTGTTGGCCACCGCCAGCGCCAGTTGGCCCGCCTTCTTCTCAAGGTCGTTGAGAGTCAGCGCCACGGCGGTGACAGAACGGTCAAAGCTGGTCACGTCGGCCCAGAACTCGTGAGCGTCACCTTGCTGCGGCATAGCGCCGGCGCGGAGCGGCTCAACCGTGAACGGTTTGGGAGCGACCAATTGCGTCGTTTGGCCGCGCACACGCTTGGTCAGGTCGACCGTGTACTCACCAGGCGCCACCAAGAAACCAGCGGGCTCTTCGCCATCCGGACCGGGCTTGCGCACCACGTCGGTCGCGGGGAAGCGAAGATCCCAGTTGACGCGGTGGAAGCCTTTCTTGGCCGGTCCCTTGATGCGGCGAACGACATTGCCATCGCTGTCGCGCACGGTCAGCCAGATGGCCGGACCGGTCTCTTGGAGTTCCGCCGCAAGCGTGTCGAAATCAGGGAGCGGGGTGTCCCCGCCCTCTTTCGCTATCGGCTTCTCGCGCTCCTCGCGTTGTTCCTTCAGCGATTGGATGCTGTCGGCCAAGTAGTAGGTGAAGTTCGCCCCGAACGGCGGGTTGGGCGCGCGGTAATAGCCGTGGCCCTGGCTGCCGCCGGCGTCAAAGGCGAGCGGGTGCTGTTCGATATACCACCACGCTTTGCGGCCCGGGAACAGCATCGCTTCCTGATTGAGGCTGGCCTCGGACAATTCGCGCAGCGACGAGATATCATCGACGATGAAGAAGCCGCGGCCAAAGCTCGCCGCGACCAGATCGTCCTCGCGCCGCTGGATGGTGACATCGCGGAACGAGATCGTCGGCGCCTTGCCCGTCATCTTGACCCATTTCGACCCGCCATCGAGCGTGAAGAACAGACCAAACTCGGTCGCCGTGAACAGCAGGTTGGGGTTCACATGATCCTGCACGATGCGCCACATCAGGTGACGATCAGGGATGTCCCCCACAACGCTGGTCCAGCTGCGGCCGCGATTGGTGCTCTTCAAGAGATACGGTTTGTAGTCGCCGTATTTGTGGTTATCGAGCGCGACGTAGACCGTGTTCGGATCGTGCAGATCGGCGCGTATATCGTTGATGAAAGCCGTGGCCGGAACGCCGGGCAGCGAGCCCGCTTCGATCCGCGACCAGTTAGCCCCACCATCCTGCGTGACTTGGATCAGGCCATCGTCGGTGCCAATGTAAAGCAGGTTCTCATCGAACGGGCTCTCCCCGATCGAAGTGATCGTGTTGTACTGGCTCATGGCCAGCAAGTCCCAGCCCGCGTCCCAGCTCCACTGGCGCCCCTGCACCGGCAGGCGCAGGCGGTTTTCGTTGCGCGTCAGATCGGGCGAAATCGCGCGCCAGGTGTCGCCGCGATCGTCCGAGCGCCACAGGCGCTGGGAGGCGTGATAGATGCGCGTGGGGTTGTGCTGGCTCACGAAGATCGGCGAATCCCAGTTCCAGCGCGGAATGTCGTCGCCCGGCGCGGGCTGCGGCTGGATATGGACGACTTCGCCCGTGATCCGGTCCACGCGCGCCAGATTTCCCTGCTGCCAGGAGGCGTACATGATATCGGGGTTGCCCGGCTCGGTCGCGGACTGGTGGCCGTCGGCGAACAGCGTCACGAACCAATCGTCGTTGCGAATGCCGTGGCGGTTGTCGGTGCGCGAGGGCCCGCCTTGCGAGTTGTTATCCTGCGTGCCGCCATAGACGAAATAGAACGGCTCGGCGTCGTCCACCGCGACCTTGTAGAACTGGGTGACGGGCAGGTTGTTGATGAAGCGCCACGTCTTGGTGTGATCGTAGCTTTCGTATATGCCGCCATCCGAACCGAACACAATGTAGTCGGGATCGTCGGGGCGGAAGGCGATGGCGTGATCGTCAACGTGCTTCAGCTCGTTGTTGAGATCGGTGAAGGTCTTCCCGCCGTCGTACGAAATCTGCGAGGTGTTGGAGACCAGATAGATCCGGTCGAAATGGTGCGGGCTCGCGTAGAGCTCTTGATAGTAGTGCGGGCCGGTGCCGCCGCTAACTTCGTCGGACATCTTGGTCCAGCTCGCGCCGCGGTTTTCGGAGCGCCAGAGACCGCCTTCGCGGCGGTCGGTCTCAATCGCGGCGTAGACCACGTCGGGGCGAATGGGGGAGATCGCCATCCCGATCTTGCCCATATTGCCCGTCGGCAGGCCGGTTTTGAGCTCTTCCCACGTCTCACCGCCGTCTTCGGATTTGTAGAGGCCGCTTTCCGGGCCACCGCCGACATAGGCCGCGACGGTGCGGTGGTGCTGCCACATGGCCGCGTAAAGCCGATCCGGGTTGCGCGGATCGATCAGCATGTCGGTCGCGCCGGTGTATTCCCCGCTCGCCAGCACGTTTTCCCACGTCTTGCCACCATCGGTCGTCTTGAAGACGCCGCGCTCGCCGCCTGGCGACCACAGCGGGCCTTGGCTGGCGACCCACACGGTGTTGGGATCTTCGGGGTGAACGATGATCTTGGAGATATGCTCGGACTGCTTGAGGCCGAGATTCTGCCACGTCTTGCCGCCATCGTTGGATCGATAGATACCATCGCCAAAGCCAAGGTGGCGGCCGCCGTTGTTTTCGCCGGTACCCACCCAGACGCGGTTGGGGTCGGAGGGGTCAAGCGCAACAGTCCCGATTGAATACGCGCCCTGCCCGTCGAAGATAGAGGTCCAGGTGGTTCCGGCGTTTTCGGTTTTCCAGACGCCGCCCGAACCCACGGCGACATACCACGTCGCGGGATCATCCTGCACAATCGCAATGTCCGCGATCCGGCCTGACATGAAAGCGGGACCGATATTGCGCAGCTCAAACGCGTTAAACGTTCCGCTGGAAAGGGCCGGTTGCGATGCGTCCTCTCCGTCCTCTTGCGCGATCGCCGCGTTACCAAGTCCAAGCGCCACAGCGCAGCCCACAAGGATTTTCAGAATCCGCATATTCGCCCTCTTTCAGGTCCCCTAATGGCGACGTGCTATCCCAAGCGCGTGGCCGTCACGCCAGCGTAACACTCGACGTTCGTCGATCAAGTATGTCGTTCGTCGACTTGAGCGGCCTAAGCTACGATGATGGCGCGGTTTTCTCGGAAATGCCGCGCTTGGTCGTCAGATAAGTCGCAAAGCTGGCCAGCCAATGGCTGCCCGAATAATGCTCGTCCGAAACCGCCGCGATGCCTGTTTCCTTGTGCACCTGCGCCGCTGCCAAAAGCGAAGCGACGCGCGGATCGTCTGCGTCCAGCTCGCTGGCTATGCCTTCGAGTGCCCAGGCGCGCGACAGGTTGACGCCGTCCAGATGAACCAGTTTGCCGTCCGACGCGTCGAGCACGACCCCCGGCTCAATCCAGTCGCTGGCGCCATCGGTTGGGACTTGCGGCAGAAAGGCGGTCAGCCAAGCGGCGTAGTCCTGCGCGGGCAGCACACGGCGCATCAGATCGGCCTCCATTAGGCAAGGCGACAGGAAATCCTCGCCCGACGGCTCATAGGCCAACGGGCAATCCACGTCCTCCGCGTGAAAGGCGATCGACTTGTCGACGAGCGCCTGTTCCAGCTCGGCGTTGCCGACCGTGCGCGCGTAATCGAGCATTAGACCAAACGCGAAGGCGGTCTGATTATGCGTGCCAAGGCGCACGGGGTAAGACAGCTTGGGCAGCCAATCCATCACCTGCGCCACAATCGCGTCTTCGAGCGGCCTTAGGGTCTCGCGCCATTCCTGAAGCTGCGCGTCTTCGCTCTCCTCCAGTTCGGCCACGAGCTGGAGATACCACGCGATGCCATAGGGCCGCTCAAAACTGCCTCGCCCTCCGGACGAATAATAGGCCAGTTCAGCGGCCAGGTTTTCCTCGGTGAAACTGCGCGCCAGCTTCTCGCGGATTTCATCGGCGTAGATGCCCCCGCCCTCTTGCGTGGTCAGCATCCGAGTAAGCAGCCAATGCCCATGGACCGAGGAATGCCAATCAAAGCACCCATAGAAGGCGGGCGTCAGATCGCTGGGCGCGGCGACGTCGTCGGCTGAGTTCATCACATGGCTGATTTTGTTGGGATATTCGCGGTGAACGCAATCCAGCGCGAGGACGGCGAAGCGGTCTTCGACGCTCACAGGCGCGGCGCGGGCGCTTTCCGATTGCGGCTCAGGCGCGCAGGCCCAAGCCAGCGCGGTCACAGCGACCAAGGCGGCAATTCTCATGGGGTTTCCTGTCAGTTATTCAGGCCTTGCAGGACGAAGCGTTGGACCCGGCGGCCCGAATTCACCTCGGTTGTGTAGACATTGCCCGCGCTGTCGACATCGACGCTGTGCAGCCAGATGAACTGCCCCGGATAACGCCCGTTTCGTCCGAACCAACCGACAATGCCATGCGTTTCGCGCAGCAAGATCCACACCCGGCCATTCATCATGTCGGCAACGTAGACATACTTTCCATCTGGGCTGAACGCGACATCGCTCGCCGTGCGGGTGCCGCCCGTTTCCGGCGCGATGGCGACATTCTGCAGGAACTCGATCTCGCCTTCCGTCTCGCGGAAAATCTGCAGGCGATTGTTGCGCCGGTCACAGACATAGACAGTGCTTTCCGGCCCGCGCACCACGCAATGCACCATGGGTTCAAAATCGGGCGCGTTGATATCCGGGCCGCCTTCGGCCGTGCTTGTCGCCATCGATTGATCGAAATCGCCCGCGCGGGTGCCCGACCCGGGTTCCGTGCCGTAAGCGCCCCACAATTGGGAGAACGCCAGATTGGTCGCCGAGAATTCGATCACGCGTGTGTTGGTGTAGCCGTCGGCCACCAGCACGCTCTCGCCGTTGACGCTGATATCGGCGGGGCTGCCGAGATATTGCTGGCTGAGGTTGCCCTCAGTCACTTGCCGACGCCCTATCTGGCGGATGAATTCACCATCGGCGGTGAAGTTCAGGATCACATGGTCGCCCGACCCATTGCCGCCGATCCAAACCGTCTCATCCGCATCGACATAAAGGCCGTGCACGTTGGCGGGCCATTGCTCATCGCCCTCTTCGCTGCGGTTGCGCCCACTGCCCGTGACCGTGCTTTCGCCCGGAGCCAGTTCCGGCCCTCCCCAGCCGCGCAAAAGGTTCCCCTCTTGATCAAACTGCATAACATGCGGTGGGAGTTTGCAGCACGCTTGCGTGATCGGCGGAGTGGCGCTGCGCCCGATCTCCGTTCCGCCCAGCGAATTGGGCCGGGTGAGAATCCAGATCGTGTCGTCTTCGGCAATCGAAAGGCCCGGTATCTGGCCAAGGATAAGGTCGTCTGGCAGTTTGGGCCAACTGGTGTCCGCCTTGAACACCGGCATCGCCACCTCGGTGTCGATGTGCTCTTGCGTGACGTCGATCAGCGTATCCGCTTGCGCGGCAACCGGCATCAAAGCAGCCGCCGCCATGGCGGCGAACGCGCAGTTTTTCACGGACTCTCTCCCTTCAGCCTCAGGCTTTGAGAGAACCGATAACCTCCGGAAGCGCTTTCGCATAGCGTTCAACATCGGCGAGCATGCCGGTGCTCACGCGCGAATACTGCGTCCACTTGCCATAAGCGCCGCGAATGCGGATGCCGCGCTCTATCATGGCGGCCTGCACCGCGTCCGCGTCAGGCACTTCGACGTAAACGAAATTGGTTTGCGAAGGCAGCGCGGTGAGGCCCGCTTTGGCCACCGCGTCCATGATCATTTCGCGCCCTTCAATCACCATCGCGCGCGACTGGTCTAGAAAAGCAAAATCGTCGTAGCATCCCAGCGCCGCCGCGACGCCGCCAAAGTTCCCGCCAAAGCTCATCATGTGGCTGCGGATACGCTGGGCGTTGGGTTCGCTGGTGATGGCGTAGCCCACGCGTAGCCCCGCCATGCCGTAAATCTTGGAGAAGGTGCGGCACACGATCACATCCGCCCCGCCACGCACCAGATCGATCATCGTGTTGTCGTCGGGCGCGTCGGTCAGTTCGTTGTAGGCCTCGTCCACCAGCACGGTCGCTTTGGGCGCGGTCTTGGCGGCGAAGGCGCGTAATTCGGCGGCGGGAATGAGCACACCGGTGGGGTTGTTGGGGTTGCAGATCTGGATCAGCGAGACCTCGTCGGTGAGCCCCGCTTCCAGACCCGGCAGGTCGACGTTCATGCCGCTGGTCAACGGCACGCGGATCGATTTGACGCCCTGCCGCTCGCCATATTTCACTGTCGTATCCCAGAAGAGATCAGGGCACAGGATCGCGCCTTCCCGTCCCCAGGCTAGCGAGATCGCGCACAGAATCTCGGTCGATCCGCTGCCGACCACCACCTGCTTCACATCCACATTGTGCCGCTCGGCGATCATGTAGTGCAGCTTTTCGAGCGCGCGGTCGGTGTAGTAGCAGCCCATCTTGGCGTTCTCGGTGATCGCCTTGATCGCGCTTGGCGACGGGCCATACGGGTTTTCGTTGCGGCTCAGGAGCGCGGTGCCGTTGGTCGGGCCGAAATCGGGTGAGGCGGCTGAATCAGCCACCCCCATCGCCGAGGCCGCGCTGATCGGAACAGAGCTCAAACCTGTGGCTAGCCCCGCGCCCGCTAAGAAACTCCGGCGATTGGTCGACATTCGTACGGCTCCTTCGATTTAACTTAAGCTCTTCCCGATCATGGTGACGCCCACGGTGATGAGGTACGCGCCGAACACGCGGCGCAGAATCTCGGGCGGCAATTTGTGCGCGGTGGCGACGCCCATCGGCGCGAACACCACCGAGGTGGCGATAATGGCGAGGGCCGCGGGAATATTGACGTAGCCGACCGACCCCCAGGGCAGGCCCGGCTGTCCCAAGCCGATCAGCATAAAGCCGAGTGTGGCCGGGATCGCGATGATCGCACCCATGCCCGACGCCGTGCCAATCGCGCGGTGGATCGGCGCGCCGCATATCGTCATCGTGAGCGTGGTGATGGTGCCGCCGCCAATACCCAGCAGGGCCGAGAACGCGCCCAGTCCTCCGGCCATGCCAGCGCGCGGGACGCCGGTGGGCATCCCTGCAAACACGGGTTGGCCAGAGCGCGCGGGCAACAAAAAGTAGATCGCAAAGCCGATAACGCCCACGCCGAAGATCAGCGCCAACTGGCCGCCCGATACAAGATCGGCGATGACTGTGCCCAGCGCCGTGCCTAGCACGACCCAGACGGCCCAACTTTTCAGAACCTCAAAGTCGACCGCGTCGCGCTTGGCGTGGCTTTGCGTGGCGCGGATCGAGGTGAAGATGATGGTCGCCAGCGATGTGCCCACCGCGACGTGCGCGCTTTCGTCGCTGCCAAGGCCGAGAACGGGGAAGAGCATCACCAAAGCCGGGACGACCACAAAGCCGCCACCGATGCCGAATAACCCGCCTGCAAAACCGGCGGCGGCCCCGGCCAGCAACAAAAGCGGCAGGGCAAAAGTGAGGTAGGAGAGATCGCTCACTTGGTAATAATACCCGCGAAGCCGGATTCGCCAAGCGTTTTGTTGCACCGCAAAAAAGCGCCGAAATGGGCGGCCGCCCAGGCGCGGTAACACCGTGCGACCCCAAAACGCGGCGACCCGCACAACGCTCGATCCTTTCCCAGCCGAGCGCGTTAGCGTAATAATATTACTTATCTAACTGGATTTATTGATCTTTCCTTAGACAAAATGGTCAATTTCGCGTAACAGAGTCGCGGTGGGGTCATACAGGGGAAGAAACATGACAAAACTGCGTTATCTCTCGAGTGCTGGCCTGATCGGACTTGCCGCAGGCCTCGCGTCCGCGCCTGTGAGCGCGTCGGGCGGGACCGTCGAAGAAGGCCCGGATATCTCACTCGAAGCTCAAGGCAATTTCCAAGGCTTCACCATCTCTGCACCGCAAACGGCGATGGACACTCCCACGGTTTCGCAGCTCCCCGATTTCACCGTCCAACGGTCGCTCGACGCGGTGCCCGTCCCGCCTTCGCCAGAGATCATCGCGCGCGACGATGTGGGCTTGGATGGCTCGGTGGATGCCAACAACACCCAACCTTCGGTCGTGCAGATGTTCATTCAGAACAACGAAGACGGCGGCATTTTCTTCAACTGCACCGGGACGATCATCAATCCGCGCACCGTTTTGACGGCCGCGCACTGCCTCAACAGCGCGTCTTCCGAAAGCTACGGCACGCCCGACGCTGCGCCCAGCTCCGTTCTGGTGGCGAGCGGCGTCGACACAAGCGTACGCTTCTTCGAATATCTCGGAACAGGCGCGGGTTATAACGAGGGCGGCGTCGCAACCAGCACCGATGTGGTGATCCATCCTTCCGCCAATCTTGATGATGGCGCGCTCCCCTTCCCATGGGCGGATGTCGCCTTCGTCGCGTTGGACGCGCCCGTGACCGATGTCCCGGCCATGCCGCTTTTGCTGTCACCGCTGACCGAACTCACGCATGTCATTCAGGTCGGCTATGGAGGCTTCGGCACCGCGGCGACGGGCGACGTCGGTATTGGGTTCCTGCGCCGCGTCGGGGAGAATATGCTCGGCGCGCAAGGATCGAGCGCGGACCTGATCGATGCGGCCTTTCCCGATTTTGCCCCGTCGGCAGCTGTGCTCGGTCAGACCTCTCAAGTGTATCACTGGACCGATTTCGACAATCCCTTCCGAACCCCGGAAGAAGAAGCGGGCTGCGATTTTCCCGGATCGACCATTTCCTGCGATTCGCTGGCCGCGGTGCAAGCGATCGATTGGTTCGATGGCGATGCCCTTCCCAACGAAGTCGCGACGGCTGGCGGAGACAGCGGCTCACCCTTGATTGCCGATGAGCTTGGCGGACCTCCCGTCATCACGGCTGTCCTAAGCGGTGGGTTCGATTTCTTCGGGATCGGCAACACCTACAGCGATATCAGCTTCTACAATCCGCTTTTCCCGTTCTTCGAATTCATCACGGAAAACACGCCCTATAAATACGTGTCGGCCAAGAAGGGTTCGGGAAATTGGTCCGATCCCGATCATTGGACGCAAGATCTCGACCCCGGCTTCCTGATTGATGATGGCACCGGCACGCTGGTGAACGGCGTCCCCGAAGGATCGGAACCCGGTGTATACGAAACCGGTCCCAAGCTCGGCACCATTCTGGGGCAGGATATCTCGACCAATCCGGATATCGACAGCGTGGTCTTGCCACCCGAAGGCACGCCCAATTTCGGAGCCAACATCCCTGAATCCTCCGCTCTGCTCGGGCCGGGTTCGACCGGCTTTGTGCCCAACAACACCGATGGCACGCCCGGCGTCTCCTTCGCCGCGCCCGCGCAATACTTCGACGTGATCCTCAACCGCTTTGGCCGCACCACGGTCGATATCGATGTGGAGATCGACAAGCTGACGCTGGACCATCGGTTTGCCACCTTCCGCCTTCCCGAAGAACGCACGTTCACAACCATCATTGGCTACGAACAGTTCAACGGTCGGGCCAAGATTGACGGGCAATTCAACGCCGGCACAGTGGCCCTATTCGGGGGCTTACTCGAAGGCGAAGGCACCATTGCAAGCGACGCGGTCTTCAACCTTAGCGGCGGAATTGCGCCCGACGGTTTGTTTGGCATCGGCACGCTGACGATTGACGGCAACTATATCCAGGCCAGCGAAGGCACGCTGCTCATCAACACCCGATCGCGCCGGCGCAACCTGTCTTCCGATCTGCTTTCGGTGACCGGCGACGCGAGTCTCGCTGGCGATCTGATCGTCAGCTCCAGAGGCCGCGTGCGCTATGGCGATGAGTTCACGGTGCTGAGTGCGAATTCCATTCTCGGCGAATTCGACGACACGCTGCTTGTTACCTTCTCGCCTTTGCTGTTTGCCGAATCCCGCGTGGATGGCGGCGATGTTATCGTCGATGTGAAAGCGCTTCGGCTGCGGGACCTGTTTTCGGGTTTCCGCAATCTCAAGTCGCTTGGCGCAGCGCTCGACGGGCTTCGCTTTGGTGGACGGTTCAGCGAATTTGCCGGACTTTTCGACGTGATCGACGCCGCGGACATCAACTCCTTGGTCCCCACCCTGAACTCTTTGACCCCGGTCAGCGCGTTCAACCAATCGACTGTCGCGACCAATTTCTCGCAGCGTTTCACCGGCCAAATCTCGCAGCGCACCTTGTCGCTGCGGGGCGGTAATCGCGCGGCGGCTGGCTTCTCGTCGGCCGGCAATTTAGGTCAAAACATCGCGCAAACGAGTGGATCGCAAGCGGGCCAGGTTGGGTTCTTCGGCACAGTGAGCGGCCAGTTCCTCGTCACCGCGGAGGAACGCAACACGGGCGCCAACGCGCTCGAGGAATCGGCCTTTACGCAGGCCGGAGAGCTGACGCTGGGCGCGGACCTTCGCATGTCGGAGGACTTCACGATCGGTTTTGCGATGACCAACATTCGCAACGGGGCCCAGCTCGCCGGACTGCAGCCGCGCGAGGACGACACCAGTCTTTCCGGCGCGGTCTACGCCGCTTTGCAGAAAGGCAACAGCTTTACTGATATGTATTTCGGCTTTGCCCGCCAAAACATGGCGGTCGAACGGGCGAGCATGGGGGACTTCGCGTTCGCCTATGATACCGCGCGCGCGGCCACCGATGGCGATCAGATGTTCGGCGGCATGCGCGTGGGATACGCGTTCGACATTCTGCCGGGCGTGGAAGCGGGACCGGTGGCCAGCGTCGACTACGTGCGCAACGATCTGAACGGCTATTCCGAATTGGGCGCCGGGCAGTTCGGCCTGACTGTGCTGGACCGCACGTTCACCTCTCTTGGCAGCAAAGCGGGGGTTATGGCCTCGCTAGACACCGGGATCGGGCAGCGCGGTCGGTTGAGCGCCTTTGGCTCGGTCGCCTACGCGCGCGAGCTGGCGGACACACAGGATGTCGTCACGGCAACCTTCAGCGGCGCGTCCGACCTGCCCTTTTCGATTGTGAACCAGCTCGATCCCGATTGGGTCTCGATGACGGCGGGGGTCGATTTCGCGCTGGGATCGCGCTTCAGCGTGGGCCTGAGCGGACAATCGGATCTGGGCCGCGGCGTGCTAACCAACAATGAAGGCCGCTTGAACCTGAATTGGAAGTTCTAGCCCCGGCCCCGGTTGCACCAGAGGAAAACGCAGAACGCCGCGCGCAAATCCGATCTGCGCGCGGCGTTCAAGCTATGGGGCCAACCGCCCCTTGATCAATCGATCAGGGCGCCTCTTCGACCACAGGTTCAATGGGAGCCTCGGCGGGAGCTTCGGCCGCCGAGTCCGTCAACGGAGCATCGTCAGCCGTCTCCGTTTCCTCCGGTTCCATACCTTCTTTGTAGGAGATGTCAGCCTGTGCACGCGCCTGGTCCAGCTGCCCGCGAAGCACTTCGTTGAGGTCTTCGTTGCGGATTTCCTGCGCGGCGAGAGGCGTCACCTCGCTTTCGCGGGTCTCGACCGGTCGCTGATCAACAATAACGCTCACCGTTACACGGCCTTGCGAAGGAACAACGAATGGTTCGCCCGGTGGGAGCGCGATGATTTGCTGCAACACTTCGTTCGGAACCACTGCGGAATCGAGGGTGTTGTTTCCTCGCGTAAATTCAACGTTGAAGCTCTCAAGTGTTTCTTCCACCTCTTCCAGGCTGTTATCGCTTTCAAGCGCCTGGAACACACCTGAATCTCCGGGAAACGCGAAGACGATCTGATCTACCAGGTAAGCCGTGCGTTCTTTGTATTTGCCAGGGTTCTCATCGAGGTACAGCTGAACCTCTTCCCCGCTCGGAATACGGATTGTTTCCGCTTGTTTCTGGCTGAAGTATTGGACGAGCGCTTCCTCGCGCAGGCGTCTCTCGCGCATGATGAACTCAGGTTCGCGGTCCAAGGCCTCCTCTTTGGCCAATTGCGCCATAAGGCGACGATCAATGATCCGTTGCAGAATTTGGCGGCGGACCGTCTCAGCGTCGCTGTTTGGAACAGAAGGAAGGCTATCGATCTCAGCGTTGAGCTCAGCCTGGGTTATCTCTTCCCCATTGACGACTGCCAAAACCTGTCCAGTGGGCTCTGAATTGCACGCGTACAATGCGAGCGAGGCCATCCCGATAAAGGCCACCCTTGCAGTCGAATGATGCATCACTTAATTCCTCCATACATCCAGACCTTGTCGTCTGGCTCTTTAGCTCGGCATAGCAGAGCGGGTATCAACGGTAGGGATCTAATTTGGAAACTGTCTACGATTGGGTCACCGTTGCGCTGTTCGCAGGCTTGGCCGTGTTGTTTTTGCAGCGCTCCTCAGAGGAGCAACCTCGCGACAAAATGGTCCACTATGTGCCGCCAGCGGTCGGTTGCGCGGTGGCGAATTATGTCGGCAACGAAGGGTATATGTTCCTGTCTGTTGGGCTAATTGTCGCGGTCATGGCCTACATTTATCTTGTTCTCAAGCCATTCGATCAAGTGAGCGACGGCGAAGGTTGATCGGTTTTTTTGCGCCCGCTTAAGGCTCGCCAGACGACCAACATTAGCTGATCCACCAAGAACATCGTCACCAGAGCGATTGCGAAGGTCGTCATCCCGGCGAAGTTGTGAAGGAAGCCCTGGGCCGCCGCCTCGCCGGCGTAATACGTCAGAAGAATAAGGATCAGGACCCTAACGAGGTTTGAAAACACAGCGATCGGAATGGCGGCAATCGCGAGCGCAAGCATGTATTTCCAGTTCGCGCGGTGGTTGAGATACGCGTAGAATATCGTGAGAGCGGTCAACGTGATGAGCGAGTTCAATCCGGCGCACGCGGCGGCCACCAGCAATTGATAGGGACCGATCTGGATCGTCACACCCGAATTCGCGATCGGATAGCCCGTCACATACAAAATCCAAACAGCGGTTTCACTGATCCATAACTTCAGCGGGTTGGTAAGGGCCGCGACCAAGCTCTCTGGTACGGGCACCGCGAACACAAGATACAGGAGCGGAAACCACAAGACCTTCAGCGCGCGTGCCCCGATAAAGGCGTAAAGCAAGGCAAGAAACAGCCCGTAAAGCGCGTAAACTTCCAGCTCGATCACCGCTGCCGCGCGGAAAGCGAGCATGAATAAGGCCATCACGGCGACCGCGCCAAAGGCGAGAAGGGTTGGCGGGCGCTGGCGCAGACCTTCCGTCTCGGGCAACAGCCGGACCAGCAGCCACAGCCCCGATGCCAGGACCAGCGGCCCATGCGCGCCTTGCTCAGTCGACCAGTTCTCCGTGGTTATGAAACGCCACGTGGAAAAGCTGACGATGGCCAGGCCCAGCCACACCGGCCAGCCCTGAAGAAGCGATGACCATGACCAGCCTTGCGTCCGTGGGATGGCGCCGGTGTTATCCAATCTGGGCTCTCATTCGCACGGCCTACGCTTGGCTCCTCAACTCACGGGAGCCGTACCCCTAGTGCGTTATCGTTAGCAAGTGGTTCAGAACTACCGCACCGTATTGGGATCGACGGTTTGGATTAGGTGGCGTTCGTCGGTCGCGGGGCCGCCTGTGTCCAATCGAGCGAGAGCGAGCGCGCCGATTGCTTGAAGGTGTCGGTTGAAAGCGGCGTTCCCAACCACGCGCCAAGCTCGGCCAGATCGGCATCAAATTCGCGCTTTACGGTGTCGAGACTGGCGGGCGAGAGCTCCGGCTTCTCATCGATTTGCCAGAGCCCCTTTATCCTGTCGCGCACACTTTGCGGAACCAGCGTCCGGCGGATCGCGCGAATGGGCGGAAAGCCCACAATCGCGTCGCGCAGCGGGCTTGTGCGCATCCGTTCAAGCGAGACGTTCTGCTGCGCTTCATCAGTTTGCCAGGCCGGCGAACCCTCGTATCCCAGAAACGCGCACACGCGTTCCAATTCGGCTTGCGGGCTTTGGGTGAGGCGTTCGAAAAAGACCGGCAGGATCTTGTCTGGACCGTATGTCTCAAGAAACGGACGCAGTTGTTTCGCGTAGCATCCGTAGTGAACCAGCTCAGGATAACGCTGCACCGCTTCATCCACGCTGCCGCGGATCGAGCCGTTTAGCCATCCGTGCATGTAGTGCGAAATGAGCCGGTCCACCGGATGCCGCATAACGTAGATCAAGCGCGCGTCGGGCACATGCTCGCGCATGCGGCCAAGGCACTGAGGATAGTCGGGGAGTTTGGTGTAATGCGTGCTCGATTCCCCCCGCAAATCGCCCCTCGCCGCGCCTTCGAAAAGCGCCGCATACCAATCCAATCCCCTCGCCCAGACGTCTTCATCGCTGAAGAAATTGGGCTCTTTGGGTGTGCTCATCCAAAAGCCGGGTTGCTGAGCAAGCTGGACGTGCAGGGTCGATGTCGCCGACTTCATGGCGCCGATAATGATGAAGTCTGGCCCGGGACGCGGAAGGGCAGGCGTGTTCATGGGCGCCGCTCCTTGGCTGACGAGAGCCACGCTGGATCGGCTCCGGGCGGATCACTCAAAGCGGGCGCGTATGTCGATCGATCAAGCGGCGATGGCTCTCTCCACGCTCGGCGCGCGTCGCTCAACTCGTCTTTGATAAGGTTGCGACGGATAATCGGCGAGACGAAGGATAGCGGGATAGCAAATACGACGTAGCCCAACCACCAGAGATAGAAGGCCAGATGCGCCCGCCCCGTGCCAAGCGTCCGAATGAGACAGTGGCGCTGCGATTGATACCAGTAAAACGGTCGGCCGGATTGCAACAACTCGCCTTCATCACGGCTAAGTTTGGTCGAGACGCCGCCAATGTGGTGCACGCACGAGGCGGGTTCGTGCAACACTTCCCATCCCGCCTGGCGTATGCGGTGCATCCATTCAATCTCTTCAAAGTAGAGGAAGAAGGCGTCGTCAAACAGGCCGATCTCCCGCAGCGCCGAGACCCGAACCATGAAACTGGCCCCCGATAAAGCGGGAACATATTGGGGCGCTTCATCGGCGAGTATGACGGGATCGGGAGCCAGCATCAGCCGCGCCAGGATTGCCACGCGCGCCCCGCGCGCCAATTCGGTTCGAATGTTGGGAAAATGGAAGCCGGCGGGCTGCAATCCGCCATGGCTGTTGACAAGTTGGCTGCCGACACAGGCGATCTCAGGGTCGCGATCGAACGCATTTCGCAGGGCGAGGATCGCCTGCCCTTCCAGCCGGGTGTCGGGATTGAGCAAATGGACAAATTCAGGGGGATGTTCGGATTGAAGCGCCCGCAACATCACCTGATTATGCGCCCAGCCAAACCCGCCATTGAGGCCCAACGAGAGCAGGCTGATCCATTCCGCATACCCTTGATCTAAAATCCATTTCTCGAGGATTTCAACGGAGTTGTCCGGCGATCCTCCATCGGCCACGACCACCTTCAAGGCGGGCAAGTCGGCGCGCTGTTCTGCCAAGGATTCAAGACAGCGGATACACGGTTCCGCGCTCTGGTAATTCACTATCGAAACGAGGATATCGTGACCATCTGTCGGCGGAGGCGCTATGTCGGTAATGGCCTAGTCTCTCGAATTGCGAGCCTTGATGGTGGCGACAGAACGTAAACGGCTTTGTGATAAATCGCAGAACATGGCAATCACATCTTGTCCGCTTTCCCAAGCCAAGCTTTTGCATACAAAGGTTCCGCACTGAAATGCCGCTGCTTTCTACGATCGCGCGCTTCGCTCCGTTCAACGCGATCCGCGTCAGCGCGCTACGCGCAAAGCGGGATTACCAGATCGGTCGCGGAGTGCGGATCGGTTTCGGTTGCCGATTTGAAGTGGACAGCTTGGACTTGGGCGACGGCGTGATCATCGGACGGTTCAACCGATTTGCTGGGCCGATACGTATCGCGATTGGCGCTCGAAGCCAGATCGGATCAGGCAATCATGTCATCGGCGGGCAATGGGTCAAGGCGTCGCGCTTCGCTGAAGAAGGCTATCAACGCACGATGCGGCTGGGATCGGATTGCCTTATCACTGACAATCACCTGTTCGACTGTGTCGGACTGATTGAAATTGGCGATGGCAGTTGGGTTGCGGGTAGCGCATCGCAGCTATGGACGCACGGAGTGGGAGTGGCGGAACGTGATGTGATCGTCGGGGAGCAATGCTATCTCGGCTCTGCGGTTCGTCTCGCGCCTGGCGCCCGATTGGGAGATCAATGCATCCTGTCGCTCGCTTCGGTTTTGACCCGCGATCTGTCTTCAGCCCGATGCGCCCTCGTCGCCGGAAGCCCGGCGCAAATCGTGAAGCAACTCGAAGCGGACTATGAAGCCGGTCGCATAGAACAGCACAAGCGCAACTGGTGATGGCCATTATCGAGACACTTCGCGACCGCGCCAGTCGATTGTTCGGGCATGAAGCGTCGCTCTACGGCAAGGTCACGCGCGGCGCGTCTTGGGTTATGGCCGGCCACGGGGCGGAACTTGCGCTGCGACTGGCCTCGAGCCTCATTCTCACGCGCCTGCTTTCGCCGGCCGCCTTTGGTATCATGGCCACCGCTCAGGTGTTTATCTACACCGCGATTATGGTGTCCGATGTCGGCATTCGCGCGCTCGTCATCACCCATGAAGACAGCGACGACGCCGGTTTTCTGCGAACGGTCTGGAGTTTCCAAATCGTCAGAGGCGTCGTTTTGACGGCGCTGGTCGTGGCGCTGGGGCAGTTGCTTGGCGTGGCGCAAGAGCTGGGATGGTTCAGCGCCGATAACAGTTTTGCCGAACCAATCCTGCCGTCCCTGCTGGCGGTTCTCGGGGTCACGCTGGCTATTGATGGGTTGCGAAGCACGAACGAGCACGTGCTGGAGCGTGATCTGCGCCAGGACTTTCTGGTCAAGCTCGATACAAGTGTGAAGATCCTCGGAATTTTTGCGACCGTGTTAGCGGTTTGGATAACCCGTTCCGTTTGGGGCTTTGTCTACGCAACTGTGATAACCGCCTTCCTGCGGACGCTTTTGTCGCTTCAGGTCGTTCCGGGGCCGAGAATGCGCTGGCACTGGGACAAGGCTTACATCGGATACATCATCAAACGCGGCAAATGGATCGGGGTCAGTTCCTGGACGACACTGGCCACCAACCTTGCGGACAAGGTCTTGATTGGCGCGTTCTTCGGCAACCAGGTTCTGGGCGTTTACACACTGGCGCACACGCTGGCGGACGCGTTTCACGCGCTCATGACGCGCATTGTCAACTCGATTGCCATGCCGGCCATTCGCCAGATGTTAACGCGCGCGCAGGAGCAGTTCGAAAGTGTATTCCTCCGGCTCCGAACGCCCATTCACGCGGTCAGCGCAGCCGTTGGATTGTCTCTTATTGCGCTGGCGGACACGATTGTGAGCGGGCTCTACGATGAACGGTATCAGTTGGCCGGACCGATGCTTGCCATCCTCGCGCTCAAATACCTGATCTTCCATTTGTCGCTCAATTGCTTTGTCCTTGAGGCCAGACGCGAGTTCGGCCGGTTGGCCACGTTTAACATGATCCGGATGGTCGCGCTTTGGACGTTTGCGTTTGGACTGGCATACGCAGGCAGGCTGGAAGGCCTTATCCTTCTTATCGCGGTAAACCATATTGTCGAACGCTCGCTTGCCTCCTACCGGCTCGTGTCGGTCGGGCTGATCAAACTTCGTACCGAAGCGTGGTCCTACGCCGTCATGGTGGTGACTCTAATGGTCGCCATGGCTCTGCTGTTGAACAGCCCATCAATCTGAAGCTGAAAAAGATGCGTGTCACCTTCGTGCTACCCGCCCTCGCGATCAACGGTGGAAACAAAGTCGCCGTGAGCTACGCCGAACATCTCTTGGAACAAGGCCATGAGGTCTGCATCCTATGTCCCGCGCCCGACAGGTCCAGCCTTAAACAAGGCATCCAAGAATTCGGCAAAAGATGGCTTGGCCTCAAGTCGCTCGATGGCGGAACAGCCGCGCTCCTTCAAACAAAAGTGCCTGTCACTATCGGGGCAAGGCCCAAAATCCTGGTGCCTGATGACTTTCCGGAGGCCGACCTTGTCATCGCAACGTGGTGGGAGACCGCCGAGTGGATGGCGAGCCTGCCGCGTTCAAAGGGCGTGAAATGCCACCTTGTACAAGATCACGAGGTCTTCCCATACTTGCCACGCGATCGCGTAGAAGCGGTTTACCAGCTTCCCTGGCCCAAAATCGTCGTGTCGAAGTGGCTGGAGCGTGTGTGCTACGAGAACTATGCCGCGCAAGAGGTCCATTGCGTGCCGAACGGTCTGGACCTCACCCATTTCCGCGACCCCGGCCGAGCCGAAACGCGCGCAATGACGGTCGGCATGCTCTGGTCGAAAGCGCCAAGGAAAAACTCTCAAATGGGTCTGGAAGCCATTATCGCCGCCAAAACCACCCTGCCCGATCTGCAGGCTGTTTTTTTTGGAAGCTCTGTGCCTCCGTCCGACATAGCCGGACTCGATTGGATCGATTACCATCAACTTCCCGATCAAGACGAAATACCGGAAATTTACGCCCGTTGTTCCGCCTGGTTGTTCTCCTCGGTTAGCGAAGGGTTTGGGCTGCCACTGCTCGAAGCGATGGCGATGCGGACCCCGGTGGTGAGCACACGGGCTGGCGCGGCCCCCGAACTGATCGACAACGCGAACGGCCTATTGGTCGAAGGCACGGCTCAGGCCATGGCGCAGGGTCTGATAAAAATACTCAACGAACCCAAGAACGCGTGGCAGGCCCGCTCAGACGCCTCGCGACGGACCGCAATTCAACACGACCAAAAAGAGGCGGCGATCAGGTTTGAGGCTGCGCTGAAACAGGTCTACGCGCGCGGCGTGTGACCGCTTTTTCCCGGTGGATCGGGACTCTCTGTGCCACTGGCACCAGACTGCCGGCCAAAAGCCAGGTTAAAGGTGAGAGAGAGGAGTTGGGGATCAAATCAAGCAGGTTGATCGCCAAGATCAGGGACAGCGCCACGCTTGCCGGTGTAGCCGGACTGCCTCTCGCGGCAGACACTATGATCGGCAAACACAGCAATCCAAACGTCGCCAGATATCCTATCCAGCCGTTGATACCGATCACGATAATCCAGGTCCCGTCCGTGATGCTCAGATCGGTGCCGCTGGCCTCATCGAACACGCGGTTGCGACCATAGCCTCCCCATCCAAACAAAGGCCGCTCTTGCGCGCGGGCAAGCAGTTGATCTTCGTTAACGACACGCGTTTTGAATGAGTTGGCTCGGTCTTCATCGAAAGCGGCCGCAGCCGAGTAAATCTGGTCGACGGGGACTAAATCGGCGCCCCGCAAAACAGGGTAGGTCATCGTAGTTAAAGCCAGAAGAGCGCACACAATCCGAATGTGTTTCCAGGACACAAAAAGCAGCAAACCTAGCGCTAAAACACCAAGAATGAATGCGCCGAGAGTTCGGCAAAATATCAATAAAACAAAGATATAGATTGACCAAGCCCACGCTGGGGCGCCGAGTATCTTCGCTTTCGCCTTGGCAAGGTACACCATCGCGATAAGCGCAAAAGACGTAAAGATCGCAACCAACAATCCGTGGCCCAAGAAAACGACAGGCCGGAAACCGTTCCAGCGGAACTGTTGGCCAAAGCTGTGTGGGAAGAAGCCGTAAATCCACGTGTGCAACTGGGGGCTGAGGCGCATCTCAATCAGCATCAGCAGGCTGTAGAAGAGCGCCGCCACCGCGATGGCACGCAAACACTCACCGGCCGCCTTTTTGCCACGCATCAGATTGTAGCCGAGAATGAACGGCAGAACGTCGATCGCTGAATACGCCGCCTGCGAAAACGCATCGTAAGGTTTAAGCGCCGGCAGAACGATGTCACCAAACACCAAGGCGTCGCCATTTGCGAACACCGTGAACATCGGAGCCACAATAAAAACCAGCAAGGGGAGTAGAAGCCACCATTCCCGAGGTAGCCTCACGGATCGAACCCCGGCAAAAGTCAAAGCGCCAACCATCGCCGATAAGTTCGTAACCGAGGTCTTATCGAGAGCCGGCACCCCCGGGAAATCGAAAGAAGTCTTCATTGGAAGCAGCAGGTACCCCCCCAAAAGAGACCAAATGAGCGCTTTCGACGGAGGCATTCGTGCAAAACACACGAGTGTTATAAACGGCCATGCAATCAGGGCAGCGTAGGCGACGGTGTTAGGCATTATTTGATTTGAGGCATTCCAGATCGATCAATGGTATCAGGGCGTTGCATCATACGCTCTCATTCAAAGGCCAGCAAAACGCATAGTCCGAGGCGATGGTGGCCGCGGCCGCTCGAACCAAAAGGCAACAGGACTACAAGAACACCTCTTCGCGAAAGCTCTCCGGGGTTTCCTCCAAAAGGGTTGAAATGAAGTCGCGCAACACACTTGAGGATTCCAGACCTGGTGCTTCAATCATTGAGACGCGCAAAAGCAAACCATCAGGAATCTGGCCCAAAAGGTTTGAACGGGCCATTGAAAGTCTCTGCTCGAGCCATCCTGTTGGAAAATCATCACCGACCCTGACCCAGTAGATGATGCGTTCGTTCAGTTCGCCGCGTTTGGCTACAAGTTCTCTCGCGCCAATCCGCGTCTGCCCATGCTCAATGGTGATCGACTTGGCCGAAAGGATCGGAAACCCATTGGCAGGATAGCACACCTCGGGCCTGTGGATTTGAATGTTGTTTTGCTGGATGCTGCTAAATCCGAGCAAAAACATGACCGCTGGCAAGCCAGCGCCTTCATAGATCCGCGTCTCTAGGTTTTGATAAAGCGCGTCTTGCGCCTCGTCTTCTGCGGGAAGAACGAGATCAACGCTCTCACGAGATTTCCATCCGCCGATTTGGTCAGGGATCGCGTCGCTGAAGGTCTCATCATCGATCGGTTCCGCGGCAAAAGTCGGGGTGCGCATCTGATACCCAATCCCAAGCGCGGCCAAACCCGCCCCAAGGAATAACGTTCTTCGATCCAGCCCACCGATCCCAAAGTGGTTTTTCGGCTCTTTCACTGCCCGTCTCTCAAAACAAATGACAAAAGCCCACTGCCACCAATCGGTCGCTATGTCATCCTTTGATCGACACACTAGGCGGCCAGGGGTCATTGCGCTTTGCAAAACTGTCGCGCTACGTTACGGCACAGCCCAGTTTAATCGCGAGTGTGTCCGGCCTGTGCGTGTTGCGTATTTAGTCAATCGGTATCCCGCTTCCAGTCACAGTTTTATCCGCCGCGAGATTGAGGCTGTTGAAGCGCAAGGCACCGCGGTTTCCCGGTTTTCTATTCGTCAATCCCGGCGCGAAGAGTTGCCTGATCCACGCGATCAGGCCGAGTATGAGAAGACGTCAGTTCTACTCGACCTTGGCGGCGTCACCCTGTTTCTCTTGACGCTTCGTGCCTTTGCAAAATCGCCTGGACGCAGTTTCAGTGCGCTTAAGATTGCCTTTTCGAAAAGCGATTGGAATCCCCGCACATGGGTCAGGCGGGCGGCGTATTTCGCGGAGGCTGCCGCGCTAGCAGACAAAATCCGCGCGCAATCCCTTGATCATATTCATGCCCATTTCGGCACCAATCCAGCGATGGTTGCCCGTATCGCGGGTGCTCTGACGCAAGCGTCGTACAGCTTCACCGCCCATGGCCCCGATGAGTTTGATGCACCCATCTCTTTAGATCTGAAAGGTAAAGTGGCGGATAGCGCGTTTTGCGTTGCGATAAGCAATTTTGGGCGCGGCCAACTGATGCGGTGGAGCGCCCCGGAGCATTGGCACAAGATCCAGGTTGTGCGGTGCGGACTGGACAGCGGTTTCCTTCGAGAGGAGAGGGACCTAGCGCCGGTTGAAAGACCTCAACTGTGCTGCGTCGCTCGGCTGAGTGCCCAGAAGGGGATCCCGCTCCTCCTCTCTGCGGTTTCGATGGTCAAGTCAGCGGGCTACGACTTCGAACTCTCACTGATCGGCGGAGGCGAAATGGCCGCCCAGATCGGACGGAAAATTGAAGAGGAAGGCCTCACGGACACCGTGACACTCGCCGGCTGGCTCAGTTCCGATGAGGTGAAGTCGCAGCTTATCAAGTCGCGCGTAATGGTTCTTCCAAGCTTCGCGGAAGGCTTGCCTGTCGTCATCATGGAAGCGCTGGCTTTAAAGACGCCAGTGATCGTTACAGCGATTGCGGGCACACCCGAATTGGTGGATGATGAGTGCGGCTGGCTCATTAGCTCAGGTTCGGTCGAAAAACTGGCTGAAGCCATGATCAAAGCGTTAGAAGCCAGCCCGGAGCACCTACAAGCATTGGGCGAGAACGGGCGATCCAGGGTTCTGGCTCAACACGATGCGGCGCTTAACGGACAAGAGCTTAACACCCTTTTTCGCGCGGCGGTGAGGCCGGATGATTGAGGGATTGAATCTTGTCTCCGTGGCGATGGCTGTCGGAATCATTCTTCCGCTTCTGGTGTTTACCGCTGAAGTGTATCTGGGCTTTTGGCCTAGCCGACGTTTGGATCTCGTCTCGGCGGCCCCTTCGACCTGCATTTTGATCCCGGCACACAATGAGGCGGCAACTATTGGCCTCACCCTGCAACGTCTCAAGCCGTGCGTTTGGGAGGACAGCCTGGTTCTTGTTGTTGCCGACAATTGCACCGACGAAACGGCGCGCATTGCAGCGGCGGCTGGTGCTGAAGTGCTGGAGCGTGTTGAACCGGCGCACCGAGGAAAGGACTATGCGCTGGCCTTTGGGCGTGATCATCTTCGCAACGCGCCACCCGAATGCGTCATAGTTTTTGATGCCGATTGTCGAGCGGGTGACAAGGCCCTTCGCGAAATTGCCACTTGCGCGATAGAACGCTCTGCCGCGGTCCAGGCGTTGAACACTTTCGAGGCGGACCGGTCGGCGTCACCAATGGTGCAAATCTCTAGTTTTGCAATGTGGATCAAAAACGTCGTGCGGCAACGCGGAGCGCAGCGTGCAGGCGCAGGCGCCGTACTGACGGGCACAGGCATGGCGTTTCCGTGGCAAATGTTTGATCGCTTACCCTTGGCAACCGGAAGCATCGTAGAAGATCTTGCGATTGGCGCGAACTTGACCCGCGCGGGAGCCGCCCCCCTTTTTTTGGAGCAAGCGTCGATCAGCAGCGCCGCGGCGCGCCAAAATGCGACTCTGGAGCAACGCGCGCGCTGGGAGCATGGCTTTCTTTCGACTGCGCAATCGCAAGGCCTACCGTCTGTCTGGACCGGGCTGCGGACGGGCAACTGGAAGGCCATCTGGCTGGGTCTGCACCTGATGGTGCCGCCCTTTGCACTCCTGATAAGTCTGGCATTGCTCATATTGCTGTTCTTAGGCGTATCGGCGCCTGCCACAGCGAATGTATGGCCGTTCGTATGTGTATCAGCGGTCCTATCTTTCGCCCTTGTTGGCCTGCTCGGGCACTGGGCGCTGGAAGGTCACAAGTGGCTGCACCCGAGAGTGTTGCTTCTTCTACCGTTCTATGTGCTTTGGAAAATCCCGGTCTATGCTCGTTACCTACTTGGTCGCAGGTCGGGATGGGTCCGCACCGAAAGGTAACTTTCGACGCTTCACCAAATTAGACGAAATGAGAAGCTTGTGAGCATCAGGAAATGACAGCTAGGCCGGTTGGCATTGTCATCATTGGCCGAAACGAGGGCGATCGCCTCAAGCGGTGCCTGCGCTCTGTGCCCCCAAAGACGCCGACGGTGTATGTCGATTCAGGCTCGTCAGATGGCAGCGTCGATTTCGCGAAGTCGGTTGGGGTGCATGTGCTAGCGCTCGACATGAGCATCCCGTTTACGGCTGCGCGGGCGCGAAACGCCGGGTGGCGGTCTCTATTGGAACTAGAGGCGCAACTCGAATTCATCCAGTTTGTTGATGGGGATTGCGAGCTCGACGCGGACTGGCTGGCAAAAGCGCATTCAGCGCTCACGACGGAGCCCGAATTGGCGGTCGTCTTTGGGCGTAGACGAGAGCGCTTCCCCGAAGCCAGCATCTACAACGCCATGTGCGACGATGAATGGGACGTGGGGATTGGCGCGGTCAACTCCTGCGGGGGCGACGCGCTGATCCGAATGCGTGCCCTAATGGAAGCGGGCGGATACAGCGATGATCTTATTGCTGGAGAGGAGCCCGACCTTTGCCTGCGCCTACGAAACTTGGGCTGGTCGGTACGCCGGATTGCAGGCGAAATGACGCTTCATGATGCCAACATCCTCAGTTTTAGGGGTTGGTGGAAACGGGCCAGTCGCTCAGGCTTCGCCTTTGCTGAGCATGTGCGACGTCACCGGGCTCAGTCTGATCCCTACACTTTAAGGCAAACCGCTAGCATTCTCTTCTGGGGCTTCGCGGCGCCTGCGACTGGAGCCATCGTGACGGGCATTCTGGCTTTCTCCCGGCCGGCGATAGCGCCTTTTGCACTATCGCTCTTCGCCGCCGTGTACGCTGCGCAGATCGGGCGGATCGCTATTCGCAAGCGGCGTGAGGGCCATCCTACGAAGTTCGCCATATCCTACGGGACCCTGATCGTGATCGGGAAATTTGCTGAGTTTACAGGCATCCTGAAGTGCCTGCTTGATCAATTCCTTAGGCGCCGAAGCCAAATCATTGAGTACAAATAGACGTTTGGCCACTTCAATCCGAAAACTCCCAAGCTTTCTTCGAAAGAGCGAGGACAAAGATCCGGGGACCGACTACGAGGTAGCGACGCCAAAGCCGGCGCGGCTCAGAAAGCAGGCGGAATGCCCATTCAAGTCTAGCACGCTGCATCCATTCGGGAGCGCGGCTCTTTCGCCCCAACAAAAACTCGATTGAAGCGCCGATACAAAGGCCCACACCGCCGATATCGCCGGCGGTTTTAAGCCTCGCGGCAACAATCTCGCTTTGCGGGGCTCCGAACGCCAAGAGCACGAATTGAGCCCGCGATGCTCTGACAAAATCCTCGATATCGTCGACCGCGCGGGGGGCATTCAGAACACCCATTGGCGGAATGTGCTGCCTAATCGTCACCGAGGGGAAACGGACCTGCAGAGCTTTTCCCATGCTCTCATCACCCCCGACAAACGCGACAGTCGCGCCATTTAGGGTGCCGCTTTCAAACAGAAGCGCAGTGAGATCGCTGCCTGTAACCACGTCGAGCTCTACCCCGCGGATCTGGGCCAGGAGTTGAAGAATGCGGCTATCGCAAAGCCTGAGGCAAGCCTCGCCATAGGCTCTTCGAAACTGCGACACCCTGGGCACTGTCTCGTCCTCATTGAGGAGCACCAAGTGATCGACATTCGGGGTTACCACAAACGAAAATTGCTCCGTCCGAGACTCCTGAACGACCGCTTCCAACGCCCCTTCGATACTCAACCCAGCAAAACTCACCCCCAGGAATCGTGCAAGGGGTACGTCAGTAAGCATGATCATCCCACACGACCTTTATGACTGTTTCCAGAATGATCTGAATATCCAGCCATGGGGTCCAGTTTTCGATGTAGTAAGTGTCTAGCTCGACGCGCTTGCGCGCCCTTTCCTGGGTTGCGATTTCGCCGCGCAAGCCACGAACCTGTGCCAAGCCCGTTATTCCGGGTTTCACCCGGTGCCGCGCGGCGTATCCTCTCACCGCATCGAAATAGAGCTTGTCCCCCACCTTCATCATGGTCGCGTGCGGCCTTGGCCCCACAATGGACATGTCGCCCTTCAAAACATTCAGCAGCTGCGGCAACTCATCAAGACTGGTGCGGCGGATGAATCGTCCCACTCGTGTGACCCGTGGATCTTGACGCGTGGTCCGCTCTTGTCCGCTTTGGTCTTGCGTTGCGACAAACATCGATCGAAACTTCAAGACCGTAATCTCGTTATTGTTAAAACCAAGGCGCTTTTGACGAAAGAGAATGGGCCCCTTCGTCTCCAGCTTTATCGCGAGTGCAATTAGGAGAAAGAGCGGCGATAGGAGCAGCAAGGCGACGCTCGCGAGCGTGTAGTCTAGCGCTTCTTTGATCACGCCATCCACGTCACGAATAGGCTGCTGCCACACCGCAAAGACTGGTAGCGTTCCCAAAAAGCTAACGCGGTATTGCGTTGTCAGCTCAATAGCTTCCCGCGGCAAGACACACAGGTCAATCGAAGCCGCGCTCAACGCGTCGGTTATGCGGTCCAAGCGGTCTTGAGAGATGCTCGGCACGGCAAGGATCACTTGATCCAGTCGCCCCTCCTGCGCAAGCGCAAGAAGATCGGAAAAACCGCCGAGATACTCCAGATTATCCGCTCGGTCTTCGGATCGTAATCGCTCATCAGCGTAGCCGATAAGGCGCAGTTGGGGCAGACGCTCGAGCTTCACGATTTCGCCCACTCTTGCCGCAATGTTTCCCCCCTCCGCGTAAATGGCAACATTCTGCCCAATGACTTCGCGTTTGAGCAAAGAACGAAGCAAACGACTAAAAGCCAATCGACTGGCAAAAAGAAGAAACCCAGCAATCACGAAGAAATACAACGCCATACCCCGGGAGAACTCGCCTCGCATGCCCAACTGTACGACGATCAGAACCATGAAAACCGACGCGAGAATAAAATCGGCTATCGCCCCAAGATCAACAACCCGGCCCGGATTGCGAAAGGGGGCGTATCCATCTCGCGAAATGCGGATCAAAAGGTAATTGATACAGATTATGATCGCGGCGCTGCGATGCAGTTGCGCGTCGTAGTAATAGCCAAAGACCAAATCGTAGGCGATCGTGGCCAAAACAAAAGCGAGGACCAAGCAGGCAACATCGTTGATGATGCCCAACGTCCGAAGCGCATTCGAAGTGAAGCGCAGATGGCCTCCTTTCGAACGCGGACGTTTGGTCAACTGTCCGTGCATATCCCCCCCGTAGACCGGCAAATCTGCTCAGCCCTTATTTGCGCAAATAGTCCAGTTCTCCGGGGAGTACCAGGCGGCAGGTCGATGACGTACCTTTCGCGTGAGTTGAGAAGGCCAGACTCAAGCCTTGTCCCCAAACAGTCCGCTTTGAATTCGGCACACACTTTGGCGTACGCCTCCCACGCCCGAATTGATGAAGGCTTTGCATAGGTCAGATCGGCGTACAAAGACACGATACGGCTCAGGTCCCCAGTTTCACGCAAAAACGCCTCATACGCGGCGGCCAAGAGTTCGCTTTGTGGCAGGAAATCCACTCCTTGCTCAAACACCTGGTTAGCGCGCAGGACACTTCCTTTGGCTTGATTAGCGCGGGCCAAGGCAATGTAGCCTCGGTATTCCTCCGGAGCGTCCGAAACGACAACGTTCAAATCCTGTATCGCCGCGTCAGCCTCTCCGGCATCGATCTTTTGTTTTGCGCGCGCCAATAACGCATCCGGATTGCGTCGATCTCTTTCGAGAACCGAGGCGATCAGTTCGTCCGCCATGGCCAAATTGCCTTTCAAAGTCTCGACACGGGACATGAGCGCCAGTGCTTCAATAGGCCCGTCTTGCCGAAGATTCGCGAGCAAACGCTCTGTTGCGCCCAGGTTCCCCTGATCCAAATAATGGCGAGCCAGAAACAAGCGAGCCTCAACAGATCCTTCTCGGATCAGGTCGGACATTTCCTCATCTGATAGGGGGGGCGCACCGTATTCGATCATCAGGCTCCCAAGCTTCTCGAGCCCCGTGCGGTCAGCCTCTTCTGAAATCAGGTATTGCCAGGTTTCGGCTCTCGCCTGTTCGATGCGACCAGTCTTGTAGAGCGTGTTTATGAGGTCGAACTGGTGAACGCTGTTGAGGCCAGTCTCGCTGACAATCTTGGGCAGAACCTCCAACATACCATCGGCGTTCGATTGCGCACGGTAGATTTCGAGAAGGGTTACATTGAGCGCGAGGGTTTCTCCCGTTTCCTTACGTAGAGAGTCGACGATTTTGATTGCCCCAAACAAATCGGCGTCCAAGGCCGGGAGGCGCGCCGTAAGGATAGAGCCGAATTAGTTTTTGGGGCTTAGAGCGAGAAATTACTCTGCAAGCTCCATATCTTCATAAAACCGATATCGGT
>JBCDAE010000013.1:0-78666 GCA_039186235.1 Pseudomonadota bacterium | reverse complement strand
GGAGACGACACCGAAGACAGCTTCATGGTGCGCGTGACCGACGTGGACGGCGACTTTGCCGAAGACACGCTGACGATCGACATCATCGACGACGTCCCCACCGCCAACGCGGACGTGGACAGCGTCACCGAAGATGGGCCGGCCCTAGCCGACGGTAACGTGATCACCGGCTCTGGCGGAGGCGATACCAATACCACCGACGGTGTGCTCGACGTACAAGGCGCGGATGGCGCGATCGTTACCGGCGTCGCTCCAGGCGATGTCGGGGCTGACGTAAACGACAATGTCGGTTCCGTCGTGGTCGGAACCTACGGCCTGCTTACGATCGGCCAGAACGGCGCCTATAGTTATGGCCTCACCGACGCAAACGACGCTGTCCAGGGCCTTGGCGAGAACGAGACCCTTACCGATGTATTTACGTACACGATCACTGATGGCGATGGCGACACGTCGACAACCACGCTGACGATCACGATCAATGGCAACGATGACCCGGTCGTCCTGACGGGTCTCGACGTTGTGGGCGGCGAGTTGACGCTAGACGAGGACGATCTGCCTGATGGCTCATCGCCTAACCCCACTGCGCTCACTCAGTCTGGCAGCTTTATCGTTGATGCGATCGATGGTCTCAACACGCTCTCTGTTGGCGGCGTCGAGATTTTCAACGCCAGCACTCCAATCGGTGGGTTCCCGATTACGGTGACGGACCCGGCTTATGGCCTCCTGACTATCACTGGTGTGACCCCGATTACGGATTCCACTGGCGATGTGATCAGGCTGACTGTGGACTACAGTTATGTCCTACAGAACAACGAAGCGACAGGTCGCCACGGACAAAGCGGAGAAGACAGCTTCACCGATAGTTTCGCGGTCGTGGCAATCGACACAGACGGCACGATCGAGATTAATAATCTCGATATCACCGTCGTCGATGATATCCCGTCTGTTTCCGTCACGGCCAGCGATAACGCCGTGCTTTTCGCGGAAACGTCGGACACAGATCCCAACACCCCAAACAGCGACACGGTGGACCTGAACGGGCTGTTCAATGTCTCAAGAGATTATGCAGCCGATGGGCAAGGGCCAGCAGACGTGGCGGCATTCAGTGTTGCGGCCGTGTCGGCCGGAGCGATTTCAGGTCTGACATCAGGCGGAATCGCCATTAGTCTCTATGATATTGGCGGGAACGTGGTCGCGTCTACGGCGGCCACGCAAGGCGGCGTCACAAGTGACAACACGGTGTTCACGCTCAGCGTTGATACGGTTAGCGGTGTTGTGACCTTGACCCAAACCGGTGCCGTGGATCAACCGGTTGGCCAAGACTCTATCACGCTGCCTGCTGGGATCATCACGGCTTCGTACAGCTTAACCGTTGAAGACGCTGACGGTGACACCGCAACGGACCAGGCGACCATCGATTTGGGCGGTAACATTCGATTCAACGATGATGAGCCCGAGATCGGCTCGAACGATCCCGTGTTCCTCAACGATGAAGAGGCCACCAATCCCAATGGTGTGATCAGCCCAGGCGGGACCGGTGATGTTCCTGCCTCCAACACTGCGGGCACGCTTAATGGTGAATTCGGGGCGGATGGTCCCGGGCTTACCGGCGGCTTTACGTGGCTTGATATCGGCGCTCCATCATCGAGCGCGGGTGACTTCACTTACACCGTAAGCCCGGATGGAACCGTCTTGACGGTTTCACAGCTCCAGAACGGGTCTTCGGTCGACGTGATCGTGGCCACACTTGATGCTGTGACCGGTGACTACAACATCGAACAGCTCGCGCCTGTGTTCCACACGACCTCCAGCCAGACGGAGGAGAATCAGGAACTGACGCTTAGCTATCAGATCGAAGATTCCGATGGTGACGTTTCGCCGACTGGAACGATCCTGTTGAGCGTCAACGATGATGTTCCCGTGGTTCAAGACGATAGCTACGACGCCTTTATCCGGGTGCCCAGCTTCCAGACCGGGTTCATCCTCGATTATTCGGGCAGTATCGACAACGCCGAGCTCGCAACGCAGATCGACGCGGTGTTGGGTGTCGCTCAGACGATCTTTAACCTTGACCCTGCGGCTCAAGTTTATGTGACGGCGTTCGCGACCTCGGCGCTTAACCTGAACAACGGCCAAGCGTTCACCAATTTCGCTGATCTTCAAACCGCTCTGCTGGCCACGTCGCCCAACGATGGCGGAACGCGGCCACCGATTGGCCTTGCGACCGACTATTCCGATGGGGTCGAGGCGTTCATTCAGTCGGATTATGAAACGCAGCCAGGCCACGAGAACCAGGTGTTCTTCATTTCGGACGGTAACCCGAACCGACGGGGCAGCGCGACCGATGCGCTTGACGACGCGGCGGATGAAGCTTGGCAGAACTATTTTGACCAATCCGACCCGCCGTTTTCGATCACGTCGATTGGTGTTGGCGACAACATCAACCTCGGGCCGCTGGGTCAGGTCGATATCGACAACAATGGTGATGATCCCATTCTTGTCGATGACTTCGACGCTCTGCTTCAAGCGCTTATCGACGCGCTGCAACTTCCAACGCAGGAAGTGGGCAACGTCATTACCGGTGATTTCTCTGGGACGGGTACACCGGGCGTCGACACGCCGGGCGCGGATGGCGTGGAAGTCGGCTCCTTCACGATTGGTGGGTTCACCTATACGTTTGACGGCACGACGATAACGATCCCGAATGGTGCATCGGGCACCGATCAGGGTAACGGTGTGCTCGCTGACATTACGACGCCACTTGGTGGATCGCTGACAGTCAACTTGCGGACAGGGGAATTCGATTACGAAACCCCGGTCACAATCCCGGGTGGATCGACCGCGACCGAGACAGCGTCCTATCAGCTGCGTGACCTCGATGGTGACCTCAGCAATGTGGCGCAGGTTACGATCAATCTGGAAGAGCGCCCCATTTTCGCACTCGGCAACGCCGAAGCAGTCGAAGGGCAGCCTCTTTTGTTCGATCTGGTGCTGACACAGGCCGCGTCGGACGATGTTGTTGTGCAGCTTGGCACTGCCGATGGCTCGGCAACCGGCAACGTGGATTACGAAGCCAGCTTTGCCGATTGGGAAATCTCGACCGATGGTGGCAACACCTTTACGTCCGTAAACTCGAACGGTCAGGTCACAATCCCGGCTGGCACCATCAACGCGATGTTGCGTATTGAAACGACGAGCGACGCCATCGATGAAGGTTCGTTCGAAGATTTCACCCTGACAGCCAATGTCCTGTCCAGCAACACGTTTGACGGGAATGTTTCAAGCACCGGCACGATCATCGAGTTTGCATCGCCCAAGGGCGACATCAGCTTCTCGACAACCGGAACGGCAAGCTTCAACGGCATCACCATCGACGAATCCGACATTGGCACCTTTAACGGGCTGACGAGTGATCGGATCTTCAACGGCGACTCTGTCTTCTCGAGCAGCGATGAGAATGTCGATGCGCTGCACGTATTTGAAGGCAGTGGCACCGTCCTTGGCTTCGCGTTCGGCGATGGGGACCTCTTGCTTTCCACTTCCGATGGCGCGACAATCGGTGGCGTCTCGTTCGCGGATGAAGATGTTGTCCTGTATGATGTGAGCGCCGGTACCGCCCAAATCATCTTCGATGGTTCGGCGATTGGGGGATCGGCTCAAGATCTAAACGGCGATCTCGATGCCGTGAGTGTTATCGCCGGTGTCGGCGGCGATTTCGATATCGTCATCTCCATTTCCGAAGATGAGACTGTCTTTGGAACCTCTTACGACAACGCGGATCTTATTCGTTGGGATGGCTCAAACGACACGCTGTTCTTCGATGAAAGCACTGGCTTCCCGGGTCCGGGCACGGATGGCTTCACTGATGGTGAGAACATTGACGGTGTTCATGTTCTCGACGCCAACAGCATTCTGCTTACGACAACCGGCAGCGCATCGATTGGTGGTCTGAGTTTCGAAGATGGCGATGTCGTGCTGCTCGAGGGCGACACTGCGACGCTGATCATTGATGAGACCACCTTCTTCACCGAGAATGTCGATATCGACGCGCTCGATCCGACGCGCGAAACGATCGAAGCGATCCTGAAGATCCAGGAAAGCCAGGCCAAGGACGCGAACAACGCTGGAGAGAATCAGCGTCAAGCTGAGGTGGCGATGGTTGCCGCGCTCTCTGGAGCGATGCTGATGAGCGAACCAGCGATAAATGTTGCTGTGGGCGATTCTAAAGAGCCGGGTAGCGTGTCATATGACGCGGTTCTGGTTGAAGCTGTCGACATGGCATCTTCGCTTCCGGTTTCGGCATTCGATTTCGGGTCAGGTTTGCAAGACATGTTTGGTCCGAGCGCCGACCCGACGGTCGATGCGCTCCCCACTAACGCCGTTGGTGGAGAGAACGCGCCGACCGCTTCGATCGAAGGTCTCGCTCCGAAACCGGCTGAGCCTAGTTCGAATGACTTCGGTCAGTCTGACGACGCTGGACCGAGCGCTCTCGACCAGCCGGCCATGTTTGCGAGCGGCGCAAGCAACGTCGACCAGACGATGGAGGCCCTTCTCGCTATTGCAGAGGGCGCCCCAGCGGATGCTTCTGTGGGCGCACCGACGGCTGAGGCGAGCTTGGTTCTATCCGATGTCGCGGCTGAAATGGCCCTTGATCAATTGATTGAAGGCTTCGAAGCCGAAGGCGTCACCGCAGAATTCATGATTGCGGATTTGGGTGAAACCGGAGTAAGCCTCCTGGATCAGGCACTTGAGACGGGGAGCTATTCGCTCGCACCTATGTCTGCGGGGGAAAACCAAGTCGACGAAGCGGCCGCGGCCGCGGCAGCAGCAGCGTAATTTGATGATGGCCCTTGGGAGGGGATCAAGGACATGAGAAGCACGATTTTCGGCGCGTTAACCATTGTGGGTGCAATCGCACCAGCGTCATTGGCAGCGCAGGATCTGACCGCAGATCTCGCAACGACGGATAGAGATGAACTGCGGGGTGCGCTCCAGGTTCGTTACGACGCGGCCTTGGCTGCGACCAATGACAGCGCGGTCGTCGCGGCGAACGACACTCGGTATATGTGGGCGTCTGAAGCTAAAGTGCAGTGTGCGATCGCTTTGGGATATCTAAAGTCGAACACACGCGATGAAACAAGTATCGAGAAGTGCGATTACGCGTACGGAATGATGAATATCATCGCGCAACCGCCGGCGCCTCCGCCACCACCACCTCCTCCTCCTCCGCCAGCTCAAGTATGCGAAGCGCCGCAGCCTGGTCTCGTCTTCTTTGAATTCGATTCCGATGTGCCCGCGGAAGACGCCGCTGAGATCATCCAGTTCACGGCGCGCAACGCCGATGGATGTGAGTGGGATAGCTTTAACGTTGTCGGTCACACCGACCGCGCGGGCAGCAACGCCTATAACGATGAGCTTTCCATGCGCCGCGCGCAAGCGGTCGCCGACCTGATGGAAAGCTTGGGTATTTCACGGGATCAATTGACGATCACCGCTGAGGGTGAACTTAATCCGCGGGTTCCGACCGCGGACGGTATTCGCAGCCCGGAAAACCGGCGTGTCGAAATCACTGTGAAGCAGTGAGCTTGGGGAAAGATCAATGAAAAAATTCGTAGTTCCAGCCCTGACAGCGGCTTTGCTCGCAACAGCGGCGCCAACAGTCCACGCGCAAACCGCGACTTCGGATACGATCTCGATGCAAACCGCCATTGAGGCGGCGGTGCGTTCCAACCCCGATATCCTGCAAGCGCAGTTCAACAAGGAAGGCATCCAATTCGAACGCAAACAGGCTCAGGGCCTTTATGGCCCTAGAGTTGATGTCGAGGCTTCGGCTGGCGTTCGCCGTTTGGAGAACACGACGCGGCGCAACCTTGGGATTGCCGACGACGAGCTTTACCCGCTCGAAGCGGCGATCACTGGCGAATGGACGGTTCTCGACTTTGGCCGTCGTCGTGGCGAATTGCTGCGGCAGGCCGCGCGTGTCGATGGCGCCTCGCTTCGCGTTCTTGAGCGGTCTGAGTTCATCGCTCTCCAAGTGTCGCGGCAGTATCTGGATGTTCTCTTGCAACAGCGTGTCGAAGCCGCAGCCACCGACAATCGCCGTTTTCACGAGCTTCTAGTCAGCGACCTGACGCAAGGTGTCGACAGCGGTTCGATCAGCGTCGCTGACCAGCAGCAAGCCGAAGAGCGTTTGCAAGGTGCGATCGTGCGCGAGGAAGAAGCCAAGCGCGCACTGCGCGATGCGCAGATTTCGCTCCGTACTCTAACCGGGCTTGATCTTTACGGTGTGAGCCTGCCGCCTGACCTTATGGCGCAAGTCCCCAGCGGACTTGAAACCGCGGTGGGGCTCGCTCGGACGAGCAATCCGCTCGTTCGCCAAGCCCAGGCCGATGTCGATGCGTCCAATGCGCTGGTCGACGCGACCGAAGCCGATCTTTATCCGACGGTGGGCCTCGAAGTGCGCGGCCGTATCGGTGACGATATCGATGGCTTCATCGGAGAGACCAACGATGTGCAGGGCCGTGTGGTTTTTCGTTGGAACGTCTTTGACAGCGGTATCCGTCGCGCGCGTGTCCAAGAGACGGTGCGTCAGGCCTCCATTTCGCGTTACGCGTTGCACCAACGCCAGCGCGAAGCGGAAGAAGACGTTCGCTCCGCTTGGAACGCAATGGAAACCCAGGGCCGGGTGACGGAAGCTCTTGAGCGCCAGTCAGCGGTCTCGGATGATGTGCTTCTGTCTTATCGCGAGCAGTTTAATGTCGGGCGTCGTTCTTTGCTTGACGTGCTGGATGCGCAAAACACGCGCTTCAACACGCAGGTTCGCCTTGAAACGGCTCGCTTCTCGGAGATGTTTGCGCGCTACCAGATCCTGGCGGCGACCAACACGTTCCTCACCTCGCTAGGTGTAGAGGGCGGCACGGGCTCGGGCGAGAACGAGCGTGAACGTTTCGACTATGGTCCTCCGGTCGAAGCCGAATTGCAACGTCGCGTTTATCCGAAGTAAACGGAAATGGCGTTAACCGTCCTTCGCTATGTCGAAACCAGAGGAATCCTTGCAAGGCGTGCAAATCGATAGCCTGTCGCGGTGTGTAGCTGAGCTCGCATCGCGACACGCACGCCCTTTGTCCTCGTCGGCGCTGGCACAGCTTCCCAAAAAGCCGGACGGAAGGCTCCCTTGGCACCAAGCCGAAACCGCGCTTGAGCTGGCCGGCGTCCATTTCGAACGTAAGAACACCAAGAAGCTTCCGCGCCAATCGAGCTGCTATCCAGCGCTTGTCGAGCTGGTCGAGGAAAGCTTCGTCATTGTTCTGGACGCCAACGAAACCGACATGCTTGTCTGGCGACCTGAAATCGCCGAAGAAAGCTGGGTGCCGCGCGATGAGACCGCCGAGGTCTTTGCCGGGCGGCTGTATTCGGTGTTCAGCAACCCCGATGTACAGCGCGAGGGCGAGGCGCCTTGGCATGCAAAAGCGCGAGGCCACTGGTTCTGGAGCGAACTGCGCAAGGAGCGCTATTCGTTCTGGCCGGTCATCCTCGCGTCTTTCGTGATCAATTTGCTCGCCGTGGCGCTGCCACTGTTCACCATGAACGTGTACGATCGGGTTATTCCTAACCGCGCGACGGATACGCTTTGGGTGCTTGCGGCGGGCGTGCTGCTCGTCTTTGCGCTTGAGTTCGCCCTGCGTCGCGGGCGCACGGCGGTGCTCGACCAAATTTCGCGAAGGCTCGATCTCAAGCTCTCGCAGAAGATATTTGGCCGTCTGTTGGCGACACCGCTGCAGGAAAAGCAAGGTCATACCGGTGCGCTGGCCGCCCGGGTTTCCGAATACGCGATCGTGCGAGACTTCTTCGCTTCGACCAGCGTCGTGTTGGTGATCGATCTACTGTTCCTCTTTGTGTTTGTTGGGGTGATCGCCATTATCGGGGGCTGGTTGGCGCTCATTCCTTTGGTTATCATCATCGCGATGATGGCCGCTGGCTTCATCTTGCAGCGTAAAGTCACCGAGGCGGCGCAAGACGCACAGGCCGATTACGGTTTGCAGCAGACGCTGCTGGTGGAATCGCTCGCCGGGATGGAAACGCTCAAGAGCATGGGCGGTGAGGGCGGAACGTTGGGCCGCTGGCATCGCCTCGCCGATGCAGGAGCGCATTCGCAAGAACGCCTTCGCAACATCAACTCGGTCGCTGTCGGCCTTGCACAGACGTTTCAGCAGCTTTCGACCGTTTCTCTGATTATTGGCGGGTACTACCTGTTCGCGGCGGGCGAGATCTCGATGGGCGCGATCATCGCGATTGTCATGTTGGCCTCGCGCTCCTTGGCGCCGGCGGGGCAAATCGCGTTCCTTCTGACGCGCGGTCGCCAAGCCGTAGAGATGGTCGACAGCATTGAACGTTTGTTTGCCGCCAGCGATGAGAGGCAAAAGGGCGGTACCCTTGCGCCCGCATCCATCGGTAAGCCGCTGCTGACTATGAAAGATGTGCGCTTTTCCTATCCGGAAAGCGGGCAACCCGCGCTTGAAGGCATCAATATTGAGATCAAGCCCGGCGAACGTATTGCGGTGGTTGGCCGCGTGGCTTCCGGCAAATCGACATTTGGGCGGGTGCTTTGCGGCCTCTATGAGCCGACCGAAGGTTCGATGCTGATCAACGGCCTGGACGTGGGGCAGCATCAGCCCGATCAGGTGCGCAGCGCGCTGCGTTATGTCGGCCAAGACACAGATCTGTTCTCGGGCTCCATCCGCGACAATATGGCGCTTGGCCGTCGCGAGGCGACTGATGAGCGCATTCTGGCGGCGCTGCGCGAAAGCGGCGCGGATCAGTTCCTGGCGCGCGACGTTGGCGGATTTGAACGCCCCGTGGGCGAGGGCGGTCGCCGCCTATCGGGCGGACAGCGATCGTTCCTGGCATTGGCTCGCGCGCTTGTTACGCCTTGCGAGCTGCTGTTCCTGGACGAGCCAACCGGTGCGATGGATAGCCAGACCGAAAAGCACTTTGTTGACCGTTTGAAATCTTCGCTCACTCAGGATCAGACGCTGGTTATCGCGACCCATCGGCCAGCGCTTTTTTCTCTGTGCGAGCGCTTGATCGTTTTCAGCAACGGTAAGATCGTTGCGGACGGGCCATTGAAAGACGTGATCCAATCGGCAGGCGCCAATATCGAGGCGCTGGCGCAATGATCGCTCGGGGTACAGCGGGTCTACGGTTGGCCGTTATTGCTGCGTTCGCAGCGCTGGCGGCGTCACCTACCTTGCCCATTGAGCCACAGGGATTGGAGACAAAAAGCCCAATCGCCGCGCCAAGTGTCCAACTAGGCTTGGATCAAATGTCCACCGGCGCGGAGCAGAGTGTGTTTTTGACTGGGCCTTCGGCGCAGGCGCGCAATTCTCGTATTCCGCTTGTCGCAGGAAGAACGCGTTTGCCTCCGCAATTTGCACCAATCGCGCATACCAATGCGGCGTTTGGCACGGCGCTCAAATGCCTAACGCAGGCCATCTATTACGAGGCGGCGAACGAGCCACGCGTCGGCAAGCAGGCCGTGGCCCAGGTAGTGCTGAATCGCCTGCGCCATCCCGCTTACCCCAACAGCGTGTGTGGTGTTGTCTATCAAGGGGCAAATGAGCGGGTGTGCCAGTTCAGCTTCACTTGTGACGGCGCCCTGCTGCGCGACCCGCGACGCGACAAATGGCTGGAATCACAAAGCGTCGCGCGTGAGGCCCTGTCCGGCGATCAACTCTCTCAAGTGGGAACAGCTACGCACTACCACGCCGATTATGTCGTGCCCAAGTGGGCCTACACGCTCACCAAGCTGCAAGTGATTGGCTCGCACATCTTCTACCGCTTTCCCGGAGCGCCGGGCGAACCTTCGGCTTTCTCAGCGGATTGGGCCAAAGGCGAGAATATTCCCGCGATCAACTGGGCGCGTTTCGGCGCCACGGCGAACGACGCTGGCCAGCCCGAAATCGCGGTGGAGGACACTTGGGTGCCCGGCCTGACGGTCACACCGGATAAAACGGATCGCCATACGCAAAACGATGTCGGCGGTCGGCTGGACACGACGAAGACTTGGCGCCTCTCGATCCCAGACCCTGTTTCCTCACAAGGGAGTTACACCGCCGCGGTGGATGCGCAGAAAGCGTCAGCCGCGGCGACCAGTGAGGAAACACCATGAACGCGCTCGCTTTCTGGAATGGCCTGGACGCCCCGCGTCGGTTGATTGTGGTCTCCGCAATTGGCCTTGCGGTTCTGCTGGGTTGGGCGGCCTTTGCCGAAGTGGACAGCATCACGCGAGGCACGGGCAAGGTGATCCCATCAAGTCGCGCGCAATTGGTGCAGCCCGCCGAACCCGCGGTTGTTTCGGAAATCCTGGTTCGAGCGGGCCAATCGGTTGAAAAGGGGCAATTGCTCGTCCGACTGGATGACGCGCAATCCGCTTCGGAATTGGGACAGTTGCAGACCGAAAACCAGCGTCTGTCCGTTCGCGCCGAGCGTCTTTCGCAGGAAGCCGACGGGACGGAACTTGGATGCGAAGAAGGCAGCGTGTGCGCTGAGGAACGCCGCCTTCAGGAAGCGCGTTTGGCCGCGGCGAGGGCCCGCGAAACCTCGCTTTCCGCCGCGATTGATCAGCGCCGGCGCGATCAACGCGAGGCGGACGCAACCGTCGCGTCGCTGCGCGAAAGCGTTCAGCTGGCGCAAGAAGAAGTGACCATGATTGAGCCTCTGGCGGAGCAGGGCATTGTGCCGCGCACCGAGCTCCTTTCCGTGCGGCGCGAGCTTGCGGATTTGCAGGGGCGGCTTTCCGCGGCTCAGCAGGCCTCGGGCAGAGCGGCGGCGGCTATCCGTCAGGCGCAAGCGGACCTTAGCTCCGCGCGTCTCGATTTCCGTCAGCAAGCGCTTAATGAGCGCAGCGAAGTGGCGACACGCATCGCAGTCAACGAAGAAACCATTCGCGGGGCCGAAGCGCGCCAGCAGCGCAACGAACTGCGCGCGCCAGCGGATGGGATCGTCAACGATGTGCAGATCACGACCGAAGGCGGTTTTGTGAACGCTGGTGAAAAGATCATGCAAATCGTTCCGATTGGTGAGAAGTTGCTGATCGAAGCGCGAGTTGCACCCAGTGACATCGCGTTCATCGCAGTGGGTGATCCCGCGAACGTGAAAGTCACCGCCTACGACTTTTCAATCTACGGCGGTCTCAATGGCACCGTTCAGCAGGTTTCGGCGGACAGCATTTTCGACGAGGTTGAGCGCGAAGCCTATTACACCGTCCTTATCGAGACCGATCAGTCGGCTATCGAGCGTGGTGAGCAGTCTTTGCCCATAGTACCAGGCATGATTTGCGACGTTGAGATTCTGACAGGTCGCCGCACAATCCTGAGCTATCTGATGAAGCCGGTGACCAAGGCTTTCGACCGGGCGCTAACCGAGCAATAGAGACGAGCAGGGGGCGGCTCCGCGACCCTGCGAAATCTCAGCGACCGTGAACCCAGCTTCTGTTTTGCGCGAAGCTAAGGACCGGCTGGTAGTCGTGGGAGTAGGCACCATCGAGCACTGTATCGGTCGCGTTATCTAGAACGACAAATCGGCCATCAATCCGCACCACTAGCAGAGCGTGGTCAGCGCGGCGGATTGTGTCGCGCGCGATGGTCAAGAACATGTCATCGCGGCTCACGCCCATCTCCGCGAGCAGCTGCATCTTGGTCAGCGCGATGTCTTCGCAATCGCCCCGCGCCAACGCCATCGTCAGGCGCGCGCCGGCCCAGTAGTCTGAAATGCCAAAGAGTTGGCGATCTTCGACATACTGTATCTTGCGGTTCACCCAGCGGTTTACAGTCTCGACATCTTCGAAAGAGGGACTGGAAGCGGAGCGAAACGCTCCCGGCATAAGGCCGGTCAACGCTTCGTTTCCGACGCGGCCCCACGCTTGGTCAAAGCTGGTGCGCTTTATCTCCACTCTCCGCGAAGCAAGAAAATCGTTTGGAGCCGTCTTCGCGAACGTTGGAACAGCGGAAAATTGAGGGGCTTTGAATTCGCCTAGTTTACACACCGGTGAATTTGTACGGGCCGCTCCCGCGGCTGGCTCGAGTTTCGCTCCGGCGGGAGCACTCGCCAACGAGGATGATGGTGCTGGAGCCGATTGCTGCGCGCGAATGCGCTCCAGCGCCGACATTTCACGCCCAACAATCGCGCCGCTTTTTGTTCTCGAAGCGGTGGCGTAGGTCACCGTCCTCTGAGCAGGAGTTGGCGCGGGGAGGGAACGGCATCCCGCTTGGAGCGCGAGCGCGGCCAACGCCGGACTTACGGTGACCGCGGCGGGCGCGGTGGACGCAGCGGAAGCTGGGTTCCCCATCGCCAAAGCGAAGGCAACCGTCGCGACCGGCAAAGCGGATTTCAATGCACCCAAAGCCAACATGCGCAAAGAAATGCCGCACCGGCAAAAACATCTGGTGTCGAAGCTTGGTTAATTAGAGTGAAACGAATTCGGCCAAGGCCGCGACGGCGCACACCTCGGCCACCGTTAAGCCTGGGGCTATTCGAGGCCGGAATGCCGCCTTAATACAGTCGCTCTGGGACGCACTATCGAAAGACCCTTGAGCCTTTGGGACGGTGGCTCTAGGCGCAGCGTTGTAGATTCGAGCGATCACGCCGTTTTTCGGCTGACGCGATTAGGTAATTCGTGTCCATCATGAACGGGGGCCTCGTGGATCAACCAAGCGCAGCGATACCGCAGGCGGCGGGATCTTCGCTGTTAGCCGGCCGACTGACCGATGTCGGCTTCGGCCTGTTGTTTGTCCTCGCAACGGGCGCCTTCATGATTTGGGGGCTCGATTACACCAATTCCACCGAGGTCACGATTTTCGTGCTGGCCACGGTGATCGGCCTTTTCATGGCGTTCAACATTGGTGGCAATGACGTCGCCAATTCTTTTGGGACGAGCGTTGGCGCTGGCACTGTTACTATCAAGCAGGCCTTAGGCATCGCGGCCATTTTCGAAGTCAGCGGTGCGATCATCGCCGGCGGCGAGGTGACAAAGACGATCCGCAAGGGGATTGTTGATCTTGGCTCGCTCGAAATCGAACCGATGCAGTTCGTTTTCATAATGATGTCGGCGTTGTTAGCGGCGGCCCTGTGGCTGCTGTTTGCAACGCGGCGGGGGTGGCCGGTCTCAACCACTCACTCGATTGTCGGCGGCATTGTCGGTGCGGCGATTACGTTGGGGGCGCTCATCGGAGGCGCCGACACGGCGCTCGCGCTGGTTCAATGGGACCAGATTGGGCTAATCGCCACATCCTGGGTAGTGTCGCCTCTGCTGGGTGGCTTAGCTTCTTTCGCCCTTTTTGGCCTGATTAAGACTTTTATCCTCCTCTACAACGATCGCATGCAGGCGCAGATCGACGCGCTGCAGGCGGAACAGCGCGGACTTGAGGAGACCCGATCGGTGGCGCTCGATGGATTGAGCGACGCCGAGAAGGTCTCGGCGATGGAGGCCATGGAGCGCGACGCGCGGGCTATCGAAGGCGGCAGCGCAAGCGAAGCAGCGCTGGAGACCGACGTTTACAAGAAGATCTTTCGCCTGAAGGTCGAACGCAGCACCATTAACGCAGACAAGGCGCTGCGCAATCTGGTTCCAATCGTGGCCGCGGGCGGCGCAGCTATTATTTCGGCGATGCTGCTGTTCAAGGGTTTGAAGAACCTTGATCTGGGCCTGTCCACGCTCGACAATTTCTTGATCATGGGGATGGTTTCCTCGCTGGCTTGGATGGCGACCTATGTTTTCGCCCGCAGTTTGCGTGGGCAGGAATTGGATCGGACGACCTTCATACTGTTTGCCTGGTTGCAGGTGTTCACGGCCTGCGGATTCGCGTTCAGCCACGGCGCCAATGATATCGCCAACGCTATCGGGCCGTTTGCGGCCATTCTCGATGTTATCAAGACCGGTCGGATTGATGATACCGCGTCGGTCCCAACCCCCGCGATGGTGGCCTTTGGCGTCGCGTTGGTCGTGGGTCTTTGGTTTATCGGTAAGGAAGTGATCCAGACCGTAGGCCACAACCTCACCAAAATGCACCCGGCCTCAGGGTTTGCGGCCGAACTCGCTGCCTCGGCGGTCGTTCTGATGGCCTCCTTGTTGGGTATTCCGGTTTCCAGCACGCACATCCTTATCGGGGCGGTTCTGGGTATTGGGCTCGTTAACAAACAGACGAATTGGGGCTTGATGAAGCCGATTGGACTTGCCTGGGTGATCACTCTGCCTGCCGCGGCTCTGCTCGCGGCGGCTGGGTTTGTTACTCTGAACGCCATTTTCTAAGGCGCGACTGTCATTGCGATGGGCACCCTATCCGCTTCTCAGTGTTTGCATTGGTAGAACGATGCGTACTGGGACTATGCACCGCCACTGGGCCCGGTTTGCCATCACGCTGAAACAATGCCGTCGCATTCGCCGGCTGTAGCCAAAAAAATAGGGACTGCATTTCATGCCAAACGACACGCGATCCAAACGCCTCGAAATGAGTCGCCGCTTGGCGCTGACGGCCTTTGGGGGAAGCGCTATTGCGGGGCTTTCGTTGCTTTCCGGTGCGCGTGCTATCGCGCAGCCGATCTTTCAGGCCTACCCGTTTCAACTTGGCATTGCCTCGGGCGAACCATCGGCGGATGGCTTTGTGATTTGGACCCGGTTGGCGCCGGAACCCTTTGAAATCGGATACGGTATGCCGCCAGCGCCGGTTGAAGTTGAGTGGCAGGTGGCCAAGGATGGTCGCTTTACTGAATTGGTGGCGAATGGCACCGCCATTGCGCGACCTGAACTGGGCCACGCGGTGCATGTCGAAGTGGCCGGGCTCGAGTCCAATAGTCCCTATTTCTACCGCTTTTTTGCGGGCCGCGAGCGCAGCCCCGTCGGGCGCAGCCGTACCACGCCCGCGATTGGTCAACCGATTGAAAATGTGCGCTTTGCCATAGCCGGATGCCAGCATTACGAAAGTGGGTACTACACCGCGCACAGATATCTGGCGCAGGAGCAAGCCGACTTCGTCTATTGCTACGGCGATTACATCTATGAAGGGCGCGGCAACCGCGTTTGGAACAGCCGCAACGGGCCCATCGTAAACGTGCGCCGGCATTTCGGCCAAGAGATCTACACGATCTCAGACTACCGCCGCCGTTACGCGCAATACAAGATGGACACCGATCTTCAGGCCGCGCACGCCAGCGCGCCTTGGTTTGTGACCTGGGACGATCACGAAATCGATAACAACTGGGTCACCGACGAGGATCAGGACGGCACACCCAGATACGCTTTCCAATTGCGCCAGCAGATGGCCATGCAAGCCTATTACGAACATATGCCGCTGCGTCCGTCGTCTATGCCCATGGGAACGCGGATGCAGATTTATCGGCAGGCGCAGTTTGGCGATCTGCTTGATCTGAACCTGCTCGACACGCGCAGTTATCGCAGCAACCAGCCGTGCGAGGATCGCTGGGGCGTCGAATGCGACGCAGTCTGGGGTAACGATCTTGAAGTGCTGGGCCGCGCCCAGGAGCAATGGCTCTACGAGAAACTCGGCGCTTCCAAAGCGCGCTGGCAGGTGCTGGCGCAGCAGATTATGGTGATGGACCTTGATCGCCAACCGGGTGAGGGCGTTACCCAGAACCTAGATAGTTGGGCCGGATACCGAACCCCGCGTGCGCGGATGCTTGATCAGATCAAGGATTTGGGCCGCGACAGCGTTATTGTGCTGACGGGCGACGAGCACCAGAACTACGCTGGTGAGCTCCACAAGAACAGTCAGCGCCCCGAAGCGAAACCGATCGCCACCGAGTTCGTCACCACCTCCGTCGCCTCGGGCGGCGATGGCGAGGACAAGCGCGCCGACACCGCTGCGATCCAAGCGGAGAACGAGTGTCTCAAATGGTTTAACTCGCAGCGCGGCTATGTCATCTGCGATGTTAACCGCGACCAGTGGCTGACCGAGTTCAAGGTGGTCGACAAGATCTCGACCAAAGGCGGGACGATCAGCACGCGCAAGCGAATGACGGTCGATCACGGCGCTCCCGGATCGCTTGCCGAAGCTTGATCCCGACTCATCGACGAACGGCATTTGCCAAATTCTCTGTTCACTCTAAGGTTTTAGCCGGACTTTAGAGGGACAGGGGAGACTTCCAGTCATGTTTGATTGGGTGCAGCGGTGTGGCGCGGCGGTTGTCGTGAGCGCCGCGATCTTGGGATTTGCGCTTGGAACGCCGGCGACGGCTCAATCTGACGTCAAGGAAGAAGGCAGCGCGCTCGATTCCCTACCGCTGCGATTGATCGGGCCTTCCTATCCTTCGGGCCGGGTTTCCGACTTTGCGTTCTTTCCCGATGGACACCACCACTACATAGTCGCGACCGCTTCGGGTGGGCTTTGGCTTACGGAAAACGCTGGCGTCACGTGGAAGCCGATATTTGACCGCGAAGGCGCTTACGCCATCGGTGTGGTCGAGATTGCGTCTTCCGATACCAAGACCATTTGGGCCGGCACTGGCGAAAACAACGCGCAGCGCTCGGTCGCTAAAGGAGACGGCGTTTACAAGTCCACCGACGGCGGCAAAAGCTGGACTAATATGGGTCTCAAGGATTCCGGCCATATCAGTCAAATTTGGATCCATCCGGACGACGCGGACACGGTATTGGTGGCAGCGCAAGGGCCGCTTTGGTCGTCAGGCGGGGATCGTGGAGTCTACAAGACGACCGATGGCGGTGCGACGTGGGAACGCATTCTCGAGATCGACGAGAACACAGGGATCAACGAGTTCGTTGTTCACCCCGAAAACACCGATCTGATCGTTGCGTCCTCTTACCAGCGCCGCCGCCATGTGTGGGTTCTGATCAATGGCGGCCCCGGTTCCGGCATCCATCGCACCAGCGATGGCGGCGAAAGCTGGAGCAAGATCACCAATGGCCTGCCAAGCGATGATATGGGTCGCATAGGCCTTGCCATGGCGCCTTCAAACCCAGATATGGTTTACGCCATCATCGAAGGTCAACCCAAAGAGCAGGGCGTCTACCGCACGAACGACTTTGGCCAGAGCTGGGAAAAGCGCTCGAACCATATGACGACGAGCCCGCAATACTACAACGAGATCATTGTTGATCCGAAAGACCCTGAAACGCTGTATTCGCTAGACACGTTTTCTAAGCGGTCAACTGATGGCGGCAAGACCTTTAGCGATCTCAGCAACGCGGCGCGACACGTCGATGACCATGCGCTTTGGATTGATGAAAACAACACCAAACACTTGGTGATGGGCGGCGATGGCGGGGTCTATGAAAGCTGGGATGGCGGCCAAATGTGGCGCCACGTGCGCAATCTACCGATCGTCCAGTTTTATCGCATCCAACCCGACAACGCCGCGCCGTTCTACAATGTGTGCGGCGGCACGCAGGACAACAACTCGCTGTGCGGCCCTTCGCGCACCACGTTGGTTCACGGCATCACCAACTCGGACTGGCACATTGTGTTAGGGGGTGACGGCTACAAGCCGCAGATTGATCCGCGCGATCCCAATATCGTGTACACCCAATACCAATATGGCGGCCTCGCGCGATACGATCGGCGCACCCAGGAACGCGTCTTTTTGACCCCGCAACCCGATGCGGGTGAGCCGGCCTACAAGTGGAACTGGAACACGCCGATCCTGATCAGCCCGCACAATCCGGATCGAATCTACTACGCGGCCGAGTATCTGTTTGCCTCCGATGATCGCGGAAACTCGTGGCAGAAGATCAGCCCGGACCTGACCCGCCAGATCGACCGGAACGCTTTGCCCGTTATGGGCCGGGTGTGGAGCGTCGACGCGATTGCGAAGAACGATTCCACCTCCATTTTCGGCGCGGCCATTTCCATAAGCGAAAGCCCGGTGCGACAGGGCCTGATCTATGTCGGCACCGATGACGGCGTGATTTCCGTCACCGAAGATAACGGCGCAACGTGGCGACGGATTGAGAGCGTGTCCGGCGTTCCAGACTTGACGCTGGTGGAAGATATCATTGCGTCCCAGCATAGCGCCGATGTCGCCTACGCTGTGTTCGACAATCACAAGCGCGGCGACGATAAGCCTTACATTTATCGCACGTCGAACCGAGGCCGTTCTTGGACGCCAATCTCTGGTGACCTTCCCAAGATTGGCGCGGCGCATACGATTGCGGAAGATCACGTCGATCCCAATCTGCTGTTTGTAGGGACCGAACTGGGCCTCTACTACACTCAAAACGGGGGCGGCAGCTGGCATCAACTCAAAGCCAATTTCCCGACCATCGCCGTTCGCGATATCGAGATTCAGCGGCGCGAGAACGATCTTGTCGTCGGCACGTTTGGTCGCTCGATTTACGTACTCGATGATTACACGCCGCTGCGCACCGGCGCCGCGAGTGTGGCGGGCGCCGAGGCAACTCTGTTCGATGTCCGCGATCCGTGGCTCTATGTCGAAGGTGACTTGTGGGGCACCTATGGCTCTGCGCAAGCTTCGAATGGCAATGACTTTTGGTTCGCGGAAAACCCGCCCTTCGGCGCAGTCTTTACTTACACCTTGCGCGATGGCCTTGAAACGCGCGCGCAAGCGCGCCGTAAGGCCGAGCGCGAGGTTGAGAAGAATGGCGGGGACACACCCTATCCTTCGTGGGACACGTTGCGCGCGGAGGATCGCGAGGATGATCCCGCCATCGTCTTCACCATCACCGATGCGACTGGCGCCGTTGTACGACGTATGGCTGCGCCTTCGGGCAAGGGTTTGCACCGTGTCGCCTGGAACTTGCGCTATGGCGCGCCTGATCCCGTGAACCTCAACGCCGGCCCAGCTTCGATCTTCGCTGGTCAGCAGGACGGTCCGCTGGTGGTTCCCGGTCAATACACGGTGACGATGGGTAAACGCATCAACGGGGTAGTGACGCCGCTCGGCAGCCCGAAGACGTTTACGGTCAAAGAGTTGGATAACAGCCCCGAGCTGACCAGTGACCGCGCGGCGACGTTGGCCTTCCAGCAAGAGACCGCCGAAGTATCGCGCGCAGTGTCGGCGGCTGGAGCTGCGGCGGGCGAGCTGCAGAATCGTCTCAACCACCTCAAGGTGGCGATTGAGACGTTGGCCGAGCCCAACGAGACGCAGCGGGCCAACGTTCAGTCTATCGAAGCGCTGCTTGATGACGCGCGCGTCGCGATGTTCGGAGACAGCACGGTGGCCAGCCGCAACGAGCCGGTACCATTCTCGATCGCGCAGCGAGTGGGCACCATCCGAGGCTGGGGCTGGTCGCACCAGTCTCCTGTCACGGGATCGGATAAGCAGGCACTAGCAATCGCCAAGGCGGACTTCGCGATAGCTCTGGCTAGCCTCAAGGATATCGAATTGCGCGTCGAAGCTCTGGAAGCCGAGCTTGCCACAATGGGCGCTCCGTACACCCCGGGCAGTGGGGTGCCGACCTGGCCTCGCTGACACCACAATGAGGCGCGCCTAAAGACAAAAAGGGCCGGTGCCGCGAAGGAGCGGCACCGGCCCTTTTTTGATGTGTGGATTGCCCAGTTACGCCAGCGCAACGTGCCTTTTCATATGATGGTCGACATTGCCGAACTCGGTGTCGAAGAGCGTCAGGCGCTTGAAGTAGTGGCCGATCTGATACTCGTCGGTTACCCCGTTGCCGCCGTGGATCTGGACCGCTTCTTGTCCGATCAGACGCGCGGATTGCCCCACGCTGACTTTGGTGGCGGAGACGTGACGCTTGCGCACCTTCTCTTCCTCTCCGAGCTTCAACGTAGCGAGATAGGTCATCGAAACAGCGGTTTCGTAGGCCGTGTACATATCGACCATACGGTGCTGGAGCACCTGAAACTTGCCGATCGGAACGCCGAACTGCTTGCGCTGCTTGGAATACTCCAGTGTCTGCGCGTGGGCGACCTTCATCGCGCCGCAGGCCTCGGCGCAAAGCGCTGCAATGGCCTCGTCCGTGACGAGCTCGATCAGGGGCAGGGCTCCGCCTTCCTCTCCGATCAGATTGTCGGCCGGGACCGAGACGTTCTCGAAATACACTTCCGAAGCGCGCCGGCCATCAACCGTCGCGTAATCGCGCGTCGAGATGCCCGGGGATGACTTGTCGACGATAAAGACGCTGACGCCCTCCGCTTCACGCCGCGCGCCGCCGGTTCGGGCGGTGACGATCAGGTGGCTGGCCCACGGCGCGCCAATGACGACCGCTTTATGCCCGTTGAGCGTATAGGCGTCGCCGTCTTTCTTGGCGGTGGTGCCGATGTCCGAATAGTCGAAGCGGCCTTTGGGTTCGCCATAGGCAAAGGCAAAAACGCGCTCTCCGCCGATAATCGCGGCGAGGTGCTCTTCCTGCTGCGCCTCGGTTCCAGCGTGCTTCAGGAAACCACCCGCACATACCACCGTCGGGACGAATGGCTCGACCACCAGGCCTTTGCCGAATTCTTCCATAACGACCATCGCGTCGACCGCGCCGCCGCCAAAACCGCCGACTTCTTCGCTGAAAGGCATGCCCAAGATGCCCAGTTCGGCAAGCTGAGCCCAAACCTCTGGGCTCCACCCGGCTTCGCTGGCGATCGCCTTTTGGCGCGTTTCCCAATCGTATTGTTCACGGACCATGCGCGACAATCCGTCGCGCACCATGTCTTGCTCTTCGGTGAAGTTGAAGTCCACTTACAGTCTCTCCCGGGGGTGTCCTGAGCCTTAGAGGCCCAGGATCATTTTGGTGATGATGTTGCGCTGGATCTCGTTCGATCCGCCATAGATCGAGGTCTTGCGCATGTTGAAATAGGTCTCTGCCGAATGCGCGGCGTAGTCCGGACCGATCGGGTATTCGTTCGAGCCTTCGTCGTTAGCGGCATCGAGATAATAGGGTGCGCCATAGCTCCCCACCGCCTCGAGCGTCAGTTCCGTCAGGCGTTGCTGGATTTCGGTGCCTTTGATCTTGAGGATCGAGCTTTCCGGACCCGGGCCTTTGCCCGCCTGCTCCCCCGCCAGAGTGCGCAGCTCGGTGATTTCGAGCGCCGCCAGATCAATCTCAAGCTGGCTGACTTTGCGAGCAAAATCGAAATCGTTGATCAGCGGCTCGCCATACAGCTCTTCCTTGGCTGCGATGTTGCGCAGTTTTTCGACACCGCGTTTCGAGCGAGCGACGCCGGCAATCCCACTGCGCTCATGCGCAAGCAGGAACTTGGCGTAGGTCCAACCCATGTTTTCGACGCCGACAAGGTTTTCGACCGGCACGCGCACGTCCGTGAGCCAAGTCTCGTTGACCTCATGCGTGCCATCCAGAAGCTTGATCGGTTTCACTTCGACGCCCGGCGTCTTCATATCGACGAGGATGAAGCTGATGCCTTCTTGCGGCTTGGCCGCGTCGGGATCGGTGCGGCACAGGAAGAAGCCCCAATCGGCGTGTTGCGCCAGAGTGGTCCAGGTCTTTTGGCCGTTAATGACGTAATGATCGCCGTCGCGCACGGCGGTCGTCTTGAGGCTCGCGAGGTCAGAACCGGCGCCGGGCTCCGAATAGCCTTGGCACCACCACACGCTGCCATCGCGGATGCCGGGCAGGTGCTTGGCCTTCTGCTCTTCGTTGCCGAAGGTGTAGATCACGGGGCCGACCATCGCGACGCCAAACGGAAGCGGCATCAGCGCGTTCACGCGGGCGTTTTCTTCCGACCAGATATAACGCTGGGTCGGCGTCCAGCCGGTGCCACCATATTCGGTGGGCCAAGCGGGGACGGACCAACCCTTTTCGCCCAGAACCTTGTGCCAGGCGACAAAATCTTCGCGCGGCAGGTCTTCGCGCATGCCACCGTCTTTGAGATGCTTCGGGTAATTGGCGTCGATGAAGGCGCGTACTTCTTCGCGAAACGCCTGCTCTGCGGGCGTGAAATCAAGATTCATTTTGTAAGCTCCCAAATCGGATTTTGGCATCCAACCACAGTGGGGCCTCATGCGCTGGGATGAGGGTCCATTTCAAGGAAGAAATGCACCCAGATTGCGCAAGAGGCACGAAGCTTGCTCGCTTTCGAACATTCCTTGCGCCGCGCTTGCAGTTTTCGAACCAGAAGCGCGCTTTGGGGGAACCATTTGGACGTAGGTTTCGTATCTTGGCCATGTCAGCAGTCAAAGTTTGGTTCGATGGCGCATGCCCGCTTTGCCAGCGCGAGATCGCGTTGATGAAGCGATTGGACAAGACGCGTGCGATTACCTTTATCGACGTGTCCGAAAACGCCGATCCGTCCTGCCCAATCGACCAAAGCGAATTGTTGGCTCGCTTCCACGCGGAAGAGGAAGGCGTTGTACTCTCCGGCGCCGCGGCCTTTGCCGCCATGTGGCGCGCCATCCCTGGCTTGCGCCCACTTGGTCTCCTCGCGCGAAACAAATGGGTTTTGGCTGCGCTTGAGCGGCTCTACCTTTTGTTTCTCAAAGTGCGGCCCCGCTTGCAGCGCCTCGTCAGCTAATTGGGGCTTGCCCGCCGTCGCCGCTTTGCCCACTCTCTCGAGAATACAATATGACTGGAGAGGGTGGAGATCATGGCGATTGAAGAGAAGTTCGCGGGCCTCAATTTCGGCGGCATGCAGAACGAGATTTATAACGCCGGGTTGAGCGGCGTTCTTCCCGAGTTTCCGGTCGATTTCGCCACCCTTGAGAAGCGCGCTCACGAAGCGTTGGGCCCGATGTTGACCAATTACGTGGCCGGTGGATGCGGTGATGAGCACACGCAAAATTCAAACTCCGACGCGTTTCACCATTGGGGCATGATCCCGCGCATGATGGTCGATTGCGCCGAGCGGGACCTTTCGATTGAACTGTTCGGCCACCGCTACAAGACCCCGTTGTTCATGGCGCCGATTGGCCTGAACGGCGACGCGACTCAGGACAAAGACGGAGACATGGCCGCGGCACGCGCTTCGGGGGAGACGGGCATCCCGTTCTGCGCGTCCACGTTGGCCAATCACCCGATGGAAGAGGTCAAGCAGGCTTGCGGAGACACGCCCGCTTTCTTCCAACTGTACACGCCCAAGCACAAAGGCCTGGCCGAAAGCCTGATACGCCGCGCCGAAGACGCTGGATACTCGGCGCTGATCGTCACGCTCGACACTTGGGTCACCGGCTGGCGGCCGCGCGATCTCAACGCGTCGAACTTTCCGCAATTGCGGGGGCGGGTGCTGCAAAACTACTTTACCGATCCCGTTTTCCGGTCGCTGCTGCAAAGGCCGCCCGAGGAAGATTTGAAGGCGGCGGTGTTCACCTGGGCGGCGACGTTTGGCCAAGTGCTGACGTGGGAAGACATGGAATGGTTCAAATCGATCACCAAGCTTCCGATCGTGCTCAAAGGCATCTGCCATCCTGACGACGCTCGGCGCGCGGTCGATAAAGGCGCGGATGCAATCTACTGCTCTAATCATGGCGGGCGGCAGGCGAATGGCGGTATTGCGACCATCGATTTGCTTGAGGATGTTGTGAAGGCATCGGGAGACGTGCCGGTTCTCTTTGACAGCGGCGTTCGTTCAGGGTCGGACGTGGTCAAGGCGCTGGCTCTTGGCGCGCGCGCGGTCGGATTGGGGCGACCCTACACCTACGGGTTGGCGCTCGGCGGGGCGAAGGGGGCGGCGTTCGTGCTGAAGTCCATTCTGGCCGAGGCCGATCTGATGATGGCGGTCAATGGCTATCCCACGCTGGATGCGGTTCGCGTAGCGGGAGCGCAGCGGCTTTGAAGCCGGTGCTCTTATCGACTGGTGGGGGTTCTCTTCGCAGGTGCAATAAGGACTCGTTATCCACAGATAATATGTTAACCCTATCAGCCTAATAAAAAGGCGAATCGGGGACGCGCTGCATGGAAAAACCAACGTTCGTTTCGAGCGGGCCAGACGCAATGGGCCGCACTGTGTGTTTTGGGGACGAATATTCGCGCCAGGCGCGATACGGACGCATCCGACCCATGCCGGAAAAGAAATCTCTGATCCGACGTCTCACCCAAATCGTTCGCGGCTAACCGCCTCACCGACTCTCGAGCTTAGGGCGCGGACTTGGCGACCGTAACCAGCTTGGTCTCGGTGTAGCCCAAGTAGCCTTCCGTCCCGCTTTCTGAACCAAAGCCGCTGTCGCCGATACCGCCAAACGGCGTTTCGGGTGATCCCACCGCGAAGTGGTTGATTGCCACCATTCCCGCTTTCAACGCCTTGCCCAGATAATGGCTTTCATCAAGCGATCCGGTAAAGGCGTAGGCCGCCAATCCGTAACGGAGCGAATTCGCGATCCGCACCGCGTCTTCAATATTGTCGTAGGGCACGATCCCGGCGACCGGGCCAAAGGGCTCTTCGGTCATCAATCGGCTATCCGGCCCGGGCGCGGCGATCACCGTTGGCTCAAAGAAGTTGCCGGGCCCATCGAGCGCCGCCCCACCGGTGACGATTTCCCCATTCGAGCCGCCCATCGATCCCATCAAATCCTGCATCGCGGCAACGCGTCCAGGGTGGGCGAGCGGTCCCATAGCCACCGCATCATCCAGGCTAGCGTCGCCCACTTTCAAGCCTTCCGCGCGAGCCGCGAATTCAGCCACAAACCGATCATAGATCGAGCGGGCCACTAGAAATCGCGTCGGGCTGACGCAGACCTGGCCCGCGTTGCGGAATTTGGTGGTGGCGCAGGCGGCGACAGTGCGCTCGAAATCGGCGCTTTCGCCGATGACGACCGGCGCGTGGCCTCCCAGTTCAGCTGTAAAGCGCTTGAGGCCCTGCGCGGCGAGCGCGCCCAGCTGCTTGCCCACAGCGGTCGATCCGGTGAAGCTGACTTTGTGGATTTCGGGCGCGGTGATCAGGTGGTTCGAGATCATCGCCGGATCGCCGTAGACGAGATTGATCGCGCCCGACGGCACGCCCGCTTCGACAAAGCACTCGACCAGCATTTGCGCTGAGGCGGGTGTGGTTTCGGCGGGCTTGAGGATGAAGGTGCATCCCGCCGCGAGCGCGCCCGCCAGCTTTTTGGCGGGGAGGTTGATCGGAAAGTTCCAAGGCGTGAACAGCGCCGCTGGTCCAATCGGTTCTTGTGTCACGCGCTGTTCGAGCAGCGAGGCGGAGCGCACCGGCACCAAACGCCCGCCCTGACGCTTGGCCTCTTCACCCATGAAGTCGATGATCTCAGCCGCGTTCAGTGTCTCGCCCAAAGCCTGCGCGTGGGGCTTGCCCATTTCCAGCGTGACGACGCGCGCGATCGCTTCGGCGCGATCGCGCACCAGATCCGCCGCGCGGCGCAGGAAGGCATGTCGGTCAGCCCCCGGCGTGTTCGACCAAGCCGGGAACGCGGCTTCAGCCGCTTTGAGCGCCGCGTCGAGTTGTTGCTTAGAGACCTTAGGACACGGCGCAATCACCGCCTCGGTCGCGGGATTGACCACTGGCATTTCGCCATCGCCGCCTTGCGCTATCCATTCGCCGCCGATCAGCATTTTGACTTGGGGGTACGTGGTCATGGTCAGGTCCTCTCGGGTGAAGGGCACGTGTTCAATGGTGACAAAGGTGACAAAGGTGACAGTGCGTAAACTTCAAGTTCGGGCTATATCGCTCTGATTTAAAGCCGGAAAAAGCCCAAAAAATTGAAGGTGACACTCTGCCATTCTGCCGCGGATTCCGCCATTCTTCATAGCGATCACAGATGACGTGCGCCAGCCATGTAGGAAAGATCGGGCGGGAGTACACCCAGTGTTGCTCGCAACAGTGTAAGGAGCAATTGTAACTTTCTTGCGCGCCTAGTATAGACGTCCTGTTCCAAAGGCGCGGGAGAGAATCATGCTGGTTGGCGTTCCCAAGGAAATCAAAAACCACGAATATCGCGTTGGCCTCACGCCGGAAGCGGCGCGCGAATATGTCGACGCTGGGCATAGCGTCATCGTGGAAACGAACGCCGGAATCGGCATCAGCAAGACCGATGACGACTACCGCGCGATTGGCGCGCAGATCGTCGACACGGCGGAAGAGGTTTTTGCTCGCGCCGAAATGGTGGTGAAGGTCAAAGAGCCGCAGCCGAACGAATGGGTGCAGCTTCGCGAAGGGCAGATCCTGTTCACCTATCTCCACCTCGCGCCCGATCCTGACCAGGCGCGTGGGTTGATGGAAAGCGGCGTGTCGGCGGTCGCTTACGAGACCGTCACGGCGCCGGACGGCTCACTCCCTTTGCTAGCTCCCATGAGCGAAGTCGCCGGACGCCTCAGCATCGAGGCCGCAGCTATCGCCAGCCACGCGCCGCAAGGTGGGCGCGGCTTGCTGATGGGCGGTGTGCCCGGCGTCCTACCGGCCAAGGTCGTCGTGATCGGCGGCGGAGTGGTCGGCACGCAGGCCGGGCGCATGGCCGTGGGGCTGGGCGCGAATGTTGAAATTCTCGACCGGTCGCTGCCGCGCATCCGTGAGCTTGACGATTTGTTTCAGGGGCGGGCCACGACGCGTTATTCGAACGCTGGCACAATCGAGCACGCGATAGCCGATGCGGACGTGGTGATTGGCGCCGTGCTGGTGCCGGGGGCGAGCGCTCCCCGCTTGGTCACGCGCGATATGCTGGGTCTGATGAAGCGGCGCGCTGTCCTTGTCGATGTGGCGATTGATCAAGGCGGCTGCTTTGAAACCTCGAAGCCGACCACGCATGAGGACCCGACCTATTTGGTGGACGACATTATTCATTACTGCGTCGCCAACATGCCCGGCGCGGTGCCTCACACGTCCAGCTACGCGCTTAATAACGCAACTCTGCCTTTTGGGTTAGCGCTCGCGAACAGGGGCCTAAAGGCGTGTGAAGACGATCCGCACCTCGCTCCGGGACTGAATGTGCACGCGGGCAAGATTGTAAATTCTGCAGTCGCGGAGAGCCTCGACTTCTAATTGTTGCGTAAAATCGAACGTATCTTGTGCCCTTTTCGCGGGCTAATTCAGCGGCAATTCACGCGTTTATGCGTATATAGGATGAGCCGAGAGAGACACGGTCAGGGCGCTCGACATCCGGTCGAGTAGAAGGGGCGGTGTCGGCCTTTTGAGGCCACCTTTGGGTATACCCCTTGATATGAAACACGTTCATCCGCAACCGATGGTCCGGCAGGTCAATTACGACGCCGTGATCGACAGCCACGTCCCCCCGCAAGGGCTGAGCGACAAGATCGCCTATGGCTTTGTTAAGGCGCTGCGTTTCGTCGCCGACACCTTTTTCGCCAAGCGTTACGGCCACCGCGCCGTGGTGCTCGAAACGGTGGCCGCGGTGCCCGGCATGGTCGGCGGCTTGTGGCAGCACCTGACGGCGCTTCGCACCATGCGTGATGACGAAGGCTGGATCCGCACGCTTCTCGACGAAGCGGAAAACGAGCGGATGCACCTGATGACCTTCATCGAGATCGCGCAGCCCAACGCGTTTGAGCGCGCGCTGGTCGCGATCACGCAGATGGTGTTCTACAACTTCTATTTCTTCCTCTACCTATTCGCCCCGCGCACGGCGCACCGGGTGGTCGGCTATTTCGAGGAGGAGGCGGTCATCAGCTACACGGCCTATCTCGCCGAGGTGGACGCTGGGCGGCACGAAAACGTGCCCGCGCCGCAGATCGCGATCGACTACTGGCAATTGCCGCAGAGCGCGCGGCTGCGCGATGTCATCATCGCTGTGCGCGCCGACGAGGCCGAGCACCGCGATGTAAACCATGGCTTTGTTGATGTTATGGATGCGCGCGCGGGCCACAAGCCGATGGGCACCAAGGCGGTTGAAGACCCCGCCGAGTAGCAGGCCGGGCTTGATTTAGCGGCTCTCTCATGCTCCGCGTACGGGCGAGCAGGAGGGAAGACACCTTATGAAAACCAGAGCCGCCGTCGCATTTGAGGCGACGCAGCCGCTTGAGATCGTTGAACTTGATCTCGAAGGGCCGAAAGAGGGCGAAGTGCTCGTCGAACTGATGGCGACCGGCATCTGCCACACCGACGCCTACACTTTAGACGGGCTCGACAGCGAGGGCATCTTCCCCAGCGTGCTTGGCCATGAAGGCTGCGGTGTCGTGCGCGAGATCGGGCCGGGCGTCACCTCGGTCGCGCCCGATGATCATGTGATCCCACTTTACACGCCCGAATGCGGGAAGTGTAAGTTCTGCCTCTCAGGCAAAACCAATCTTTGCCAGGCGATCCGCGTCACACAGGGGCAGGGCCTGATGCCCGATGGCACTTCGCGCATGAGCTATAAGGGCGAGCCGATCTTTCATTACATGGGCTGTTCGACCTTCTCGAACTTCATTGTCTTGCCCGAAATCGCGGTCGCCAAAATCCGCAAGGACGCGCCCTTTGACACCACTTGCTATATCGGCTGCGGCGTCACCACCGGCATTGGTGCGGTGACGAAGACCGCCAAGGTTCAACCCGGTGACAACGTCGTAGTCTTCGGCTTGGGCGGCATCGGTCTCAACGTCATCCAGGGCGCCAAAATGGCGGGCGCGGACCAGATCATCGGTGTGGACATCAACGATGCGAAGGCGGGCTGGGGGAAGCGCTTTGGCATGACCGACTTTGTGAACCCGCGCCACGTGCCCGATATCGTCGCGCTGCTGGTCAACAAGCTCGATGGCGGGGCGGATTTCTCTTTCGATTGCACCGGCAACACCGAAGTGATGCGCAGCGCGCTGGAGTGCTGCCACAAGGGGTGGGGCACCTCGATCATCATCGGCGTGGCCGAAGCGGGCAAAGAGATCTCCACGCGCCCCTTCCAGCTTGTGACCGGCCGCAACTGGCGCGGCACCGCGTTTGGCGGGGCGAAGGGGCGCAGCGACGTGCCCGGCATCGTCGATCTCTACATGGACGGCCAGATCGAGATTGACCCAATGATCACCCACAGGCTCAGCTTAGAAGAGATCAACAAGGGTTTTGACTTGATGCACGCGGGCGAGAGCATTCGATCTGTCGTGGTGTTCTGATGCCGCAAAAGGTCACTCTTTCCGACAAGTTCGCGCTGTTCGACGAACACTGGGCGCCGCGTCTCGCAGCGCGCTACAACGGTAACGAAGTGCGCCTCGCGAAGCTCGAGGGCGACTTTCACTGGCACGCGCACCCCGACACCGACGAGTTGTTTCTCGTAATCGAGGGAGAGCTCGATATCGAGTTTCGTGACCGGACCGAAACGCTCACCGCGGGCGAAATGATCGTCGTCCCGCGCGGCACCGAGCATTGTCCACGCGCCAACAAAGGTGAGGTCAAAGTGCTGGTGATGGACGCCGAAGGCACGCCGAACACGGGCGACGAGGCCACCGCGTTTAAACCGGTTGAAGTCTAGCCGATGTGATCGCGGAAAAACGCCTCTACGCCGACCTTGCCGCAGCCGGCATCGCCTACGCGGTGCATGAGCATCCGGCGGTCTTCACCGTCGAGGAAAGCCGTGCGATCAAGACCGATATCGAGTGTCTGCACACCAAGACTCTGTTTCTGGAGGATGCGGGCGGCGCGTTCTTTCTGCTCACCGTGCCTGCCGAGGCGCGGATCGACCTTAAACGCGTGCACCCGCTGCTCGCTTGCCGCCGCCTAAGCTTTGGCAAGCCCGACGCGATGGAGAGCCTGATCGGCGTCACGCCGGGTTCGGTTACGCCGCTGGCGATGATCAACGCGGAAGTGGGGGCGATCACACTGGTTCTGGACGAGACGCTCGCGGTGGATCAACCGGTCGGCGTCCATCCTTTGCGCAACACCGCGACGATGGTCCTGAACGGCACCGACATCCTCACCGCTGCGCTCGGCTGGGGCCACGATCCCCGCGTCGTGGATTTACCCAAGCTTTAAGCCTGCACGACCGTTTGCTCGATGCTCCCGAAGATCGAGTGATTATCGTCGTCGCGCATTTCGACTTTCACTGTATCGCCCGGCGCCATGAAGCGGGTGCTTGGCTCGCCACTCGCGATGGTTTCGATCATGCGGATTTCCGCGATGCACGAATAGCCGAGGCCGCCTTCGCTAACGGGCTTACCTGGTCCGCCGTCCGCGCCCTTGTTGCTGATCGTGCCCGAACCGATGATTGAGCCCGCGCACAGAGCGCGCGTTTTGGCCGCGTGAGCGACCAATTGCGCCATGTTGAACGTCGCGTCGACGCCCACTTCAGCTCGGCCAAAGGGTTCGCCATTGTAATCGACCATCAGCGGGCGGTGGACGAGGCTTTCCTTCCACGCGTCACCCAATTCATCGGGCGTCACCGCGACAGGGGAGAACGCGCTGGCGGGCTTGGACTGGAAGAACCCGAAACCCTTGGCGAGTTCGCCCGGGATCAAGCCGCGCAAGCTTACATCGTTGACCAGCATGACCAGCTTGATGTGGCCTGCCGCGGCCTCGGCGCTGACGCCCATGGGGACATCGTCCACAATTACCGCGATTTCGCCTTCCATGTCGCAACCCCAGGCGACATCACCCAACGGAATGTCAGCGCGCGGAGGCAGGAAGCCGTCGGAGCCGCCCTGATACATCAGCGGATCGTGGTAGAAACTCTCGGGCACCTCGGCGTTCCGTGCCTTCCGGACCAACTCCACGTGGTTGATATAGGCGCTTCCATCGGCCCATTGGTAAGCGCGCGGCAGGGGCGAATGCGCCTGGCGTTCGTGAAACCGCTCGCACGGAACCGCCTCGTGCTCGACATCGGTCGCGAGCAATTCAAGCTCGGGCTTCACCCGCTCCCAATTGTCGAGCGCGGCCTGCATTGTGGGCGCGATGTATCCGGCGGCGCAGCAGCGGGTGAGGTCTTTCGAGACGACGACCAGCTTGCCGTCGCGCGTGCCATCGTTGAGCGTGGCGAGTTTCATGTGTGAGGCCCTCCCAGGCGTTTTGTCTGGCTCTGACTAACCTTTATAGTCGGGGCTGTCAGGCTGATTATCGGGGTAAGCGCGCCGGAATTCCGGCAGCGCCAGACAGGCGGTCTCGATCCGCATGAGATGCGGGTAGGCCCCAAGGTCAAACTCGAGCTTGCGCGCGTTGAAGAGCTGCGGCAGCAACACCACTTCGAACAGTCCCGGCATATCGAACAGGAAATCGCCCGTACCGAGTTGATCGCAGCGCGCTTCGACGGGATCGAGCGTGCGCGCGAGCCAATGATGGTACCAGGTGTTCACCTCGTCATCGCCATGGCCAAGCGGATCGCGCATATATTTGAGCACTTGCAGATTGTTCAGCGCGTGGATTTCCGTCGCGATGGCGTAAGCGAGTTCGCGCGCGGTGTAGCGATCCTCAAGATCGCTCGGCAGAAGCGGCGTCTCGGGATAGGCTTCGTCCAGCCATTCTAGCATGGCCATCGACTGCGCGCGGTCGCGGCCATCCGCTTCGAGCATCGGCACTGAACCAAAGGGGTTGCGGCGGGTGAAGCCCTCCTCGCTCTGCTCAGACGTGCGCAGGTCCACCGGCACGACTTCGTAGTCGAGCCCTTTCAATTCCAGCGCAATACGCAGGCGATACGATGTTGAGCTGCGGAAATAGGCAAACAGCCGCATCAGAATGCGGCGATACCGGTGATGCCGCGACCAAGGATCAGCGCGTGGACATCGTGCGTGCCTTCGTAGGTGTTCACTGTCTCAAGGTTTACCGCGTGGCGAATGACCTGATATTCCTCGGAAATGCCGTTGCCGCCGTGCATGTCGCGCGCCATCCGCGCGATATCGAGCGCTTTACCCACATTGTTGCGCTTGACGATCGAGATCATGTCCGGACTGAAGCGATGTTCGTCGATCAGACGGCCGACGCGCAAGCTCGCCTGAAGCCCCAGCGCAATATCGCTCATCATGTCAGCCAGCTTCTTTTGGTAGAGCTGCGTTCCGGCAAGCGGGCGGCCAAACTGCTTGCGATCTAGTCCGTATTGGCGCGCAGCGTGGAGACAGAACTCCGCCGCTCCCATCGCGCCCCAGCTGATGCCGTAACGCGCGCGGTTGAGACAGCCGAACGGGCCTTTGAGGCCCTGTACATGCGGGAGCAGGGCGGAAGAAGGCACGCGGACCTCGTCCATCATTATCATGCCCGTGGTGGAGGCGCGCAGCGAGATTTTTCCCTCAATCTTGGGCGCGGAAAGGCCTTCCATATCCTTCTCAAGGATGAAGCCGCGAATGCCGCCGCCATGCTCTTCGCTCTTGGCCCAGACCACGAACACGTCGGCAAAGGGCGAGTTCGAAATCCACGTTTTAGAACCTGAGATGACGTAATCATCGCCGTCTTGCTTGGCGTAGGTTTTCATGCCCGCCGGATCGGAACCCGCGTCGGGTTCAGTCAAGCCGAAGCAGCCGATCAATTCGCCGCTTGCGAGGCCGGGAAGATACTTGGCGCGCTGCTCGTCCGAGCCGTAAGCGTAGATCGGGTGCATCACGAGGCTCGACTGGACGCTCGCCATCGAGCGGTAACCGGAATCGACCCGCTCAATCTCGCGCGCGACGAGGCCATAGGCGACATAGGACGCGCCCACGCCGCCAAACTCTTCGGGGATGGTAACGCCGAGCACCCCGGCCTGTCCCATCAGAGGGAAGAGCTCGGGCGCGCTGACCTCGTTGCGATAGGCTTCGATCACGCGGGTTTGCAGCTCGCTTTGCGCGAACGCGTTCGCCGCGTCGCGGATCATGCGTTCGTCTTCGGTCAGCTGGCTTTCCAGATCGAACGGGTCTTCCCAATTGAAGGGAACGATCCCGGCGTTGGGGTTGCGGTCTTCCGACGCTGTTTCCGGGGAGTTGAAGGGGGCGTTCACGTGCCGTGCTCCTGAGATTTCATGGGCGCGCTTGTCGCAGCTTCGCGGGATCGCTTCAAGCCCGAAGCGCGGCGACGAGGCATGTAGCGCAGGGCGCAGGAACACGGCCGCAGGCGAAGGTGCGGACTGTCAGGATTAGGCGGGGTTCAGGCCTTGATCAGGCGAGGATTGCGTTTCTCTTCAAGCGCGCCATTCACCGCGCCTAGCATTTCAGCGGGCGGGCAGGGCTTTACCAGAGTGGTCGCGCCCGGGAAGCGAGCGGCGACAACTTCCTTCTTGTGGCTGCCCGAGTGGAAGATGATCGGCACGTTGTCCGCCTCAAGCCTTTCGGCCAGCGCGTAGACTTCGCCATCTTCAAGCGTGATGTCCAAGATCGCGAGATCCGGCTTCTCGTCGTCATAGGCCTCGCTCGCGGACGAGACGCCGCTGTGCGGACCTTCCACTTGGTAGCCCGCTTCTTCGACCGTGTCGCACAAGTCGAACGCGACAATCGGCTCGTCCTCGGCGACGAGTATGCGTTGAACCATGTTCCCCTCCCTACTGGACGGTAAGGAATGTAACACAAATTTGACAATTGTCTTGTTGATTTCTCAGCCGTTGTTGCCGAACTTCTCAGAAAAAGCGGATGTATTGCCTGAAATCAATAGCTTAGCTTGTTCGACCCATTGATCACGCTCAATGCGTCCTGAGAACCGACCAAGCTTGGGATCAATCTCGGCAATGTCCGACTCGGTCCACGCGGCGATTTGCGCAAAGCTGGTGACACCATTCTCGCTGAGCATCGTCACAAGCTTGGGGCCTACGCCTTTGATCTTCATGAGGTCATCGGAGGCTTCGGCGCTTGGCGCAGGTGCCGGCGTGTCTTTGATGGTCGGCGGTGCAGGCTCGGGCGCGGGTGTCGGTGCTGGAGAAGGGACCGGTCCCGGCGTATCTTGCACCGCCGCCGGGGCAGCATCAATCAGCGCCTGGTTGCGCGCGGCGGGCGCTGCCCCTTCGTCGAGCACGTCTTTCGGCGCGGCTTCATCGCCCACCACCGTGGTCGACTTGTTCAGGCGCAGGATCAGCCACACCGCCAGAACAAGCAAGACGAGACCGATGAGAATGAAAGGAATGGCTGCGGTGATTGAGCCGGTCATGGAGAAGGCGTCCCTATCGAAGAATGCGAAACGAGCCGCGCCTTAGACATTGCCGAGGCCGCGCGCAAACGCGTTGTGCTGCGCAATTGCAAAGGGCCGACGCTGGCTTATGAAAGCGCGAGCGCCGGCCCTTCGAATGCCTCTGAGGCTCAGCCGCCTTTCATGCCTGCCGCGACGGCGTTCAGCTGCAGGAATTCCTGCCGCCAGAAACTGTCCTGCCGCCCGGCGAGTTGGCCCACGTCGTCGAAATCGAAGTCCTGCATCAGGTTGTCCCCGCGCAGGATCTGACCGAAGGCGGCGACCGAAGCGGCAAAGGCGAAATCGCCCGTTGGCGCTTTAGCGCGGCGCAATTGCTCGGAGCTGACCACGGTGTCGATCAGCTTGGAGCGCTCCCCATCGGGCAGCTTGTAACGCAGCTTCACATGCGCGGCTTCAGCTGTTCGGCCGGTGGCCGCGGAAGGCAACGAATCTTCGTATCGCCGCTCTGGGATCCAGCCCGATTGGCCGGCTGGCACAACTTCGTAGATCGCGGTGACTTGGTGTCCGGCTCCGATATCGCCGGCGTCGACCTTGTCGTTGTTGAAGTCCTCTTCGCGAAGCGCGCGGTTTTCATATCCGACCAGACGATACTGGCTGATCACGGCGGGGTTGAACTCGACCTGTATCTTCACATCCTTTGCGATGGTGAAAAGTGTGGAGGACATCTCATCCCCAAGCACCTTCTTCGCTTCCAGAGCGCTGTCGATATAGGCGTAATTGCCGTTACCCTTATTGGCGATCTGCTCCATCATCGCCTCGTTGTAATTGCCTTGGCCAAAGCCCAGCGTGGTCAATGTGATGCCGCGATCGCGATTGTTTTCGACCATTTCGACCAAAGCGTCTTTGTCGGAAATGCCGACGTTGAAATCGCCATCGGTCGCCAGGATCACGCGGTTGACCCCGCCTTTGATGAAATTGTCTTCGGCGATGTTGTAGGCAAGCTTGATGCCCGCGCCGCCCGCTGTGGAGCCGCCCGCGTTCAGTTCATCCAGCGCGCGCCGGATTTCGCGCACATCGTTAGTGGGCTCCAGCACAAGCCCAGCCGCGCCCGCGTAAACAACGATGGACACCTTATCCTGCGGCCCCAATTCGCCCGCGAGCCCCGACAGCGCCGTTTTGACCAGTGGCAGTTTGTCCGGGCTGCCCATCGAACCCGATACATCCATCAGGAACACCAGATTGGCGGGTGGCCGCTCGGAGCGTTCAATATCGTATCCGCGCAAACCAATGCGCATAAGATAGGTGCTGTCGTTCCAAGGGGTCTTGGCGACATCGGTTGTCACGCTGAAAGGTGTGCCGGTGCTTGTTGGGCGAGGGTAATCGTAGCGAAAATAGTTGATCATCTCCTCGGTGCGCACCGCCGCTTGCGGGGGGAGCGCGCCCTGGTTCAGGAACCGCCGGGTGTTGGCGTACGCGCCTGTGTCCACGTCGACGCTGAAGGTAGACAGGGGTTCGGCCTGCACCAGCTTGACCGCCGACACCTCTTCGCCCTCATAGCGTTCGCGCCCCGGATCGATCGCGGTCTGCACCGGCATCACCGCATAGGACGCGTATCGACCGGACGCATCGCTTGCGACCTCTTGTGCGATGGCCGGAGCCGGCGCGACCGCAGGGGATCCCTCTTTGCGCGTCCCAGTGACAATTATGGATTGACTTTCCAAACTCGCATCAGCGGATCTGGTCGCCTCGCTGTCAGCCGTTGTGCAAGCGGCCAGCAAGACGACATGCCCCAGCGCCACGGCACCGAGTAAAGTGAACTTGCGAACACGCGATGGGTTTTCGGAATGATTGGTGGTCGACATAAAACGTCCTCCTCCCCTTAGCCTGGCAAACGCTTGGCGGAGCGGCCTTTCAGGGGGAGCGAACGGGGTCCCTTTCCTTAGTCCCGAACACCAGCGAGCCACCCCAAGCGGTGCATGAGGCGCAGGACTTAGGGGGACCTGTGCCTCGGCTGCGCATGCTCTGCCTCACAGGATGAACCGTGCATGAGTTTCGATGAACAACTGCGTTCATCCAGAGCTCTGGGGCGTAACTTCTCAGGCCTAGAGGTCTGAAATCAAGGCGTTCTGGATACTTCCAAATCAGGGACAGGCGCCACATTCTTCCGGAACAAAACCTTGTCCGCCTCGTCAAAGCCGCGTCTCCAAATCACGATCAGGTATACCGCGAGAATCGCTGGGCCGCCGATTAGGAGCTCCACCCACTCCGGCGTGAACTGAGTGAATATAAAGCCGACTACGACCGCCGGAGCCGCCGCGTAGACCAGCGCCCAGCGCCAGTTCGAAACCGGCGCCTTGAGCAGGGTCTTAAGGATCGTCGCCTTGATCAGGCTTGACGCGCCGAGCGCGACAAACATGGCAAGCGCCGCGCCCGCCGCCTGGAAGCCCTCGTTCATTTGGAGCTCTTTGGCGAGTAGGATCAGACCCACGGTTAAGATCCCTTGCAAGGTGATGACGCCCACCGACACCGCCAGATTTCGCTTGCGCGCAATATACACAAGCACGCTTTCGGAGACGACCGCCATGGAAGCGGCCACTTCCGCGGCCAGCAATATCGCCATCGCGCCCGTGCCGCCGACGATCTGCGGTCCGCCAAGGCCCATCACCGCTTCGCCAGGGATGGCGAGCGTCAACGCCAGTCCGAATTGCAGCGCGATGATCCAGAAGCCGACCTGGCGCACCTGCGCGGCGATGGCGGCGAGATTGCCGGTTTTCAGGTTCTTGGTGATGACCGGGGCAAGGATCGGCTCAAAGCTTGTCTTCAGCTTCTGCGGCAGGCTCACGATTTCTTTGGCAAACCAGTAGATGCCCACCGTGCCGGCCGAGGTGAATTGGCCCAGTAGGAACACATCGAGCAGCCGTGTGCCGCGCTCGATGACGTCTGCGCCGATCAATGGCAGCGCGCGGGCCGTCATTTTGGCAAGATAACGCGGGCGCGGGCGCCAGCCCCTGGGCCACCCATAGGTGCGCAGGAACGACCAAAGCGCCGTGAGGAAAGCCGCGTAGATTGCGCCGAGGAAGGCAAGCGCCAGTCCCCCGCCCGAAACCGCCGGAACAAAGAACAGCGCCACCACGAGGATCGACTTGGTCCACGGCTCCACCAAAGCGCGCGCGCGCACCGTGGTGGCGATATCGTATTTGTAGGCCTGCGCGGCGAGCAGGATTTCGGTCAGCGCGAAGGCCGGGATCGCGGCGATCATCCACATGTCCCACGGGCTGTTCGTACCGCTTGGGAAGATAATGACGGGAAAGATCAGCAGCAGCGCACACGCGGCAAGCGAGAAGAGGAGCGAGGTCAGCATCCCGTCAAAGACGAGATTGGCCTCGGGCCCCTCGTGGTCTTCTTCGCCCTCTCGCAACCGCTGGGCCAGCCCGCGCTTTTCGCCCAAAGCGAAAATCAGCGCGAGCAATTCGATGACGACGAAGGCGGCGGCGAAGCGCCCCATCTCATCGACGCCGTAGAGACGAAAGCCGATGAAGAGGAATGGGATGCCACCCAAGAGCCGCAAGACAAAACCAAGGGTGTTTGTGCGCCCGCCCTTGGCAAGCGTCGCCATATCTTCATGCGGGCTGGCCGGATCGCTGGGCGTAGCGGCGCTCACGTCATCCCTCACGTTCCGGCTTGAGCGGGCGAGTGAGAAGCTGCGCAACCACTTCCTTGGGAGCCGCGCCATCCAGGATGGCTTCGACGGCGGTGACGATGGGCATCGCGATTCCGCGATCTTCGGCCAAAGCGGCGAGTGCAGGCGCGGTGTGCGCGCCTTCCGCGACGGTGCGACGATCCGCCATCAAATCGCTCGCGCTCGCCCCTTCGCCCAGCGCCTTTCCGAGCGAGAAATTGCGGCTCGAGGTGGACGTGCAGGTCAGCACCAGATCGCCCATGCCGCACAGGCCACTGAGAGTTTCCGCCTTGGCACCCAGCGCTCCGCCAAACCGGAGCATTTCGGCCATTCCGCGCGCGATCAGCGCGGCGCGAGCGTTTTGGCCAAGGCCAAGCCCGTCCACCACGCCGCACGCGATCGCGAGCACGTTTTTGATCGCTCCGCCGATTTCCGCGCCAATAACGTCGTCGGAATAGTAGGGTCGAAAGGCCGGCCGGGCGATGGCGGTCGACAGGCGCTGCCATTGCTCCTCTCCGCCCGAGCACGCGAGGGTCACCGCAGTTGGCAGGCCTTGCGCGACTTCGTGCGCGAAGGTCGGGCCGGAAAGGACCGCGACTTGGCTCTGCTGGCAGGCTTGTTTTGCGACGTCGTTCATTAAACGTCCTGTGCCCGCTTCGATACCTTTCGAGCACAGCACCAGATCGCGCGGGGCTGAGGGCAGATCGGCCAGAATGCGACCCAGAACCTGCGCCGGCGTGACGCCCAAGATAATGTCGAGCCCGGACAGATCGCCGAGACTGTTGGTTGCCCTAATGTCGGGATTGAGCCGCGCGTCGGGCAGATAAAGCGGGTTGCGGTGCTCGCTGTTGATCGTTTCGACGAGTTGGGGCTCGTAGGCCCATAGCCGCACGGATCGCCCATCGCTCGCGAGCATTTGTGCCAGCGCGGTCCCCCAAGCTCCTGCGCCGATGACGCCGACGGTTTCGGGGGCGGACAGGCTCACGCTTTCCCCCCAGCGCCGCGCACTTTCTCAGCGTTCGGATCAAGCGGCCATCGTGGGCGCGCGCGATAATCGAGGGGATCGCCGTGCAGCGTGTCGCCTTCGAGGGCGATCCGCTCGCAGCCCACCCATGCGATCATCGCGGCGTTGTCGGTGCACAAATTGAGCGGCGGCGCCGTGAAGCGCATCGCGTGGCGTTCGGCCAAGCTCTCCATCGCGGAGCGTACGGCGAGATTGGCCGCGACACCTCCGGCCACCACAAGAGCGGGCGGCGTGTCGATTGTGGCAAGCGCGTGGTCCATTCGATCCTCTAGGCACTCGATGGCCGCGCGTTGAAAACTGGCGGCGATGTCCGCGTCGGCGTGCTCGCCGCTTTGCTTGGCGCGCAGCACCGCGCTCTTGAGGCCCGCGAAGGAAAAGTGCGGCTCCTTCGAACCCTTTAGGGGGCGGGGCAGGGGCACAGCTTCGGGATCGCCTTTGCGCGCGAGCCTCTCCACCGCTGGGCCACCAGGATAGCCCAAACCTAGAATCTTCGCTGTTTTGTCGAAAGCTTCGCCCAACGCGTCATCAATCGTGGTCGCCAGACGTCGATATTGGGCCACACCCTCGACCAGCAGGATCTGGCAATGCCCACCTGACACCAGCAGCAGCAGATATGGAAAGGCGAGCGCCTCATCCGCCAGTCGCGGGGACAGTGCGTGCCCCTCCAAATGGTTGACCGCGAGCAGCGGCGTGTCCGACGCCATCGCCAAAGCTTTGGCGCTGACAAGGCCCACCATCACCCCCCCGATCAGGCCCGGACCGGCGGTGGCTGCGATCGCGTCAACATCCGAAAGGTTCATTTCAGCGTCGGCCAGTACCGCCTCGATCATCGGGGCCAAGCGTTCGGCGTGCGCGCGCGCCGCAATCTCGGGCACGACGCCGCCATAGGGCGCGTGTTCGGCCTCTTGGCTGGCCACGCGTTCGGCCAGGATCGCGCGATCCGCCGCGACAAGCGCCACCGCGGTTTCGTCACAGCTCGACTCGATGCCGAGGACAACAGCGGGCGTGTCCGAAGTGTGCGCTTGAGGTCCCATCCGCCTTCCATCTAGTTGCTGCGCGGGCTAGGGCAAGCGCGACGGAAGGGACAAGCATGAGTGATCAACCGAATAATTCGGTGAAAGTGCGCTTGGGCACGCGCAATTCACCGCTCGCCTTGGCGCAGGCGATCGAAACGCGCGAAAGACTGTGCGCGTTGCACGGCTGGCCGGAAGAGAGCGTGGAATTGGTCCCTGTGGTCGCAAGCGGTGACAAAGTACTGGATCGTCCGCTGGCCGAAATCGGCGGCAAGGCGCTGTGGACCAAAGAGCTCGACGTGTGGCTCGCCGAAGGCCGGATCGACGCCGCGGTGCACTCGGCCAAGGATGTCGAGACCATTCGGCCCGAAGCCTTCGCCTTCACCGCCTGCCTTCCGCGCGCGGATCGGCGGGACGCGCTAGTGGGCGCGCAGAGCATCGCGGATATCGCGCCCGGTGCGGTCGTTGGCACCAGCGCGCCGCGCCGGGCCTCTCAGCTTCTCAACCTTCGTCCGGACTGCCAAGTGGTCACCTTTCGCGGGAATGTCGCCACGCGGCTCGCCAAGCTCGAAGCGGGCGAGGCCGATGTGACCTTCCTCGCCGCGGCGGGGCTGGAGCGTTTGGGCCAGAGCGAGGTGGGCTCACCGCTTTCCTCCGACGAGTGGATTCCGGCGGCGGCTCAAGGGGTGATCGCTATTGAGTGCCGTCCTGATATCTGTCCGGAACTCTCCGCCATATCCGGGTTGGACCACGCCGAGACCCGCGCCGAGTTAGAAGGCGAACGCGCCTTGCTCGCGGCTTTGGGCGGAACGTGTCACTCGCCGGTCGCGGTTTTGTGCGAACACGGCGAGCAAGGTCTTTCGATGCGCGCGGCGATCTTTTCGCCAGATGGTTCTGAACGTGTTGAAGGCGAAGCATCCTTTGTTGCGAAAGACCATGGCCCGGTCGAAGCGCTGGCCGACCATCTCCTCAGCCGCGCCAGCGACGCAGTCACGCAACACTTTCGCGGGGCATGACGGGGACGAGGCCCATCCTTGCTATTCGCCCGGAGCCGGGCCTATCCGCCACGCTCGCCATGGGGCGTGGTATGGGGCTCGACATGCGCGGTTTTGCCTTATCGCACGTTAAACCAGTGGATTGGGAGCTTCCCCCGCTCGACCGGTTTGACGCACTGCTGATCGGCAGCGCCAACGCCATGCGGATGGGTGGCGAAAACCTGGCTAAGCTGACCCATCTGCCCGTGCACGCAGTGGGTGAAGCGACCGCGCAAGAGGCGCGCGCCGCCGGTTTTGAGGTTGCTAAGCAAGGCAAGGGCGGGCTTCAAACGGTGATCGACGCGGTGACGCCGCCCATCCGCTACCTGCGGCTGGTCGGAAACGAATATGTTGATCTGGTGCTTCCCCAAGGCGTGAGCTTTGAGCCGGTTCAAGTTTACGCGGTGGAGCCTTGCCCCTTCGATGACACGGCGGCGAAATGGCTGGAGGAAGAGCCAATTGTTCTTCTGCATTCCGCCGCGATGACCCGCCAACTTATGGCCGAATGCGACCGGTTGGGAGTGGATCGATCGCGGATCCGTTTGGCAGCGATGGGGCCACGCATCGCCGAACCGGCGCAGGCCGAAGGCGCGGGCGGATGGCGCGCTATCCACATCTCGCAAGAGCCCAGCGACGAAGCGCTTCTGGCTTTGGCGCGCGAGCTGTGCCTATAAGCGCGCTCGGGATAAAACTCTCGCACCGGAGCGTTGTCGTTTTTATACAGCGCGGTTTGGGGCCGGATAGCGGACGCATCGAGAGCAAAAGACACTGATGGAACCAAGATATGGCAGCCGCCGCAAAAGCTCGTCGATGAAGGGCGCGCTTCTGGCCTCGGGCGCTTCCTTTCTGCTTGGCGGAGCTCTGGTTGGCTACGTCTTGTGGTACAATTCAGAGGACGAACCGCCCATCGCGACGCCTACGACGGACGTGGCCGGGTTGCTTGAGACGCCGACCCCTTCGACCGCGCCAAGCGCCGCGATCTCGCCTACGCCCACCCCGCTGGCCGAAGTTTTGGAAGAAGCCGACACGCCCGAAGAGGCAGTCGAAGCGGTCACGCGTGTGGCCGAACAGCAAGGTGGTCTGGATCAGCGACTGGCGGCGGCGGAGCAGCGGCTGACGCGGCTCGATATCCAGGCGCAGTCCGCAGCGGGCAACGCCGCGCGCGCCGAAGCGCTCTTGATTGCCTTTGCCACACGCCGCCTTATCGAGCGGGGGGATGAGCTTGGCTATCTCGCGGATCAATTGCGGCTGCGCTTTGGCGACGAACGGCCCAACGCGGTGAACACGATCATCACCTTTTCGCGCAGCGATCCGCCGATCCGCTTGGACGGGCTGCTCGCGCGCCTTGATGGCCTCGGCCCGCAATTGCAGGAACGCAGCGAAGGGCCTTCGTGGGACGCCTTCACCAAGGGGTTGAGCGAGCTCTTCATTATTCGGCGCGAATCGACGCCTTCAAGCCAACCCGAACGTCGCTTGGCCCGCGCGCGTTACGCTTTGGAACAAGGGCGGGTGCGCAGCGCTATCGAAGAAGTGCGCGGCATGCCGGGGGCGGAACGGGCGGAGGCTTGGATTGCCGACGCGGAACGTTTTGCGGCGGCAATGGAAGCGCTTGAGAATATCGAGGCCGCGGCCGTGCTTGATCAGCGCGGTTTGCGCGATGGATCGGGCAATCGCGTCGCGCAGCCGAGCGCGCTCGACGCTGCCAACTAGTCTTTCGGTTTACGCGCGCAGCAATTCGGGCAAATCGCCCGACACGCCGCGCGCTTCGTCCATGAAGAAGTCCTTGAGCAATCCGACGCGCTGAACTCCGGCCATGCCAAGCCGCCGGATAGCTGAGGCCGCCGGACCTGGAACGCCGAACAACCGCGTCAGTCCATCGGTCGCTAGCGCCACCATAAAGCTATCAAGCCCGCGCCAGTTTTCGAAACGCTTGAGCAATTGCGCGTCGCCCGGTTCCAAGCCGAGACGCGCGCCATCGGCGAGCACGTCGACTAAGGCTGCGGCGTCGCGCAGGCCCAGGTTCAAGCCCTGCCCTGCGATCGGGTGGATACCGTGCGCCGCGTCTCCGACCAATGCCAAACGCTCATCGGTGATCTTCGCGGTGTGGTGGAAGCCGAGCGGCCAGCTGGAGCGGTGCCCCACGCTGGTGACTTCGCCCAGCACATCGCCCATGCGCTTCTGCACTTCGGCAAGGAAAGCGCGGTCGCCCAGCTTCATCACGCCTTTGCCGTCTTCTTCAGACACGGTCCACACAAGCGAGGAGCGGTGCGTGCCATCTTCGTCATCGTTCAGCGGAAGAAGCGCGAAGGGACCGGCGGGATAGAAGATTTCCCAGGCGACGTTGTCGTGGGGTTTGGAGTGGGTGAGCCCTGCGATCACCGCGCGGTGTTTGTAGTCCCATTTCGCAAGGCTGAAGCCTGCCTCTTCGCGGGTCGGCGATTGGCGACCTTCCGCCGCGACCATAAGGCGGCCCTTGAGCTTCTCTCCGCTCGCCAGCACGGCGGCCACTCCAAATTCGGAGCGTTGGCGTTCGACCACCTCGGCTTTGGACACCCAGTGGATCAGCGGTTCGTCCGCCGCCGCCTCAAACAGGGCCAAGCGAAGGCGACGATTGGGGAACATCCGCCCCAGCGTGCCTTGTTCGGCGTCGGGTTCAAAATCGATGCGACCGGGCTTTTGCTGATCGGTCACCGCGATCGAAGCGATGTCGCAGGCGAATTGCTCCAGCCCCTCGGCGATCCCAATATTGGTGAACATGTGCCAGCTGGCGGTCGAAATCGCGGTGGCGCGATCATCAAACCCCTCGGCGGTCAGTTCGGCTGGATCGGCGCGATCTATGACGTGGCTCGACAGGCCCTTCTTCGCTGCGGCCAGCGCGAGCGCCATCCCTACGAGACCTCCACCAAGGATCAGCAGATCACGGGTTTCCTGCGTGTCACTCATAGTGTCACCTTGCGCGCGTTGTTTGCGAATACCATGTCACCCGCTCTAAAGGCTCCCCGGTGATCCACGCAAGATTCTTCCCCCTTTCGCTCAAACACTTCGTTGCATGGGCTTTTGCGTGCCTCGCAAGCGTCGCGTTGGGGAGCGCGGTTAGCGCGCAGGACGAGTTGGAGCGGCCCTATTACGGCGATGCGAACATCTCGGTGGAATTGCTGGCAGACGGCTTGCCGCAAGCGGCTGAGGAATGGGTACTCGCGCTCAAATTCACACCCAGCGCGCCCGAATGGCACGGCTATTGGAAGAATCCGGGCGATGCAGGGCAGGGCTTGAGGCTTGAACTGGATTTGCCTGAAGGCTGGACAATGGGTGAGGCGCAGTATCCAGTACCCGAAAGGTTGCTGATCGGCGATCTGATGAACCACATTTACGAGGGCGAGTATGCGGTCCTTGTGCCGGTCCAGGTGCCCGCCGACGCGACTATCGAAGGTGTACCAAGCCTGACGGGCTATGTCGAATTCTTGGCCTGCACCGACCGCGTGTGCGTGCCGCAAGACGCGGTGCTGGAAGCCGCGATTGGGCTGGGCGACTTTCCCAAATGGCGCGCGCAAGTCGCACCTTTATTGGACGCGAAGGGCGCGTTTGAGTTGTCGGGCGGCGCGCTGCGCCTCGCGGTCCCGCTGCCTGAAAGCGTTCAGCTGAGCGACCCGCACGTCTTCGTCGCGAACGAGGAAATCGTCGATTACCCGGCGCCGCAAACCTTCCGGCGCACAGGCGATACGCTGACAGTCGAGGTGCCGCTTCGCCGTGAGGACGCGCAGGTGTCGGAGATTGAGGCCATCCTGTCTTTTGGCGAGGAATCGGGTGTGCGCTTCGTCGGGGAATCTGGCGAGGTGCCTAAGGGCGGCGAACAGATCGCGGGACCAATGGGCCCCAACTTGCCGCCCCTATGGACCCTGGCGCTGGGCGCGCTGGTGGGCGGGTTGATCCTCAACATTATGCCCTGCGTGTTCCCGATCCTCTCACTCAAAGCTCTTAGTCTGGCGCGCGCTGGCGAGAGCGAGGCGGCGGCGCGGGTGGAAGGCGTGGCTTACACGGCGGGCGTCGTGCTCGCCTGCGTGGCGCTCGGCGCAGTGATGCTCGCCCTGCGCGCAGCGGGCGAGCAAGTGGGCTGGGCGTTCCAGCTGCAAGAGCCCTCGGTCGTGATCGTTTTGCTGATCCTTGCCGCCGCGATCACCGCCAACTTTGCCGGCGTTTTCGAACTGCCGAGCATCGACACGGGCGGCGGCGCGAAGAAGGGCGCGGGCGGCGCGTTCGCGACAGGATTGCTCGCCGCGTTTGCCGCCACGCCGTGCACAGGGCCGTTTATGGCGGCGGCCTTGGGAGCGGCGCTGCTGCTGCCCGCGCCACTGGCTCTCATGCTTTTCGCAATGCTGGGCCTCGGGCTGGCTTTGCCGTTTCTCGCGCTTGGCTTTATCCCGGCACTTCGTCGGCGCCTGCCCAAGCCCGGCGTCTGGATGGACACGTTCCGCCGCGTGATGGCGATCCCGATGGGGCTAACGGCGCTGGCGCTGATCTGGCTCACCGCGCAGCTAGGCGGGCGCGGGTTTGCGATGTTCGCCTTGGTGACGACTTTCGGGGTCATCCTGGCTTTCTGGGTGGTGGGCCGGTTGCAGCGCGCGGGGAAGATGGCGTGGCCCGCGCTTGGCCTGATTGCAGCGCCGTTCCTGCTGTTCGGCGCCTTCGCCTTACCCGCTAGCTTCGCGCCGCCCACCCGCGACGCCGCCGCCTCGCTGTTGGCCGCGCGCGAGTTTTCCAATCAAGCCTTGGCCGAGGCGCGGGCGTCGGGGCAGCCCGTCTTCCTATGGTTCACCGCCGATTGGTGCGTGACGTGCAAAGTGAACGAAAGCGTCGCGATTGAGCGCGAGGCCACGCGCGCTGCGTTCGAGCAAGCGGGGGTCATCGCGATGGTGGGCGACTGGACGGTGCGCGACGAAGAGATCACGGCGTTTCTCACCGATCAGGGCGCGGCGGGCGTGCCGCTTTACCTTTGGTATGAACCGGACGCAGAGCCGGAGCAGCTGCCGCAAGTGCTGACGCCAGACACTCTGCCTGAATTGGCTGAGCGAACGCGCTAACGCTCGGCTTTCAGATCCACCTCGTCTGCGACTGCGCTTGGAAGCGGTTCCCCGGCGCGGCAGGCGTCGATCAACAGTCCGGGCAAAGGGCTAGGGTTGAGAACCACCATGCCCGCGCCCGGAACTGTCGCCGTAAGCTGTCGAGGCCCCGCCAGCGGCTCCCAAATGACATCGGAAGCGGCCACTGTCCCATGCCAGCCCGGACGATCGTCCACATTGGCGTCCACCGCGATCCGGCCAATATGCCCGTTGCCCACCAGCGCGAGCAGCGCCCCCGCGCCTTTGTCAGCGGGGGAGAGTCGGCTTATCTCGATCAAGGGCGCTGACCCCGTCTCCGCGTTGAGACATTCGAGCGCCATCAACGCCGTCGCCCCCGGCTTGCCGTACAGCAGCCGCGCGTTTGATCGAGACGACACTCTCCAAATGGCGCCCTCCGTATCGGGCGAGGGTAGGGGCGACGAAGCGTAAGTCGGCTCAGAGGTCGGCGGACCGCCCCGCAGGTTCGCATCGGTTGGCGGTGGCTTGCACGCCGCGAGCAGTAGCGCCGTCGCGGATAGGACCGCCCCGCTGGTTAGAGATCGCCGGGTCATCGCGCGCGGATGAACGCGCGGATATCTTCGCTCAATTGCGCGCGGTCTTCGTCGCGCACATACATCATGTGGCCCGCATCGTAGTATCTATAGCTGATCCGGTCTTGCGGGATGCCGATGCGGTTGAGCGAATATTCCGCACCAAAGAAGGGCGTGGCGAAATCGTAATAGCCTTGCGCGTTGAAGACCCTGAGGCCGCTGTTCTGGCGCATGGCCCGCCCGATAAAAGGCGCGACGTTCAGATACGCGCTGCGCCCGCGTCCTCCAAGCGACCAGTCCCAGCTTCCGCCTAACCCGCCGATTGAGCTGTAGGGTCGGTCTGTCTCAAACTTCAGACCCTCGCGCGCCCATTGGTTGATCGCGGCTGTGTAGCCTGCGTCGATGCCGTAAAAGCTGGGGTCGCTGTCTGGATATTCGCCCGCATTGTCGTAATCGGTGCCAGTGTAGCGTGAGTCCAGCCGACCAACGGTCAGTCCCCGGTCGCGCAGCAATTCCTTGTAGAACCGCTGATCGGTAACGCGCAGATTGGCTTGGTCGAGATATTGTTCGGACAGGCCGGTCAGCTCCGACAGACGTTTGCGCACCGCTGCGCGTTCAGGCTCGGGCAGGCTTTGCCCTTTCAGCAGCGCGCTGGCGAAGGGGCCGATGGCGAATTCGCGCGCTTCCTGCGCGATCGCTTCGACCGACGCCGCCTGCGCCTTTCCATGGTAATAGGCGGCCGTCGCCATGTTGGGCAGCATCACGACATAGGCCATCTCGTTGCCCGGCGTGGTCGCCTCGACCCCGAAATCGAGGATGGTGGAGATCAGGATCAGTCCGTTCAGTCCCACGTCGTTATAGGTCGAGCCCTCCAGCTCATCGACGACCATGGCGGTGCGCGTCGTGCCGTAGCTTTCGCCGCCCAGATATTTGGGGCTGTTCCAACGGCCATTATCGCTGATCCAGCGGCGGATAACGGTGGCCACCGCGCGCGCGTCTTGGCGCAGGCCGTAATACTTCGACGTGTCGGTGCCCTGAGTGAGGTAGCTGAAGCCCGTGCCCGGCGGATCAATGAAGACGAGGTCGGCGACGTCGAGCAGGCTCGCCGGATTATCAAGCACGGGGTAGGGCGGCGCGCCATCGTCGCGCGCGTCGCTGGGGATTGCGACACGCTTGGGCCCGAACGCGCCCATCTGCAGCCAGACCGAGCCCGAACCGGGGCCCCCATTGTAGATGAAGAAGACGGGGCGCGAGGTGTCCTTGGGGTCTTTGACGTAGGAGGTGGTGACGATCACCGCTTCCTGGCGCCCGTCGTCGCCTTCAAGGATCGTTTCCTTGATCGTCGCGGTGTAGCGCATCGAGACGCCGCCAAAGGTGCCCGAATGCTGCGTGGTTTTGACCTGCGGCTCGATCTTCGCGGCGGGCGCGGATTGGTCCGCTTTCTGATCCTGCGCAAGAGCCTGCGAGGCGGTCAGCGTAAAGGCGAGGGCGACGGCGCTGAGAGCGCTGAGAAGCTGAGTTTTCATGGGTGCGCTGTTAAGCAGGCGCTCTACTTAGGATCAAGGCTTCCCGCCCATGCGTCGGTACCGGGTCTTCCCATAGCGGGTCTTGCGCGTGCCCGGTTTGCCCTCGGTGCTCTTCCCGCGCACAGGCGCTTTTTTTGCTTCGTCGGGCAGGCCCAACTCGTCGTTTTCCAGGCGGCGGATTTCGTCGCGTAGGCGGCCCGCTTCTTCGAATTCGAGGTTCGCGGCGGCGTCGCGCATACGTTTCTCGAGATCTTCGATATAGCTGCGCAGATTGTGGCCGACGAGGTTGTTGACCTCCTCGTCTTCGATCTCGACCGTGACGCCGTCCTTGCTCGCTGCGTCGGCGACGATGTCAGCGATGTCGCGCTTGATCGTTTGCGGCGTGATGCCGTTTTCCTTGTTGAACTCTTCCTGCTTTTCGCGGCGGCGGTCGGTTTCCGCCATAGCGCGCTCCATCGATCCGGTGACGCGGTCGGCGTAAAGGATGACGCGGCCATCGACGTTGCGCGCCGCTCGGCCGATGGTTTGGACGAGGCTAGTCTCGGAGCGCAGAAAGCCCTCCTTGTCCGCGTCGAGAATGCAGACGAGCCCGCATTCGGGAATATCGAGGCCCTCGCGCAAAAGGTTGATGCCGATCAACACGTCATAGACGCCGAGGCGCAAATCGCGGATCAGCTCGATACGCTCCAGCGTCTCGACATCGGAGTGCATGTAGCGGACCTTCACGCCCGCCTCGTGCATGAACTCGGTTAGATCCTCGGCCATCCGCTTGGTCAGCGTCGTGACGAGCGTGCGGTAGCCCTTTTTCGCGGTGGCGAGGCATTCCTGGATGCAATCCTGCACCTGATCCTCAACCGGGCGAATGCTAACGGGCGGGTCGATCAGGCCGGTGGGGCGGATGACCTGTTCGGCGAACACACCGCCGGTTTGCTCGAGCTCCCACGGGCCGGGCGTGGCTGAGACGCAGAAGGTCTGCGGGCGCATTGCGTCCCATTCGTTGAAGCGAAGCGGGCGGTTGTCGATGCAGCTGGGCAGGCGGAAACCGTATTCCGCCAGTGTGATCTTGCGCCGGTGGTCCCCGCGCGCCATTGCGCCGATCTGTGGCACCGTCTGGTGGCTCTCGTCGACAAAGAGCAGCGCGTTTTCGGGCAGGTATTCAAACAGGGTGGGCGGCGGTTCGCCCGGCAGGCGTCCGGTGAGGAAGCGCGAATAGTTTTCGATCCCGTTGCAGCTTCCCGTCGCGGCGATCATTTCAAGATCAAACTGGGTGCGCTGTTCGAGCCGCTGATGCTCCAGCAATTTGCCCTCCGCCTCCAGCTCTTTGAGCCGCTCGGCCAGTTCGAATTTGATCGCTTCGGTCGCCTGCTTCATCGTCGGGCCGGGGGTAACGTAGTGCGAATTGGCGTAGACGCGCACGGTGTCGAGCTTGGCTCCGGTCTTGCCGGTCAGTGGATCGAATTCCGCAATTTCTTCAATATCATCACCAAAGAAGCTGATGCGCCATGCCATGTCTTCATAGTGGCTGGGGAAGATCTCCAGATTGTCCCCGCGCACGCGAAAGCAGCCGCGCGCGAAGGCCGCGTCGTTGCGCTTGTATTGCAGGGCGACGAGCTTGCGGATGATCTCGCGCTGATCGACGGTTTGATCCTTTTTGATGTCGAAGATCATCGCCGAATAGGTCTCGACCGATCCGATGCCGTAGAGGCACGAAACTGACGCAACAATAATCACGTCATCACGTTCGAGCAGCGCGCGCGTCGCCGAATGGCGCATCCGGTCGATCGCCTCGTTCACCGACGATTCTTTCTCGATATACGTGTCCGAGCGCGGCACATAGGCTTCGGGCTGGTAGTAGTCGTAGTAGCTGACGAAATACTCGACCGCGTTGTTGGGGAAGAAGCTCTTCATCTCGCCATAAAGCTGCGCGGCGAGGATTTTGTTGGGCGCGAGGATCAGCGCGGGGCGCTGCAATTCCTCGATCACCTTGGCCATGGTGAAGGTCTTGCCCGACCCCGTCACGCCCAGCAGCGTCTGTGTCTGGTCATCTTCGCGCGCGCCTTGCACCAGTTCAGCGATCGCGGTGGGCTGATCGCCGGCAGGTTCGTAATCGGACACAATCTCAAACCGTTTGCCCGGCATCGACTTTTCAGGACGGGCGGGGCGGTGCGGGGTGAATTCTGCCCCGGTTTCGGGCTCGTCCAGCCCGCGTCGAATGATCAGTTCAGCCATACTAGCCGATATGCGTGTAGCCGTCGCTGTTGTGAAGTGCCGCCGCGCGCCTTAGCTTGTGTTTTCAGAAATTGGGGGCGTCACATCAAAGCAGCTTTGAGGAGATGGGTGATGAGAAACGCATTTGTGGCCGCAGTCGTGTTGGCGAGCGCGGTCGCGGTGGGCGCGCAAACCATTGATCCCGGCATGAAGCCGCAACCGGGCGAATATGAATCGCGGATAGAGGTCATTTCGGTCAGCATTCCGGGAATGCCCGCGAATATGGCGGACATGATGCGCGGCGCCATGAACCGCACCACGAAGTTCTGCCTGACCGAGGAAGACGTGGAAGAAGGCTTCAAAGCCGCGATGCGCCGGTCGCAAGACGGGGACTGCCAGTTCGAGCGCTTCAACGCGGTTGACGGCAAAATCGACGCGGTCATGATCTGCCAGACCGAAACCGGTCCCATGACGATGAATATGAACGGGACCGGCTCGCCCACGCAATCGGATGTGACGATGAATGTCTCCGGCGATATGGGCATGGGCGAGGGGCCAATGAACATGGAAATGCGGGTGATCCAAAACCGGCTCGGCAGCTGCTGACGCGCTCACATTCCGCTTTTTGAGGAGATTTTTATGCGATTTCTCATGTGCACAGCGCTCGCTGCGTTGGCTCTGACCGCGTGCGGCGGATCAGGCGAGATCGAAGCCGACGCGAATGGCGATGGCACAATCACAGACTCGGAAGCGATCGCTGCGATCGAAAAGGCGAGCGGCGATGTGAAACCTCTCCCCGGCCAATACTCGACCACCATCACCTTGATCGAAGCCAGTATTCCTGGAGCGCCGCCCGAAATGGCGCAAATGATGGGGCAGGCGATGAACCGGACGAGCGAGCACTGCCTCACGCCTGAAATGGCCGAGCGCGGGTTCGAGGACTCGATCAAGAAAGGCCAGAACGAAGCCTGCACGATTGACAGCTTTTCCATCGATGATGGCGACGTGGCCATGGCCATGACATGCTCCGAGGCCGAAATGGCGGACGTCTCCGTCAATCTGAATGGAAAAGTCACTGCCACCAGTTCGGATATGATCATGGCGATGGACGGCACAATTCCCGAATTGGGTGCCATGCAAATGAAAATGGGTTTCAAGCAAGAGCGTATCGGGGAATGCTCAAGTTGATGGCCGGAATTGGCGCTGCGGCCCAACGCGTTTTGAAGCCTTTCCTTTTCGGTTCGCCGCGCTAGTATTTCGCGCATGCAGCATTCGCATCAGGCATCGGGGGCTGGCGCGCAAACCGACGGTCCGGTCAACTTCGATGAGATGACGGACGCGAGCGGCGCCGTGCGCCCGGCTTACGCGGATTACAACGGCTGGCTGTCTGAACAGGACGCCACTTGGCTCAAGCGGAAAAGCGCCGAGGCGGATGACAGTTTTCGCCGGACGGGGATCACCTTCAATGTCTATGGCGAGGACGAGGCGGAAGAACGCCTGATCCCGTTTGACATGGTGCCGCGGATCATCACCGCGGCCGAATGGCGCAAGCTCACGCGCGGGATTGAACAACGGGTGCGGGCGCTCAACAGCTTCCTGTACGATCTCTACCACCGTCAGGAGATTATTCGCGCAGGCCGCGTGCCCGAACGCCTGTTCCGCCACAACGAGGCGTGGCTCGCCAACATGGTGGGCTTCACGCCGCCCGGCGGCATCTACACGAACATTGTCGGCATCGACTTGGTGCGCACCGGGCCCGACGAGTTCTTCGTGCTGGAGGATAACGCGCGCACGCCCTCCGGGGTCTCCTATATGCTGGAGAACCGCGAGACGATGATGGCGATGTTCCCTGATCTGTTTAGCCGCGTGCCGGTGGAGCAGGTTTCGAACTACCCACGCCGGCTCGCCCGAAGCCTGGCCGCCTGCGCGCCGCCCGCTTGCTCTGGCAAGCCAACGGTCGCGGTTCTGACGCCCGGCGTCTACAATTCCGCTTATTTTGAACACGCCTTTCTGGCCGACCAGATGGGGGCCGAGCTTGTCGAAGGCAGCGATCTGCGTGTGGTCGATGGCCGGGTGCAGATGCGCACGACGCGCGGCTACAAGCCGATCGACGTGCTCTATCGCCGGGTCGATGACGACTATCTTGATCCGCTGACGTTTGATCGCACCAGCGTTCTGGGCGTTCCGGGTATTATGGATGTTTATCGCTCGGGCGGCATCACGATTGCCAACGCGCCGGGAACGGGCATTTGCGACGACAAGGCGATCTACAGCTTTATGCCCGAGATCGTGGAGTTCTATACCGGAGAGAAGCCGCTTCTGCCCAATGTGCAAACATGGCGGTGCGCTGATCCCGAAAGCCTCGCTTATGTGCTCGACAATCTGGAAGAGCTGGTGGTTAAAGAGGTGCACGGTTCGGGCGGCTACGGCATGCTGATCGGCCCTACCGCCACCAAGAAAGAAATCCGCGCGTTCCGGGCCAAGCTGGAGGCCAATCCGCAAAATTACATCGCGCAGCCCACGCTCTCGTTGTCCACCTGCCCGATCTACTCGAACAAGGGGTTAACTCCGCGCCACGTGGATCTGCGGCCCTTTGTCCTCGTATCGCCCAACGGGATCGAAATCACCCCGGGTGGCCTCACGCGCGTAGCGCTGAAGAAAGGCTCGCTAGTGGTCAATTCCAGCCAGGGTGGCGGCACCAAAGACACTTGGGTCTTGAAGGACTAGGCCGCCTACATGCTCGGACGCACAGCAAACAGCTTGTTCTGGATGTTCCGCTATCTTGAGCGGTCGGAGAACACCGCGCGCCTGCTCGAAGCGGCCTTGCGTATGGCGTTGACGCGCGACGTTGTCACTGCAGAAGAAGAATGGCGCTCGGTCGTGTCCACACTGGGTTTGCGGCAGCTCTACAAGGAAAAGAGCGACAGTTTTGATGGGCATTCGGCCTGGAACTTCGTTTTGCGCGACAAAGCCAACCCCGCGAATATTCGAGAAATGTTCGGCGCGGTTCGATCCAACGCGCGCGTGGCCCGCACTAATATCTCTTCGGACGTGTGGACGGCGGTCAACGAGAGCTATCTTAAGCTCGATCCGATGCTCTCACGCCCAATTTCTCAAAGCGCGGTGGGGGAAGTCGTTTCGACCATTCGCCGCGCCAGCACGCGGGTGCACGGAGCGCTCGATGGCTCCATGCTGCGCAATGAGAGCTATCATTTTGCCAGGGCAGGGACCTTTATCGAACGGGCGGAAAGCACCGCGCGCATTCTCGATATGAAGTATTTTCTGCTTCTGCCCTCGCTTTCCTATGTCGGCTCCAGCTTGGACACGGGGCAGTGGGATCAATTGCTTCGATCGGTCGCCGGCGCGAGCGCGTACAGTTGGCTCAACGCCGGGCAAATCGAAGCAAGAGGCATTGTCGAATTCCTGTTGCTGGACGAACGTTTCCCACGCAGCATCGCCTTCTGCCGCAACGCCCTGCGAGAGAACCTGAATGCGCTGGGCCGAATGCATGGCGCTAAGGGGCAGTGTCACGATTTGATGCACGAAGTGGACAATCTGATCAGTAATTTGACCGTGGACGAAATTTTCGAGCAAGGCCTGCATGAATTCCTAATCGACGTCATGGCGCGCAACGCCGCCATCGCCAACGCGATTGCCGAAGACTACCGGTTCCTGGCTTAAGGTTGCTTTGAATGCGTCTCTCGATCCGACACACCACGCGCTACGCCTTTTCCGAGCCGGTTGTTCACGCTCTTCAACGTTTGCGTCTGACGCCGAAGACCACGCAAGGTCAGAGCATTCTGCGGTGGGACATGCAGTTCACCAACGCGCATCAGGAACTGGAGTATGAAGACCAGCACTACAACACGGTCACGCTGATCGCGGTGGAACCGGGCGCGCAAGAGGTTATCGTGACCGGCCAAGGCACGATCGAAACGCAAGACAACGCTGGCGTGATCGGGCGCCATTCCGGCCACTTGCCGCTGTGGAGCTTTATTGGACAGACGCCCTTGACCAAGCCTGGACCAAAAGTGCGCGCCATCATTCGCGATTTGCCCGGCCCCGATGAGAACGAACCGCTCGAATACCTTCATGCGCTGTCCGCCATGATCCGCGAGCGGGTTGAGTATCAAATCGGCTGCAGCGGGGTGGACACGACCGCCGAAGAAGCCGCCGCCAACGGGAAGGGCGTGTGCCAGGATCACGCGCATATCTTCATCGCGGCGGCGCGCGCGGCGGATATCCCGGCGCGTTATGTCAGCGGTTATCTGATGATGAACGATCGGGTCGAGCAGGAAGCGACGCACGCCTGGGCCGAGGCGCATATCGATGGCCTTGGTTGGGTCGGCTTTGACATTGCAAACGGTATCTCGCCCGATCCGCGTTATGTGCGGGTGGCCACGGGGCGTGATTTCCGCGACGCCGCACCTTTGATCGTTCACACCTTCGGATCAACCGAGCAGGTTTTGACGGTCAACGAAGATGTCGAAGTCGCGGACCAAAGCCAGATGCAATCGCAGACGTCGACGTCGCAGATTCAGCAATAGCGCTTTGCGCGCGCGCGCGCTTGGTCTACCGCGCCATCCGAATACGGAGAGCTGATCCACATGACCTATTGCGTTGGCATGGTGCTCGACAAGGGCCTTGTCCTGATGAGCGACACACGCACCAACTCGGGCGTCGACAACATTTCGAGCTTCCGCAAGATGTACTCTTGGCAGGTGCCGGGCGAACGCATGATTGCGATTATGACCGCGGGCAATCTGGCCACCACGCAGGCTGTCGTCAGCCAGCTTGAAGAGCGCACCAAAAGCCCGGACGAACGGGGAAACGCTCTGCTCAAAGGGCCCACGATGTTCAGCGTCGCGACCGAAGTGGGCAAACTGCTCCGTTCGGTGATCGAAGAACGCCAGCTCGCGAACGGAGACCGCGGGCGGGGCAAATTCACGGCGTCGATCATATTGGCTGGGCAGATCGAAGGCATGGAGCCGCGCCTTTTCATGATCTACCCCGAAGGTAACTTTATCGAGGCAAGCTGGGACACGCCCTTTTTCCAGATCGGCGAGACCAAATACGGTCGGCCCATCTTGATCCGTGGCTACGATCGCGACATGTCGTTTGAAGACGCGGTAAAGCTGTTGATGGTGTCGTTCGATTCCACCTTGAAGGCCAACCTGTCCGTGGGTTTACCGCTGGATCTGATGGTCATTGGCAAAGATGAGTTTGCGCCCACGCACGAACGGCGCGTCACGCAGGACGATGCGTATTTCGGCGAAATCTCCTCGGTTTGGGGTGACGCGCTAAAGTCAGCCTTCCACTCCTTACCCGATTACGTGTTTGGCCGTGGAGATAGTGACATTCCTTAGGAGAAAGTCTGAGCAATACCCCTGATTGGCGAGGCCAAAAAATGTTCATATTGGAGATAATATCTCATTGAAAGAAGGCGTATTTTCGGTTTCCTGACTCGTTACTTCTCCGTATTCGAGGCGGTCCTACGTGAATTAACGAGGCAAGCGGCGCAGCATGTGGCCCATGGCACGCAAAGCGACACTTCATTTCATCGACACATGCAGCCAACAGCGCGCTGAACTGGCCCGGATTGGGTTTTCAGTTAGCCACCATTCGGAGGTTTATGGCGACGTTGCCGAACTCTCCATCCACCCTCCGCGCGAAGGGATAATCATCGCTCGGGATGCGCCGGAACAGGGCGGAGTGGCAATGATCCTTGAACGTCTCAGCCGGATCGGCGTTTGGTTGCCGCTAGTCGCCTTTGACGCCCATCCGGATCCTGGCCGGATTGTAAAAGCGATCAAGGCGGGCGCGCTTGAATATCTGTCGCTTCCGCTCGATCCCGATCGGCTCGTGGCGTGCTTGGCCCGCATTGAAAAAGAGGCCGAGGATTTCTGCGAAGCGCGGCGCCGAATGATCGATGCGCGCGATCGTATCTCCACTTTGTCATCGCGAGAGCGCGAAGTTCTCGAATGGCTCTCGCAAGGCAGCAGCAATAAGGTGATCGCTCGCGAACTGGATATCAGCCCGCGAACGGTTGAGATCCACCGGGCTAATATGATGAACAAGCTGAGAGCGCGCCACGCAGCGGAAGCGGTGCGTTTGAAACTCGAGGCAAAACTCGAGCAAAGGCTGACCGCGTAAGCCTCGAGCTTTGTGGTTGATCGCGCATTGTAAGAGCGTGTTTGCGGACCGCTCAGCGGCAAAACTCGGTGTCCGAGCCTTCCAAATGGAAATGGTCTTCATGCGCCGCGTTGTAATCGGGGCCCAACACCACACCGAACCGCTTGCACGCGCTGGCGTGGACCACGCGCAAGAATTCGCGTTCCGCAGAGCTGCCGCGGTCCCAATCGCTTTTCAGGTCAATCCGAGTGCCGTCTGCAAGGACGAACCCCGAGACGTCGATCGCGTTACCCGTCGCGTGGGCCGATCGCCGGTTGGATCCGGCGATGTTGCGACAAGCGTAGCTGCCCATCGTTTCGATGCGAACGAGGGGGCTGCCCAGGATTTGGCGCGCCGCGCGGTCGACCCCGTATCGCGCCCACGCCCCAAAAGCCTGCGCGGTTCGGCACTTAACCGGGCCGGGGTTGCTGACGCCAAATTCCGACGCGTCGCCGGCCAAGGCGGAAATCTTTACGGTGCCCAATTGGTTGCATCCTGACGCGCCGTAGGTGTCGGGAACCGGATTGAAGCTGGCTCCGGCGGCGTTGAGTTTGGCGTGACAGGTCCGATCATTGGGATGGATGGCGTAATTATGCGGGGACGAGGCCACACCGAGGGTTTGCCGGCTGGATGACGAGTTTCCGGTGTCGGGCCGATAGGCAGGGGGGTAGTCTCTTCCGGTGCCGATCCGGGTCGAGCCATCGCCGGAGGTGCCTGACGACCGGTCAGCCCCGCCGGGGATGACCCCGCCGCATGCCGAGAGCGCGATCAGCGCGGCAAAAAGCGCAGCTGTTCGCGATATCCTTGCCATTGCGACGTCACTTAGCACGATCGGCGTTCCTCGAGAGATCTTTCGCGCGAGTGTTAACAAAGATCGTTAACACTTCGTTACCCAAGCCCGCCCCTATGCGATTGAAGGTGCAACCAAGCCGCTCACCTGACTGCAAGAGCGCCCGTGGGTTCGCTTACTCGGGCAACTGATCCGCCACTTGCTCCCAGAGCTCGATCTTCACTCCATTGGGATCAAGCAGCCACGCGAATTTGCCATAGCCTTCATCGGCCATATCGAGGATTTTGACCTTCTTGGCTTTGAGCTCCTTCACGAAGCCGTCCAGGTCATGGACCCGCAGATTGATCATGAAGCCCCCTTTTCCCGGCTTGATATAGCCGTCGTCCTTGAAGTGGCTGATCAGCGAATACGGGTTTTGCTTTGGCTCGTCGGACCAGGCGAATTGCGGGCCATAGGTCCCGTCCACGCCCAAAATGTCGCGATACCATGCGCGCGTCGCTTCGGGATCGGGAGCGACGTAAAACACGCCCCCCAATCCGGTGACGCGTGGTCCAGCGCTAGCGCTCATACTGTGTGCCTCCCATTTCAGTCCGCCCCAATGCGTCTTTTGCGCTTAAGCGATACGATAGGAAAGCGCTTTCGCTCGCGCATGGAGCTTAGATTGACGTCGTGAAACGCACCAGTTCGGGCGGCAGGGCGTCGAGAAGGGCGATCTCAAGCGTTTTATCGAAGCCCGTGAAGACCATCAGGCCAACCACGAGCAGCGCTGCGCCGAAGATGGGTTTTCCGTATTGAGCCACCGCGCGCAGCGCCTGGCTGCGTTCCCCGAGCGCGCGGCGTGACCCATAAGCGAAAGCGAGGATGGACGTCGCAACGCCCAGGCCGAAAGTCAGGAAAATGAGAAATGCGCTGGCGAGGTCTTGGCCTTGGCTGGCCGCGGCGATGGCGACGCCCAAAGTTGGACCAACGCACGGCGCCCAGACAAGACCGAGCAGGAGCCCGACCACATACTGGCCAATCGCCCCGTCGGCGTTGACACGCTCAAGTTGTTGATTGCCCGCGTTGGTGAGCGGCGCGGCGGCCGTGCTTATCGCCGCTTGGGCTTGGGGGACCAGAAGGACTAACCCGGCTACCGCCAGCAGAGCGCCCGCCATAAGGCGCACCAACCGCTCGTCTATACCGAGCGAATAGCCAAAGGCGATCACGGTAAAGCCAAAGAGTGTGAAGCTGGTCACCAATCCGCCCGCAAGCGCCATTGGACCGATGCGCGCTTTGCCCAGCGCCGATCCGACGAGGATGGGCACCAGCGGCAGCACGCAGGGATTGAGGATCGTCACCAGTCCGGCAACGAAGGCAAGGGCAAAGCTGGTGAGCACCGTCAGGCTCGCATTCGATCGCCGTCAGACGTCTTACAGCGCGTTCAGAACCGCTTCGCGCAGCGCGGTTCTATCCGTCTGTGCAATCGAGCGCGCAGCTTCATCCATGCCGTTGAACACCAGAACGGTCGATTGGCGCGGGATGCGATTGTCGCGCAGGAAGGCTTTCTCCTTATCGAAGTTGACCTTCACGAACAGCACATCGCTTGATTGCTTTTCCGTGCGCAGCTCTTCCAAAATGGGGGCCTGCGCGCGGCAGGTGGGGCACCAATCGGCGTAGACATCGACCACGATCGTCTTGCCCTTTTTCTGAGCCATCATGAATTCGGCGGCGTCGTAGGTTGTCCAGCCCTTCGTATCGGCCTGAGCGGAAAGCTGCATGGCGCCGACCAAGAGCGCGCCAATGGCGCCGATCAATGCGAAGATGCGAAACATAAGGGGGTCACTCCAAAGGAAATCATCGGCGCACACGCCGACCGGTCACATGGGGTTCGCGCTGGGCAAGCAATCGGTTACACGCTCACTAATTCCATTATCCAATGAGAGGACTGAGCCCATGACCCCATCCACCCGCTTTTCCGGCAAGACCGTGATTGTCACCGGGTCTTCGACAGGCATTGGCGAAGGGATCGCCAGGCGCTTCCACGAGGAAGGCGCCAATGTCGTCATCAACGCGCGCAACGCGGAAAAGTGCAGCGCGGTGGCCGGAACACTCGACCCTGACCGCACGCTGGTGGTCGCGGGCGATGTGTCGAGCTCCGACCTCGCCAACGAAATTGTCGCCAAGACGGTCGAGCGCTTCGGCGGGCTCGATTGCCTGGTCAACAACGCGGGCGTGGGCGGAGGCGGGATCCTTCACAAGGCCGACGACGCCGAGATTGACCGCATCATCGACATCAACGTCAAAGGCGTGATCTATCTGAGCCGCGCGGCCATCCCGCATCTGATCGAAAGCGGCGGTTCAATCGTCAACATCTCCAGCGTGTCAGGCACGGGCGGGGATTCGATGCTGCCGATCTACAACGCGTCCAAAGGCGCGGTGACGAACCTGACGCGCGGCCTCGCTTTGCAGCTTGGCGCCAAAGGCGTTCGCGTGAACGCGATCAACCCCTCGGTCACGCGCTCGGACATGGTGGACGACATTACCGGAAACGAGATGGCGATGAAGATGGTCCTAAACCGCATGGCGATCAAACGCGTCGGCGAGCCCGAAGACATCGCCGCCGCGTGCGCCTTCCTCGCCAGTGAGGACGCCAGCTTCATCACCGGCGTCAACCTGCCCGTCGACGGCGGCATCAGCGCCAGCAACGGGCAACCCAACTTCATGATGTGATGCGCACGCTCCTTCAAAGGTGAAAAAGTTGACAAAGGCGACAGCGTGTCAACCGGGTTTTGTGCTGATAAATCTATGGTTTTATTGAGAAATACCGCGAAGATGTGAAGTTGACACCTATCCAGATCTGGGAGCGGTTTGTGAGCGTGGTTTGAAAGGGCCGAGGCGAAGGTAGCGGCGCTGGTGGGTGTAGGAAAACGGTCCAAGACGCGTCGGTCTTGGACGCGTCTTGGCCAGATAAGTCGTCAGCGAGGGGATCGCGCGCCACTACCGGGATCAGGCTCACTACCTGCGCGTTTGCAGCCAGTAGAATTCGAACTTCTGGACTGAACTTGCGAATTGGCTCTGGTGCTCGCGGTATTCCGGCGATTGTTGCACCTTAGCAAAGCCATCCTCGGTTTCCCACTCGACAAAAGTGATCTGTCCCGGTCCATCGGATGGTTCATTGAGCGCTTGCATGTACGGATCGTACATCTTGTAGATGAAGCGCCCACCTGCGCGCGTCACGGCTGGCTCGATCCCTTCCAGATAGCTTGTGTAATCCGAACGGGTTTCGGGATCGAGCCAGGCGAAAAGAGCCGAGTAGTGTTTGGCCGGATCGAAGGTCAGCTTCAAATCGTCGCGGATTTCGGCGTCGTAGATCTTCAGTTCGCGCCATGCCTCTCGGCGCAATTCCTTGAATTCGGCGAAGCGTGGATTGCTGCGATACCCTCTTACAGCCTCCGCATCAGGCCATGAGAAGAAAACGAATACGTTGGGATCGTAGTCGCTGCGCACCTTTTGGCGAACGGTGAGCATGCCTTCGTTCTGGTATCCCAAACGCTCCGCAATCGGGAAGGCGTTCTGGTAATAGGTTTGGCGCGCGGCGCTCCCTTCTTCGCTTTCTTCAGGGACGACAAGTTGAAGAACCTGCCCTTGCTTGAGCTCAAGCGTGAACCCGGACCGCGGGGCTTGCGTCGCTTCTTGGCTCTGGGCCGAGGCGGTTGTGCAGGAAAGCGATTGAAAGGCGATCAGGCCGGCAAAGGTTGTTGCGATGACTTGGGCGTGTTTCGAAATCCGTATCACGTTAGGTCTCCCGTTCGAAATTGGTATGCAAACGCACCATGAATGAGCTCAAACGGATTGTATTGGCTAGATTTTTGCTCTCATTGGTGCGAATATGCACCAATGAGCGATTGGGATGACTACCGGTTGATACTGGCTCTGGCGCGCGCAGGCACGTTGCGAGCCGCGGCGCACGAATTGACTATGACCCACACGACCGTCTCGCGCCGATTGGCGATGATCGAGGATGCGCGCGGCCAACTCTTTGAAAAGCAACCGGGTGGTTATCGACCAACCCCATTGGGTGATGCGTTGGTTGATGTGGCGGGCCGGATGGAAAGCCTGACGCAAGCCGGGGCGAGGTACGAGCGCGCGGTTGAGCAGGATTTATCGGGCGTCGTGACGTTGTCTTTGCCCGAGCCCGTGGCGCAATATCTGCTGCTTGAAGACTTGTTTAAACTCGCCGAGACTTTCCCGAAGATCGAGCTTCGGGTCAACACCAGCACCCGCTTTGTCGATCTTGATCGGTTGGAAGCCGATGTGGTGGTCAGGGGGACGCAGCGGCCGCCAGAACACCTTGTGGGGCGACGCCTCTTTCCCAATTACATCACCTATTACGGAAACCGCGACTATCTGGCGTCCACTCCCCCCGATCAACTGCGCTGGATTGCGCCGACGTCGGCGGGGACGTGGCCGGATTGGTTAGAGACCTCTCCCTATCCTGACGCGCCGGTCGCCCTGCTCAGTGACGACATTGTCACCCGTCACAAAGCGTTGGTAGAAGGGCTGGGGCTGGCGCGCGGGGCGTGCTTTATGGCGGATCCGGCGCCCGAACTCGTCCGCCTGACCGATCAGGCCCCCATTCAACAACAGGATTTCTGGGTTCTGACGCACCCTGACTGGCGGCACACCCCTCGCGTGCGCGCCGTCATGGATTTTATGGTGCAGGCCATGAAGGCGAAGGAAGACCTCGTTCTGGGTCGCCTCGCCTGACCACCTTTACGCCGCGTCTTTCTTGCGCTTGGCGCGTTTGCGTTCGTGCGGGTCGAGCAGGGCCTTGCGCAGGCGGATCGTCTGCGGGGTGACTTCGACCATCTCATCATCGTCGATATAGGCGATCGCCTGCTCCAGCGTCATGCGGCGCGGGGGGGTGAGGCGGATGCTCTCATCCTTGCCCGAGCTGCGGATGTTGGTGAGCTGCTTGGCCTTCATCGGATTGACTTCGAGGTCGTCCGGCTTGGCGTTTTCGCCGATGATCATGCCTTCGTAGAGCTTCATTTGCGGTGAGATGAACAACTCGCCGCGCTCTTCCAGGGCGTTGAGCGCGTAAGCCACCGCCTCGCCGTCGCTGTTCGACAGCAGCACGCCGTTAATGCGGCCTTCGATCGGGCCTTTATATGCGTCGTACTTTTCGAACAGGCGGTTCATGATGCCCGTGCCGCGCGTGTCGGAGAGGAATTCGCCGTGATAGCCGATAAGGCCGCGAGAAGGGGCTGAGAAGGTGATGCGCGTCTTGCCCTGGCCCGACGGCTTCATCTCGGTAAGGTCGGCCTTGCGGCGCTGCATCTTCTCGACGACCGTGCCCGAGTGTTCGTCATCCACGTCGATGACGACGGTTTCGTAGGGTTCCTGCTTCTGGCCGTCCTCTTCGCGCAGCAGCACTTTGGGGCGGCTGATGCCGAGTTCAAAGCCCTCGCGGCGCATGGTTTCGATCAGAACGCCCAGTTGCAGTTCGCCGCGCCCGGCGACTTCAAAGCTGTCTTTGTCGTCGCTCTCGGTGATGCGGATGGCCACGTTGGTTTCCGCCTCGCGCAGCAGGCGGTCGCGGATCATGCGGCTGGTGACTTTGTCGCCCTCACGTCCAGCCAACGGGCTGTCGTTCACCGCAAAGCGCATGGCAAGCGTGGGCGGGTCTATGGGTTGGGCTTCGATGGGCGTGGTGACCGCCGGATCGCAGATTGTGTTGGCGACGGTGGCTTTCTCAAGACCCGCGAGCGCGATGATATCGCCCGCCTGCGCGCTTTCGACCGGCACGCGGTCGAGCCCCCGGAAGCTCAGCAGCTTGGTCGCGCGGCCTGTCTCCACCACATTGCCTTCGCGGTCGATGGCGTGGATCGGATCGTTGACGTTGAGCGTGCCCGACTGGACGCGGCCCGTCAGCACGCGGCCCATGAAATTGTCGCGATCGAGCAGGGTGGCGAGGAAGCTGAACGGCGCGTCGGTCTCAAGGCCCGGCTCGGGCACGTGGTTGACGATCAGCTCGAACAGCGGATCCAACGTGCCTTCGCGCGCGGTCTCATCGTCGGAGGCGTAGCCATCGCGGCCACTCGCCCAGAGCGAGGGGAAATCAAGCTGTTCGTCGTTGGCGTCGAGGCTGGCGAACAGGTCAAACACTTCGTCGAGCACTTCTTGCGGGCGGCCATCGGGACGGTCGATCTTGTTGACGACGACGATGGGGCGCAGGCCCAGCGCGAGCGCCTTGCCGGTCACAAACTTGGTCTGCGGCATCGCGCCTTCGGCGCTGTCGACCAGCAGGATGACGCCATCGACCATGCTGAGGATGCGTTCCACCTCGGCGCCGAAATCGGCGTGGCCGGGCGTGTCGACGATGTTGATGCGCGTGGTCTCGCCGTCTGAGCCTTCGTATTCGACGCTGGTGCACTTGGCGAGGATGGTGATGCCGCGCTCTTTTTCGAGGTCGCCGGAATCCATCGCTCGCTCTTCGACCCGCTGATTTTCGCGGAAGGTGCCGGACTGACGGAAGAGCTGGTCAACCAGCGTGGTTTTGCCGTGGTCAACGTGCGCAATAATCGCGACGTTGCGCAGGGAGGAGGGGGCCTTGGACATGATAACGGACTTTCAGTGGGCGCGGGCCCATTGTGAGGGGCTTGGAGAGAGCGTCTGGCGCGTGTGTTGGGTGTCAAATTCCGTTGCAATGGCTCGCATTGCATTCGTTTCGCCGCGCGCTTAGCCGCTGGCGACCTCAGCGGCAAGCGTTGTGAGGGGCGAAAAGGGGCGAAAAAGGGGGCTCTTGCAGGGGCGAATTGCAGCATTTTCGCAACATTTTTGCTGTTTGCCCCCATAAAAGGCTCACAATCCTACGCTTTCCGGCTTGTCGGATTCCAGACACGTGCCTATCACTTATGCCAATCGAGAAGGGGAGCAGGGGCGTTTGGGACGCCCCGCGGGATCAGTATAACGGGCGACTAACAGGCCCGGATTCCAAATCTCTCCTTCGTTCGAGGAATTGAGGAGAGGATTTCCCATGGGTTCAGTTACCACCGGCGTCGCCGGAAAATACCGCTTTGCATTGCTCGCAGGGGCGACCGCGTTTGCCTTGGCCGCACCGGGTGCAGCGCTGGCGCAGGATGCGGAAGTTCAAGACGACTTCGATCTTGAAGCGCCCGAAAACAGCAACCGCATCATCGTTACCGCATCGAAGCGTGAGCAGACGCTCCAGGAAACACCGATCGCGGTCAGCGTGACCAGCGGTGAAGTGATCGAGCAGGCGCAGATACGCGACGTGCTCGATCTGCAAACCGTCACGCCGTCGCTGCGTGTCAGCCAGCTTCAAACCTCGTCCGCCTCGACCTTTATTATCCGTGGTTTCGGTAACGGCGATAACAACTTCGGCGTCGAACCGTCGGTTGGCGTGTTCATCGACGGCGTGTTCCGCTCGCGTTCCGCTGGCGCCCTGTCCGATTTGAACAACGTGCAACGCATCGAAGTTCTGAACGGCCCGCAATCGACGCTGTTTGGAAAGAACGCGTCCGCTGGTGTGATCTCCATCATCACGCGTGAGCCGCAGTTCGAATTTGGCGGCAACGTTGAGGCGTCCTACGGCAACTTCAACAACCTTTTCCTGCGCGGTGATATAACTGGCCCGATCACCGAGAACATCGCGTTCTCGCTGGACGGCACCTATCAGAACCGCGACGGCACGGCCGAGATCACCAATCTCGACGAAGAACTGAACGATCGTAACCGCTGGTCGGCTCGCGGTCAGTTGTTGTGGGAAGTCACCCCTGATTTCCGTATCCGCGCCATCGGTGACTATTCGCGCATTGACGAGATTTGCTGTCAGGTGGGCACGGTCGTGCGCGGTCCCACGGCCGACGCGCTCGACCTGCTGGGCGGTCAGACCCAGACGTTTGATGATTTCTTTGATCGCAGGTCGGATCTCAATCAGGTACCGGTCAACGAAGTCGACAACTATGGCGGCTCGATCCAGATGGATTACGAGATGGACAACGGTCTCTCGTTCACCTCGATCACCGCCTACCGTGAACTCGAAAACTTCTTCCGCTCGGATATCGACTACACCGGCGCGGACATCGCCGCAGAGACGCGGGACCAGAAGGTTGAAACGTTCACGCAGGAATTCCGCGTTGCATCCGACTTTGACGGCCCGATCAACTTCCTGCTCGGCGGTTTCTACTTCGATGAAACCATCACGCAGCTAAGCGGCGTGCAGAACGGAACGCAGATCCGCGATTTCTTTGAGATTCTCGCGGGCGGCGATCCGGCGGATGTGCTTTCGGGCGCTCCGAGTGTGTTCAATGGTGTTGAAGCCGCGCTTGGCCTTCCGCAGGAGTCGATCTTCACGGGTCCGAACCTGTCGGAAGAAAACTTCCGGATGGACAACGAAGCGTGGTCTATCTTTGGTACGATCGATTTCGAACCGATTGATGGCCTGATCTTCACTGTCGGCGGGAACTACACTGACGACAGCAAGCAGTTCGAGCTGGAAGCGAACATGCCTGATCCGCTGGCGAACGTGAACTTTGTGGATGCGTTCATCACCGGGGCAACAATGGGAGCGGTCACAACGCGTGACCAATTCCAGGCGCTTCCCGAGGCGAATCAGACCGCTTTGTTGGCCGCGGCGACGGATCCGACGGTCAACACGCTGTTGCCTCTCGCAGGCTTCCAGTTCCAGCCGCCGTTCCTGAACGTCCCCAACGCGGTTGAAGATGGTCGGACGAACGATGACGAGTTCACCTATCTTTTGCGCGCGTCGTATCAGTTCAGTCCTGAGATTAACGCGTATTTCAGCTACTCGACAGGCTTCAAGGCAAGCTCGATCAACCTTTCGCGTGACAGCCGCCCGCTGGGAACGGACTTTGTCGCCGGGCCGGGCAATTCGACCTTCGCTGCGCCTTCGTCGCCCGTCACCGATGCGGGTCTCGCTGTTCCGAACCTTGTTTCCGGGACGCGTTTTGCGGGGCCGGAAGAAACCGAAGTCTATGAAATTGGCGTGAAAGGCCAATTCGAGGGCGTCGGCTTCAACCTGGCGATCTTCGACCAGGCGATTGACGGCTTCCAGAGCTTCGCTTTCACCGGCACCGGCTTTGCGCTGCGGAATGCGGGCCGTCAGTCCGTGCAGGGTTTCGAATTCGACACCACGATCAACCCAGTCGATGGGCTGGTGTTCACTTTCGCAGTGACGCACCTTGATCCGCTGTTCGACAGCTTTGAAGGTTCGGTGGTTGGCGATCTGTCGGGTCAGCGTCCGGCGGGTATCCCGTCGTGGGCGATCTCGACCTCAGCGACCCACACGCATGAATGGGATAACGGCAATCGCCTTATCACGCGTCTCGATTACCAGCACGAGAGCAACGTCGACATCAACAACGGTCTGCCGACGTTCAACTTTGCCAATGGCGATCCGCGTATCTTCCGCCGTGAAGTTAACAACGTGAACGGTGCGATCACCTTCGCGATGGAGAACGGTGTGGAAGTCGGCGTCTGGGGGCGTAACTTGCTCGACAACGAATGGATCCTCACCGTGTTTGACGGTGTGGCTCAGTCGGGCACCGTCAACGGTTACCCGAACCAGCCGCGCACCTACGGTGGTCTGGTTCGCTTCCGGTTCTAATCCAAAGTTAGATCAAACTGAAAAAGGCCCCGCGCGAGATAATCGCGCGGGGCCTTTTCATATGTTTGGAAGGATTCATTGCGACAAGTGCGCGCTTTGCGGTTGAATTCGCAAGAGCCTGCCGCAACACTGCCATGGCCGCGCGCTTCGCGGTCGAAAAAGGGGATGTAACGAACCATGGATTACGCCGGATTTTGGATGCGCGTTGTCGCCTACTTCATCGATGCGATTGTGCTTACGCTGATTATGATCCCGGTCACCTTGCTTACAGGTGGTTCGTTATACGACACGAGCGCACCGACGAGTTTGGATTTCTCGGACTTTTTTGGCTTGATTATCGGCGTTGGCTATTTCGTCGGGATGGAAGGTTCCACCAAGCAAGCGACGTTTGGCAAGATGGCCATGGGCCTGATTGTCACCGATCAACAAGGCGGACGCATATCCTACGCGCGCGCGACGGGGCGCTACTTTGGCAAAATCCTGTCGGGCGTGATCTTGCTCATTGGCTACATCATGGTAGCCTTCACCCAGCGCAAGCAGGGGCTGCACGATCTGTTGGCCGGCACATTGGTTGTGCGCGGGAAGCCCGGGATGGCTGGTGTCGATACGGACGTGTTCGCGTAAGGCTGAAAAGACGGGGACGTCGATATGCATTGGATGATCTTGCCGTTTAAGCGATACTTCGATTTCGAAGGGCGATCCCGGAGGATGGAATATTGGATGTTCATCCTCTTAAACACTGCCGTGGCGCTGCTTTTGACGGGACCTGTCCTTTTTGCCGCGTTTGGCGTGGCGATGGACCCAGAGCTGTCAGCGGCTGGCGACGAAGTGGTCGGCGAAGCCATCCTCGCTTCCATGAGCGGATTTGGAGGGCTTAGCCTTGGTCTTTACGGCCTTTTCGCGCTGTTCGCGTTCATTCCCAGCATAGCCGTGACGGTTCGCCGCTTACACGACCGTGATATGTCGGGCTGGTGGTAGCTCGGCTTTACCCTTGCCGGAATCTTGCCGTTAGTCGGGCTTATCGCTTCGCTGGTGTTCTTGGTTCTGTTGCTTCTTCCGGGAACCTCCGGGTCAAACCGTTTCGGCCCGGATCCGAAGAATCCGTACAACCAAGACGTTTTCGCCTAAGGGGCGGATTACAATTCTCTAAGCGCCTGGGCCGGTTTCGCCCGCAGCAGCGGAAGCGAGCCGCCCAGCGCGAAGGACAGCACCATCACCAAGCCTAGGCCAAGCACCGCTAGGACGCGCGGCCAATCGGGCAGCCAGTCAAATTCGAACAGCTGCGTGATGATCACCCAGCCAAGCCCAGCGCCCATGCCCAGCGCGACCAACGCCAGCGCCAGCGCGATCAGGCCATATTCCGCCAGCTGCATCATCAGCACCTGACGCCGGCTGGCGCCGAGCACGCGTAGGACGACCGTGTCGTACATCCGCGCGGCGCGCGCGGCCGCAATGGCGCCCATCAGGACCGCCAGACCCGCCAGAACCGCAACAGCGGCCGCTGCCAGCGTGGCAAGCGCCACTTGTTCCAAAAGCGTGCGGGCTTCGACCAAAACCTCGCTCACATCGACCACGGAGCTGGAGGGGAAAGTGCGCACCATAGCGCGAAGCACTTCGCCGCGTCGTTGCACAATATCGCCCCGGTTGGCGCTTTCGTTGAGTTCTATCGAGGCAGCGAGATTGTGCGGCACATCGTCCAGCGTGTTGGGCGAAAACACCATGGTGAAGTTAAAGCCAAGGCTTTCCCAATCGATCCGGCGCAAGTTGGCGATGCGCACGTCACGCTCGGTCCCCAGCACGCCCATCGTCAAATAGTCGCCGACTTCAAGGCCCAAAGCGCGCGCGCCATCGACGCTGAGTGAAACGAGCATTTCGTCGTTCTGTTCGGGGTCCCACCATTCGCCTTCGACGAGGGTGTTCCCCTCTGGCAATTCGTCGGCGTAGGTCAGGCCGCGCTCCCCGTTGATGAAGAACGCGCCATCGGGCGTGCGCTCGAGATCGGCGACGCGCTGCATGTTGTCTTTGGGGCCGAACGCGAGAACCGCGCCGCGCAAGGTGGGGACGGTGCGGATTTCGGCATCGGGGAAGCTCTGTCGAACCAGCCCTTTAAACTTCGCTTCGCCATCGCGCGGCACGTCGATCACGAAGTAATCCGGCGCTTCTTGGGGAACGCGGCTCTGGATGTTGCCGTCAATCGCGGTCTGCACCGAAGCGAGCAGCACGAAGGCGGCCAAGCCAAAGCCGAGCGCGGTGACCAGCGCGCCGGTGGGCGCGCCCGGTCGGTGGATGTTTGCAAGAGCGGAGCGCAAAATCGGATTGCTCGGTCGCGGCAATCGACGCGCGAGCCCCTGGATCGCGAGGCCGAGAGCGGCGAGGAGAGCCAAGGCAAAGCCGGCACCGGCCAAAAAGCTGGCGGACAGCACGACGCGGTCGGTTGTGATCAGCGCCAGCAGGCAGATCGCGACTAGGCCCAGCGCGGTGGCAATGAGGGCGCGCTTATCCTGCGAAAGCGGGGTCACACGGCTGCGCATCAGCGCCATCGCCGGGAAAGTGCGCGCGCGCAGCAAAGGCGCAGCAGCGAAGGCAAAGGCGACCAGAACGCCGTACGCGCCCGCCAAAAGCAGCGGCGCGGGTTCGATCACAAAGCCGGTCTCCACTGGTAGCAGGCCTTCCAAAGCGGCTCCGAATATGGGTGTGACGAGCACGCCCGTGGCCAGCCCCGCGACACTTCCGACAGCAGCCGCAGCCGCAATCTGAAGCGCGTAGACCCGCACGATATCGCGCGAAGAGGCACTCAAAACCTTAAGCGTGGCGATGCTCGCCCGGCGCTGATCGAGGTAAGACGAGACACCGCCCGCAATCCCGATTCCGGCGATGACCAGCGCGGCCAAGCCCACCAGGGTCAGAAAGTCGCTCATTTGCGCAACGAAGCGATCCGCCCCGGGCGAGGCGCGATCGCGCGTCCGGAAATCGAAACCGGAATTGGGGAAGGCTTCTTCGAGAGCGTCGGCCTCGTCGCGCGGCGCGAGGTTTTCGTCCTCAAAGGCGACGCGATATTTGCTCTGATAGAGAGACCCTGGCGCGAGCAATCCCGCGCGCCCTGGTACGTCCTCAGCCACGATAACCGAGGGGCCAAGCTGGAAGCCTTCGGACAAACGGTCGGGCTCGTCGTCGATGATCCCAGAGGCGGTGAGGGTCACGGTGCCCACGCGGAACTGGTCGCCGACCTCGATGTCCAGACGGTCGATCGCGCCTTGAGAAACCCAAGCGTTGTCGCCCGTTGGCGCGCCGACTTCGCGGCCATCAGTGAGGGTGAGGTAGCCGTAGAGCGGCCAAAGCTCGTCCACCGCCTTCAGTTCGATGGGCGCAGCGTTGCCTCCGCCTTGCGCATTGGCGCCGCTGGCTCCGGTTTCCGCGTCGCTGATCGCCATGGCTTGCAGGCGCGTGCCGCCGGAAACGGTGCCGAGCTCTTCAATCGCCGCGAATTCGTCCTCATTGAGGGCGCGCTGCCAGACTTCGACTTCGAGATCGCCGCCAAGGATCACTTGCCCGCTGGAGCGCAATTCGCGCTCGATCGAGGCGGTGAGCGTGCCAATCGCGGCGAGCGCGGCCGTGCCAAGGAAGATGCAGACGAGGAGGAGCCGAAGGCCTTTGAAACGCGCGTTCAAATCGCGCCGGGCCAATTTCCAGGCGTCGCCCCAACTCAGCCCGCCGGTCTGTGCGTTCACTGGTTCTCGCCCGGCCGATCGGACGCAATCTTGCCGTCGGCCATGGTCAGCACGCGTTCGCATCTTTCCGCCAAAGCGCGGTCGTGCGTGATGATAAGAAGCGTGGCACCCGTCTCGGCGCGGCGCGCGAACAGGAGGTCCACGATTTCCTCGCCGGTGGTCACGTCGAGGTTCCCGGTGGGTTCGTCGGCGAAGATCAATTTGGGGCGCGGGGCGATAGCGCGCGCGATGGCTACGCGCTGTTGCTCGCCGCCAGAAAGCTGCGTGGGGTAATGATCAATGCGGTGGCCAAGGCCCACGGCTTCCAGTTCCGCTTTGGCGCGCCCGCTGGCGTTTTCGCTACCCGCCAACTCCATCGGGGTAGCGACGTTTTCGGTCGCGGTCATGGTGGGAAGCAGATGGAAGGCTTGAAGCACGATCCCGATCCGGCCCCGGCGTGCCTGCGCCAAACCGTCTTCGTCCAAATCGGCAAAGTCCTGCCCCGCCACCTGCAGGCTGCCGCCGCTGGCGCGCTCCAGCCCGGAGAGGACCGCCATCAGCGAGCTTTTGCCCGAACCCGAGGGCCCCAGCAAAGCCACGACTTCGCCCTGCTGGATATCGAGATCGATGCCCTTCAGGATATCGACCGGGGCCGCGCTGCTTCCCAGCGTGAGCTTCAAACCGCGCGCGCTGATCGCCGGGCCAGAAGTGGCGGCTGAAATCGGCGTCGAAGCGGCGGTGGAGGAGGGTGCGGAAGGGCTCTCAGCGGAGCCTTCCAGCGATCCGGGGGTGAAGGAGCTTGTTTGACTTGTCACGACAACCAAATGGGATAGGGGCAGGGATAGAGCAAGGACGGAATGAAAGGCTGATACATGCCAATACGAAGCAGCCGCGTGAAAGTTGCCATCGCGCCACTATTTGGCCTCGCTCTGGCGCTCTCCGCTTGCAGCGACCGCTCGAGCGCTGATGAGGCGCTGACTGCCGCGCAAGGCGGCGAAAGCGGAGTGGACGCGCTCGATCCTATTCCGGTGATGGGGGAAGAGGTCTCCATCCTCGCCTTTGGGGACAGCTTGTTCGCCGGATACGGGTTTGAAGAGCCCGACGTCGACAGTTACCCAGCCAAACTCGAAGCGGCCCTGCGCGCGCGCGGCGTCAACGCGCGGGTGAGCAACGCGGGCGTTTCCGGGGACACCAGCGCAGCAGGGCTGGGACGGCTGGAGTTCACGCTCGACGCGCAAGATGAAAAGCCGGACCTTTTCATCCTTGAGCTTGGCGGCAACGATCTGCTGCGCGGCCTTTCGCCCGATCAAACGCGCGCCAACTTTGTCGCTATGCTGGACGAGTTGAAATCGCGCGAGATCCCCGTGCTGATCATGGGGATGCGCGCGCCGCCCAATTACGGTCCGGAATACCAGCAGGCGTTTGACGGGCTGTATGGCGATCTGGCGCAGAGTTACGACACCGCGCTGATCCCGTTTTGGCTCGAAGATATCTACCAGGAGCCGCAGCTGTTCCAGAACGACCGGATCCACCCCACCGTGGAAGGGATTGAGGAGCTTGTGAGCTCAACGGTCGAGCAGGTCGCGTCTGCGCTGCCCGAGCCAGCCGAGAGCTAAAGCTGTTCGAGCGCGCCACCATTGACGCGCCAGATTGCCGCTTCTTCGGTAACGTCTTCGAACGGCGCAAGCTCGGTGCCTGTCATCCAGATTTGAGCGCGGCCCGCCCTCAAGCGGCGAAACAGTTCGGTGCGGCGCACCGGATCAAGGTGCGCGGCGACTTCATCGAGCAACAAGACACTAGGGCGGCCTTCGGACGCGAGCGCGCCGTGCGCCAGAGTGATCGCGATCAGCATCGCCTTTTGTTCGCCGGTTGAGCACGAAGTTGCGGGAATGCCCGTCGTGGCCATCACCACGTCCAATTCGTCACGATGTGGGCCGGTGAGCGCGCGACCCGCGGCCGCGTCTCTCGGGCGCTCGCGAGCAAAGCTGGCGAGTAGCTCGGCAGCGTCGGTGGGTCCCCCTGCTCGATAGGTGAGCGCGGGCCGCGCGAAGGGTTCGGGGGGCAGGGTGGACAACTCATCCGCAAGGCGCGCGACAAGAAGCGCACGCGCCGCAGAAATCTGGCTGCCATGCTGCGCGGCCTGCGCCTCAATCGCGTCCAGCCAGCGCGCGTCGCCGCGCTCCTCCAGCAAGCGGTTCCGCTCGCGCAGGGCGGTCTCGTATTGCGAAACCGATTTGGCGTGGCCCGGTTCGATGGCCAGCGTCATTCGGTCCAAGAAGCGCCGCCGCGCCCCGGCGGAATCGGTAAATAGCCCATCCATAGCGGGGGTCAGCCAAGACACGGCGTGCCATTCGGACAGCGCGGTCGCCGGCGACTCCGCCCCATTTATGCGCACCAGGCGGCGCGATGGGCGATCCGGTTCGGTGTAGGTGCCCAGCCGCGCGGAAACCTGCCCCTGCTCGATCAGGCTGGCGCCAATGGCAAATCCGGTCGGCGAGGCATCCTCGCTTTGCTTTCGCGCCAGATCAGGCAGAGCGGCACGTCTTAGGCCCCGTCCGGGGCTGAGCAGGCTCAAAGCCTCCAGCACATTGGTCTTTCCCGCACCGTTTTCTCCCACAAGCAGGTTGAAATGCGCGGTTTCGGTCAGCGCGCTCTCTTCGTGGTTGCGGAAGTTCTGCAGGGTGATTTTGGCGAGCGGCATGGTCACTTGTGGCGTTAGCACGCGGGGACGGGAAGGCCAGTTCGACTAGGGCGCTGAATCTCCAATACTAAAAGATGGGAAAAATCACCAACCTTTCGGATTGATGAATGAAGCGTTCAGAAGCGCTGGTGCCAAAAACCCCGGAAATCTGCCGTTTTTCGAGTTTGGCACGGCCCCTGCAATGTTGTGGGTGTCCTAAGGGATAAGCCCAAAAGGACAGCAAAACACACTTTAGGAGAACTTTTGAAATGTCTGTCGCCGCCAACAACTTCGCCGCCGCCGCCTTCTCGATCATGATTTCGGCTGGCCTCTTCGCTTACGCGATCATCCCCGCAAGCCCGTCTTTGATGGTCTGAGACCTTTCGGTCTGAGGCAGGGACGGGACCCAAATACGAAACAAAGGAAACCCCCGCAATGTTTACGAACGACACCACAAATCGCCTTTTCGCCGCCGCTTTCTCGGTCGCGCTGACGATTTGCACCTTCGCTTACGCGATCGTTCCGGCCACCCCGAACCTCGCCTGAGTATCACCCGAAGTCTCAACCCTCGAAAAAGGAAAAACAGATGCTTGCCCCGTTCACCTTCCCTCGGCATGTTAGCGATCAGATGCTGGCTGGCATTTCCGCGCTGACGCTGACACTGGTGCTGATGGCCACCGCCATTATCCCGGCCAGCCCGGCCATCGCCTCTAGCCCGCTTGCCATAGGAGTTCTGGCATGAACAAAGTGACCAACAGCAATAACGGCGGACCGCCGAAGAAATTCCATCTCGACAAGAGCGACGCCAAACTGGCGGGCGTTTGCGGTGGTATCGCCAACTACTTTGGCATGGACGCCATGGTTGTTCGCCTGATCTTTGTCGCCGCGGCCCTGCTGGGCTTTGGTAGCTCGATCATTCTTTATCTGATCATCGCTCTAGTGGCGGACTAACTGCGCGAAACTCTAAGCGGACCCGGTTTCGAGTGGGTCTCGCGCAGCCTTACATTGAGAAAAAACCGGGAGGGGCCCTTTAGGGTCCCTTTTTTTTGAGATCGCCCATCCGGGCAATCATCCTCGGCACTATTCCCTACGGGGAATCTTCCCCTCCGGGGCACCTGCGGGCGCGCGGTCGCGCTCGCGAAATCATAGATTTCGGATCAGCGAGATTTGCGACGGTACCGGATTGCGGCCGCAATCCGCTAGGCCGACTGGCCGCCCGCAGCGGGTCCGTAGGCCAAGATTGGCCGGAGGACGTCTAGCGAGGACGCTCCTGCGGATGCAGGAGCGCAAAACTACATCGCGCTAATACCACCATCGAGCTTGATTTCGGCGCCGGTCATGAAACGGCTTTCGTCGCTGGCGAGATAGACCACCGCGTTGGCGATGTCGTTGGGTTCGCCGACGAACATCAGCGGGATCTGACGCGCGAGTTTGTCCATCAGCACATCCTTATCCAGCTGGTGCGCGCGTGCGGTGCCGTCGAGGATGGGCGTGTCGACAAAGGTCGGGTGGACCGAGTTGCAGCGGATCTGCATTTGCTTTTTCGCGCAGTGCAGCGCGATCGACTTCGACAGCATCCAGACGCTGGCTTTGGAGGCGTTATAGGCGGGCATCGTGTCGCTGGCGATCAGCCCCGCAATGCTCGAGATGTTGATGATCGATCCCGGCGCGTGCTCGCGCATCAGGGGCAGGGCCTTTTGGCATCCGTGGAAGATCGAATCGACGTTGATCGAAAAGCAGCGCTGCCAGTCTTCGAAAGTGCAGGTTTCGATATTGCCACCCACGCCAATGCCGGCGTTGTTCACGAGCACGTTGAGCCCGCCCATATTCTCCCGTGCGGCTTCCACCGCGGCCTCCCACTGGTCGGGCTTGGTGACGTCGTGCGCGATGGCAAAGGCGGTGCCGTCTCCCATTTCGGCGTTGATGATCGCTGCGGTTTCCGCCGCGCCTTCGCCGTTAATGTCGGTCGCCAGCACTCGCGCGCCCTCTTGCGCCAAACGGATGCTGTGTGCGCGGCCCAGGCCTTGCGCCCCGCCGGTGACCAGAGCCAGTTTGCCTTCGCAGCGTTTCGTCATGTTTGTCCCTCTTCCCAATTGTCTTCGTATGTGAGTGTCAGTGTAAGTCGAGATAGCCCGGCGTCATCAGCATGGCCACGCGCACATCGACGCCGTGACCGGCCGCGCGCCATTGCGCAACAAAGTCCGGCAGATCGTTGATCGGCACGCGGTGAACGGTGATGTTCTCGCCTTCCAAGCCGCCGCCTTCGCTGACCTTGGTCAGGCCGGTCGCTTTGAGCAGCGTGAACATTTCGGAGATCATGCCGGGGGACGAATAGAACTCGCCCAGCACCTCGAGCCTGTCGGCGCGGTATCCGGTTTCTTCTTCCAGTTCGCGCGCGGCGGCGTCGGTCGCGGCTTCGTCTTCGCCGCCTTCGTCATCGCCGACAAGACCGGCGGGAATCTCGAGGCAAAATCGGCCAAGAGGCACGCGATACTGGCTCACTAGGATGACGTGCTTCGTGCCGTCAGGGTCTTCGTCTATCGTCAGGATAGCGGCGGCGCGAATGCCGCGCGCGCGGCCGACATATTCCCAGCGCCCGCGCTTCTTGGTGGTGATGAAGCGACCTTCCCACATGATTTCTTCGGGAAGGTCGGCGTCGCGATCGCGAATGAAGTCAGCCTCGTTCATGTCGGGGGAGGGCTTAGACTTCGATGAGGCGATCGGGAAGCTCGTTTTCATCGTCGTCGGCGCGCGGGAAGTGCTGTGAGAGCACAAAGCCCACATCGCGCACGCCCAAGGCCAGGCCTTCGGCGATGCGACCGCGTTTTATCTCTTTAAGCATGTCGACCATCGCCTCGCCCCACACCTCGGCTTCGACCAGTTTGGCGATGGGTTCATCGGCGACGATTTCAGCGCGATGTTCGCGCATGGACAGGTAGATCAGGATTCCCGTGCGGCCCATGGTTCGCGCTTCGGCGCCCACTTTGAAATGGCGCACCGCCTGCGCGTGCACGCGCGCTGAGCGCACGGGGCCAGGAATGAGAGCGAATTTAAGCGGCTCCCAAAGCTGCGCCGCCCAGACAAGCGCGAAGGTGAGCAGACCCAGACCAATCGTCATGCTGGCCAGTTCCCCCGTGGACCATTCGTGGCCCCATCCGCCCATCAGCGCTTCGACAACGAGAGCGTCCCAAAGGCCAAGGAACGGCGCGGGAAAAGCGGCGAAGACGCTCATCACCGTGAAGGACAGCGCCGCCGCCCACAGCAGCGCGACATCGGTGTAGCCATCGCTGCGATCGGCCAGCACGGTCAGGATTTCGCCCGACGTGGTGAGTTCGGCTTCTTCGACGGCGCTCGACACAATCCGGTGCTGTTCGAGTGTGAGATAGCTCATTTACCAACCTCCTGAGGCGCCGCCGCCTCCGAAAGAGCCACCGCCTCCGCCGAAACCGCCGCCAAAACCTCCTCCGAAGCTACCGCCGCCGCCGCCCCAGCCACCGCTCGAGCGGCCCCCGCCAAGCGCGCCGCGCGCGATCGCGGTGCCGACTTCCCACAGGATAATGTCACGAGCGGTGCGGCCCCAGCCGTCATCGTCGTCGTCCCAATCGTCGTCGTCATCGTCACGTTTGCCCCAAGGGCCTTTCTTGCGCTTTTTGTAGCGCCGCCGCCGCTTGCCACCGCGCAGGATCGGCAGGACGAAGAAGAAGAACATGAACGCGAGCCAGATCAGCGCGCCGACCGGAAAACCTCCGTCGGTTTGATCAGACGTGCGGCGTTTCGAGGCTTCGGCGGCGACCTTGGCCGCTTCGTCTGGCGGGAGTTGCAACTGCGCGATCATCGCCTGCGTGCCCGCGACCACGCCGCCTGGCATATCGCCGTCGCGGAATCGCGGCAGGATCACGTTCTGGATGATCAGCGCGGAAAGCGCGTCGGTCAGATAGCCTTCGAGGCCATAGCCTGAGGCAATATGCACACGCCTTTCATTCGGTGCGATTAGTAGCAACGCGCCGTCGTTGCGCTCGGCATCGCCTAGGCCCCACTCGCGGCCCAACCGATAGCCGTAATCCGCAATCTCGTTTTCCTCCAAGCTGGTGACCGTCGCGACCACCAGTTGGCGGTTGGACTGCGTCTCTAGCGCCGCCAGCTCAGCGGTGAGTTGGGCCTCGGTTTCAGCGGGAAGTATGTTCGCCTGATCGACAACGCGGTCCGTCAGTTCGGGGAACGATTGCGCGGAGGCGGGCGCGGCGAATAGCGCCCCCACCACGGCGAGGATCAGGAGAACCTGGCGCAGCACGGATTAGTTGGACGTCAGGTCCAGCGTGGGCGCTTCTTCGGCGCCCGGCGTCACCGCCGAATAAGGCGCGAGTGGCTCGGCCCCGTGAATGATATTCGCGCCGATCGTGTCGGGGAAGGTGCGGATGGTGGTGTTATACTTGCGAACCGCTTCGTTGTAGTCGCGCAGCGCCACGGCGATGCGGTTTTCGGTGCCTTCGAGCTGGCTCTGCAGCGCAAGGAAGTTCTGGTTCGACTTGATGTCCGGATAGGCTTCGAAGCTCGCGAGCAAGCGGCCAAGGCCTGCGCCGATCTGGCCCTGCGCGGCGGCGAAGTTTTCCATCGCCTCGGCGTCGCCAAGGTTATCGGCTGAAATCTGGACACTGGTCGCGCGGGCGCGCGCTTCGGTCACTTCGCGAAGGATGGTCTGCTCGTTTTCTGCCGCGCCTTGGGCGACTTCGGCAAGATTCGGAATCAGATTGGCGCGCCGTTGAAACTGCGCTTCGACGTCGGCCCATTTGGCTTTCGCTTCCTCTTCGGCCGCCGGGACCGAGTTGATCCCGCAGGCGGCGAGGCTGAGCGCGGCGACCGCGACGAAAGCGGCGCGAACAGTGTGTGCTATTTTCACGAAATATCCCTCCAAAAGAAACACCCCGGCGCGCAGGCGCGAGGGCGCTGAATCTCTGTGTTACTCATATAGGCCACCTCGCGCCGCTTTCAAGTCGGGGAGGGTGGGCGTTGACCGCTTGGCAAGGGGACTTCGAGGTGCCACAACAGTGGTGAAAGCGGCAACTAAGAGGGATCTGCCATGCTGTCGGACTTCAAGGAATTCATCGCCAAAGGCAACGTGATGCAATTGGCCGTCGCGGTCATCATCGGCGGCGCGTTTGCAACGATCGTTAAATCCCTGACGGGCGAGGTGATCATGCCGCTCGTCGGTGCGATTTTCGGCGGCGCTGATTTCTCATCCTACTTCATCCTGCTGTCAGCGCCTGAGGGCTATGAAGGGTCGATGACCGACTACGCCGCGCTGAAAGAGGCAGGGGCCGCAATGATCGGCTACGGCGCGTTCGTGACCGAGGTGATCAACTTCATCATCCTCGCCTTCATCATCTTCCTGCTGGTGCGCTACACCATGAAAGTGATGGAGCAGATGGAGAAGAAGGAAGAGGAAGCGCCCGAGGAGCCCGCAGGCCCGACTGAGATCGATCTGCTGACCGAAATCCGGGATAGTTTGAAGAGGTAAAATGGGGCTTGGCGCTGGTGGCGCGTTTTTGAAGCTTTGTTTGCGTGGCCCCATCCGGGGCCACGTCCTCGCTAGACGTCCTCCGGGGAATCTTCCTCTGCGGACCCGCTGCGGGCGGCCGGTCGGCCGTCCGGTTTGCTGTCGCAAACCGTTTTCATCGCGTCTTTCTAATGAACGCGCAGTTCCGAAATCTACGATTTCGCAAGCGTGACCACGC
>JBCDAE010000012.1:0-88770 GCA_039186235.1 Pseudomonadota bacterium | reverse complement strand
GGCGTGGCGATCACGCGATCGTAATCGAGATTGCCGTTCTGCATGTCTTCCATCAGGTCTTCGGCGCCCACCTTGTCGGCGCCAGCGGCAGTGGCCTTCTCGGCGTTGTCGCCGCGCGCGAAGACCGCGACCTTGACGTCCTTGCCCGTGCCCGAAGGCAACGAGATCATGCCGCGCACCATCTGATCGGCGTGGCGCGGATCGACACCCAGGTTCATCGAGAGTTCGACGGTCTCGTCAAACTTGGCCTTGTGCTCGCGAAGAACGCCCAGCGCTTCGTCCACCGTGTACAGCTTTTCGCTGTCGAGTTCGGCGAGAGCTTTCTGCTTTTTCGTAAGTGTTGCCATGATCTTAGCCCTCCACCACTTCGAGGCCCATCGAACGCGCGGAGCCTTCGATGATTTTCATCGCCTGGTCGATATCGTTCGCGTTGAGGTCTTTCATTTTCGCCTCGGCGATTTCCTTGACCTGGCTTTGCTTGATCGTTCCGGCCGATACCTTGCCCGGCTCGCTCGAGCCCGACTTCAGCTTGACGGCCTTCTTGATGAGGTAAGACGCCGGCGGGCTCTTGAAGGTGAAGGTGAACGAACGGTCCGCGTACACGGTGATCGTCGTCGGGATCGGGGCGTTCTTTTCAAGGTCCTGCGTGGCGGCGTTGAACGCCTTGCAGAATTCCATGATGTTCACGCCGCGCTGACCGAGCGCCGGACCAATCGGAGGGGATGGGTTTGCGGTGCCCGCGGGCACCTGCAGCTTGATATAGCCTTCAATTTTCTTGGCCACGAGGGCCTCCTTTCGCACTGTCGAACGCCGCCCAGCCGAAGCCAGGCTTAATTGCGCTCTCATGTTAAGCGGTCCAACGCCGGGCTTATCAGCCAAGCTCCCGCACGGATTCGCACCAATCGGTCGGAGCCGTGACGCGAGCGGGCGAAATAGTCGTGCGCGCGTAGGAAATCAACCGAAAGTTCTAGGGCGTCCAAAGGTGACAAAGGTGACAGGGTGTCGCTTTTGCCAATACACTTCAATCCATTGATTTAGAACACTTAATTATCAAGCAACGCACCAAAGTAGACACGTGCGCCGAAGGGAAAATCGCCCGATTGCTAGGGCAATGACGACCTTCACTCGCCCTTCGCACGAAGCCACGTTGTAGGAAAACGTTCAGTCGAGCTTGAGGTCGACTACCATCTCGTCGCCGATCCGCGCACGGTGGCCACTGTCGATACCCTTGCTGGCGCACAACCTCCGGTCCATCGTCACAAAGGTGGTGAATTCGCTCGACTTCTTCCAGCCCTTTTTCTTGCAGGAATAGCCAAAAGTGCCGCGGTCCAGGGTGGAGCCGTTAAGGCTGGTATAAACCATTGATCCAGGGAACAGTTCAGACAAGCGGTCGGCTGACGGCTTGCGATAATCGTCTTCGCCAACAGGGCTAATCAAAACGCGGGTGAAGGCTGTGACCTCGCGCGGTTTGAGCTGCTTGGTGTCAGCGCCCGTTCTGTGCACCCGGCTTGCGCGCCCGTATTGGATCTTGATGTCGTAGCGACGCCGATCAGACCCGCGCACGTTCTTCATATGCTTATACTTGATAAGTTTGTCCGGCATATCGCGGATGCGATCGGGCAAGGGCTCATTCTTGGCCTGCACGGGAGCGGCGCTGACCAGCGCCAGTCCGATCGCCGCGCCGATTGCCGATATGGCTTTGCCACTTGGTGAAAGTTTAACGGTGATAAGCATCGCAATACCCTCCATTTTGAGCGCCAGCGGCTCAGATGAACCGCTACGCTCTCCCCAATTTTGCGACCTTGACCCAGCCAGCTACTCCCCACAATCTGAACTCGCTGAGAACCAGCAGTGTAGCTCCCGTTCAGGTTTCTGGCCAGTTTTATGTATCGTCGTTCGCCTCATGCGCTTTCCGCGCGGCGCGGAAGCTGCTGATAAAGGCGATCATCGCGACGAGGCTGGTCAGCATCATTGCGACCACGCGCGAAAGGCCCAGCGGGTCGCTGCCATCAAGTCGGCTCGAAAGCGGCATAAACAGCGCCATAAACACCACCAGCGTCAACAGCACCGCAATATGCGCGACCACCTTGTTCTGGGCCCTCACACCAGGCTGACAGAGCAGCAGCGCGACGCCAAAACCGAGAGGAATAAAGGCAGTGAGCGAGGGCTCAGGGCTCTCCCAATACGCCCAGATAGGCAGGAGGCAGAGCGCCAGCGCGTTGATCAGATTGGCGATGGGCGCGGACGGCATAACGTTTCTCCTCGGAATACTCTCAGCGAACGCAGGACGGGTCATCCGGTGCCCTCGCCTGCGCCGCGCCACGGCCTAGCGGACTGGGGCACTGTGTTAGTCGGGCTAGACACCACCGGCCAATTTCCCCATCACGTGTGGGAAACTGTCAGGGAGGCCAGATTCATGGCATCTTCTATCACGCTTGATCAATGGTTTGGCTGGGCGGGGCAAGCCGCGATGATCGGGTGGCTGGTCCTGATCTTCGCGCCAAGGCGCCTGCCCTACAATTTAGGCACCGCTTTGCTCGCCATCCCGCGCTTCATCATCCCATTCGGGATTTCGCTGCTCTACGCCGGATTTGCGATGTCCTATTTCTTCACCGTCGAAGGCGGGGGGTTCGGGTCGCTCGATCAAGTCGCGGTCCTGCTCGGCACGCGTGAAATGCTGCTGGCGGGTTGGGTGCACTATCTCGCTTTTGACCTATTTATCGGCGGATGGATCGCGGTGGAGGCCGACAAGATCGGGCTTAACCGGATCGTGCAGGCCCTCATTCTGGTGGCGACCTTTATGTTCGGCCCGGTTGGCCTCGCAATCTTTCTGGCGATCAAGGCCACCACTCTGCGGTGGCCAAGCCGATCGCTGCAACCCGCCATGGAAGGAGCGCCCGCATGACCTCGCAGACGATCGTCACCCCTTCCCCACTCGCTCTTGGCGGCGATCACATGACCCGCCTCAACATCTCGCTCGCCTTGCTGATGGCGGTGAGCTTTCTCGTGTTTCTGCCAGCGATGCTGATTGATCCGCGCACGCTGGACAGCGCGGGCGTGTGGGTGAAGCCGCAAAAGTTCAACGTGTCCCTAGCGCTGCACTTCTTCACGATCGCGGTGCTGGCGCAATTGGTGCCGCGGGATGTGCGCAACGGGCCTGTCCTGATCGGCTTCAGTTACCTCGCCGGATTCTCACTGTTGCTTGAATATGTGTGGGTCGCTGTCCAAGCCGGGCAAGCCAAGCGGTCGCACTTCAACTACGACACACCGTTCGAGGCGCTGATGTACGCGGCGATGGGGGTCGGCGCGTTCTTCCTGATGACGATTGCGATGGCGCTGGCCGTGCAGATCTGGCGCAAGGGCGATCGATCGCGATACGGCCTGTGGCTCGGGTCCGTTGTCGGTCTGAGCCTTGCCTTTGTCTCGACGCTTTACTTCGCGTTCGAGATGTCAACCAACGGTCGATATGTGGGCTCGGCGTTGGAGGGAGGCGGCGCGACCGTGCCCTTTTTCGGCTGGAGCCGCGAATATGGCGATCTGCGACCCACGCATTTTGTGAGCCTGCATTTGATGCAAACGGTGCCGCTCGCGGGGTGGTTGGCCGACCGGCAAGGGTGGAACGCCAAACTTGTCGTCGGCGGCGTGACGGTGGTGCAATTGGCGCTGGCTTCGGCGCTGTTCTTCCAAGCCAAAGCGGGGCAACCGTTCTGGCCGGTTTAAGTGGTCCTGTCCCCATATGAACCGGAGCAATGAGCATCAACACTGTGGTTGAAGGCTGCAAGCGCGCCCTCGAACCGACCAAAGTGAAGCCTCTGATTGGCGCCTGAGGCGAGCCCACTTTGAATGCCTTCGCCGATGTCGAAGTCTTCGATAAGTGTCGTCATCGTGATGGTGTGATTGCGCTGCCAATATGCGTCATCCTTGCCTTCCGCTGCAGGCCCATTGCCCGGCACCAGCGTGACAAGGCGAAGCTGAGTCTCGTTGGGCCCTTTGGGCTGGCTTGAAATCCAGATCACATGGTCCTGCTGAACCAAGAGCTGATTGGTCGGGAAGAACGTATAGAGGACATTGGCGTGGTCCCTAAGACGCCAATCGTCCTGCGGGATCGTGTCAAAAGCCTCCATACTCGCGCGCGGCAAGACGGAGCGCATGTGATCGCCGTAGCTCTGATAGCTGGACAAATTGTCCTCAAAGAACGGACCGATCGTATCGCGGTGAGCGACCTTGAAATGGTAGGCCTCAATGCCGCCCTCGACCAGTATCTTCCAGTTTGCGGCGCACGTGATCGTGTCCTCGCTGGCGATTCGGTGGCTGGCCAATTCGAGCGCATCGAACTCTTCGGCCAACTCTTTCAGATGGCCATCGAGCGCAGCGTCCAGTCCCGGCGTTGGAACCACCCAGACGAACCCAAACGCTTCGCGGGAAGGGAGCTCGGTGAGGCCAAGTTGCGACTTTTCGAGGCCCGGGAAGCCTTCGGCGAAATGAGGGGCGGCGAGCAGGCGCCCGTCGCTCGCGTACGTCCACGCATGGTAGGGGCAGGAGAAACGTTGCTGGCAGCCGCTCTCTTGCGACACCAGCTGGGCGCCGCGATGGCGACACACGTTGAGGAAGGCATGGACCTCGCCCTGTTTATCTCGGGTTATCAGGACCGGGAGACCGTGCACGTCTTTGCGGACAAAGGACCCGGGCTCGCCCAGCTCGCTGGCGTGCACAGCCGCGTGCGGATGCCGGAGGAAGATCATCTCGCGCTCACGATCAAAACGGCTTTGCGAGGTGTAGTGAGAGACGGGACTTACCGCGGGGGATTCGTCGAGAAAACGCTGCCCTTTCGCTTTGAGCGCGCGCAGCTCCTCTACAAGATCAATCTCGATTGTGCGTTCCATCGCGTGTTATCCCCTCCTTGCGAACATCGTTTCTTGCCTGCTTTGGCGAATGCACCTATTCTAGTCCTGAATTGAATTCAATTCAAAAATGAGACGCACTTTGCAAACAGCGCTTGAAAAACCGGCAAAATCAAAAAAAGAGCAAAAGCGGGACGCCATTCTCGACGCGGCGCAAGAACTTATATTGGCGTCCGGTGGCAGCTTCGAGATAGGAGACCTTGCTAGGAAAGCGGGCATCTCCAATGGGCTCGCCTATCACTATTTCCGCTCAAAAGACGGCGTGATCGCCGGCGTGATCGACCGCTTTTATGATCGCTACGAAACGGTGGTCGATGAACGTATGGACCCCGAAGTGGCGTGGGAATTGCGCGAACGTCACCGGCTCGAACGGGTGGTCGAGTTTCTTTTTTCGGACCCTTTAGCGCCAGTGCTTTTCGGAAGCTTGAGCCATCGTCACGCGGTTGAGCGCGACATGCGCTCGCAACGCGCCATGATGGCTAACGCGGCGTACAACATCCGCTCGGGGCAGCAACGCGGTCAAATCTCAGGAAGGATCGACGCCGAACTCGCCGGAGCCGCGATCACCGGCGCGGTGCGGGCGACCACGATGATGGCGCTGAGCATGCAGCCGCGCCCCGCCGCAAGCAAAGTCGCGGCGCAGATCTGGCAGTTGATCGCAAGCGCGGTTGGTCTGGACGCCAAAAAGGCGACCAAGACTACTTAACCAGCTCGACCTGTTCGAATTCGAGCTCGACCGGGGTTGCGCGGCCGAAGATGGACACGCTGACCTTGACCTTGGCTTTGTCGAAATCCAATTCCTCGACCACGCCGTTGAAGCTGGCGAAGGGCCCGTCGAGCACTTTGACCTGATCGCCGATTTCGTAATCGACATTGACCTGCGCCTTGGGCGCCGATTTGGCCTCCTCGACGCCGCCAAAGTAACGCGCGGCCTCGCGCTCGCTGATCGGTTGCGGCTTGTTGTTGTTGCCCAAAAAGCCCGTCACCTTCGGCGTGTTTTTAACGAGGTGATAGATATCATCGTTCATGCGCAGCTTCGCCAGAACGTAGCCCGGCATAAACTTGCGTTCGACCTGGACTTTCTTGCCGCGCTTCACTTCGGTCACGGTTTCGGTCGGCACTTCGATTTCCTCGACGCCTTCCGACAGGCCCAGACGGTCCGCCTCGGCGAGGATCGCTTCCTTCACCTTATTTTCAAAACCGGAATAGGCGTGGATGATGTACCAACGAGCCATGGGATGTCCTTAAAAGTAATGCGGGCCTGATTTCCTGCGCGCGATCAGGCGAGCGTCAGGAGGAATTTGACAAGAGCGTTGAAGACGCTGTCGACACCGAGGAAGAAAAGCGACAGCACAACCATCATGATGAAGACGAAAATCGCGGTGCGGATCGTTTCATCACGGGTCGGCCAGACGACCTTGGAAGTTTCCGAACGGACCTGATTTACGAACTCAGGAACACTCGTTTTTTTCTGCTTTTTCTCTTCGGCCATGGTCGAACGGCGCTTTCATTGACGAATTTCGATACAGCCTGACAGGTAGGTCTCATCGCTCTCCGGGACAAGGTCGGCGGAAGAGCTCTAAGAATCTGCGATGTCAGGAGACGTGTTGCCATTATGCCCGCGCGCGGCGAATTGCAAGCGAACTCGTTGGTTTTGCGCCCCCGGCCCTAGCCACGCGGGAAATGCCGCTCTAGCGTGCGTGTTTTCACGAAAGCGACACATTCGCTTTCATGCCGAAATTCGCGCTCGCACAAGCGCAACAGGGGATACGCACACATATGGCAGCCGAACCAAGTTTCGCTGAATCGTTGATCGCGCCGGTAACCAACATCTCAGACTTCATCTGGGGTGGAACCTGGAACGGAGAATTGCTTCCCTGGCTTTCGGTGGGCGGACAACCGATCCCGCCGATGGTGATCGTGCTGCTGGGCGCTGGCCTCTACATCATGTTCGGCCTCCGGTTTTACCCGCTGGTGCACCTGGGCGGCGCGTTCAAAGGACTGTTCGCGGGCCGCAAGGGCGAAGGCGATGGGGAAATTTCCCCCTTTGCCGCGCTTTCCACCGCGCTTTCGGGGCAAGTGGGCACGGGCAACCTGGCCGGTGTGGCGACCGCCATCGCTCTGGGTGGGCCCGGCGCGATCTTCTGGATGTGGATCACCGCCCTGATCGGCATGGCGCTGGGCTTTGCTGAGGGCGCGCTGGCCATCCGCTATCGTGAGAAGACCGAAGAAGGCACCTATCGCGGCGGTCCGATGAGCTACATCATGCTTGGCTTGGGCCCAAAATGGGCGTGGCTGGCGATCCTGTTCTGCATCGGCACGCTGTTCTCTGCCATGGTCACGGGCAATTCGATTCAAGCCAACGCCGTCGCCGACGGGCTGAACGAGCTGTTCGGCATCGAAGAATGGCTGGGCGGCGCGATTGTCGCGGTTGCGGTGTTCGTGGTCATCATCGGCGGGATCAAGTCGATTGGCAGCGTCGCGGAGAAGGTGATCCCGTTTATGGCGGGCGCCTACATCGTGATGGCGGTGATCGCGCTGGTGCTAAACGCCACAGAGATCCCTGCGACCTTTGCTCTCATCATCAACGGCGCGTTCAACCCGCAGGCGGCAACCGGCGGCTTTGTCGGCGCGGCGATTGCGCTAGCGATCCGCGCCGGTGTCGCGCGCGGGCTGTTCTCGAACGAAAGCGGCCAAGGCTCCACGCCGATCGCGCACGCGGTCGCGCAGACCAACGATCCGGTGCAGCAGGGCCGCATGGCGATGCTGGGCACGTTCATCGACACCATCATCATCTGCACCATGACGGCCCTCGTTATCCTGACCGTCAAAGGCGACTTCGTCGGCGGCGGCGAAGCGGTCGCGCACGCGTGGAATTCAGACCTTGAAGGCTTCGCAATGACCAGCGGCGCGTTTGCCGCCGCGTTCCCCTTGCCCATCGCTGGTATCCCGCTGGGCACGCTGATCGCCTCGATCGCTTTGATCCTGTTCGTGTTCACCACGCTGCTCACGTGGAGCTATTACGGCGAGCGCGCGATCACCTTCATCTATGACCGCGTGCCGGGCGCCAGCCCTGGCGGTGAAAAGATCATCCATATGGTCTGGCGCGTGCTGTGGTGCGTCGTGATTTACGTCGGCGCGAGCCAGGATCTGACCCTCGTCTGGCGACTGGGCGACATTTCCAACGCGGCGATGGCCCTGCCCAACCTGATCGCGCTGTTGCTGCTCTCTGGCGTCGTCTTCAAACTTGCCAAGGGTGACAAGACCGCGGGCGAAGATCACGGGCCCGGCACTCAGACCGAGCCGGCTGAATAGGCTCAGCGCGGCGTAAGCCCGATCGCCAGTTCCTCGCCCGAGCACCTTTGGGCGAGTGGGCCTGTGATTTCGCGCGCCTCGATCCGCTCGGCTTTGTGCGTGTCAGCGAAGAGCGCTTGAACCGCCTCAAAAGGCACGGAAAAGGGCGGACCGGCGGTCTGAGATTGCTCATAGTCGTAGGTGACCGTCAGGTGGTCTGCGCCCGGCGTCAGCGTCACCAGATGCGGCGCATAGGCCTGCCGCATCGCCAGAGGCAGAGCAACAAGCGAACCGCGGTCAAATACGCCATCCACCGGACCAAGCATCGGCTGGGTCAGCTCAAAGAAATCTCCAATAAAGACGGTCAGCGAGCTTGCCTGCCAGCGCGATATCGACCCGATTTCGGCCCGCTCTGGTTCGAGGCCAAGTCTTTCAAACACTTCGGCCACTGCGCCTTCGTTGAGCTCGCACCCGATCACGCGATATCCTTCGCCCAGCAGCCAATCGATATCGAGCGTTTTGCCGCACAGCGGGAGAAAGACGGTGTCGCCGGACTCCAGGCTAAGCCGGTCTAAATGCTGACGCAGAAAAGGATGGGGTTCCGCCTCGTGGAAGGCGATCTGGTTGCTCGCCCAACGGCCATGCCAAAACTCGTGCTCCATCGCCAACTCCTTATCGAGAATGATTCGCAAGTTAGTGCGAATGGAGACGAGTTCAACCCATTGGTTGCATTCTCATCGGCTGGTGCTGTGGCATTGCAAGCCACACTCGTGCGCGTCAGGTCACACCTTCGAAAATGTAAACGACCGTTTTGCCCGGAGGCAGGGCTGAAATCGACAGCTTTGGCAGCGTCTCGGGTACCGCCACCTCGTCCGACTGAAGGCGTGAACCCAGCCCGTCAACATTGTGGCTGTTCCACTCACCCGTCTGGGTCACTCGAGTGAGACTTTCGGCCGCCGAAATGGGCAGATCAATCGTGACCTCCGTTTCGCCCGAGTGATCCGGGTCAGGGTAACCTGGGACGCGGCGCGAGAGCACAAACACTGCCAGACGGTCACCAGAGCGCGTGGCGTAAGCCGAAATGAGTGGACCTTCGCCAACCGCGCTGCGGCGACCAGATGCCGACAGGTCCACCACAGGAGAGGCCAGCGTTTCCACGGCCAGCATGTCGCCCAGAGTTTCGTTGTTGAAGAACGCCAACAGATCCCATGAAGGGTATGTTTGCCCGCCTTTGTTCCAACGCGCGTGGGACGCCCAGCGATCACCGCTGCGATACGCGAAAAAGTTCTGCAGCACTTGCCCTTTGGCGGCGCGCATCAGAAACGCGTCGAGAGTGGCTGTGCCCGCGGCGACACTCTTCATCGCCATTTCCTGCTGATTGGCCTGCTCAGCGGTCACGGACGCGCCATTTTGGCCGTTCATGCTGTATCCGGGGCCAGCCTCGTACGTTCCGGTGAGAACCGGTTGTCCCCTCGCCGTCCCTATTCGATCCGCCGCCTCGCGGTGTCTCTCCGCGCGGATCAGTCCAGCCTGCATAATGTGGGTTAGAATGTTCGAAAGGCCCTTCGCATCGTATTGCGCCGCTCCCTCGCTTTCGTCCCATCCGCCGTTATAGGCGCCATGGGTCATGTAGGGTGTGTTGGGCGACACAGCGATCGCATCAAGCCCGTAATCGAAACCCGCCCAACCGTTCTGACCCGCACGGCCACCGATCACGGGTTGGAGTTTGGGCTCAAGAGCGGGCCAATACTGGCTCTCGCGCAAAATCGACAGGACATATTCCTGGTACAGGCCGTACACTTCGCCCGGGCGATACCTTCGTCGGGTCGCCAAGTCTCTCATCTCGGGAAAAGCCCAAGGTAAGAAAAGACTATTCCAGGTTTCATTGCCGATTTCGAGAATGATGCGATCGAACTGTTCCACCCAAGGACTATGCCCTTGCGCGGCGCGCTTCGCCGCCCATGGCAACCGCGCGGGATCATCTTTTGCCGCGTCAAAGGGGGCGGCAAGGTACTCGGCAAAACCAAGCCATTCCTCTCGGCTGAAATGCGGTTCAATCTGCAGCCAGGGATCCACACCGACGCTCGCCATGGCTGCGAGGGTTTGGGGCAGGGTGTTTCCCCCTTCCAGATTTGTGGCGCCGCCGGGATTGGTCAGTTCACTTAAATCATAAGTCCCGTGCCCGGTCTTGATGAAGCCATGCGTGCGCAGAGCTCCCATAGCCGACGCCTCGAGACGGGCCGCATCGCCTGGCAGCAGGGCCAGAAACTCAGCCTCTTCGCGGTAGATCCGAAAGTTGTCGATATCGAACTGGCCGGGCCCTTCAAAGCGCAGTTCCATTCGGCCTGGGCGAGAACCAGCAAGGACAAAAGGCACTTCGAAACTGGCCGTGTATCGCCGCCAATTGGGGGTCAGCGAAAACCGCTGGGGCGCGATCCCTTTGGCCTTGTCGGCGTAAGATCCGGTGACAGCGAAGGTAACCGCGCTCGCCGACGGGCCACGCATCCAAACATCAACGCGGTACCGCCGACCGGGTTCGAGCACCTCATACCAGTTCTGATCAAGGCCCGAATGGTTGGCTGAGCCCACCGTGAAGCGCTCTCCCTGGTCGAGATCAAATCTGAGATGTGTTTCGCCCGCATCCGCTACCGGCGTCTCCGGAGAGTGGGGGACAAGTTCCCACGCTGTGCCTTGCCCGCCGTCGGACCATCCCAGCGATCGATTGAGAAACGGTCGCCCTCCATCCCGTGCCGCCCAAGCCCTGTTGGACAAACGTCTGTTGCGCTCTGCAGTCAAAAAGCGAGCGCGGACTATCGCAAGGTCACCCGCCTCAATCGCGGGTCCGGTGCCCTCAAGCGCCAAAAAGAAACCTTTGTGCTCGGCCGGTGCGACGTCGGACCGCATGACGACATAACCTCTTGCACCGGAGACTTCATCCCATTCGAGCTGGAGCGTGCCACGCTTGGTCAGACTTGCGGTGAAGCCGGTCGGCGCTGGAAGTTGCCCTGCGCCCGGCTTGATTTCCAACACCTCTAAGTCGTTGGCGGCAGCTTTAACGTTGTTAGGGATAGGATCAGGAGGCACGACTTCGACAAAACCGCTTCGCCGGGACAGTCCGCCGTTTTCATCCACCGCCTTTACCGTGAAGTAATAGGGAACACCCGGCCGGTTCCAGGGCGCCCAGGCAAACTCGTGCTTCGTCGTGTTGGGACCGAGAATTCGGTGAGTGGGGAAGACCGATCGCCAGCCCGACACTTGATGACCGCCAACCGCCACTCGGTCGGTTCGCACGGATCGGAACGCGCCGTTTACGATTCGCAAAATCTCGACTTCGGCCCCGTCAAAAGAGCCTGTACGCCATGAATCGTATTTGGAGATCACTTCAGGAGACGCCAAGACACGATTTGGAGATGCGGCCACCGCCTGCATCATAGTGCGAAAAACAAGCGGTTCAAATCCGCTATCTATGCTCAATCGGTGGCCATTCCCAATGGGACCGATAGTCGCCGTGAAGGGCTGGAGATCCTCGTTTACAACCGTGTCCGTGACGACAAAATGCGCGGTGTTGCTCGCGATCGACTTCGTCGAAAGGAGCCAGACGGCGCAAATCAGAGCCAAGACCGCCGAAAAAAGGATGACCAAGCGCTTCACGATTTGCTTTTCATTGCCGTAGGGGGACAGGAAAACGATATGTCTTGTGCGAATAGTGTCAAGGCTATTGGGGCGGTCAAATCCAACGGTTTAAGTTCACCTGACTTGGCCCGGCAGAGATAGGCTTTGGGTGCGCCGTCAAACCGATCGGGACCAACCACGCAAACACCACCCCAATGGCCAAACAACTTCGAAAACGAACAAGAATTATGCAAACACCCAACCCTGAAAATACCATGAAGAGCGTTGGCGTTGTGCATCCCGCTTTTGGCAAAAACCTTCAGTGGATCGACGATTTCGCGCCCGACGGTTCGGGGTTTGAGTTTCGCAAAATCGCGCCGCCGGTTGCCGAGGAGGTGTCATGGCACAGCCGTGGCGCGGTCACGACGAGGCAGGAATGGCTTCGCCATTTCAGATACGCTCTCAAGGCTATTCGTCGCGATGAAGACATCATCGTAACCAGCTTTCCCCAACTGGCCTTCGCCGCCAGCTTTTGGAAGCGGCTGCTGCGAAAGCGCACGCGCATAGTGGCTTGGTCTTTGAACTTTGGCTCCGTCTCGAGCCGGATGAAGGGATTTATCGCGGGCAGACTCTTGTCAGCCGCGGATGTGTTGATCGTCCATTCGCGCGACGAGATTGCGCGTTATTCGGCTTGGCTTGGCTTGCCTGAAAGCCGATTTCTCTTCGTTCCGCTGCAACAGGGCGATGTCAAAACCGATCTCTTTGACGCTGGGGATGAGCCCTTTCTGGTATCGCTTGGGTCCGCGGGCCGGGACTATCGCACGCTTTTCGCGGCTGTCGGCGACCTGGGAGTTCGCACCATCGTGGTCGCCAAGCCGGAAGCGGTGCACGGGCTAACCATTCCCGCGAATGTTGAGATCCGAAACGGCCTCACACTCCGCGAATGCCAAAGCCTTGCCGCCAAAGCCGCTCTTGGCGTGGTTCCAGTATCCAACGTACAAACGGCTTCGGGCCAAGTCACATTCCTTATGCTGATGGCGCTAGGCGTGCCGCTGGTGGTGACCGATTGTCCAGGCAGCAAGGACTATGTCAAACACGAACATGACGCGTTGATGGTGCCGCCGGGCGACGCCAGCGCTTTGCGGGCCGCCATTGAGCGCGCGTGGAGTGACGAAGGGCTGCTGGAGCGCTTATCACAAAACGGTCTTACCTCATGGCGCGAACTTTATTCGGATGAAGCGGCCGGCCAAAACCTGGTGGAGGCGCTCAAAACCGTGACAAAGCACTCTTAGGCTTCACCCAAGACACACGCGGGACTCTTAGACCCTCGTAGCGCATGAAGCACCGCCGCCGTCTTGCGAACACTGCGAACCAAGGCTTGGAAAATGGCAGGGGCGACAGGATTCGAACCCGTGGCCCTCGGTTTTGGAGACCGATGCTCTACCAACTGAGCTACGCCCCTGCACGAGAGCGAGGCCTTTATCGAAGGCTCACCCGTGTGGCAACACCGCAAAACGTCTCAAACCGCCCTCTTTGCGACGCATCGCTGGCCTTCTTTACTGGAATAGGGCGCCAGCGATGGTATCTTGGGCAGCATGCACTCGCCGCTGCGCACCGCCATTCCCGTTGAAACGCTGCTGCTCGCCTATCGCAGCGGCATTTTCCCGATGGCGGACACACGCGAGGATCAGGACATCTTCTGGGTGGAGCCGCGCGATCGCGCGATCCTTCCGCTGGAACAGTTCCATCTTTCGAAGAGTCTGCGCAAGGTGCTGCGCTCGGATCGTTATGTAGTGACGTTCGATGGGGCTTTCGAACAGGTCGTGCGGGCCTGCTCTGAGCCGCGCCCCGGCCATCCGGAAACATGGATCAGTGACCGCATTGTCCGGAGCTATATTGGTCTGCACAAAGCGGGCCACGCGCATTCGATCGAATGCTGGCGCGCGGGTGAGGATGCAGATGGCCAGCCCGAATTGGTTGGCGGACTCTACGGCGTGAGTTTTGAGCGCGTGTTCTGCGGCGAAAGCATGTTTGCGCGGGCCGACAACGCCAGCAAGGTGGCGCTCGCCTGGCTTGTCGCGCTGATGCGGCACGCGCGTTTTCAATTGCTCGATTGCCAGTTCATGACCCATCACCTCGCCACTCTCGGCGCGATCGAAATGCCGCAGCGCATGTATATACAAGCGCTCGAAAAGGCGCGCGGAAAACCGAGAATGAGCCTAAGGCAAGCCTACGCTGCGTTCACCGAGGATGCGGTCCAAGCCAATCAGCCATTCTCAGCGGTGTCTCCGGGAAAGCGCATCGCGCAATCCTTGATCCACACATCGTAGATCGGGTGTTCGACGACATTCAGGCTGGGCGATTCCTTGAACAGCCAACCGGAAAAAACCCGCGTATGATCGCTTTGGCCGCGTTCCAGCACATCCAGTTGGACAAAAGCTCCGGTCTCCTGCGGCATTTCCCAGGGCGCGGTGCGTTCGCATGTCGAAAGCCGGACGATAACGGGGCCAATTTCGCGCACCTCACCCGGGCGCATTTCTAAGTCCTGGCTTTCATTGTTGCGCTTGTTGAGAAGCCCGAGGGTCGCCACGCGCTCTTCCAAAGGTGTGATCGCTTCAACATCGCCCACCGGCGGAGCGGGCGCGGCGTCATCGTCTCCCGCCTCCGTCTGATCCTGAGGCGTCTCGCCTTCGACCACTGGGTCTTCGCAACCGCCCAAAGCTAAAGGCGCAATCGCAGCCAGGGCCACCAGAACAAGACGCATGTGGGGTTCGATTAGCCTTCCGGGGACCAAGCTTCGTAATCGCCGACGGCCTTGGCGCGTTTGCCTCCGAGATCAAGCGAGCCCTGCGGCAGGTAGGCCTGCGCCGTCCCGGTGGCGTTGGGTGTGTAGTCGGCTTCCCACACTTTGGCCGGTGGCAGATGGCTTTCCGGCACATCGTCAAACGCGCCGTGCAGCCAGCCGTGCCATTCGGCGGGGACCCGGCTGGCGTCGTTGGCGCCGTCATAGATCACCCAGCGTTGCTCGCGCTGCGTGTAAGAACCGGTGGACGCCTCCTGTCCTTTGCGCGCTTTGCGGTAATACTTGTTGCCGGCGTAATCGGTGCCGACATGCTCGCCGCCCTGGCGACCCGCCCACAAGTGGGTGCCAAGCGTCGCTCCGTCCCACCACGTGAAGATTTTTCCGAAGATTCCCATGAAGCGCGCAGTTAAACCAAATGGTGAGGCGAGCCAAGACCAATACGCTTGCAGTGTGGCTACCATTCTCGCAGACTAGTCTCTGGGGGCACGTTGCGGGGAAATCAGAGCCATGCAGGATTTTGGAGCGCTCGCGCAGGAAGTAAGCCCGGCCTACGCTTACACTTATTACGCGCATGCCGCGATCGGCTTTGGAGCAGCAGCGTTGGGCCTTGTGGCTCTGGCCAGCCGGAAGGGCGGCGTCTGGCACCGCCGCTCCGGACAAGTGTTTCTGGCCGCCATGGGCTTTGCTTCGATCAGCGCGCTCTATTTCGTGATCACGCGTGTGCCAGCGCCACCGGTCATCATCTCGGCGCTCGTCGCGATCTACGGGATGGGAATGGCGATCTTATCCCTTAGGCCGCGAACGGGGCCTTTGTTTTTCCTGCAAGCCGCCTGTGCCGCGCTCCCGCTTTTGATTGGTTTATTCTATATGAGCTACATCGCCGCGGCCGTGATGGTGCCCGGCGTTCCGGGATATGTTGGCGCCTTGGGCCCGATCGCTGGCCTCGTCTTCCTCGTGATTGGCTGGAAGGACATTCAGTTTCTACGATCCTTCGACGTCGATCGCGTCCGCCGATTGCGCCGCCACGGTTTACGAATGGCGATCGTCTGCGCCGAGGTTGTGCGCGCTCCGCTCCAATCGTTCGGACCCGCTTTTCTGGGGGAGGAGCACAGCTTCCAGTTTTACGCCTTTGCGCCAATGCTGCTTATCCCGGTCTTCTACTTTCTCTCTCGTCCCGACTGGCTAAAGCCCGACGCCGGGGCTCCCGTTCCTGCCTGACAGGCCTTCAAGGCTGTTCCCAACGCACCTCATCGCCCGGCTTGATTCCCAGCTCTGCCGCTAACCCCCCTCGGATTTCAAACACGGCTATCACTTCACCGTTCGATCGCACCGAGGCGAGCGAATACGGCATGGCCGTTTCGATATTGGCGATGCGACGCTCGGCGTTGATGAAGATGATGTCGAGGCTGATCGGCGTGTTCTTCATCCAGAAGCTGCGCAGCTCCGGCGTTGCACTTGGAAAGATCATAGCCTCGTTATCTTCCATGCTTTCGCGGAACATCATGCCGCGCGCTTGCGCCTGATCGGTGATCGCGAACTCGGTTACGAACGGGATTTCTTTGTCCGCTGTGACAACCGTCACTTGACCAAGCTCAAGGCCCGAGATGGGGTGCACCTCGCCCGATTGCGCGATAGCGGGAGAAGGCGGCGCTTCCTGGGTGGCTTCGACCGGCGAACACGCGGCCAAGAGGGCCGCAAGCGGCGCAGCGCGCAGGAATTGCTGGGGAGTAGGCCAGTTAAAAGTCATCGCGCTCTTCCTCTTCCGCTTCGATCACCCAGTCCGCCACCTCGCTTGGCTGGGAAGCCTCAAGGATGAACTGGACGTGTTCGTATACGTGACCCGCGCGCAGCATCGCGGCAACCTGTTTTTCACGCCGCTTGCGACGAGCGTCTTGGTCCTCGCTCTCTTCATCGAATTCGCGCCGGCCAAAAGGCCCGAAGCCACGTTTGCGCGCGAGCATCATCGCCGCCTTGCGGCTGGCCGTTTCGCCCGGCGCGTGATCGGCGCGGGTCTGTTCTTCTATGCCCGCCGCCCACAACGCTTGCTCGATCCGCCTCTTGCCATAGCCGCGCTGCGTCAAATCGCGCGACCGGCTGCGCGCGTAGGCGTCATCGTCGACATATCCCAGTTCGATCAGACGGGTGACCAGTCCGGTCACATCAAGCTCGCGTGTTCGCCCGTCCTCGTCTTCGGCGACGCCCCTCTCGCGGATTTTGCGCGCCAGATAGTTTTCCAGCTTGGCGGCGGTTGTGGCAAACCGGGCAGCGTAGGACAGCGCAAGATCGCGCAGGGCGGTTTCATCAAGCGGGGCGGACCGTTTCGCTTTGCGGCGGTCCGCCTTCGGCGCGCTACAGCGCGATGACGTTTTGCTTTCCCGTGAAACCATTTCGCCTTATTCGTGCCACACTCGTTATCAAATGGGAAAAACTTGGACTGTCTTGATGCTCTTGGCCAAGACAATAGGGACACAATAGCGCAGGCCCTCGTGGCCAAGCAAGTTACGGGTATCGCACAAGAATATGACCGACGCCGCATTGAAGCCGACGCCGAATGACTGCGATTTGCCGCGCATTAGGGCGCAATTTTCGACCTTCGCCGAAGCCATAGATTACGCCGCGCAAAGCCAAAAAGGCCTCAATTTCCACGATATGCGTGGACAACTTGAGCGCGTTTACCCGTATAGCGAGATGCGCGACGACGCTTTGAAGATGGCGCGTCGTATGCTGGCGATGGGCATCAATAGGGGGGACCGCGTGGCGCTGATTGCGGAAACCGGACCCGAATTCGCCTCGCTGTTCTGCGCGTGCGTCTACGCCGGCGCATGGCCTGTCCCGCTGCCCCTGCCCACCAGCTTTGGCGGCAAGGAGAGTTTTATCGATCAGTTGACCGTCCAGCTAAAAAGCTCGGATCCCGTCATCCTGATTTACCCTGAAATGATCGGCGAAATGGCCGCCGAAGCCGCCGCGCGCCAAGGGTGCGCCGGGGAAAGCTGGCAAGATTTCGCCCAGCGCGAGGCCACGGATTGCGCCCTGCCCGAAGTCTCACCGCAGGACATTTGCTATCTGCAGTATTCGTCGGGCTCCACACGCTTCCCGCAAGGCGTTGCGGTCACGCATGAGGCGCTGCTGCACAACCTTTATGGCCACGCCGTGTCGATGGACCTGAAAGAAGGCGATCGCTGCGTCAGCTGGCTGCCTTGGTACCACGATATGGGGCTAGTCGGCTGCTTCCTGTCGCTGATCGCCAACCAGTTCTCGGTCGACTTGCTCAAGCCTGACGCTTTTGCACGGCGCCCGCTGGCATGGCTCGACATGATCAGCCGCAATCCCGGCAACACCTGCTCGTATTCGCCCACATTTGGCTATGACATTTGCGCGCGCCGCATTTCGAGCCAGACCAACGTGGCGGAGCGCTTTGATCTGTCGCGCTGGCGGATTGCGGGCAACGGCGCGGACATGATCCGACCCGATGTCATGCAGAACTTCGTCAACGCGTTCAGCGCGGCAGGCTTCAAAGCGTCGGCCTTTACGCCCTCCTATGGCCTCGCCGAGGCCGTGCTTGCGGTGACGGTCATGCCCCCGGGCGAAGGCATCCGCGTCGAATTGGTCGAAGAGGAGCGCCTTTCCGGCGCGCCGCGCGATATCTCGCGCCCTGCCCGCTATCGCGCGATCGTCAATTGCGGCAAGGCGCTGCCCGATATGGAAGTCGCCATTCGCGGCGAAACCGGCGAAGCGCGCGGAGACCATCAGATCGGCAAGGTCTGGTGCCGCGGCCCCAGCGTCATGCATTCCTATTTCCGCAACGAAGAGGCGACCGCTGATTGCCTTGTGGATGGATGGCTCGACACCGGCGACATGGGCTACATGGCCGATGGCTATCTGTTCATCGTCGGCCGCGCGAAAGACATGATCATCATCAACGGCAAGAACCACTGGCCGCAGGATATCGAATGGGCGGTGGAGCAGCTGCCCGGCTTCAACCATGGCGATATCGCCGCCTTCGCGGTCGAAACCGACAATGGCGAAGAAGCGCCCGCCGTTCTGGTCCATTGCCGCGTCGCCGATCCGGTGGAGCGTGTGAAATTGCGCGAACAGATCGCGGACAAGGTGCGCTCGGTCACCGGTATGAGCTGCGTTGTCGAGCTGGTGCCGCCGCGCACACTGCCGCGCACCAGTTCGGGCAAACTCAGCCGCGCCAAAGCGAAGAAGCTGTATCTGTCCGGCGAAATCGTCCCGCTCAAACTGGCGGCGTAGGCTCTGCTCTTATTGGCTCCATTCGGCGCGAAGTTCGCCGTTGTCGCCGAGCGCGCTCACTTCGATCCCGCGCTCGGCCAGAATCGATTGCGCGGCCAGCGCTTCCTCCTCTGGGCCCGCGACGACGATCGGCACATTTAATCGAGCCGAGGCCCAGGCGATAACTTCCAACGCCGCGCGGCCCTGCTCGGTCGGCACCAGAGTGGCATCGTTCCCATCTTCGTTCGCCGAAGGCTCAAATCCAATTCCGCTCGGCAGATCGCTCAGCGGCGGCAGAAGTTCGATAGCCCATTCGGGCTCGGTCCGGGCGATGCGCTGTTCGAGCGCGCGGTAGGCGGCGAGATTGGCGCCATCAAGCCGCTCGGCGCGCACCATCGCACGGCGTCTGGACCGATCCACGACAACCTGATCTTCGGGCACGCCCGCCACCAAAGACAATCGCTTGGCTAAGTCCTGAGCCCTCTCTGACGCGGCGGCTTCTTCTTGCGCGCGGGCCGCGGATAGTTGCGCGCGCTGCGCCGCCGCTGCGCTGGTATCAAAGCGAAGCTGGCTCAAGGTTAGCGCGACTGGGCGATCGAGACGCCCTTCCAAGGCGCGCTCAATTTCCGCTTCGATTTCCGGTCTATCTTCGGGCGTAAGAACCTTGGCTGCGACACCCAAAGGCTCCGTCCCAAACTCTATGGTGAGCTGGTCAAGGATGGCGTCGGTGGGGAATTTCTCGACGATTTCGGAGCGAACGATCCGCTGAGCGTTGGCTTGGAACGCGATCTGCTGGAGCGAAAAGGCCAGCGGCACGGCCAGCGCGACGAACACTGCAAACACCGCCAAATTCTGAAAGGTGGATTGGCGCGCGGTCAAACTGGTGCTGAAACCGTAAGCGCGCGCCATGGCCCACGCCGTAAGCGCGATCGTGATAAGGTTTGTCACATACAGCAGGAGCGCGCCCGAAAAGACAGTCCAGTTCAAGGTGGCGAGACCAAAGCCGACGGTGGCGAGGGGCGGCATCAATGCGGTGGCAATAGCCACGCCCACAATCGTTCCGTCCCGCCCCCGGATCATCGCATACGCGCCCGCCAGCGCCGAAAACAGCGCCACAAACAGGTCGAACAGATTGGGCTGCGTGCGCGCCGCGATCTCTGGCGTGATCGTCTGGATCGGAGAGAGAAAAACGACCAAAGCCGTCAGGCCGATGGCCATGATCGTGCCCCAGGCCAGGCTCTTCGCCGACTGCCGCAGCCAGTTGTAGTCACCAATCGCGAGCGCAAAGCCCAGCCCCATGATCGGATCCATCAGCGGCGAGAGCAACATCGCGCCAATCACGACGGCGGGTGAAGACAACAGCAGACCCAGCACCGCGATGCCGCCGCTCATCGCAGTCATGAACAGATAGCGCTCAGAAAGATCACACTCCGCGCGGCGTTTCTCGATGACTTCGGCCTGGTTGACCGTTCCGATGACGTCCTGAAGCCAATAGCGGCGCAGGCTGAACACGATCCTTGAAAACGGCGAGCGGCGCTGTTTCACCGCTCCCGCGGTGGGGTCCGCCACCTTTAGGCCCGTATCCTTCGGGCTCCCATCGTCGTTCAACTCGGCCAAGTCTTTGCCCCTCCTTGCAAACTCTCGTTACCGCCAACGCGCGCGTCGGGAAAGCGGCATCGCGTGGCTTGCCATTCGGCCATATGTTCGATGAACGCATTATCGTGGACGACCGCGTTAGGATCGGGCATTCTTGAACTCTGTGTTTTAGATTACTAATACACTTAGGGAATGCACGCGCGGGCGCGATTGGTGCCCATCGCTAAAAGGAGCGTACGAGCCGTCATGAGCACTGAGAACGAGGCCGCCACCAATATCGCCACCGCGACCAAGGAAGCGGCCGCCTTTGAGCTGACCCCTCCCGCGCCTGTGCCCGCGGTCGCGCCCGAACAGGCGGCTGGGCTTGTTCCGGTGAGCACGGAGGAGAAGAGCAAGCTCGACAAGAAAGTCGACAGCTTCGTCGCCGATCTTGTGGCGGAGGACGCGAACTCGCCCGCCTTTGGCGAAAAAGTCGACCAGATCACGCGCATGGGTCAGGAACAGATCCGCGCCGCCGCTGGCCATTCGAGCCGTTTTCTGGATCGCCCGGTGCGCGCGATGGACAACGATTCCAGCGTCGGCAAGGATTTGGCTGAGCTGCGCCGCACGGTCGAGGAACTCGATCCGGGTCGCAAGGGCAAGTTGTTGGAGCCGCGCAAGCTGTTCGGCATCATCCCGTTTGGCAGCAAGCTGCAGAACTACTTTGACAGCTACACCAGTTCACAAGGGCACATTCAATCGATCCTCGGCAGCCTTGAGGGCGGCAAGAAAGAGCTGGTGCTCGACAACGCCGCGATCGACCAAGAACGCGCTAAACTGTGGGAAGCCATGGGCGAGCTGGAGCAAATGATCCACATCGCCAAGACGCTGGATGAGCGGCTGGAAGCCAAGGCGCTTGAGCTCGACACGAGCGATCCGGAAAAAGCCAAAGCGCTACGCGAAAGCGCGCTCTTCTATGTGCGCCAGCGCACGCAAGATCTGCTGACGCAGATGGCGGTGAGCGTGCAAGGTTATCTCGCGCTCGACCTTGTCAAAAAGAACAATGTTGAGCTCGTTAAGGGCGTCGATCGCGCCAGCACGACCACGGTTGGCGCGCTGCGCACCGCGGTGACGGTCGCGCAGGCGATGACCAACCAGAAGCTTGTGCTGGAACAGATCACGTCGCTCAACACGACCACGGCGAACATCATCGATTCCACCAGCACTCTGCTGCGCGACCAGACCGGCCAGATCCACGAACAGGCCGCCGCCTCCACCATTCCGCTGGAGACGCTGCAACGCGCGTTCCAGAATATCTACGACACGATGGACGAAGTCGATGACTTCAAGACCCGCGCGCTCGATTCCATGAAGCAGACGGTCGGCGTTCTGAGCGAGGAGGTCGAAAAGTCGAAAGGCTATATCGCCCGCGCCGAAGGTCAGGCGCAGGCGCAAGCCAAAGTGGCAAGCGAACCGTCTTTGCTGGCGCTGGACAGCTGATCTCGTATGGACTTAAGTCAAGAAACCGACCGCGAATTGGCCGAAAGCCGACGCGTACTGGTCGATAACCAGACTGGTGGTCGCCATCGGCTGCAAGGGTCTATCGGCAAGGGGTCGGCCAATCTCAAGATGAAGAGCCTTCTCAAGAAGGTTCGCAACATCGTGCTGGCGATCTTTGCCATCTGGCTCGGAGCGGGCATTGCGGGCGCGATGTTCAACGGCATCGGCTTTTGGGGAGTCATGGCTGTCGTGGTCGCGACCGCGTTGGCGGTGGCGGTGTTCTCGAACTTTCCAAAGATCAAAGCGCCCAAGCGCGCCGATCTCAAACAAGGCAGCCCGCAGCAGATGGTCGCGAAAACCGAGCTGTGGCTCGAAAGTCAGGCCAAGGCACTTCCCCCGCCCGCCGTGCCTGTGGTCCAGAAACTGGGTGTGCAGTTGGACGCGCTGGGCTTGCAGCTCGAAACCATCGACGCCGCGCACCCCGCGATGAACGATGTGCGCGAGCTGGTTGGCGAGTATCTGCCCGAAACCATCGACAATTACCGCAAGATACCCGAGCATCTTCGCAAGGAGGAGCACACCGGAAAAAGCGCCGATGAGCGGCTGACCGATAGCCTTGGCAAATTGTCCGGAGAGATCGACCGCGTGACCCGTCAATTGGCCGAAGGCGCGATGGACGATCTGGCGATCAAAGACCGCTATCTCGAATATCGCTATGGCGGGGTTGAGGCTCTCAGCGACGAGAAAGGTGGATAAATCCCGTGAAGGTCCGCCTCGCCCACGATCTTGAGCCCGCTGAAGTGCGCCGCCGTCTCGAAGAGCGCAAGGGCGAGATCGTGAGCTATTTCCCCGATGGCATGGCCTCGCTGGAAAGTCGCTGGAAGGGCGAGGATCACATGGATTTTGTGGTGGCTATCGCCGGTCAACGCATCAAGGGATCGGTCGACATCGCCGAGGACCACGTCGTGATCGATGTGAATCTCCCGCTGATACTGAGCTTTCTCAACAGCAAGATTGAAAGTTCGGTGCGCAAGGAAGGCACACGCCTCCTGACCTAGCCGCAAACGCGCCCATTCGGTTGGGCCAATCTATCCAAGCGATACCCTTTCAGCGCAAGGCGTTTGCAAGCCACGCCCAAATGTGTCAGTCTGATTAGACATATTTTCTGACCACTTCATGTGACAGGGAAATTGTGGCGGATCGGAGTGCATGGGATGGGTCATTTACAACCGTCTGAAAACTTGCGCCAAACCCTGCGCGGCGCGACCGCGAGCGCGCACGATCTCCTTGATGGCACCATGCGCGAAGCCGCGGGCTGGACAACGCGAGAAGACTACACCCGCTTCTTGAGCCTCCAATACGCCGCGCGCCTTCCGGTCGAGGCGTGGCTGGAGGCGAACGCTCCGGACGATCTTCGCCCACCCGCTCAAGCGGCGCTGATCGCCAAAGATCTTGGCGATTTGCACGAAGACCTCCCAGAGACCGCGCCCGAATTCGCCATCCCGCCGCAATCGCGCGCGGATGAATCCACGGATCGCGCTCAGGCCCTTGGCGCCGCTTGGGTGCTCGCGGGCTCGGCGCTTGGCAATCGGTCAATACTGGCGGAAGTGCGTCGGACCGCTGAAGATAATGGGGCCACGGATTGGCCGACCACCTTTCTCGGCGATCCGGCCATGCTCGAGTTCTGGAAAGAGCTCCGCAAACAGATTGAAGTTGGAGCGGAGGCGGAGACCGTCGATCTCGCGAGCCAAGCGGCCGCGACCGTGTTCCAGCACTTTATCGACCACGCGCAATCGACTTGACCGCCCACGCGGCCCCTTTCGGGACAGGCAATGTGTCGAAGGCCAATTGAGACGGAGATCATGAACGCTCTCACAACCGCGCGCGAATTGACGGAATGCGACCGCGAGCCGATCCACCAGATCGCCGCGGTCCAGCCCTATGGAGCGTTCCTGCAGCTCGACAGCGACTGGACCGTGCGTCACCGCTCATTAAATTGCGCGGACGTACTGGGATTGGCGCAGCTGCCAGCGATCGGAACCAATCTCAAAGCCATCTTTCAGGCGGCGGCTATCGACACGTTTCGGGCCGCTTTGGTGCGGCTCGCCGGCGAGAGCGAAGTGGAACGCCTGTTCGGCGTGCAGGTAACCGATGACGGAGGGCTTTACGATTGCGCGGTCCACGCCATCGAGGGAAGCATCGTCCTTGAATTTGAGCCGCACGACAGCGGGGAATTCGTCAACCACGTCTCGCTTATTGCGCCCATGCTGGCCCAACTCGAATCGATCAAGGACACCGAAGCGCTGTGCGCCAAGGCGGCGACCCTTCTGCGCGAAATGCTCGGCTACGACCGCGTCATGGTCTACCGATTCCACGCCGATGACAGCGGCGAGGTGATCGCCGAAGACGCACGCGACGATCTCGAACCCTTCCTTGGCCTGCGCTATCCCCAAGCCGATATTCCGCAGCAGGCGCGCGACTTGTTTCGGATCAATCGCGTGCGGATGATCGCGGACGTTGCGGCCGAGCCAGCAACAATTGAGCCGCCAGTCGCGTTTGGAAATCGACCACTTGATATGTCACTCAGCGTCCTACGCGCCTCCTCACCAATCCATCTTAAGTACCTTGAGAATATGGGCGTCGAGGCGAGCCTCACGCTCGCGCTGGTGCGCAACAACAAACTGTGGGGCCTAATCGCGTGCCATCACATGGAGCCTCGGCTGCTTTCCTTCTCGCTGCGGACCGTTGCGGAAACCTTCAGCCAGATGTTCTCGCTGATCTTAGACCGGGTTCTGATTGATCGCTCCGAACAGCTGCGATCGCGCGGGCGCGAGTTGCACGGTCGTTTGATGCTCAACCTTGCCGAAGGCGCGAGCCTTGGCGAAAACGTCAAAATGGTGGCCGAAACGCTCGACGGCCTTGTCGCGCACGACGGCCTCAGCGTGACTGTCGGCGGGCAATTCACGTCGCATGGCATGGCACCTAGCGAGAAAGAGTTTCTGGCGATTGCGCCTGAACTGGCCAAGGCCGAACTGCACGAAGCGTACGCCACGACATCGTTGGCCTTAGAAATACCCGCCGCTTCCGCGTTTGAGCAACGCGCTGCGGGGGCCTTGTTCATTCCCATCTCTCGCCAACCGGGCGACCATCTGATCTTGTGGCGCCAACCGTTGGCCCAGAAAGTGAGATGGGCGGGCGATCCCTCGAAAGCGAAAGCCACCGCGCCGGGTGAAAGGCTGCAACCGCGCGAGAGCTTCGCCGCGTGGGAGCAGACGGTGGAAGGCCGCAGCGAAGCGTGGAGCGAAGACGATCTCCACATCGCCGAAGGGCTGCGAGTGACCATGCTCGAAGTGATTTTGCGCATGTCCGAAGAGGTCGCGCGCGAACGCAGCCGCGCGCAAGAGCAGCAAAGCTTGCTGATTGCCGAGCTCAATCACCGGGTTCGCAACATCCTCAACCTTATTCGCGGGCTCGTCTCCCAGTCCAAGCATGACGCCTTGGATATCGAAGACTTCGCCTCCATCATTGGCGGTCGGATTGCCGCTTTGGCCTCGGCGCACGACAACATCACACAAGAGAATTGGGCACCCGCACCGCTTAATAAGCTGTTTGAATCAGAGATCGAGGCCTATGTGCGCGGCTCCGAGCATCGCTTCTCGCTGGTGGGAGAAGAGGTTCTCATCGCGCCTGAAGCCTACACCGTCTTGGCGCTGGTCGTTCACGAGTTGATGACGAATTCCGCCAAATATGGGAGCCTGTGTGATCGCAGCGGATCGGTGCACGTCACGATTTCGCGCACCGCGTCCGATGATCTGTCGATCGCTTGGCGGGAGCGCGGCGGACCGCCCGTGCGATCCCCTACCCGCCGCGGCTTTGGTTCTACCATCATCGAGAAATCCATCCCTTTCGAATTGAAGGGGCAAGCCGAGCTGCGTTTTCTCCTGGCTGGACTTGAGGCGGACTTTATTGTCCCCCAGCGCTATGTCACCGCCGACCAGGCGAACACGCGGGCAGCTCAAGCCAAAGGGGACGGTGTCAGCCTCCCAAGCGTTGCGCGCGAGGCCGATCATCTGCCTCGGCACGCTTTGGTCGTGGAAGACAGCATGATCATCGCCTTGGATACCGAAGAGAGCCTGAAGCGCCTCGGCGTCGGTTTGGTCGAAATCGTGAGCAGCGTATCGGGCGCTCTCGCAGCGATAAAAGCGCATCGACCCGATATTGCCATCGTGGACTTCAATCTGGGACCGGAATCGAGCACCGAGATTATCGCCGAACTTGCACGGCTGAATGTGCCCTTTGCGCTCGCCACAGGATACACGGAACTGGATGAGGAGATAGGTGAGCTGGGCGCCATGGGCGTTGTGCGCAAGCCTTATGGGCAGTCGGAAATCGAAGATGTCATCGAGACCTACCAGACGTTGATGCGCAATCCTGGCCTAGTTGGAGGCAAGCCCGTTTCCCCTTAGGCCGCGTGGCTGCGCAAGGTGAGACAAACAGCAAAGCTAAGACCGTTCAAAACCAGCGTTGTCGCCAATAAAAAGGCGCTTCGACGGGGTTGCCGTTCGCGTCCTGAGCAGGACGAAAACCCAATCGGTCTTGCACGAGTTCGCATGTGCGCGCGTCGGCTTCTGGGTCTGGACTGGGCCGATAGATCGTGCAGTTTTTGGCGCGGCCATTGATGCCGACAATCAGGCGCACGATCACTTCGGTTCCACGGCGCGCCTCACGCCCGGCGGCTGGAATGGCGTAGTCTCGGGCGTTGTTGATCTGGCCCGAAATGTGCTCTGGGCGCGTCACCGCAACCCCGCCGCGTCCTGGACCTCCAAGGCCGGAGCCCGTGCCAAGGCCCTGCCCCGCGGCCCCTGTTCCCTCACCGGATTGCTGGGCGCCCGCGGTGTCGGCATCACCCGTGGACGCCGCCTGGGGAAGCGGCGTGTTTTGAGGCCTATCCAGAATAGCCGGCCGAGCGGTTACGGCGTCGGGGACGGCGTCGGCTCCCGGATCGCCCTGCGCGCCCTCATCCGGCTCCGGACGGTTCTCAGGCGGCGGCGGGCCCGGCTCGGCGGGGGATACATCGAACGCCGCGATGACTTCGCTTTCGACCGATTGGGTGATGTCGGGCGCGAAGACCCGTGCAATTCCGTAAAGGACAAGCAAATGAAAAGCCGCAATCGTCGCCAGCAGAGGCCAACGCAGGCGCCGCTTCTTCACGGAATAGCGCGGCGTTCTATAAGGTGGCCTAGGAGTGTTGGACTTTGTTTCCATCCGCTTCGCCGGCGGTTTGCGCCTGTGCTCCTCCACTGGTTCCATCTCCAAGAACCGAGAGCTTGGCGCAGGAGCGCGAAACATACAAATCAGCGCTCATTTGACCTCCCCAAACAAAAACGGCGGAGCCCGAAGGCCCCGCCGCTTTTAGTTCGGGAGTCAGTCGCTCGAATTAGAATTCGTAGCGGGCGCCGATCTGGATACGCCAAGCCGACGGGACAATCGCGATGTCGTTGTCATCGTCGGGGTTGAACGCCGAGCTGCGGAACACGTAGCGACCTTCATCGTCGAGTTCACCGTCGATCACATCGACGAGGCCGTTAAAGCCGCCACGCGAACGCAGGATGTTCCAGCCGCTGTCGACCAGGTTCAGCACGTTGGCGAAGTCCGCGAAGAGCTCCACTCGGTCCTGAACAAGGCCAGTCGCGCTTCCGATGAACGGAAGTTCCTGGCTGATGCGCAGGTCCATGTCGAAGTGCCAGTCGTTGTCGCAGGTGTTACGCCGGATGGTTTCGCCGCGCTCAAACGAGCACGTCGTGCCTTCGGCGTAGTTGATCACTTCCTGCACCGCTTCCGGATCGGACAGCGGCGAAACGTTGGGATCGTCGACGCCGGTCGGGATGTAGAGCAGAGCGTTGTCGCTGCCCGAGGCGCTGTCGGCGAAGACACCGCCGCCATCAAACGTCAGACTGAACGGACGACCCGAGCGGGCCCGGAAGAAGATACCGAGGCTGGTGTCGTACCCTTCGAAGAACTCCTCGCGGAAGTTGACCGCCGCGGTGAAGTTGTGGCGGGTTTCCGTGGTCGCCGTCGAAACAGCCGGATCCTGACGATCGAACGCCGCGGTCACGTCAAACGACGAGGTCGCCGTGGATGACTGGTTGTTCCGTGCGTTCTCTGAGTCGGTGAACGCGTAGCCAAGGTTGACCTGCGTCGCACCGCCCGAAGTGAACAGACCGCTTTGGAAGCGCTTGTTCAAGGCAATCGAGAAGACGTGGCTTTCCGAGCTGCGTCCATTGGTCAGCTGGATGTTGTCGTCGCGGCGAGTGCCATAACACTCGGCGGTCAGCCCTGTGTAGACGGGCGGAGTTCCTCCCTGGTCTTGCAGCAGAGCGTTACAACCGTCCTGCGTGGCATCGACCGCGGAAAGGATCGGACGACCATCCGTTGTGAAGCCGTTTTGACCGGTGCGAATGTCGGGTGCCTGGCTCAGATCGACGAAGTTCAGCGTGTCGTTGAACCGCGAATAGATATAATCGAGGTTCATGTTCCAGTTGCTGAAGAAGCCGGTTTCCGGGCCAAACGTCGTCGAGAACGACAGGTTGGCGCGAACCACCGTGGGTACGTCGAGGTCCGGATCGGTTGACTGAACGTCGGCCAAGCCCGCTTCAGCCGAAGCCTGACCAGCCGCCAGAGCGCAAGCCGGGATACCGGTGAAGCTACCGCCGGTGACCACGTCAATCTGACCTGTTACCGGATCGATCGGCAGGTCAGCGACGTCGCAATCGTTGGTGTCGCCGTTCGCGCTCGAGAAGCCGTTGTTCGAGAACGCGTTCGAATAGTAGACGACCGGGTCACCGCCCGAGAAGACACCAACGCCGCCGGTGATGCTGGAGTTGGAGAAGAAGCCGTCGTTATCGAAGCTGTAAGCGGCCGAGAAACGCGGAAGGATGACCGGATCGATTTGACCGAAACCAACGGCGTTGGTGAAGCCATAGCGATCAAGGAAGTTCGGGTTCGCCTGCGGACGATCACCGTCATAAAGCTGGGCACGGATACCCGCGTTGATCGTCAGCTGATCGGTGGCTTGCCACTCATCCTGAGCGTAGACCGAATAAATCCGACGGCTGAATGTTGCCGCCGCGTTGTTGATGTCACCGCCCTGCGCAACCGCGATCGTGGCACCGCCACTGTCGCCATTCACAAGATCGTCGGAGTCATCAAAGACGCTCGGCGATCCGTCGCCAACGGCCAGAAGACCTTCACGGAAATCGTCAAAGTTCTGGAAGAAGAGCGTACCGGTTGCGTTGATCGCGAAGAGGTTGAACACTTCCAGATCGTTGATTTCGGCACCGAACTTTAGGAAGTGACCGGATCCAGCGTCGTAGTTCAACTGGAAACGAGCCTGATCGATCGTCGTGTCGAGTTGGTTGGCTGAACGGAAGATCCCTGGACCCGTGGCGAAACGGCCGTTCTGACCATCGGGGATGAGGCCGAGCGTTTCGTTGGCAATACCGACAACGAGACGCGGCGTCGGGTTATCCGATTGCGCTTCGCCGAAGCCGACCGGGCCCTGAACGTCGCCCACTTCCGCGCGGCTGACGCGCAGTTCGGTCGAAATCGTGTCACTCCAGTCCGAATAGAGACGGACCGAGTAGTAATCTGAGATCGTGCCTTCGTCCTCGAACGAGTTGAAGCCGCCGATCTCCTGACCACCAAAGTCGGATTCGATGTTAGTTTCTTCAAGACGCTGGTAGGTCGCTTCCAGACGGTGCTGGTCGGAGATCACCGCGTCGATACGGCCAAAGTAGCGCTCGTTACCTTCAGCAAGGGTCGTCGGATACGGGCCGATGTCCTGACCGTACACGTCGCGCGCGATTTGAGCGAACTCATCAAACTGAGCTTGCGTTGCAAACTCGGCCTCGTTGGTGAAGCCGCCGCCGAAGGGACCGAAGTTGTTCCCCTGCGAAAGATCAGTTTCTTCGTAGCCGAACGAGAAGAACAGACGGTCTTTGATGATCGGGCCGGACAAAGTGGCGCCCCAGCGCTTTTCTTCGCTGGCGTTGAGGTTTAGCCCGTCGATGCTGTTAGCGAAAAGGCCATCGTCAAAGTAAGTGATGAAAGCCGAGCCGCTGAAACGGTTCGAACCGGCTTTCGTAACCGCGTTCACCAGACAGCCCGTAAACTCGGAATACTCAACGTCGAACGGAGCGAACTCGACCGAAACCTGCTCAATGGAGTCAAACGGAAGTGGCAGCGAGTTACGAGCCGCAAACGGCGTGCCGTTGAGACCGAAGACGTCCGCCTGGACGATACCGTCAACGGTGAAGGTGTTGGTACGGTCGTTACCACCAAGACAGGAAATACGATCCACATCGTTGTTCGCTTCGAGGCTGACGCGCGGGTCGATGCGGATGATGTCGCGAATGTCGCGAGTGATCGAGGGGAAGGCTTCGAGCGTTTCGGTGCCGAACGCTGAACCCGGGCCAACGGCAACTTGCGTGACGCGAGCGCGGGCGCCCGTCACGATAATCGTCTCGTCCGTGCCGCCGGTCGACGCGCTCAGCGAGAAGCTGAAAGAGGTGTCGCCCGAAATGTTGGTGAACACGTTTTCGACCGTCTGGCCCTCGAAACCAGGAGCCGTCACCGTCACGGTGTAAGGGCCACCCGGCTGAAGCGCTTGCGTGCGGAAAGAGCCGGTCGAGTCGGTCACCGCGGTCACTTCGCGGTTCGTACGCGTATCGGTTACGACAACAACGGCGCCCGGCAGGGCGTTGCCATCGGCGTCGGTCACATCGCCTTCAACAGCAGACGTAATGGTTTGAGCGTGCACAGGTGCACTAAACGTGGCGGCAGCGGAGAGAGAAACAACGCTCGCTGCGAGGAGATATTTCAATTTCATGTGTAAGGCCCCTGATCACAGAAAACACAGTGTGAGCGGCCTTGCCCCTAGAACCGCCGCAAGACGGAAAAACGACGTTTTTGTGACACTTTTATGAAACTGAAGCTTGGATGAACGACCGACTCATTTCGCAGGTGCAAAATCACCTTCTAACTCCATGAAAATCATAGACTTCAGAAGCTGTGTTGCCGCAATGCAACGAGGGGCGAATTTCTCGAAAACGCTCGAGAAATTCCGGAATCGTCGCCGACTCAGGCGAGATTTATTTCACGCAGCCTTTGCTGCAGAAAGTCATGCGCGCTGATCGATTCTTCACCGCTGCCTTCGCCCATCTGAGCCACGCAGGACTCCAGCGGGTCGATCTGGAAATCGGGCCGGAAGTGAAGGAAAAACGGCATCGAATAGCGCGAGCGCTGAGCGGCCGCGCCGGCTGGGTTCACAACACGGTGGGTCGTTGAAACAAGCTGACCCGCTGTCAGGCGCTCCAACATATCGCCGACATTGATGACTAACGCGCCGGGCGTCGCCGGCACCGCGTGCCACTGGCCCGATTTGGTCAGGAGCTCAAGGCCGGCCTCCTCTGCGCCGAGAAGCAGCGTGATCGTATTGATGTCACCGTGGGCCGCCGCGCGGATTGCCCCGGCCGGAGCGTCTGGGCCAAGCGGTGGATAATGGAGCAGCCGCATAACCGAATTGCCATCCGCTACGGTTGGGCCGAAGAAGTCGCGATCCAACCCAAGATGCAACGCAATCGCTTCGAGCACACGGCCTCCGGCGGTTTCGAAAGCCGCGTAGAGCTCGCTGAACGTTTCCTGAAAGTTGGCGATCTCAGCGGGCCACAGATTTGGCGCCATGAACTCGGCCAGCTCGTGATCTTGCGGGAGGTCTCGACCGACATGCCAAAACTCCTTCAGATCGAAGACATCCGCATCCTTTGCCTTTTCGGTCCCGAACGGCGTGTACCCGCGCGCGCCCCCGCCTCCGGCAACCGCGTACGCCTTCTTCGTCTCTTCCGGCAGCGCAAAGAACGCCTTCGAGGTTTCCTCGGCGCGATCGATCAGGTCTTGCGGAATCCCATGATCGCGGATCACGGCAAACCCGTTCTCCGCAAAACTCCGGCCAAGTTCATCGGCGATATCTTCAAGCGGTTGCGCAAGGCTTACGCTGGCGATGTTGACGGTGTTGGTGCTCACTGGAGTGTCCTGGATTTCTCGCGGTTTCATATCAATCATGATCGTCATTAGTCATCGCCTTCCTGCGTGCCAAGTCGCAGGCTTGTGCGCTTGGTCTAGCGTCCAAGCTTTGACGTCGATCAAGTTTGCGAACTTAGAGTGGCAAGAACAGGCTCGCCAGGGCCGCGCTCATCAGGTTGGCGAGGCTGCCAGCGGCCAAGGCCTTAAGGCCAAGGCGGGCAATAACCGGGCGCTGATTGGGCGCCAAGCCGCCCGTCACCGCCATCTGGATCGCGATTGAGGAAAAGTTTGCGAACCCACACAAGGCAAAGGTCACGATGGCTCGGCTGCGCTCGGTCAGTTGCTCGCCGGTCATCGCGCCCAGATCGATGAAGGCCACGAATTCATTCAGCACGATTTTGGTGCCGAACAAGCCACCGGCAATTTGCGCCTGCCCCCAATCGGGTATGCCGATCAGGAACATCACGGGCGCGAAGATGTAGCCGAGAAGCTTTTGGAAGCTGAGGGTACTGAGCCATTCGGCTGTCGCCGGGGCAAACGGAACGCCCAGGCTTTCCGCGCCGCTGGCGATCCCGGCTCCGATCCCGCCCAGCATGCCGTTTGCGAGCGCCACCAAGGCGACGAACACCATAACCATGGCGCCCACGGCCACCGCCAGTTTCACGCCGGTTTGTGTGCCCTGCGCGGCCGCCTCGATCATGTTGGCGGGCCGTTGCCCTTCTTCGAAAGTCTCCGCCATCTCGACTTCTTCGGGCTTCCCGCTCTCGACAATGGCCGCCGGGCCGCCCGCGCTGATGCGCGATTGTGGCAACTCGACAGCGGCGTTGCTTGAGCCCTCCGCAGCGGCTTGAACCGCTACACTGGCCGCTGCACCATCACTATCGGGATCGTCGGGCATGATGATCTTCGCCATCAGAATTCCGCCCGGCGCCGACATGAAGGCCGCGGCCAGGAGATACGGCACCGTCTCATTACCGATGAAGCTTGCATAAGCGGCCAGAATTGTGCCCGCCACGCCCGCCATACCCACGCTCATCAGGGTGAACAGGCGCGAAGGCGACAGCGCCTCGAGGTAAGGTCGCACGACAAGCGGGCTTTCCGATTGCCCCACGAAGATATTGGCCGCCGCGCCCAGCGCCTCAACTTTGCTGATACCGGTGATCCAGCCGATGGCCCCGCCGACCCAGCGCACAAGCTTTTGCATGATACCCAGGTGATAGAGGATCGAAACGATCGCGGCGAAGAACACGATGACGGGCAGCGCGGCGATCACAAACGTGTTGGCAAAAGGGTTGCTTTCCATCGGTCCGAAAACCGACGTGATCCCGACCTTGGAATAGTCGAGCAGCGCGATCACCCCATTGGAGAGAAACTGGATTGCGCCCACGCCAAAGTCGGTCCGCAAAACCAGCAAGGCCATCGCCGCTTGCAACGCGAACGCAGAGCCGACCACGCGCGGATTTATGCGTCTTTTGCCCGAGGACAACAGGAAGGCGATGAGAAGAATGGCACAGATACCCAGCAAGCTGGACCCGGCGGACGCAAGACTATCGTTCACAGTGGCGGTTTGACCCCGGTTTGGTCACTTACACAAGAAAGCGTTCAGCCTAGCGCCGATCGTTACGCCCCCGGCCCGGCGCGTTCGCCTCAGCCATCGAACCTGTTGGCAGTCTCGCAAGCTGGGTGCAACCTTCAAAGCCTCTTCCCAAATGCCGCAGGGGGTGGCTTTCCTTTTTGCAACTCACTGCCTAACCATGGCGCGATGACCGATAAAGCCAGCGCCAAGGGGGCCTTTGCGCCCTACGACACCAAGGATATCCTGCCGATCAATGTGCCGACCGGGCTGTTTTCCTTTCTGATTCTGTACGGCGGGATGACGGTGCTGGCGGGCGTGGTCGCCTATAAACAGGTTCAATTGTGGCCGAGCCCGCTGGCGGTTGAGGCCGGGATCTTCCCATTCCTACTGCTCGTCGTGATTTCGAGCACGATTTCACAGCTTTACGGGCGGGCTATGGCCACCCGGTTGGTCTGGTGGGGCTTTGTGCCGCTCGGGCTGTCCGCCGCGATCATCTTTCTGGTGTTAGGTCTGCCAGCCTCCCCCGACATGCTGGCGACCCCGGATCGTCAGGCAGACCTAGCCGCGTTTGAGCGCGTTCTGGGCCAGACCCCACGCATCCTGATGGCGGGCCCTGCGGCCTATATCACCTCGCTGCTGCTCAATATCTGGATCTTTGATCGTTTGCGCGGAAGCGGAGAGGCCACGACGTTCGGCCTCATGGTGCGTGGCGCGGTTGCTTCCGCGCTGAGCCAGGCGATTGATTCGGTGATTTTCATCACGCTTGCCTTTTATGGCGAATTTCCGATCACGAACCTTCTGATCGGGCAGGTTCTGGCTAAGGTCACGCTTAGCATTGTCCTGGTGCCGTTCCTGATCACGTTCGGAGTGCGCGCGGCCACATGGCTCGATCAACGGAGCGGCGCGTCGGTCGATGTACAGACTTAGGTGGTATGGGCGAGTTCGCCCCTTAGAGCCGTGTTGATCACACTCGCCGCCTGACCGCACGGCAAACCCGAGGCCATTCAATGGGTGGGGGAGGCCTTCGAGGTCGAGTGGGCGCATGAACCCCCTGCTTGGGCCTGACGCGGCGTAAAACGAGGATATCCGATCAGTCGGAACGTGTCTGGCTCCAAGGCGTAGATTAAATGTGCGCGCCTTTAGGGATCAATGCCTTGGTCAGTGTATTCCGTTCGTCACAAGCTCGTTGTTCGATGTTTCAGAAGTGCATCGTCCTGAGCTTCTGCGCCTCCTCCGCCGCGCTGCAAGCCCAGGGCAAAGATCCAATGATTATTGTGGATGACGAAGGCTTCGAAGTCCGGGGTCATTTGCAAGGCGGCGTCAACGCCGTGGCTGAAACCAATTTGTTCTGGAACCTCTCGGACACCTTTGCACCCGAGGAAAACTTTGACCCCGATACCCAATGGCTCGAACTTTACATCAAGCCCGGTATGAGCTTCTTGGCTGAGAACGAGACGATCTCGGTCTATGGCAAGGTGTCGGGCGTCGCTTCCTACACCGAGGGCACCGACGCGTTCGATTTCACCGATGAAGGCGAAGTCACGCTGGAAGAGGCCTATCTTGGCCTGAACACCAAGACGAGCGGTGGTCTCGCGATTGACGTGTCTGTGGGCGCACGCGAGCTGCGGTTGGGCACAGGCATGCTGATCGCAAATGGCGGCTCAAGCGGATTTGAATTGGGCGCGCTCAAATTCGGCCCGCGCAAAGCTTGGGATATGTCGGCGATCGCCAAGCTATCGAAGGGAGGCACCACATTCACCGGGTTCTTTCTCAATCCCAACGAGCGCCCCGTCATTGAGAACGAGAACCGTCTCTTCGGCGCGGACATCCGCCACGATTTCAAATCGGGCGGCTTTGTCGGCGCAAGCTTTATCGCGGTCACGCAAAGCGGCACTCCGTATGTTCAGGCAGCACCCGGCGGTGTCGGCGCACCCAACGTGCTGAACGGCGCGCGCGACAACACCAACACCGCCAACTTTTACGCGCGCACCGGCCAACTTTCCGGTGCGCTAGAAAACTGGCTTTTCGCCATCGATGGTGCCTATCAGTGGAACGATGGCCTGGATCTCAGCTCGTGGGCAGGACGTGTGCAGGTGGGCTACACCTTCGCCAATCTGGGCTGGAAGCCGTCAATCACCTATTCCTATCAGACGTTTTCGGGTGATGATCCCGACACGCCTGAGCTAGAGCGGTTTGACCCGCTGTTCTACGAAGGCTCGCCAAACGCCTGGGTGACGGGCTCGAAGTCTTCGTCGGTGTTCATCAATTCAAATGTGGCCGCGCATGGGGTGGCCCTGCAGGGACGCCCTTCGCCCAAAGATACGCTCACCCTTCGTTACGCCCATATCCGCGCTAACGAATTGCGCAGTCCGCTCCAGTTTGGCCAAGCCTCGCGCGTCGATATCGGACCGGGCGGGGATGCCCCAGCCAATATCGTCGCGGGCGTCACCGACGCGCATGTCTCGGACGATCTGTTTATCGAATACAGCCGGATCATCACCCGCAATCTGTTTTTGACGGTCGGGCTGAGCATCTCCGAGCCCGGAGAAGGGATTGAACGCACAGTGCCGGGCGGCGTGCCGGCGTGGACGGGAGGCTTTGTAAATGTTGTCTTCAACTATTGATCGGCTGAAGTTTGCCGCCGCCATGACGCTGGCTTTGTTGGCAGCGCCTTTGGCCGCGCAGCTTCTGCCGGGCGCTGAAGAAGAGACGGAGACGGCAACGGCCCCCGCGCCCGATCCATTCGGGCGCGAAACGCCGCGAGGAGCGGTTGATGGATTGCTCGCCGCGCTCAGTCTTCAGGATTACGAACGCGCGGGCCAGTATCTGAGCCCACCTAGAGCGGATGACAACACATCTGATGCAGCTGAGGAAGAGGAGCTGCCAACCCCTGAGTCAGAGTCCAGCAGCGACGAGGAAATGGTTGAGGGTGAGTCTTCCGAAGTCACTGAACTGCCCAGCGGCCCAAGCGAGAACGCTCTGTTGGCGCGCAATCTTCAAGTTTTGCTGGATCGGGCCGGACGCTTGACCCCGTCGAACCAGCTCTCCGCCAGCCCTGATGGAGCGGTGAACGACGGTCTTCCGCTTGATATCGAACGGGTCGGGCGCTTCACGGGTGAAGAGGAAATCCCGATCCTTTTCGCTCGAAGCGCGGATGAGACGGGCACGCTCGTCTGGCGTTTGTCACGGCAAACGATTTCGGATTTCGACAAGGTCGTCCCACCCGAGGTCCAGGAAAAGCTCGTCGAAGAGGTGGAGCAAACTTCGCAGCAATTCATGATTGCGGGCGCTCCGCTGCGCGACTGGCTGGTCTTGATTGGCGGCGCTATCACCAGCTTCGCCGCGTTCTGGCTGATCTCGACCGGTCTACTCTTGGTCTTGCAGCGTTTCGTGAGCGACCAGGAAAAGAGCGCTCTCTACCGCCTCTCGTTTGCCTTGCTGCCGCCGCTCAGCCTGTTTCTGATGGTGGTATCGTTCGGCTACTGGTCCAACAGCATTGACGCGTCCATCGTGGCTCGCTCGGCTTTGCGAAATCTCAACGGCGTATTCGGGTGGATCGCGGTCGTCTGGTTCGCCCTTCGTCTAGTGGATGCGATCGGCCGCCTCATCGCGGCGCGCATGGGCGAATTGGAGCAACGCCAGACACAGTCGGTGGTCCATTTGGTCCAGCGAGCGGCCAAGGTCGTTTTGCTGGCCTTCGGCGCGGTGGTCATTCTCGACACGCTGGGAGTCGACGTCACGACCGGCATTGCGGCGCTGGGCATCGGCGGTCTGGCCTTTGCTCTTGGCGCGCAAAAACTGATCGAGAACCTGGTCGGCGGCGTTTCGGTTATCGCCGACAAACCGGTCCAAGTCGGTGATTTCTGCCGCGTTGGCGGCGTGAGCGGAACGGTGGAAGACATTGGCATCCGATCCACGCGATTGCGAACGCTCGACCGCACCTTGCTAACCATCCCGAACGCCGCTTTCGCGTCAGAGCAGATCGAAAACTACGCGGTGCGGGATCGGTTCTTGTTCAATCCCGTGATTGGGCTCGAATACGGCACGAGCGCCGAAGGGCTGCGTGATGCGAAGTCAATCATCGAAGACATCCTCTCCACCCATGAGAAGGTCGATGATGAAACGACGCGAGTGCTCTTTTCGGACTTCAGCGCAAGCTCGCTCGACATCACCGTGTACACGTACATTCTGACCACTGACTTCGTCGAAAGTCTGCATTTGCGCCATGAATTGTTGTTGGCGATTCACGAACGACTTGGCCGCGCTGGCTATTCGATGGCGTTCCCGACAACGACGGTTCACATGGCGCCGGGCAACAGCGCGATGGCGGAGACCTAGAGACCAAAAGATCAGGAGGAAGACCGATGCGTTTTACACCCCGCTTCACTGCGCTCGCTATGGCTTTGGCCGTAACGATGGGAATGGGGCTGTCGGCCTCAGCCCAATCCGACCAGGAACCTTTATCGGCTCAGCAGTCTGATCCGCGCGTCATGGGCTGGATGCAGGGTTCTCCGCCACCCGAAGACAAGATCATCACTCAGCCGGATTCGGTCTATTTCAGCTTTCCGCGCCTGCGCTGGTCGGTGTGTCACCTGCGCGAATTCCTGCCCACCGAGCAGGTCAGCCGCGGTTTGGGAGCGCCCACGCCACTTCCCTATCTGGCGCCTTCGGAATTTGCGGATGAGCGCCAGAAGATCGACGCGCTCACGTTCATCCCCCAAAACAGCGACACGCCGATGACATGGGAGCAATCGCTTTACGCAAACTACACCGATGGCATGTTGATCCTGCACAAGGGTGAGGTTGTCTACGAACGCTATTTCGGGTGCCTCCAGGAAGACCAAAAGCACGCCATCATGTCGATGACCAAATCGGTCACCGGATTGCTGGCGCAGATTATGGTGGCGGAAGGCGATCTCGATGACACCAAACTGGTCCGTGAGATCATTCCCGAAATTGGCACCAGCGCTTTCGCCACCGCGACGGTGCGTCAGGTCATGGATATGACGACGGGCGTCAAATACTCGGAGAACTATTCTGACCCCAACGCCGATGTCTGGATCTACTCGCGCGCGGCCAGTCCTTTACCCAAGCCAGCGGATTACGAAGGCCCCAACGGGTATTGGGAGTACCTTCAGCAGGTTGAGCCCGATGGCAATCACGGGGATGAGTTCCACTACAAGACGATCAATTCCGATATGCTCGGCTGGATCATTACGCGCGTCTCCGGCAAATCGGTGACGCAACTCGCTTCGGAACGCCTGTGGAGCCGCATTGGAGCCGAGCAGGACGCCTACATGACGGTCGACGGCAAGGGTGTGCCGTTTGCTGGTGGAGGTGTAACAGCCGGCTTGCGCGATTTGGGGCGATTGGGGCAGCTGATGCTCGACGAAGGCGAAGCGAACGGCGAACGCCTGTTTGGTCCCGAAGTCGTGGCGACGATTCGCAAGGGTGGTGATCGCGAAAAGTTCGGCACCGGTTTTCCGACTTTGGGCCGCGGCAGTTACACCAGCCAATGGTGGGTTTTCCATAACGACCATGGCGCCTACGCCGCGCGCGGCGTGCATGGCCAGACAATCTATGTTGACCCAACGGCGGGGATGGTTCTGGTGCGCCTTGCGTCCTATCCCAAGGCGCAGAACGGGTTCATCGATCCGACGTCATTACCCGCCTATCAGGCGGTCGCCGAATACCTCATGCGCAAGGACTGATAAGGCCACGAAGGCCGCCAGAGCTTTGCGCTAATGTTGGAGTGCCTTGCGTGCCTCAACGTCACTGCTAGCTGAAGACACTTGGCTACCTAGAAACATGGAGGCGGCGCATAAGTACCTGATAAAATGGTGAGTCCTGCTGGGTTCGAACCAGCGACCTACTGATTAAAAGTCAGACAACTTGAGCCATCATGTCTGCTATAACCACGCAAAACTGCCATTTCTAGCGCGTCATTTCTACCATTGGTTGCATGTTACCTCGCTCTGCGTTACCTAAAACGTTACCTATTCAAGCGATAGGTAACAAGCGAGCCGGGAGGGCGGTGCAACGCCAACCCGGCTCTAACCACAACTGATCCTTAGGAGATCAATCATGGCTGTTGTTGAACTACAGGCTAAGTCCAAACTCGGAAACACGACACAGGAATTTGAGCGCCTATATCGTGCTTGGCGATATGCTCACGCGCAATGGGAGTTGGCCGAAAACGACCCGGCGACTGACGGCCTCACAAATGAAGAGGCTGATAAGTATTGTGATGTCGAGCACGAAGCTTTGCTGGCGTTCTTTGATTATGATGCGAAGACCCCCGCCGAATTGGCCCGCAAGCTGCGCGTGCTTCGGGATGTGCGAGGGTGGGATTACACTGCTGCGCCCGCGATAATTGGGCAGCTTTTCAAGGATGCGAACACCATTGCCTTCGGCCACGATGGAGACTGAGTAATGCTGACCGACACGAAGGTCGCGGCCATCAAGCCACCTGAGAAAGGCCAAGCCGAACACCCGGACGCCAAGGTGGTTGGGTTGCGCCTTCGTGTGGGTGCTGGCGGAAAGAAGACATGGACCCTGCGAAAGCGGGTCGGGGCGAAGACTATCAACCGGAAGCTTGGAACCTATCCGGCTATGGGTTTGGCCAAGGCCCGCACCGCAGCGCTGTCGATGATCGAGGCGATAGAGGCGACGGGCTCCAGCGAGGCCATAGACCGCACATTCAAGAGCGCCGCGCAACACTGGCTGGAGAACAAGGCCAAGGTGCGCAACAAGGGCTGGAGGGCCCAAGAACGCCAGTTAGAACGCTATGTCTATCCGGCCTGGGAAGACCGCCAGATTCGCAGCATCAAGCGAGCCGAAGTACGCGACCTGATCGAAGGTATCGACGGTAAGATACTGCCCAACCGCATCCTCGCTCTGGTGAATACGATTTTCCGTTATTCGCTTGCCCGCGATTGGTTGGAGGCCTCGCCATCTGAGGCTATTGAAAAGCCATCTCCCGAGCGCGTCAGGGAGCGCGTTCTGAGCATGGAAGAGATTGCGAGCGTGTGGCGAGCCAGCGAGCTTTTAGGCTTTCCCTACGGCCCCCTCACCCGCCTCTTGATGCTCACGGGGCAGAGGAAGGGCGAGGTCACAAACATGCTCTGGAGCGAAATTGATCTAGACGCCAAGACTTGGACCATCCCAGCCGAGAAAACCAAATCCAGCCGTGCGCAGTTGGTGCCGCTCTCGCCACTAGCGGCTGGTATCCTGGACCAGTTGCCGCACCTTACGGACTACGTGTTCACAACGAACGGCGAGACCCCGGTAAACGGTTTTGGCAAGGCGAAGTTTAAACTGGACCAATTCCTTGGATCGCGCGGTGAGGCGATAGAGGACTGGCGTTTCCACGACCTGCGCCGATCGGTCGCGACTCATATGGTGCGGCTGGGAATATCAGAGCCTGTTGTGAGCCGAGTACTTAATCACGCCGCACAAGGGGTGACAGGAAAGCACTACGCGTTGCACTCCTATGCACCTGAGAAGCGCCAAGCACTTGAACTATGGGCGGCTGAGATGGATTGCGCCGTAAATGGTGTGCGCGGCGACAACGTGGTGCAGATCGGTGGGTAATACCGAGTCTCGCCCAACGGTGCGCTTAACTAACAACGATCTCTTGGCGTCGATGCAGATCTTGGCCTGTATTGCCCGTCCTCACAGACCCGCTTCCGCTGGCGAGTTGATGCAACAGTGGTTTTGGGGACGAAAACGTCTTCGGCGGGAAGGCTTGCCGCATTACCTTGAGATACGGGTACCGGATTTAGACAGGATCGCACCGAAACTACGTAAATTAGCATCAGACTTAGACGATGCTCTTGTGGCGGGTGATTGGCTAACCCGGCAACTGCTCGCCAAAGGATCAAAGGAGCGGGGAGGGCCTGAGTATCGGGGGTTTTCAATTCGGGCGCTGGCAGCACGCCAATGGAACTCGGATCACAAAGAGTTGATTGAGCGTGGGGAAGAAGCTCCAGCTACAAGTCGCGATGACTTAACTTCCTCGATCCGGCAGAAAATCTGGATCAAGCGTCGCCCAGTGGTGCATATGGCGCTAGCAGTACGCTGGTCCCTCCGTGAGCATTTTCCTGACGGGGTAGAGGAGCTTGAACAAGTCGTTTTCGACACAGTCTGGGTAGCGGGCGCAATTGAGCGAGCTGAAGGCTACGCAGCGGAGGCAATTAGACTTCAGATAGTTGAGCCACTCGAGGCTTGGCAATTTCTTCGCTGACCCCCGATTTTTCATACCACTGATGGGGATTAACTGCCCCTATTGAACATGACGCCCATCCAAAACGAAAGGCGTCAGAATGACAAAGTTTCTCACTCCAAAGCGGGTTTGCGAGATCGTCGCGTTCAGCCGAGCCACCCTTGATCGCCAAGTTGCGGCTGGCGAGTTTCCAGCCCCTATCCGATTGACCAAGCGCCGCATCGCCTTCCGCGAAGCGGAGGTATTTGCGTGGATGAACGAGCGAGAGGTAGCCTAATGCAGAACGCCGCCCCCGAGGGGAGCGGCGTTGTTCTGCTTGGCGGCGAACACGCTTCTCCTACGCATAACCGACCTATTTTGCAAGCCAACCAGGCCATGCGCGCCCGTCTTGAAGCCCTGCTTTGGGTTAAGTGGATGGAGGCGCGCTAATGGATCTCGCCTATGCAAAATCCTATCCGCTCGACAGGCGTTTCACTGTTGAGTTTGCCCTTGATGGCAGCGCCTTTGAGGCGCGCTGGTCACCGTTCGCCCCGAAGGGCCGCAAGGCACGCTCGCTATTGCCAGCCTATCGCCGGGCAAGGCACGATTTCCTTAGCTCGCTTGACGTCAACGTGACGGTGATTGAGCTATGAGCGCGCTCGATCTTCGCGCCATCGCTCGCCATTACGGCGGCACCGTATCGGGCGGGCAAGCCCTTATTCCAGCAATCGGTCACAGCAAGGCCGACCGGGGTGTTGCAATTAAGCCGGAGTCTGGCGCGCCCGATGGTTGCCTCGTGCACGTCTTCAATGGCGGCGATCCCCTTGCAGAGAAAGACCGACTGCGCGCTGATGGGTTCTTGCCGAAATTCGAGCCCAAGCCAAAGGCCGACATTGGGCGATACAAGCCGGTCGCGACCTTTGAGTACGCAAACGCTGACGGCGAGCTGATCTATCGCACCGTTCGCCTTCAACCCGCTTACTGGACTGGCCCTGGCAAAAGCCCGAAAGAGTTTCGCGCCGAACGATTTGAGGGCGGGCGCTGGGTTGCCGGGATCAAAGGGCTTGATCGGGTCCCCTATCGGCTGCCCGAACTCGCGCAGGCAATCGATGCAGGCGAAACGGTCTATCTTACCGAGGGCGAGGCCAAAGCGGACAAGCTTTGCAATTGGGGCTTCGCCGCGACTGCTATTGCGTTTGGCAGCAAAGGCTGGAGCGATGAGTATGCTCAGCACTTTTCTGGTGCCCGCGTGGTCATCCTGCCCGATAACGATACGCCTGGGCGCGACTTCGCCCGTAAAGTGCACGCCGATCTCAAAGAGGTGGCTTCGCCTTGTGTAGTCGAGCTTCCCGGCCTTCCCGAAGCAGGCGACGTTATCGACTGGAAGGGCGATGCAAACGAGCTTGAGGCGCTATCATCACAAGCGACTGAGCCTGGCTGGCTTACCAATAAGCAAGAGAGCCGCCGTGCGGGCTTCGAGTTTGTCGCTGTTGGTGACCTGAAGTATCGCCCGCCCGAATTCCTGATCGATGGCATGATCGAAACGGACTCGCTTGGTCTGTTCTTTGGCGACCCTGGCTGTGGCAAATCATTCCTTGCCGTGGATCTAGCCCTTAGCGTGGCGAGCGGCACCGCGTTCCATGGCCGCAACGTCAAGAGCGGGCCTGTATTCTATATCGCAGGAGAAGGCCACAACGGGCTTGCGCGCCGCTTTGAGGCGTGGAGCCGTAGGCGAGGTGTTGCGCTGCAAGGCGTCCCGCTTTTCAAGTCCACCCGCGCTGCCCAGCTTCTTGATGGCGAAAGCGCAAAAGCCGTTAGCGAAGCCGTCCACGAGCTTGCTGAGCAGCATGGCGCGCCCGCTCTCATCGAGATTGATACGCTCGCTCGCAACTTTGGACCTGGTGACGAAAACAGCACCGCAGAGATGGGCAAATTCATCGCTGCGGTTGATGACCTGAAAGCGCAGTTTCCCGGCTGCACCATCGCAATCGTCCACCATAGCGGACACGCGGACAAGCAACGCGCGCGCGGCGCGATGGCGCTCAAGGGCGCGCTCGACTTCGAGTATCGCATGGAAAAGAACGAAGCGACGATCCGCCTCACCAACACAAAGATGAAGGATGCCGAGCCGCCCGCACCGATCGCTTTCACGCTTGAGGGTGTTCAACTTGACGATGGCGCGTCTAGCGCAGCCCTCATTGAGACTGATGTACCCGCTAGCTGCACAAGGCTGAAGGGTAAAGCTCAGGTCGCCATGACGGCACTGACTGATGCGCTGGCCCGGCATGGCCGCACCGGTATGGGCTCCGACTATCCGAAGGGCGTCAAAGTGGTCTCTATCGAGCACTGGCGCGCAGCCTGCACCGCTCACGAACTCACGACTGGCTCAAGCGATAGCGCGGCACGAACCGCATTTATGCGGGCCAAAGAACGGCTCATTGAGCGCGACCTCGTGCGAGGCTTCAACAATCACTTTTGGAAGGTCAGGGCCGATGACTGAGGAGCACCGTCACAAACGTCACAAACCGTCACATGTGACGCAGTGTGACAGGGCCATGCTGCCGTCACAAACGTCACACACCCTTATAGGGTGTGACGGTGTGACGCTGGTCGAACACGACCACGGCTGGACCGCAAAGCACGCCATACTGCCGGACGGTTGGAGGGGGTGGGCAAAACTCTCTCCGGAGCGCCAAGCAGGACCGGCGGCCAGCTTTCTCCTCATAAACGGCCTAAAAAAGGTTCTGAGTGGGGGGCGCTAGAGCTTGATCGGTTTGGACCAGAGGACCGGCGGCGGTGTTCGCCGTCATTGGTAACTGGAGGTTTTCGAGACGGGGGTGATGCAAACTCTTCAGCGATCGGATTCAGGACCGAGGCGGAAGTGAAATTCGCGCATTCACAGTTCAGACTTCGGGGTACGCAAAATGACAAAACGTAAGACCTGGGACCATGGCGGGAAGACTCGCCAACAACGCGGTTACGGCAAAGAGCATGATCGAATGCGCAAGCACTTGATGCAAACCGTAGTGCTTTGCGAGCACTGTTTGGAGAAGGGTCGGACCACGATCGGTACCCATGCGGATCACATCATACCCCTGGCTAAGGGCGGAACGCATGACCGCGAGAATTACCAGCTTTTGTGCGCCAGTTGCCACGGTCGCAAGACCCTTAAAGATCGCGGCGGCACACGAAAACCCAAACCAAGAATAGGGCCAGACGGCTGGCCAATCGAGGATGACGAATGACGGAAGAACAAATCAGAGAGATCGTGCGCGATGAGATTGAGCTTGAGTGCTTAAGGGAAGGTGGGATCTACGACAAAACGCGGCAGGTAGCGTGGAACGTCAACCGAGGCACCTGTGAGCTAATCGCGGATTACATGCGCGCAATGTGGGAAGGTCATAGCAAGAGCGGCCCGAACTAGGGGGCGTGAGTAACTCTAGGGTCCGTTGTCGCCGTACCGTCGGCAATCTGCATCTCGATACGGAAGTTAGGTTTCGATGGGCGGGGGTACGCAAAACTCTTCGTCGTTTACTCCATAGGACCGGTGCGGAAAGCGCTCTTAATCGTTAACCCAGTTTTTTCGCGCGCCCGCGCGCGCGAGGAGGGTTAAGATCAACTTCGGATAACGCGCATCGACTAGCAGCTGTGGTCGCCCCAATATCGATCCCAAATCAGCGCCGTGCCAGAGCCAACCATGGCACAATTGAGATCTACACGAGCTGAAGTGAAGCACCATGCGGCAGTGCGACTGCCTCCAGCTGAGCCATCGCTGACGCAGGTCATGGTTGGCGCTGACACCTTGATGTGGCCATGGGAGAGCTCTCCTCTCGGACCACCTAGATATGCCACAAGCTGGTCACGGGCCTGCTGTCCTGATGCGGCTGGGCAAGGATGGCCTGGACTGCACGAGCCATCCATTTCGCGTGCCGCTATTCCCGCAAGGCGTATGCGTGGGCCTTCGGCGCACCAAATAGGACCATCCCCATCCCAAACCGCTTCTGGCGTGCAGCTGAAGGTCTCGCCATTTGATACAATCGGAACCTGCCCTAGAGCTGATGGCGGGCTGATGGCAAAGCCAAGGGCGCTAAAGGCGACGACCGCAGGCTTGGTTTTCATTGCGTTAGTCCCCTTTCACCAGCCGCTAGGCTTGTCTTCATACCTGAGTACGGAGAGTAGCTCTTTGTACTTGGTAGGGAGGACCTCCATCAGGATGACATTCTCCTAACTGTGACGTCCTTGCAGGCGGAATTGGTTCAGCTCAGGCGAGAGCAGCAAGGAGCTGCATGACAGACAAGGACAACGCTGCCCAAAAGAGGAAAACGGCCACAAAGCCCAAGATCTTGGCAAACGATGTCTTGAGAACGCTCATGATTGGTGAAAGCTACCAAGCTCACGCAAGGGCGTCCAATCCGGCATCAGTTTAGGCGGATCTCATCGCCTGTATCGGCCACGATCTGCTTAAACCTCTCGCCCACTTCCTTCCAGAGAGCCGCTCCGCCGTCATTTCCCTGTGCCAGAAAGTGATCTTGCTTCTGAGCAATGTAGAACCAGCCGTTAGCGCCGTGGTGCTTCTCGACCCACAGCGCCATGGCCCACAGTTCTTTGTCGCGGTTCATTCAGGCCGTCACCCTTGCACCCCAAAGTGGCATCACTGGGGAGATGGATATCACGAAAAACAGTAAGTCTCAGGCCCTAAGCGATGGAGTAGGGAGACCGTTTTTGGCTAAATCCGTGCAATAAACGAACCACCACGCTTTGGCGTGCCGGCGGACGCATTCCTTTCAGATCAAATATCCACCTCTGGCTTGACTAAATCCGCTTCGAGATTGTCGAGACATCCTTCCATGGCTGCATTCATCTTCTCGTCGGGGATTGCCCCTGACTTTGTAAAGTCGCCGGTTTCGACAAGCTTATCAATTGAACAGTCACAGATCCTTTGAATCGCTTCTTCAGGTACGCCGCTTCCAAGCATGGCCATCTCGGCTGTATTGCGACAAGTCCGCTTCGCGGAATTGATATCAAGTGTGCTTGGAGGTGAGGCTTCATCTTCGACCGACCCCGCACTGCATGCGGTAAACACTAGAGCTAATGCGAGGGTCGGTATCGAATAAAGCTTCATTGAGATACTCCATTGGTTCTTTAGTTGGCTAAGGCTTAAGTGAACGTTCGCGAGTTATGGCTGTTCGTCTGGCTTGGAAGGTTCCAGGCGGGGCGCTTGGGGTGCCCCGCCTGGAGAGCAACGGCCCGGGTCCAGGCCGCACCCATCTCGCTTGTCAAAACCCGAAGGACACGCCGAGCTGGACGCCTTCATTCGAAAAACTACTAGCGCCAATTCCATCGTAAAAACCGGAGACACTGGCGCGGAATGTCCCTTTGCCCATGAGGTCTAAGCCTGCCTGCACGCGACCTCTGAATCGGCCAAAGGTATCCGCGAAAGTGCCGGCCAAGAGATTGGCGAGCGCCGCGTCTGGCTCCGTGCCGAATGTGTAGATGCCCTCAAGTTCGGCGAAGGGGCGAAACTGTAGCGAACCGCTGCTCTTGATTATGTGCGAGAGACGTGGGCGAAGACTTATGTCGCCTTGGTCGACCGTTTGCGAGGGAATGGGTATCCCTAAGCTGTCCGTGTAAGCCTTTTGGTCCTCGCTCAAATAGCGCACCGTGAATTCCGGTCGGAAGACTGTACGCTTGCCGATGTCGAGCTGACCAACAACGGAACCAGAATAAAGGCTTCTGGACGTCTCAAAGCCATCCACTTGGCCAGGAAGGGGCGAAATAAGGTTGTCGGAAGAACCCCATGCTGCACGCGCTTCCACGAAGAGCTGTGGTGCAAGCCGCGCAGTAATGTATGGCCCGACCAAATAGCCGTCGCCTTGACCTTCTCCAACCTCGAGTGAACCTTTGTCCTCGAAGTCGTCTAGCTGCAAGATTGCACCAAGTAGCAGACTGTCCGAGATCTTTACGTCCGCGCCGATATGGACAACGCTAAATGAGGCGTCTTGGGAACCTATGGTTGCATCGCTGAAGTACGCTTCGGTCCAGATGTCGAACAAGCGATCTTTGGTCGAGCCAAGTGCCATATCGAGACTGGACGAAACACGCGTTTGTCCGGGCGTAACCGTCGCCTGGAGCGGTAACCTCTCAGCTCCCGGCACGCTGATACCATAAGCGTTCAGGCCTCCTTGCCCATTCATGCCAGCGTCCGAGAGTCGATCGATCCGGCGCTGAAGATCGGGTTGATTTGCAAGCAGCAATGCATTGCGGCCGGTAAGGTAGTTGTAGATTGCCACCTGAGCCGCTTCCCGGCTGTTCGCCGCTGAGAAAGTGCAAGTGACATCCTCGCCAGCGGTTAGATCGATGGTAGCTGTACGAGTGGCGGCGTTGCCGACCGAGTCAGTGTCGGAACAAGTGACTTCGGTTACCACAATACCCTGACTGGAAAGGTCAGCGGCGGTTACCGTATAAACTCCGATTGGGACACTCTGCGCGGTGATCTGGCCGACGCCGTTCACCGTGGTGATAGCTGTCGAAAGAGCGGCCAGATTCGATGTGAAATTTACTTGGGTGTCACTGCCCGCCAGCCGTTGAACGATTGTTATTGTTCCGACCGCACGTACCTCAATCGAGACACTGTCAGTGGCGCTTGCAACCCCATCGCTGACGGTCAAATCGAAGCTGACGGTTGAGCTGGAGCTTGGCGCAACGAAGGTAGGTTGGGCTGCGTTAGGATCGGATAGTGTGACCGCAGGTCCCCCTGTCTGCACCCAATTAAAACTAAGCGCATCGCCGTCAGGATCCGATGAAGCAGAGCCATCCAAGGTCACCGTTTGGCCAGCGTCGATGGGACCTTGATCCGCACCGGCATCCGCAACTGGCGGGCGATTGGCCAAGATCGTGATAGTGACCTCGTCGCTCGCAGTATCTGCCCCGTCGCTTACGGAGAGGCTGAACACTATCCCTTGATCATTTGTGGTAGCTACTGGAGCCGTGAATGTGGGTGAAACCGCGTTCGCGTCGCTCAGGGTTACCGCAGGACCAGAAATTTGCGTCCAAGTATAGCTTAGCGTGTCACCATCGGGATCGGTTGAGCCGGACCCATCAAGGGTAACCGCATCCCCTCCGCGTACCGACTGATCATTGCTTGCATCAGCGACCGGAGGCCGATTGGCAGAAACAGTGATGGTAACTTGCGCAGTCTGCGAAGGACCGGGCGTTCCCGTGACTCCATCGCTCACTAGCACCTCAAACACGATTGGCTGGGCGGAACCCATAGCAGTCGGAGCCGTGAAGGTAGGCGTTGCTGAGTTGGCGTTGCTGAGGCCGACGGACGACCCCGATATCTGCGTCCATGCGAATGTGAGGGCATCGCCTTCAGGATCAGTCGAGCCTGTCGCATCCAGAGACACAGTCGTGCCGCCGTTAACCGTCGTGGCCTGCCCTGCATCTGCAGTCGGAGCGGCATTGCCTGGGATCGTGAGATCAACCAGGGCCGGCGCGGAACTGGCCGAGCCATCGTTCACAACCAACGAAAGCGAAATGGTCTGCGCAGCCCGCGTAGCCGCTGGAATGGTAACGCTCGGGTTGACGAGCGTCGAATCGGAGAATGCAACAGTCGGCCCGCTCACTTGCGTCCACTGATAGGTGATTGGATCACCATCTGGGTCCAAGCTGGCCGAACCATCCAGTTGTGCCGTCCCACCCGCTGTTACAGTCTGTGCTGGACCAGCGTTGGCGACCGGAGTGTTGTTCGCGGCAACCGTCACAGTGAAGTCTGCGATGTCGGCCGCATCAAGCGGATCGGCAACCGTCAACTGGAATTCAATCGGCTGTGCTGATCCAGTCGAGGCCGGAGCCGTGTAGCTGATCTGGGCAGTACCTTGGCCTGAAAACGCAACTGTAGGCCCTGAAATCTGAGTCCATTGGTAAACCAACGGCTGGCCCTCGGGGTCGCTTGATCCGGAACCATCCAATATGACACTTGCGCCGCCTGCTACCTGTCCTGTGGGGCCTTGGATATCAGCGACAGGAGACTGGTTGGCGCGTACGGTGGGGCGCAGAATAGTGCTGTCGCTCGCCCCAAACGTATCCGTTACCGTCAGTTGGAATTCCAAGAGTTGTGCATTTACTGCTGTCGCTGGGGCCACATAACTGGCCTGTGGGCTTGTCGGATTAGTAATAGTGACGGGTGGTCCGGATAGCTGCGTCCACTGATAGGTAAGCGGGTCTCCATCCGGGTCTGTCGACAAAGTGCCATCCAGTGGGGCGGACTGACCACCTAAGACATTGGCAGGAGTTTGCGCTTGAGCGATTGGCGCTTGGTTTACAGCAATTGTAATGCCGAAATCAGTGTTGTTGTTCGCGCCAACAGGGTCGGTCACTGTGAGCCGGAACGCGACACCCAATGGAGTGCCCGGAGATGGTGGGGCAGTAAAGGTGATCTGATCGGTGCCTTGACCAGAAAATGTGACGGCCGGACCACTGATCTGTTGCCATTGATACGTTAGCGCCTGCCCTTCGGGATCGGTGGATCCCGAGCCGTCAAGCGTGACTGTGGAGCCACCTGCAACAGGCGCGACTGGACCCTGAATATCAGCCGTAGGGGCCAGATTCGCGGCTACGTTTATAATCAGAGTGTCAGAACCTGTCGCGTCGCCGTCATCCGCCACGAATTGAAGCTCAAGGGTTTGCGCATTCGCTGCCGGGGCCGGCGCAATGAAACTGGAGTTGGCGCTGTTCGAGTTGTCGATTGTGACCGGCGGCCCGTTCAATTGCGTCCACTGGAAGGAAAGAGGATCACCGTTCGGATCGCTCGCCGTCCCCGACAAGGACACAGTAGTCCCTCCAGTCACATTCTGGTTTGGGCCGGCCTGCGCGGTAGGAGCCTGGTTGCCGACTGTTATGTTTACGGTATCTGTGTCGATCCCGCCAAATCCGTCGTCAACAGTGAGTTCGAGCGTGTAAACTCCGGGTGCCCCCCCCGGAGCAACAAGAAAAGCAGTCGTTGGAGAGTTAGGGTTCGGCAATACCCAAAAGTTGGAAGGCGCGTTTATGACCTGCCAATTGTATGTGATTGGATCGTTGTCAGGATCGAACGACCCGGTACCATCTAGAGTGACTGACGTACCTCGATTGGTCGACGCGTCCGGACCCGCATCTGCAGTCGGGGCGTTGTTCGCTGCGAAAAGGCCACACGCGCCGCCCGCTGCCCTTAAATCTGCGTTTGGTACGATGAAAAAACCGAGCGGGCCGGTTGTTGTGTTGGTGAAGGTTTGGTCAGTATCGAAAAGTTGAAGAGCTAGTCCCTGGTTACTTGCGACTACTTGGTTCAGACCGGCGGTATCCGATTGGACAAGGTTGGTGCCAGTAGCAACAAAGCGCTGTGACGTGTTGCTGGGCGATACACCTAGTTGACCCAAAGCATTGTCAGCGACGAGTATGAAGCGATCTTCGAAATTTGCGTCGTTGTCTACGCCAGTAATGTCATAGCTAAACTGCATAACGCACTCTGGTCCCACCGATTGCACGCTATTGAAGGTGAGTGAGTTGAGTGTGGCGGCCAGCGCAGACGACGTGGAGAGTCCACCCAGTCCGACAATTCCGGCAAGCGCCGTCGCGCGCAGAAGCGCACTTTTTGAAACTCGTGAAACCGCCATCACCCGAAACTCCCTGTCATTCGGATGGGGTTTAAGGAGGTAGGGGATGCGCGGTTATGCCATGCGCACGGCACCATATCTGTGGCAGGTGGCCGTTCAGGATTGAGAATTCAGATTTTGAGTTGACCCGTCTTCATCGCTTCGTAAACCGCTTCCCCACGCGAATGAACGGCCAGCTTGCGGTAGATCGACTTTACGTGATTGCCGACTGTCAGTGGTGAGATCCCGAGGATGCGTGCAGCTTCCTTGTAGCTTTCCCCTTTGGCAAACAATTGAAGCAGCTCCACCTCGCGAGGCGTTAAACCTGCGTCTTCATTGGCTATCTGCTCAACCTCGATCTTCGGCGGATGGCGAAGACGGTCCAGCAGGTAGACAGCTGCTGCGGCGCTCACAGGCGCACCGCCTTCCAGAGTAGCTTCAATTCCGTCGAGTATCTGGCGCACCGAACTGTCTTTAAGTAGGTAGCCATCCGCGCCGCACTGGATTGCGCTAACCACCGTTTCCCGGTCGCCAAAGCTGGTGACGATTAAGACCTTAGCATCGCAACGCTCGCGGATCTCGGAAATGAAATCGAGGCCGCTTCCATCGGGCAACCCAATGTCCAGCAGGATCAGATCGGGCTTTTGCCGCTGGCCTAGCAGATCACGAGCTTTGGCAAGGCTGGGCGCGATGCCCGCAAGGTCCAATCCATCCTGATCGCTGATGATCTCGATAAAGTGCTCACGCACGGTCGAATCGTCTTCGATAATCGCAATGCGATGGTTCCAGTTTCGTCCCGGATCGGTCATTTGAAGTTCATCTTTCAACCGCCCGTTGTTTAGCGGAGCCTAGGCTTGCCCGCCAACGCCCAATTCATGGCATCTCACCATGCGGGAAGCGTATGACCACAACGCCGCCATTGCCATCTGTGGGGTCACCGAAGTTGACCGAGCCCCCCTCCTTCGCAGCGCGTGCGCGCATGTTTTCCAAACCATGGCCACCAAGGCGCGGCCCTAAGACTCCAATCCCATCATCGCGGACGGTCACACTCAGCCATTGGCCCGCCTCGCCTTCGTATTCTAAGGTAATGGCTACACGCGATCCACCCGAATGTCTCAGCGCGTTGGTAACGGCCTCTTGCATGATGCGGAACAATTGCAGCGTCTTGCGGGGGGCGAATTCAGGCACGCTCTCGCCCAGCTTGTTTTCCCACTCAAAAGCAAAACCCGCATCTTCAATACGCGGTTGTAGCCTGCCTCGGAAACCGGCGAGTGCGGTATCAAGTGACCCACCGATGGAATCCATTGAGTCGATCATCAAGCGTAGCTCATCAACGACCTGCTGGAGACCCTCCGCGACTTTATCCGGATCAGCCTTGCCGCGCCGTGCCGCAAGCAGCATTCCCATGATTTGGCTGCCCAACCCATCATGCATATCGCGCATGATCCGCTTTCGCTCATTGCTTAAGGCTTGTTCACGAACCCACACTTTCTCACGCGCATGCACCTCAGCCAACTCTTCCTGACGCACGTCAAGCTGACGATTGAGTTCGCCGTTAAGGTCCTCTGAGAGGCGGCGTGCGCGGACCTGGTGGAAAATCATCGCACCGAGCACCCCCAAAGCCAGCAGCAATCCATGGCGAGGAGTGGCATAATAAATCATCGGTTGCGGATCCAACAATCCAAGCGAGATGTCGAAGCGCTCGTCCAAGGCATCCATGGCAAGAGCTGTGCCTGAACCAACAATCAGCATCAGTTGTACGGGCCGATTGGTTCCCGTCTTTCCCTCATGAAGAAATGCGACAGTGATGCCTGCGACGACCAAGAGCGGGATTAGCCAGCTTTCGACTAGATAAGAAATCTGAAAAGCGTCCCCACCACTCTCATAGCCAAGCGCCAGGGTCAGTACGATCGCGCCAGTACCAATTACACTAGCGGCTGAAACCCATCGGACACCTTTCTCTCCCCACGCGAAGCAGTACGCAGCAAACGAAACAGCCAACACATAACCGACCCAATATGCTGCGAATACACGCCACGGATTAGGCAAATCCCCTATGAGGTCAAAGCCCATAGCGTTTCGCAGGCTCCATGCGAGCAGTAGGACGATAAAGCATCGAATTTGCAGTGTTTCATTCGATGGCCAGCTGATAAACCCGCAAAACAGCGCGACAAAAACCATAATGCCGGTGACCGCTAAGGGTAAGTGCAGTTCAAAAAACTCTCCTGCAAAAGCAGCGCTCAGCGCTTGCTGTGCAGGCACCACCTTAAAAGCTGGTAGGACTTTCTTGGATTTGCCAGGGTCGGTAATCCTCAGTTGGTTTTTGCCGGGCACCAATTGCTCTTCTTCGAACATGACGGCAACAGGCCTCCATCCTCCGAATAGCGACTGATTTCGCAGGTTTTGCAAGGCGACGGGATGACCATTCAGCTCAATCGCGTCCAGCCGCCGAAAAAAAGCCAACAGCAATGCGGGTTCAGGATCACCAGGCTGCCAACTGAATGTCGTTTCAAAAATACCGGGACCGGACTTGTCAGGATCACGATACACGTAAGCGGGGACACTGGTAAACTCAGGCACGACACGCGGCGCATCGTCAGGTGCGAGCTGCTCTTCCCCCGGCAATATAAGAACTATCTCCCTATCAGGCTGATACGGCCCGGCACGAGAAAGCGCTTCCGACCCTAGTTGGCTTAGCAGGACCAGCAAAACCCCAAGGCCGATTGCAAGACCTGCCTCTAGCCATGGTCGCCGTTCGATGCTCACAATCCCCCCAGAAAAGCCTGCCAGTGGTCCAGGCAGGTAGCCTTAAACATGGCATGCGAGACACTGCCATAGACATGGCAGTTTTCGGACAAAACCCGTGTTTGATGTCAAGACTGCTACTTCACATTCTCGCAAGCGATCCTAGTAGTGCTATGAGAATCGCGACGCACGGCACCGCTGCGATCGCGGAACATCGTGAAATCATAAAGATTGCAGCGGTTGGGATTATTCGGATCGCGCGCGGCGATTGCGGCATCCCGGCGTTGACCAATTACGCGACCATTTTCCAATTTGTCGCGCCAACCGCTGGTGATGTTGATCCTCATGATCTGCCACGGGATCCCGCTTGTGTCCCAAGCCTGACGAAATAGGGCTTGGGTGGCTTTGTCTCGCGTTACCGCAGCCGGCATGTACACTAACTTTGCCTTTGCAAGTTCCGCGCTGTCTTCAGAAGCACGGGCGCCCGCGCGGGACCCACCCATATTGCTAATCGCCTTGGACACTTTGGAACGTGCTATCGGATAACTCTGAACCGACCGGAACAGTTTCTCGGCCGAATACAGGTAGGCATCCATTGCGATCAGTGAGTTGTAGGCCGCATCGGCCTTGCCACGCCCCGTGATTATGCCCTGAACAGCGGCGATTTCCTGATCGACTGAGGCAGCAGCGCCATCATATAGGTTTCTTAGCCCGGTCAACATTGGCTCGCGCTGTGTTAAAGGCGTAGCATCATATCGACCGTCGGTCAGGCGGTCCGCCAACGCTTTGTAGGCAGCGACTTCCCGATCAATACGTTCGTTATCGGCTTCAGTTACCGTTGTGGTGTCGATCGGTACAGACAGTTTCTGCGCATCCATCATAAATGCTCGGAGGGTCGAGGTACTAGTCTGCCCGGCCGTTTGCGTCGAAGAAGTGCGGGCGCCGGGAATAGTCGGCAGTCTCGGGTTTTCAATGTTCGAAAGCAAAGGGGAGCTCTCCGCAGCAGCCTCGGCTGGAAGTTGTAAAAGAAGCGGTGAAAAAAACAGTGAAACGGAACGGATACGGCGCACGGAGAGCTCCAGATTTGCTTAGTTGTTTTTAAGACAAACTCGGAACGCTTGTATGAGCAATGCCATGCTTATGGGGTCTGACCGAGCGCGTATGATGCGGTCTTGTGGCTATGTTGGATTTCATGTTTTCGGTCATATGCCGAATGCCAGCTCCTCAGGACTGGCTCGTTGGGAGCAGCCATTCCGCTAACGACCCAAGACCAGAAGCGACCCCCTTGCGTCTGGCGCACCTAATTCAACTTGCTTGAGCTGAGTTAAACTAGGAAAGAGTGAGCATGCTTTTGGTAGACTACTTTAAGGGGCAGCGGTTTGAGCTTCGCTCACCACTAAGTCCAGAAGACTTCAAGGCGACCATAGAGCCACACGCTGGGTCGATCTTCTGGCCATTCAAAGAGGGAATCGTTGGCGGCGTGTATTGGGGAAGACTTCGGCTCAGCTACCATGGTAGCCCACTCTTTGATTACAATGCGAAACCGACATTGTCAGGGCCTATCACCGGGAGCGGCAAAGGTAGTTATGGCTATCTAAGCTATAGAGCACCTACTTGGGCAATCGCCTTTTTTGGGTTCTGGTATCTCATGATGGTGTTGATGGTATCAGTGTTGGCGGTCATCGTCATGACCGACAACGGCGGTGGCGAGCTGGCCGCTATACCTTTCTTCACGCTAATTCTGGTCATACTAGCTATCGTACCGATTGGAATGCACCGCTTAGGCACCCGCGATTCCGAAAATGAGCTTAAGGCAATATTTGATTTCCTGACGAAGCAAACAGATGCTTCGATCACCCCTGCTACTAAGGTTTAGGCTAGCTGGCGACCGACGTCCGCTTCCCACCCCAAGAACAGCCCTAGGGTGTAGCTGGAGGCTGTAATGACAGCGGACCGACAGCCTCGGCGTCTAACAATCTAGAAGCGGCTGGTCCGGTAACGACCCACAATCGAACATTGACGATACGATCTCCGAGCACCAATCTGATCAGATGGGATTGTCAAAGTATCTAGTTGTCCTTGCAGGCTTCTTTCTATCAGGATGTCTCGAGCAACAGATTACCCCGCCACCCAAGGACGCGGCTGAAGACCTATCACCCGCTCCAGCGATTGAACTAGCTGGTCGCGTTACAGACCAAGCCAGTATTCTCAGTGAAGATCAAAGCGCGACAATCTCGAGAAAGCTGGAGCAACTGGAGGCTAGCACTCAGCACCAGGTGGTCGTGGCGACAGTCTCGTCATTGGGCGGTCGCGAGATCAAACCATATACTACTGAATTGGCGAACGCTTGGGGTATAGGTAGGCGTGAAGTTGATGACGGCGTTGTCGTCCTTATCGCTCCCAACGAGAGAAAGGTCCGGATTGCCGTCGGCTATGGATTGGAAACCACGCTCACCGATCAACTTTGCGCAGAGATAATCGAGGACGCAATGTTGCCCAACTTCAGAGAAGGCGATTACTTTTCTGGCATTGATGCGGGCATCGATGCTTTGATTGCTGCGCTCCAGTAGGAGTGTCCGAATCCCACCCCCAGAAGGCGACTTACTGCCAGCGACCCAATAGCTGACATCCGAGTTATCTAGCTGATTGATCCACTTGGCTCGCGAAATACTGCGCCAGCATCTCTTCTCGGTGATTGGCATCCGAGATGTGGAGGATGATCGTTTCGCTCAACTCGAGATCGGGATGGACTGCACAAAAACCGGCAAACCAAAAGGCCTCCGAAAGTGGCTCATTGGCGTGCCATGTTGTCATGATGTGGTCCTTATCCGGCACCTGACCGAAGTCGAACGCTTCTAGATTGGCCCAATCAACACTGTCGTGCCATTCTTCGCACGAGCAACCCCACGCGATGACATAGCGCGCTCCTATTGACCAAATCCAGTTGGCCACTCGTTTGCGCCACTCATCTGGCACTTCTGCGTCAGCAACAATAATCAGCCGATAAGGCTTCGCTTCGAGCGAAGGGGGCTGTTGGCCTGGTCCGAGTTGTAAGTATCTTGGATCCATCGCTTTGTCATATCAGAGGATTGGACCGCAGCAATGTCCGCTTCCCACCCCAATCACGGTCACTAATTGCCGGTACGCGCGGCACCAAAAGCTGCCGCGACCGCCAGCTCAGCATCCGGAAACCTCTTTAGGAACAACTGAGCGTCCTCAATCCGCAAAAAGTAAACCGCCATCGCGCTCCCGCCGATTGCGCGGGCGCTGTGTGTAGCGAATGCTCCTGGCGCTAGATTTGCGTGCAGCCATGCGGGAATGTCGTTCGCCAGCCGTCCTAGTCCATCTGGCGGTACCCTCAACTTAACTCGAATTGGAAAGGCGTCATCGTCTCGCTGCGCGGCTGGTGTGGTGCGTCTATTCACGATGAGAACGTACCCAGAACGAGGCCTGTAGGAAAGGCCTGTTGAACACTTGCAAAACAACTGACTCTGTGCTACACTCACGCCCATATTGTGAGTGGTTAGAAACCCATCGTCGAGATGACAGAAGGGAGTGACATGCAGACTGAGATTGTAGCCTTCCGAGCCGCTCCTATTTTGGTGCAGGCCCTCGAAGCCAAGGCCCAAGCGGCTGGCTGTTCCGTTTCCGAATATCTTAGGGCGCTGGTTCGCGAGAAAGCGGGTCTAGCGTGAAAGAGATCCAGCGCCGAGTTGCGGCCACCGCGAAAACGAAAGACCGCTTCGACGGCAAGCCTTTCGATTGGAAGAAGGCGGCCACGTGCGTCCATCTGATGCGCTACCACGCGTCCAAGATGGGTCACAATATCAGGACCGTTCCGCGTTTTCGGTCGGCCCTGTCAGCCAAGCGAGTCCTGAAAGAGCTGGGCTTTGATACGCTTCCCGAGCTGATGGACAGCTATTTTGACCGTATCCCGCCAGCGGAGATGCGCACGGGCGACGTAGCGGCCTTCCCCGGCGAAGACGGCTTTGAATCGCTGATGATCTACGGCCAATTGCGGGCCTTCATTGGCTGGCATCAAGACGCGCCGGAGTGCCAAATGGTCCGAGTCTCAAATGACGCCTACGGGACGTGTCTAGGAGCTTGGAGGCTATGAGTAGAGCCTTAAGAACAGTCGGGACAGTCTTGGGGGGTGCGGCGCTTGTCGCAGGCACCATCGCGACAGGCGGGGGGCTTGGAATCGTTGCGGCGGCGACGGCCGGAAAGATCGCCGCCTTTGCCGGCGCGGCCAGTGCTGTGGCCAACATCGGCGCGCAATTGACCGCCCCAACGCCCCCCGCTCGTGGCTCAACCAGATTTCTAACGCTCGCACCACCCTGAAAGGCTAATTCATGACACTTCAAAACGGACTTAGAACGAGCGAAGCCGCGTACCTTTGGAGCGACACCGCTTGCTATGATTTCGATGGCCAGTTTAGCTATCACGACGTGAAGCTTCTAGCGGGCGAGAGCTTCGCGTTTGCCTTCATCCATAGCGGCATGTCGGACGTTGGCGACCGTGTTGCGCAAGCGCTGGCGGCGTCAAAGCCTGCAACCTATCCCGCGCTTGTCGAGACCGTTGTAGGGGCGCTGAAAACGCCTACGGCAAGCGAGCAATCGTGTGCGGGTGGCGAGCGCGTCCTGATTGCCTCTTTTGACGATTGCCCACGACTAACACTGATCGCTGACAAACCCATAGCGGGATACCCAGCATTTGCGCCGCTAGAGACGCGCAAGCTGCTGAGCGGCGAGAGCGAGGCAATCCATGCCGCTTCCGAACGTGCTGGAGCCGATCCTGACAGCATGCTCCACATTATCGAGACGCAAGCGCTAGAGCCTCTGGATTTCGATAGCGCACAGCCCGTGGCTGGCAACATCATGCGGGCAACGGTGACTAGGGACCGTGTGGAGCTATCGCTGATTGCGGTACTTCCTGATCCTACCGGAACGGCTGGCGAAGCCGAGTGGGGGAGGGTGCGCGAGGGTATGGCCGGACACATGGGCGAAGGGGTGGTGACCTACGCGCATGTCGCATGACGGATTGGGGCTAATTGGACCCGCCCAGTGCTGGGATGTACTACCGCGACCTTAGCACCCTGAGGCATTCCGCTTCGATCCGCTCTATTGCGTTACGCGCGGCCTCACTTATCGGATCTAGATCCTCATCTAGATTTGCGAACATGATTCTCCGTAGCTCCACCCAGCGATCTGTTTGGTGCTCCGTCTCTTCGTACTCATCGATGTAAGTTCGAAGTAGCCAACGCTGTTGATGCAGGCTCTCTAGAGCTTGCTCCAAGTCTGAACTGAAGAAAGCTTTGGCAAATGGAAGTACTTCCGCGAGTGCATCCCAACTTGCTTCAGTCTCCCTAATTCGTTGAACAAGGACCATAGCCAATCGTTGATTATCGGCGTCAGGGCCATCTTTCTTAGCGACAGCCTTTTCCTGAAGCTCGACATCGGCTCTTAGAAATTCGTCCTGATAGAGCCCTCGACTGCGGATGAACCTGAGAGAGTCCCGCACTCGGTATGTGGCCGAGAGAGTATTCTCGGCATGCTCTATCTTGCGCTCCGTTACCTTCTGCTTCTTCCAGTTATCGAACGTATTGGCCGCAATAAACGCGGCAAAAACCACGCCAATTGGAGTTATGATGGCTCCGATGCCTTGCAGCATCGTTCCAGTTGCTTCCCAGTCGGTGACCATCTGTACTTCGCAAGCCATTCCGGCGAGCTTATCTGCATAGTCAGGTGAAGCCAAGGAATTCGCGCTCGGCTTCATCAAGCAGTAAATCAGCTTCATCGGGCGAAAGAGACGCGACTTCCGCGTGATGGGTAAACGACAAATATCCACGGCGCCGTTGTGTTTCGAAACGCGCGCTTACAGTCCCGAGATTGACCAAACTACCAAACTCGCGACCAAAGATACCTTCCGCCGCCGCCTGCGCACGCTCCCCATACTTGTGCTGGCCACTATTCCACCAATCGCCAGTCCACCAGTTGATGACCTTAGACCCGGCGCAAAGGCTGCCTTGACTATGTTGCAGCAAACAACGCTAGAAAAACTGGATTAGTGACTGGGACATCAAGCCAAGCGCAAAAGCGAAGACCGCAAGCCCGACTTTAGACCAAATAGGATAGCGATCTTCCAAGGAGTCTGGTGGGGGCGCTGTCCATCCCGCTGCATGCAAACTAATCGTTGCGATGGCTCTATTGGTCATTCGATCAACAGCACCATCTGCTATCTGGCGACCTTCCTCCCCGCCAGCCCACATCTGAGAAACTGCTTGATCGGCCGCGGTTGAGAAATGCTCGTCCAAGCGCTTCACCGCGTACTCATGAAGTCGATACCAGATCTTACCTCGAGTTCTTACCGCCTTTGCGATCTCATCGAGCATTTGATCAATGTGCGCCTCGGTCAATCGCGCAAGGCCATTTAGCGAGTCATTCAGACAGACACTTCCACCATAGTTTCCAGTGTTCGAAAGCTTGGTTCGAAGGGCTAGGTTCTCTTTTGTCCAATGCAGTGAAATCTCAGTAAGATAAAAGTCAATCCGGGATCGACCGAGCCGCTCGAGGCCGCGAAATCCCGCGTAACCATCTGGAAAGCCGGGCGCGAAGTAATCAGCGGTTCCTTTATCGAGCTGATGTTCAGACATGGTGCCTTCCTACCGCTAGCACTGTTTAGGCGCGATACCGCTTGCACGACTATCCCAGGAGAAAGTAAGCGGGCTACCTATACGTTACCTTGGAAAACTCAGGTATCGGCTAAGTCGTTGAAAATATGGTGAGTCCTGCTGGGTTCGAACCAGCGACCTACTGATTAAAAGTCAGTTGCTCTACCAACTGAGCTAAGGACCCCCATCGGGCAGCGCGAGCCATCGCTGTGCGCTGAGTTGGAGCGCCCCGATAGAAAGCGCAGCGCGCCGGGTCAAGCGCCCTTATGCAATCTCAATCGCATCTTGAGCTGCGCCAGCGTGAGGCCGGTTACCGGGTCGCGCCATTGGCCAGCGATTGCAGCCACCGGTCCAAGCACAAAATCGCGGCGGCGCATCTCCAGATGGGGGATGGTGAGATCGGGTTCGCACCAAACCCCGCCACTCCACAACACGATATCAATATCGAGCGCGCGCGAACGCCACCGCTGGCCCAAACGCTGCGTGCGAGAGCGGCCAAAACGCCGTTCGATTTCCTGAAGAACCGCCAAGCAATCGAGCGGGGCGTGCTTCGTTTCGACCACCACCGCGCTGTTGGCGTATCGCCGCAGCGAAGGGCCGATTGGGTCGCTTTCGATGGTTCGCGCCACCGCAAGCGGTTCAATCCCCTTGCGCTCCAATTCCTCAAGCGCGGCGGCGAGGACGTTGCGCGGCGAACCGATACCGGTCACCCGCATGTTTGAACCCAGCGCAAGGAGGTAGGTGTGGATCAAATGTCTTCGGCGATGCGGCTGTAAAGCTGCGGGCGGCGGTCGCGGAAGAAGCCCATCCCGGCCCGATGCTTCGCCGCCCGCTCCAGATCGAGCGTGGCGACGAGGGCGCCTTGCTCCCCAGCCCTAAACTCCTCGACCAAATCGCCCCATTCGTCGCTAATGAAAGAATGGCCGTAAAAGGTCTGCGCCGCGTCGTCCGGGCCTTCCGCACCGATCCGATTGCTGGCGATCACGGGCATACAGTTGGAAACCGCATGGCCGATCATCGCGCGTCGCCACATGCGGCTTGTGTCGAGATCGGCGTCGTAGGGTTCGGAGCCTATGGCCGTGGGGTAGAGGAGCACTTCCGCGCCCTTAAGCGCCATCACGCGCGCGCATTCGGGGTACCACTGGTCCCAGCAAATGCCGACCCCGATACGGACACTTGCACCATCGTCCGCTTGCACCTCCCACACCTTGAAACCGTCATTGCCGGGACGGAAATAGAATTTCTCTTCATAGCCCGGCCCATCGGGAATGTGGCTTTTGCGGTATGTGCCCATGATGGCGCCATCCGGTCCGATCATGGCCAGCGTGTTGTAGTAGTGGTGTCCGTCGCGCTCAAAGAAACTGGTCGGGATCGTCACCCCAAGCTTGGCCGCCAAGTCTTGCATGGCGATAACGCTGGGATGCTCGGCGGTCGGACCAGCCAGTGCGAACAGCGCCTCGTCTTCCTCGCGGCAGAAGTAGGGGCCGGAAAACAGCTCCGGCGGCAGGATCAGCTTCGCGCCCTCGCTCGCCGCTTCCTCGACAAGAGCCGCAACGGCGGCGATGTTCTCGTCCTCGCTGGGACGGCTGAGTGAAAGCTGAAGGGCGGCAACCGTGATCTGTGTCATGGTGCCGCCCGTTAGCGTTACGCTGGCTTTTTGAACAGACCGGCGGCGATTAGGCTGGCTTCTTGAACAATAACGTCATGCGATCGCTTTCGCCGATTTCGGCGTACTTTTCGCGATCCGTGTCGCCTTCGGCAAAGCTCGGCGGCAGCGTCCAGACGCCGGACTCGTAATCAGCGGTGTCGTTGGGGTTGGCGTTGATCTCGCTGGTTTCGACGAGTTCAAAGCCCTTGCCCTCGAAGAAGGCGATCAATTCGTCCTGCTTGAGATACCCTCTGCTCCCATCGACATAGTCGTCCGGGGCATCGGCCTTGGCGCGGTGCTGAACGACGCCCAGCAGGCCGCCCGGCTTAAGCGCGGTGTAGAGACCTTCGATTTCGGCGTCGGCGACTTCCCAGCTCTTCAGATTGTGCATCATACGCATCATCAGCGCGCGATCGACCGTGCCGGCCATGTCTTCCGGGATGTCTTCGGTGAAGTAGAACGGGAGCTTCTCGGCAGCGATCCCGGTCGTCTCGGCCTGGTCTTCAGAGAAAGTCCCCGCACCCGCTTTCACACGTTCCACGAATTCCTCGCCCAGAGAGGCCGCGGCAGCGGGTCCGAAACTCACAGCGACATATTGCCCTTCATCGGACACGTAAGGCGCGAGAATACGCGTGTACCAGCCACCGCCGGGCGCGTATTCGACAACCGTGTGGTTCGGTTCGACTTGGAAGAAGGCCAGCGTTTCAGCCGGGTGACGGTATTCGTCGCGCGCTGTGTCTTCGGCGCGGATATCCGCCGCCAGGACTTCAGCGAGCTTGGCGTTTTCAGTGGTCGCCTCGGCAGTGGTTTCCTCGGCTTCGGTCGGAGCGCCATCGGCGCAGGCGGTCAGAGCCAGAGCGCTAGCTAAAATCAAAACTGAGTGCTTCATGATCGTCTCTCCTCTTGGAATGCAGCTCAAACGGCCTTCTTGAACAGCAAGGTCATGCGCGTGCTTTCGCCAATGGCGCGGTGCTTGGCCATTTCCTCTTCGGATTGGTTGCCAAAGCCGAGCGACGGCGGCAGCGTCCAGACGCCGCCTTCCCAGTTCGCCGGGTCTTTGGGATTGACGTTAATGTCGCTTTCGGCGGCCAGTTCAAATCCGTTGGCTTCGAAAATCGCGATCACATCCTGTTTGCGCATGTAGCCGCGTTGGCGGGCGCCGTAATCGTCATAAGTGGCGCCTTCGGGGGCCATGTGCTGGACAACGCCAACCATGCCGTCCTCTTTGAGCATCATGCGCGCGGCTTTCAGCACGGTGTCGGCGCTGTTGCCGTTGTTAAGCCCGTGCATCGAACGGAAGATCAGAACGCGATCGACCGTGCCCGCCACATCTTCGGGCATTTCGTCGATTTCAAACGCGGCCACGGTGTCCGCCTCGACACCGACCATTTCCGCGACACTCGATTTGAATCGCTCGGTCCAACCTTTGGAGCGAGCCTCCTGTGCGCGGGTGCGGTATTCGCGACCGCTGCTATCCTGGTTGAACGCGATGTATTTGCCCGCGGGCGTCATGTACGGCGCCAGCACGCGGGTGTACCAGCCGCCTCCGGGGCCATACTCGGCCACCGTCATAGTCGGCTCGACCCCGAAAAAGCCCAATGTCTCAACCGGGCGACGGTATTGGTCACGCTCGCCATCATCGCCGCGCTTATCGCTCGCGAGAACCTCTTCAAGGCTCGGCGCCGCGCCTTCATTATGGCCGTCGGCAAAAGCGGGGGACACGGCCAGAGCGCTCGCGGCGAAGGCGGCGAGCGGGGCGAGTATCAGGGACTTGTTCATTTGGTTTACCTCTCTCCGGGAAAGCATCAAAGCTGGGTGTGTCCTGACAAAGGGACGTGGATATGACAAGGCTTGCGTGCCGCACCCTCTGGCGATTGTCGCTGGACACCCTATCTCGCCAGACGAAGGAGAAGACCCCATGGAACAAGCCATCATTGCGGGCGGATGCTTCTGGTGCACCGAGGCGGTGTTCAAGGATGTGATCGGCGTCGGCGAAGTGGAGAGCGGCTATATCGGCGGAACCACCGCAAACCCAACCTATAGGGAGGTTTGCTCGGGTCGGACCGGCCACGCCGAAGGCATTCGGGTCACGTTTGATCCCGCGACGATCAGCCTCGCCGAAATTTACGACGTGTTCCTAGGCACACACGATCCGACCCAGCTGAACCGCCAGGGCAACGATGTCGGCACGCAATATCGCTCCGCCATCTTCCCGCTTTCAGCCGAGCAAGGCCAAGAGGCCGAAGCCGCTATCGCGCGCTGGAACGCCGAAAACGGCGGTGCGGCTGTGACAACCGTCGAAGGGCTCGAAGGCGGCGAGCAGACCAAGCCATGGTATGTGGCCGAGGATTACCATCAGGAATACTGGGACGGCGAAGGCCAGCGAAACCCCTATTGCCTCGCCACCATTCCGCCCAAGATCATGAAGCTGCGCAAGAGCTTTCAGAAATACGCGAAGGCCTAAGAGCAAAAGACGTGCCGCAAGGTTTGGGAGTGCCCTACGCGTTCGATTTTGAGCGGCAGGGAGATGGAACGCTGCATTTTCGGTGCGCGACCGACTCTGAAGCGTGGGGGTGGCTATCGCTCGCGCCGCAGCATCCGGTCGTCATCCAGACCCAGCAATTCTGGGCGAGCTTTTGTGCGCTCCAGTTTGAAGGCGGCTTGGAAGACGGCCAATGGTCTGCGCTGACGTGGATGGACTATTCGCTGGGCGATCCGAAAGCGGAGCACGCGGTGCGCGGCGTGTACAGCCGGGTTGAGAACGAGCGCGGGCCTGCCTTTGCGATCACGCTGTTTGACGCGGCGGATCGAGAGATTGTCACCATGAGCGGGCGCGGCGTCGTGTTCCGGAATCGCAATTTCGAAGAATGGCGCGAGGGCTCAAAAACAGAGGCCAGGCAGGCCCCGCCACGCGTTGAATTTTTCTACGCGGAACCAGAGAATCTTGGCCTTGGCCAGGGCGAGTTTGCCTTTGTCGCGCCGCTTGTGGCTGGATCAAGCCGGATCGAGTGTCTCGTCACGCCCGAAAACGGCATGCCGCCGCACAACCGCGTCATCAGCGGCTCGGGCGATCACGTCAACTCGACCCACTTCGGTGAAATCACGCGTCAAGCACTCTGCCTCATCACCGGCGATCCCGCCGTACAGGTGACGGGCGGAGAGATGCATCTCAACCGCTATGTGGAACTGGGGACACCCTTTTCTCTTCGATTTGAGCCTCCCGAAAATGGATCCATCCGCTTCACGCTCGAACAACTGGGCAAGGACTGCGCGGTTATCGACCTTCGCTGGTAAGGACGCGGGCGCTTACAGCGCGAAGTACGCCACGGCGAGACCCGTCATCACCGCAATCGCGAACAGATTGAGCGCACGAATGGCCGCGCTTGGTCGCGCGTCGTCCGGCATTGATCCGCGCGTAACCACGAGGTGATTGAGCGTCGCGACCACCGGGGCGCCCAAAAACACCGCGCTCGTCGCAAGATCGAGCATCGCGGTAAAGCTGCTGGTGAACAGGTACAGCACCGACGCTGTCAGCGCGATCATCGCAGGGATCGTCACCCGGTAGACCCGCTTGAACACCGCCTCGGTGTGCGCGTCGGCGACTTGCTGCCATGTCGAGGCGACGTTGCGCCCACCAATATCCAGAGCGGCCAAGACGGTCGTCGCCATCACGGAAAGCGCGGCTATAGCCGCGAGCGCCGCCGCGCCCTCCCCCAAGGTTTCGCTGTAGAGAGCGACGATCTGCCGCGCGAATCCGGGCGCGCTTGTCTCGGGAGCGACTTGGCCCAAGTGCATTACGCCCGCGCCGATGATGCAGAAGCACAACGCCAGAAACGCGGTCATCAGATAGCCGGATAGAAACGCGAGTCGTGCCTCGCCCAAAGTGGTTTTGCGTTCGGTCTCGCCGCGCTCGGCTTCAGCGACCCACATCGAAGAAGCCACGGAAACCTCAAGCGGGTTGGGCATGAACCCGGCAAGAGCGACCACGAACAGGATTGTGCGCGGGTCACCCGCCCAGCTTACATCGCGGAGCGTTCCCCAATCGACCTTCGGCAAGACCATGACGGTCACGATCAGCGTTGAAACCAGAAGGAAGGCCACCAAGACCCGGTTCACCAAATCGAGCCAGGCGTAGCCTCCCACCATCAACGGGACAGCGCACAAGGCCAGTACGGCTAGCGCAAGAACCGGCACCGGCGCGGAAAGGCCGAACACCGTGATGGCAATGCCGGCGGTGGCCGAGGCCAGCGCAGCGTAGACGATCGGGTAAACGACAATGGCAAAGAGCGCGAAGACCAACGGCGCCCATACGCCGAGCTCGCGATATCCCACCAGCATCGAACGCCGGGTCGAATGACCATAGTCGACGCCAAACCGGAACGAGGGGTATTTGAGGATACAGATGACGAGAATGACGCCGAACAGGCCTAGCCCATAAAGCGCACCCGCTCTGGTCGATTGGATCAGGTGCGATGTGCCAATGGCCGAGCCCGAAAAGAGCAAGGCCGGCCCGATGATGCGCCACATACTGAATACCCCTGAGCGATTGATGGCACGCGGCCATGGGATTGGACAGAGGCTCTAAGCCTTCATCCACCGCGCGACGAAAAAGCCGTCGAGCCCGCCTTGGCCGGGCAGAAGTCCGGGATGCGTTCGCACCCAGCCTTGGGACGTGGTTTGGAGCTCGGCGGGGAGTTCGCTCGGGGCGATAGGCTTCGCGGCGAGACCCAACTCGGCATCGATCCACGCGGCTTGGTCTTCGCCTTCTTCGCGCTCCAGCGAGCACACCGCGTAAACCAGCGTGCCTCCCGGCTTGAGCCATTCGGCGGCCTTTGACGTCAGCGCGCGCTGGATATCGACCATTTCGGCGATCTCTTGCGGGCGGATACGGTGCAGCACGTCGGGGTGGCGGCGGCAAGTGCCGGTCGCGGAGCACGGCGCGTCGATCAGGATCGCGTCAAAGTGGTGCTTGGGCTCCCATTTGAGCGCGTCAGCGCGCACGGGCGACGCCTTTAGGCCGGCGCGTTTAAGGTTGACCTTGAGCGCTTCGAGACGGCGCTTTGAGACATCGAGCGCGGTCACTTTCCAGCCATTCGCTGACAGCGCCATGGTCTTGCCACCAGGTGCGGCGCAAAGATCCAACGCGTGACCATCGCCCTTGCCGATCACCGCCGCCGGGATCGTCGCGGCTAAATCCTGCACCCACCACGCGCCCTCGGCGTAACCTTCGAGTTTTTCGATCGCGGTTCCTCGGGGCACGCGCACATGTCCGGGCGCGAGACTGGTGCCGCCCAGCTTGGCTTGCCAACTCGCTGTGTCCGAGGGGTCTTTGATCGCGAGGTCAACCTCGGGCGGTCCCACGAGGCCCGGGGCGATGCTTGCGGCGCGTTCGGCGCCCCAGCGCGCGATCACCTCTTCCGGCAGCGTAGGAATATCAGGAAGCGTCGCTCCGCGTTTCATCAGCGTCGAGAAGACCCCATGCGCTAAGCGACGCGGCCCGCCGCTCAGCAAGGGCAGTCCAGTGGCGATCACCGCGTGCGGGGGCGTCTCCAGCCGCAGCGCCTGCGCCAGCATCAACCGCAGCACGCTGCGCGGCTTCGCGTCCTCGGGCAGCGGCTTCTTTGTCGTGCTGTCGATCAGAGCGTCGAGATCGGTCAGCCAGCGCAGCGCTTCGCCCGCAATTGCGCGCGCCAGAGCCTTATCGTTGGCGTCGCGCACATCGCGCAGAGCGCCCGGCCCCGCTTGCTCCAGAGTTTCCCCACGGCGAAGAACCGCATCGAGCAGCTTAAGCGCAGCGCGGCGCGCGTGAATGCCAGTGGGCTGAGCCATGGCCGCGGCGTTAGCGAGCATTGAAACCAAGCGCTAGCGCGCGCATTTGGTTGATATGACCAAAAAGAAATCCGAAGCGGCGAAAAACTTCAAGAAGCCTGCACATTGGACCAACGATCCCGCGCCCGAGCCCAAGGCGGTGGACCCGCTGAAAGACGAACCGCGCGAAAAGTCACCCACCCGCTACGGCGACTGGGAGAAAGACGGCATCGCCTGGGACTTTTAAAGAGAAGTCTTTGTTTCATGATCGCCCATCCGGGCGATCGTCCTCGCTAGACGTCCTTCGGGGAATCTTCCCCTACGGACCCGCTGCGGCGCGGCCGCGTGGCCTTGCGGTTTGCTTTCGCAAACCGAGACCTAAGCTTCACTTTCGATGGCGCCTGATTTCGAAATCTATGATTTCGCAAGGACGACCGTCCGCCCGCAGGTGCCCGGAAGCCGAAGACTCGGCGTAGGGAACAGCACCGAGGATGTGCCCGCGGATGCGGGAACACACATCAAAGAGGTTTGAAGGTGACTTTTAGCCCATCTTTGGGCTGCGGGATCGGCCAGGGCTGCCAATCGGGCTTGTAATCCGTGCCGCCACTGGTTGGTTCAATGCGATAGCGCTGCAAGAGCTGCGCCATGAGCACCTTGATCTGCATGTAGGCAAAGTGGAGTCCAAGGCACATATGCGCCCCGCCACCGAAAGGCACCCACGCGTATTTGTGGCGCGCCTTCACTTTGTCGGGCGTAAAACGCATCGGATCGAAAGCGTAGGGATCGTCCCAGTATTCGTCCGAGTGGTGCGACCAATGGATGTTGATCCCGACCATTTGGCCCGCCGGAATATGATAGCCGCCGAATTCAAAATCACGCAGCGCGCGCCGAGGCATTGAGGGCACCGGTGGGATCAGGCGCAGCACCTCTTTGAAGATCATCTCGGTCAGTTCAAGCTTGGCCAGATCATCGTAGTCGAGCGGTCGCGCGTTGCCATCGCCGTCAGGGCCGCCAGTGACCGCCATGATCTCATCGCGCATTTTCTCCTGCCATTCGGGCTGGACCGCGAGGTGATAGAGCAGCGAGGTCGCCGAGGACGTGATCGTGTCGTGCGCCGCCATCATCAGGAAGCTCATGTGATCCACCACTTCGTCAACCGGGAGCAGCGAACCATCCTCGCGTGTGGCGGTGGCGAACTGGCTGAACATGTCCTGTCCGCCGCCTTCGGCGCGGCGGCGATGCGTTTCCTTGGTCAGGTAATCGACCATGTAGGCGCGGCCATCGACACCCTTCTTCATCTTGGTGAAAGGCAAAGGTTTGCGGATCGGCGCGACCGAAGCCTGCACCATATCGACAAAAGCGGTGTTGATCTTGTCCGCTTCCGGCCCCCAGGGGATGCCTAGGAAGCTGTCCGCCGCGAGATCGAGCGTGAGCTGCTTGATCGCGGGCTGGAACTCCATCGCGCCCGCCCATTTGGCGACTTCGGAAGAAATCCCGCTGTTAAGCGCGCCCATATAGTGGCGCATCGGCCCCGGCTTGAACGCGATCGAGAGGGCGCGGCGATCCACCCGGTGATGATCGAAATCGAGCAGCATGAGCCCGCGCGGGAAGAGCTGATCGAGCACCGGCCCCCAGCCTTGCTCGGACGAGAAAAGCTTGTCCTTGTTGAAGAGAACCAGCTCGTTAGCGTCCGCTCCAACCAGTTGGACGCCCATGCCGCCAAACGCGCGGTTCTTGTACACCTTGCCGTACTTTTCGATCATTTGGCGGGCAAACGCGTGCGGATCGGCGAGCATTTTGAACGTGTTGCCAACGAGCGGCCAGCCCGCCTCGCCCGGAATATGCGCGATAGCGTCATCGGCGGGCACGCCGTCGCTCCAATGCGGGAACGGGGATTTCTTCAGCGGGGCTACGTTGCCTGCCTGATCGGCTTGGGGGGCCAGGGTTGCCATTGTCTGTCTGCTCTCTCCAAAGCGGCGCGCCGGACAGCCCTAGGCCAATCTCGGTTCGCAAATGCAACTGACACTAATGTAAACTAGCCTGGGGTGTAAATGCGGTTAATCCTCAAATCCAGCCGGAAAGCTCACGCCGGATGATGGTTTCCAGCATCGCCACACCGCTTTGGCTGACATTGAGGCAGCTCAGCACGGCGTAATCTTCCCCGCCCGCCTCCAGAAACTCGTCACGCCCTTCGAGCGCGAGCTCTTCCAGCGTTTCGACGCAGTCGGCCGAAAAGCCGGGCGCGGCGACAACGAGGCGCTTGGTGCCCCTCTCGCCTTCCGCAATCAGTGTGTCGTCCGTGGCCGGCTCCAGCCACTTGGCCGGGCCGAAGCGCGACTGAAAGGTCGTTTCAAAGCGCACACCCTCGAACTCGGGCCGCTCAACCAGCCTCTCGCGCAACAAGCGCGCGCTCTTATGGCACTGGCAGTGGTAAGGATCGCCGCGCTCCAAAGTGCGCAGCGGCATACCGTGAAACGAATGCAGCATGACGTCCGGACGGAAATTCAGCGCCGCCACCTGCTGCGTCAGATCGTCCGCCAGCGCGTCGAGATAGGCGGGATCGTCGTGATAGGGGGGCAAGAACCGAAGCGCCGGTTGCCAGCGCATCTCGCCCAGCACTCGAGCCACTTCGTCAAAGACCGTGGCGGTCGTCGCCGCGCTGTACTGCGGGTAAAGCGGTGCGACGAGAATGCGATCGCATCCCTTAGCCATCAGTTCCGTGAGACGCTGCTCAATCGACGGTGACCCGTATCGCATTGCGTATTCGACGACGATCTCTTCGCCCAGTTCGGACGCAATCGCTTCAGCCTGACTCGCAGTGATATCGGCCAGCGGCGATCCGCGATCGGTCCAAATCTTGGAATAGGCCTTGGCGCTCTTTTGCGGGCGCGTGTTGAGGATAAGCCCCCGCAATATGGGCTGCCACGCGATCGCCGGTAACTCGATGACGCGGCGGTCGGACAAAAACTGCTTGAGGTAACGTTTGACCGACGCGGGGTCGGGCGCGTCGGGGGTGCCGAGATTTACAAGAAGCACGCCAACGGTTCCGCTCTTCACAGGCGGATGATCGTTGGGAAGGTGCTGTTTTTGCCAAGTCATTGCACGCTCAACGCGTCAGCGGGCGTCTGTATCCGACCTGATTGTTCAACACCTGCCGGATGGAGAGGAGACGTTCCGGTCATAGGCCGCCTGAAAGTAGGGGCAGGCGCCTGAGGCGCAACCCCGTTGCGGAAAAGAGAGCGTTCGCAATAGCGGGAGGGGCCACCACGGCGCCCAATTCGCCCGGATCGGCGGGATCCGCGTCGCTCGCGATAAACGCCACTTCGATCTCGGGGCAATCGGAAAGAGTGGGCAATCCGAGATCTTCATAATTGAAGCTGACCGGTAACCCCGATCGCCAGCGCGGCGCCGCGCCCAGGGCGATACCCATTCCGAAAATCAGGCCGCCTTCAATCTGTTGCTGGGCAATACCGCGGTTGATCACCCGCCCAATATCGACCGCGGCGCAAAGTTTGGTGACCCGTACGCCGCCTTCACCAGCCCGCGCGGTGGCCACGCAGGCGATCCGGCCACCGCTCCGCGCGTCGCCGATCCGGTGACAGGCCAGCCCCTGCCCGCTTTGATCCGCCCCGCCATCCCACTGCGCCATTTGCGCCGCGCGCTGCAGGCAGGCGGCCATGCGGACATCGTCGCCAAGCATGGCGATCCGGTAAGAGAGCGGTTCACGATCATAACTGGCCGCGAGTTCATCGATGAAGCTTTCGATGGCAAACGCGGTGTAGCTGTGCGCGTTGCCGCGCACGCGCCCGGTGGGCAGCCCGATTTCAACTGGCACGTGGTCGACGACGACGCTTGGCACGCGGTAAGGCGGCACCGCACCCTCGCAGGACAGCGCGTCTTTGCGCCCGGTGCTTTCGCGGATCGCGGCCCAGCTCGTGCGATCGCGCAGCAGTCGCTCGCCGAACTCCAGAGCGCTGGGCGGACAGGCGATCCGGACATTCAAGCCCTCGATCGTTCCCTTCGGACCAGTTTGAGCCTCGCCCAGCTGCGCTCCTAGCAAGAGATAGGCCGGCGGGCGCGGGCGGCTGCGAATCCATTCATCGCGGCGCGGCCAGGTGAGCTGGACTGGCGCGCCCACTTCGCGCGCGATGAGAGCGATTTCGATGGCGTGATCGTGCTCCAGCCGCGCGTCAAAGCTTCCGCCAGCGGGAATCGGGTAGAGCACCACATCCTCGGGCACGAGACCCAGCGCCTTGGCGGCGGCGCGGCGCGCTTGCTCGGGCGCTTGAGCGGCCATCCAGAGCTCGAGCCGCCCATGCTCAAACCGAGCGGCTGCGCTTGCCGTTTCAAGCGGCGCGGCGATGGCCGGCTCGATCTCATAACGGCGCGCGAAATCGATCCGCGAGGCGCCTTGGGCGCCGAGACCGCTCTCCGCCACGCGATAGGAATCGCCTTCGTTCAAGAACGTGTCGAGCCGCTCATCGATTTCCGCAGAGTCCACCGGATAGCTGGTCTCGAATTGCGGTTTCATCGCGTTGAGCGCTTGGTTCGCGCCCCACCATGTCGTCGCGGCGACAGCCAACCAGCGACGCGATTCAACAACGCCGCGTAACCCCTTAATCCCCTTTGCGCCGTCAATGTCGTAGCCGGCTAATTCGGAAGCGTCGTTGGGTCCGTGGCGGATGGCGGCGTAGACCATGCCGGGCAGCCGCACATCGGAGGCAAACTGGTAACTGCCATCCACTTTGGATGGCAAATCGATCCGCGCAAACTCTTCGTCTGCCACCTCGCCATTGGCGCTTGATGCCGGGCCGGAGAAGACAGGCTGACGAGGCGCTTCGGGGCGCAGCGGTGGAAAATCCGGCGGCGCGCGGCGCGCCGCGCCCTCCGCCAACTCGCCAAAGCTGGCTCGCTCATTGGCGAGGGTGACAAAGCCGCCCGAAACGCGGCACTCCTCCCACGTGGCGCCCCAGCGCTCGGCGGCTTCCATCGCAAGCATCGCGCGCACGCTTGCGGCGGCGTTGCGGCACGGCGCTTCGTAGGCGGTCAAAGAGGTGCCATCGGCGGTCGCGTTGAAGCGCCCGGTTTCCGCCAGCCGCCGCGCGAGATCATCATCGAAATCTTCGGAGAGACCCGCCGACAGCGGATCCCACATCTCCAGCCAGCGTCTGACCAGCGGCGCGTTGCCATAAGCGCCCGAGATCGGCGCCGGTTCGACCGCGATCTGCCTCCAGTCTGCTCCCAATTCTTGGGCGATGATCTGCGGCAAAAGCGTCGTGATGCCCTGCCCCATTTCCAATTGAGGCACCGCCACGCTTACCACGCCATCCGTGCCGATTTTGATCCACGCGTCGAACGCCACTTCACCCTCGCTCGGCGTCAGCGGATTGGGCAGGTCGCGCGGCGTCCACCACCACCACGCGGCGATCAAGCCGCCGCCGATGGCCGCTCCCACCGCAAGGCCCCGCCGCGACACGTCCATGGTTTAGACCGCTCCGGTTTCGAGCCAGCGCGCCAGTTTCTCGGCGATGGCGCGGAAGGGATCGCCCAAAGCGCCTTCATCCGCGGCGGGCGGCGAGCCCTTGTCGCCCGCCAGCCGGGTCTCAATGGTCAATGGGACGCGCCCCAGAAACGGGATTTCAAGCGCGGCAGCAAACCGTTCGACGCCGCCCTGCCCGAACGGATCGCTAACATGCCCGCATTTGGGGCATTCATAACCCGACATATTCTCGATCAGGCCGATGATCGACACCTCGCCCTGCTCAAACAGCTGCCCGGCGCGCGCCGCATCGAGTAAAGCGAGATCCTGCGGGGTCGACACAAGAATGGCCCCGTCGGGCTTGTTATCCGCCATCATGGAGATTTGCACATCGCCCGTGCCCGGCGGCAGATCAATGAGCAGCACATCGGTTTCGCCCCAATCGGCGTCCACCAGCTGGCCCAAGGCCTTGCCCGCCATCGGCCCGCGCCACGCCAGCGCCTTTCCGGGCGCAACCAAGTGGCCCATCGATAAGACCTTCACATCGAACGGGCTGTCGAGAGCGACAAGCCGGTCGTCTTGGGATTCCGGCCGTTTGTCTTCGGTGGCGAGCAGTTTGGGCTGCGAGGGGCCGTAGATATCGCCATCGATCACCCCGACTTTGTGCCCCATCTGGGCAAGAGCAACGGCGAGGTTCGTCGTCAGGGTGGATTTTCCAACGCCCCCCTTGCCCGATCCGACAGCGATGATCCGGCGGCGGCGGCGATCGGCGGTCAGCGCGATATGAACCTCTGAAACCCCTTCAATCCGGGTGACGGCGAGCTTCATCGCCGCTTCGAGTTCGATCCGCGCGCTGGGCGCCAAGTCGCCCGCTTCAGCCACTACGATTGCGCGTCCATCTTTGAGCTTGGCCGAGCGCACTCTCTGGCCGAATTCGGGAGGCAAACTATCGCGGATCAGCGCTTCGGCGTTGTCCATAGCCCAAGCCTTTCTCTATCTGATTTATCCCTGATCGCCATGGCGGCTGTGTCCCTAACACCAATTGGACATGCCCTCGCCAGCAAAATTCGCGCGCTCCCCCTGTTTTTCCCAGTTTTGCGTTCCTATAAGGAAACCATGCAGATGTTGGACGTATTGAAGACACGGCTCGGCGGCGCCTTTGGGGGGCTGGCCATGGCTGGAAAGAAAAATCCTTGGGGCGGCAGCTCGAGCGAGGACGACGCGCCTTCGGGTGACAAGCCGGACAAAAGCGACGGCCCGCGCAACCCATGGCTGCCCGGTGGAGGCAACACCGGCGGGAAACGTCCTTCCAACATTGAAGATATCTTCAAGAACCGTGGCCCCGAAGGCCCTCGTCGCGGTGGAGGCCCTGGTGGCCCGAACTTCCGTCTGCCCGAGCGCCCCGGTGGCAAAAGTTGGGTGCCGATCATTCTGACGGTGGTCGCTGGCGCGTGGGTGATCCTCACCAGCGTGCACTTCGTCCAAGCGCGCGAACAGGCGGTCGTCACATGGTTCGGCGGCAAATACGCCGAGACGTTCAATTCGGGGACCAACTGGTCGCTGCCCTATCCGATCCAGCAGGTCACCGCGACCGATGTAAGCCGGACGCGTTCGGAAGAGATCCCGAAGAAGATCATTCTGACCGGCGACCAGAACCTCGTCGATCTGAGCTATATCGTGCGTTGGAACATTAAGGACCTGACGCTGTTCCAATTCCAGCTCGACAATCCTGAGGAAGCCGTCCTCGAAGCGGCGGAAACCGCGATGCGGTCCTCGGTCGCCGAGAAGACGCTCGACACGGTTATTTCGGGTGAAGGTCGCGCGGATATCGAACAGAACGTTCTCACCCGCATGCAATTGATCCTCGACACTTATGGCTCAGGCATCAATGTAGAGGGTGTCGAAATCGACAAGGCCGACCCGCCTGAGCAAGTTATCGAAGCGTTCAACGATGTGTTGGCCGCGCAGCAGGACGCCGAGCGCGAATTGAACCAGGCGCGCCGCTTTGCGCAGCAGCTTCTCGCCAAGGCCGAAGGTGAAGCCGCCGAGTTCAACGAGATTTACGAGCAATACCGCCTTGCGCCCGAAGTGACGCGTCGACGTCTCTATTATGAGACAATGGAAGCGGTTCTCGCCAACACCGACAAGACCGTCATCGAAGCCGATGGCGTAACGCCGTATCTGCCGCTTCCCGAAGTGCAGCGCCGCAGCCGAGCGACGCCTCCGACGCCCGCTCCCGCCCAGCAGGGAGGTCAGTAAGATGGAACAAGTCTGGACTCGTTTCCGCTTCCCTCTGATCGCTGTGGGTGTTTTGGCGCTCGCTCTGGTCTCCAGCCTGTTCGTGGTGCCCGAAACCAAGCAGGCCGTGATCATCAGCGCCGGTCGCCCGGCGACGATCGTCAACATGTACAAACCCGAATTGCCCTACGGACAGACGGGCGCGGGCTTCTGGTTCCGAATCCCTCTGTATGATCGCGTGCAGATGGTCGAACGCCGCGTGCTCGATCTGGATATGGACAACCAGCAGGTGCTCACTAGCGACCAGCAGCGCCTGCAAGTGAACGCCTACGCGCGCTTCCGCATCATTCAGCCCGTGACGATGATTGAGCGCGCCGGCGATGAAAACCGCCTGCGCTCGCAGCTCTCCCCGATCCTGACCTCGGTTCTGCGGCAGGAGCTGGGTCGCCGGACTTTCGCCAGTCTGCTGACCGCCGAGCGTGGCAACGCGATGGAGAACATTCGCGACACGCTGGATCGCCAGGCGCGCGAATATGGGGTGCAGATCCTCGACGTGCGCATCAAGGCGGCTGACCTTCCCGAAGGCACGCCGCTTCAGGCAGCCTTCACCCGGATGCAATCGGATCGCCAAGAAGAGGCGGAAACCATCCGCGCGCAAGGCCGAAAGAACGCTCAGATCATCCGCGCCGAAGCCCAGGCCGAGGCCGCCAAGACCTACGCCGACGCCTTTGGCAAGGACGCCAATTTCTATGACTTCTATCGGGCCATGGAAAGCTATCGCCAGACCTTCATCCAAGGCCAAGGCGAAAGCTCGCTGGTGCTTGACAACGACAACGAATATTTCCGCCAATTCCAGGGTCAGCCCTGATCGACCGCTCAGCGCAATGGTTGTCGGCACACTCCGACGAACCGCTGATCTGACCCGGCCAGTGGCGGACATGTTCAATCACCGTTCAGCGCCCCGAGGTGCATGGTAAGGCGAGAAAAACCTGTTTAGAGGCGCCGATAGCTGCGCCCAGCTCGCTTCAAAACGGGCGCAAGTGAAAAGGAATTAAAGGACGTGAACAACGTGCGGTATGTGTACGGACTGACAAGCGCGCTTTTGGTAGGCGGTGCGGCGGTGTCGCTGATGAGCGGCCAACCGCTCGGCGCGCAAGTGGCGCAAAACGAAACCGAAGCAATGGCGCAGATTGTCCCGCGCGCGGGCGCTCCGGCGAGTTTCGCTGACCTTACCGAGCAATTGCAGCCGGCTGTGGTCAATATCGCCACGCGCCAGCGCATCGAAGTGACCCGCAATCCGTTTGCCGGCACGCCGTTTGCGGAACTCTTCAACCGACGCCGCGGGGGCCGTTCGCAACCCGAAACGCGCGAAGCGCAATCGCTTGGGTCCGGATTTATCATCTCGGCTGATGGTTTCGTGGTCACCAACAACCACGTCGTGTCTCCCAATCAGCGTGCAACAGTGGAAGAAATCACTGTGACCATGCCCGACGGGACGGAGTACGAAGCCGAACTGGTCGGGGCGGATGCCTCGTCCGATCTCGCCGTGCTCAAGATCCAATCCGACGAAGCTCTCCCTTTCGTCAAGTTTGGCGATTCGAGCCAAGCGCGCCCGGGCGACTGGGTGGTCGCCATCGGCAATCCGTTCGGCCTTAAAGGCACGGTGACGAGCGGGATCATTTCAGCGGTCTATCGCAACACCGGCCAAGGCGGCGCGTATGATCGCTTCATCCAGACAGACGCCAGCATCAACCGAGGCAATTCGGGCGGCCCGCTGTTCGACATGCGCGGCAATGTGATCGGCATCAACAACGCCATTTTCTCACCATCCGGTGGCAGTGTGGGCATCGGCTTCGCCATCCCGGCTGAAATCGCCGCGCCGATCGTCGACCAGCTTAAAGAAGGTCAGGAAATTGAACGCGGCTTCCTTGGCGTGAGCCTCGCGCCGATTACGGAAGACATAGCTGGCTCGCTTGGCCTTCCTGAAAATCGCGGCGAGATTGTCCAAACCGTTCAGGAAGACAGCGCGGCGGAAGCGGCGGGGCTCGAACCCGGCGACATCATCACCGCGATCAACGGTCAGGATGTCACAACCGAGCAGACGGTCATTTTCCTCATCGCCAACCTTCAGCCCGGCGAAACCATCCCGGTCGAAGTGCTGCGCAACGGACAAACGCTCGAGCTTACCGCTACACTCGGCAAACGTGACGAGCAGGCGCTGCGCGAACAGAACGAAACGTTTGACCCCGATTCCGACGAACCGGTCGATCCAGGTCAGATGGACGATCTGATCGCTGACAAGCTTGGCTTGCAAGTCATTGAACTGACCCCGGCTATCGCTCGCCGCCTTGGCGTGGACGAAGAAACGACCGGCTTGGTGATCGCAGCCGTTGATCCCAATTCCGATGCGGGCCGCAAAGGACTGCGTCGCGGCTTCATCATTCTGTCCGCCAACTATCAGGCGGTCGCTTCGATCGAGGACCTGCGCGCGCAAATCGAAGCGGCGGACGTTGAGGGTCGCGAGGCTTTGTTGCTGCGCATCCAGAGCCGCGGCATCCCGCCGCGCTTCATCGCAGTCCGCCTACGCGAAGACTAAACGCGCGAAACCCAATTGCCATTCAAGAAGGGCGCCGGATGCATCTCGCTCCGGCGCCCTTTTCGTATATCAGCCCTTGGTTTCGTCTAGTCGATGACGAGATCCTCGAACGCCTCATCTACGGATGGCGGCTCGCGATCCTCTCTTGGAGTTGGCGGAGGTGATGGCGGAAGATCCTGTCCGGTAGCCCGCTCAAGGAAGTCCTCGTCCACCGCCCTGGGCGCGTCGGCATAGTCCTCCTCAACCGATGGCAGCAGATTGTCGGGATCGAGCGGGTCGAGGCTCTCGCCGCTTCCCGGCTCAACCAGATTGCCCTGCTCATCGATATAGTAATAGTCGTTGGGATCGCCGAAGAGATACTCCTCGTCGGGTTCGACCATCCATTCAGGCAGATTAAGTTCGATATCGAAAGGAATGTCGGCGCGATCCTTCACCGCGTACCGCATATACGCGCCAAAAGCCTGCGCCGGAGCGCGCCCGCCCTGTAGCCCCGGCACGCGCCGCGCGTCGTCACGCCCCATCCACACGCCCGTGGTGATCCCGGAAGAAAACCCGACGAAGTACCCATCCTTATTGGAGCTGGTCGTACCTGTTTTGCCGGCAACATGGCGGCCCTCGATCCGGGCGGCTCGGCCCGTCCCGCTTTGTACCGCGGTCTGCAGCAGATCGGTTATTCCCGCGGCCACATATTCCGGCACCAGCGCGCGATCCGGCACCGAATTGTGTTCGTAAAGCATTTCGCCATCGGCCGTGACGACCTTGGTTATGCCGTAGGGTTCGACAAACCGGCCTTTGGCCGCGACGCTGGCAAAGGCGCGGGTCATCTCGATCAGGCGAACTTCGGAAGACCCCAACACCATCGACGGGAAAGTCGAAACCGTGGAAGTCACGCCGAACCGCCGCGCCATTGAAGCGACGGTGCCGAAACCAACCTCGTTGCCCAGTTGAGCGGCCACGGTGTTGATCGAAAAGGCAAAGGCGGTGCGCAAATTGGTGTCGCCGATATTCTTGCCGTTGGCGTTGCTCGGGCTCCACCCGTCAAAGCGCACCGGCACATCTTTGACCCGGCTTTCCGGATTGTAGCCCGCTTCCAGCGCAGCAAGATAGACAAACAATTTCCAGGATGATCCGGGTTGCCGCAGCGCTTTGGTTGCGCGGTTGAAATTGGTCTCGACGTAATCCGTTCCTCCCACCAGCGCGAGCACCGCTCCGTCGGTGTCGAGGCTCACCAGCGCTCCCTGCGAACCGCCCGGCACATTGCTTTTGATGGCCGTCGTCGCAGCGCGCTGCATACCCACGTCAAGCGTCGTCCACACCTCTATCGGGGCGGAAGTTTCGGGAAGCAGCAGATCAAGCTGGGGGAGCGCCCAATCGGTGAAGTACCGCACCGAGTTTTGGCCGATCTCCTCTTTGAGCTTCACAGCGTCGACATCAATGCTCGCCTGACTGGCGCTGATATAGCCTTGTTCGCGCATCAGGCGTAGCACCACCCGTGCGCGGTCGACCGCGCGCTGAACATCGGCGGTGGGCGCGTATCGGCTCGGCGCTTTGACAAGCCCGGCGATGATCGCGGCTTCGGCGACGCTCAAGTCCTTCGCCGGGTGGCTGAAGAACTTGCGGCTTGCGCTGTCGATCCCATAGGCGCCGCCGCCGAAGTACACCTTGTTCAGATAGAGCTCGAGGATCTGTTCCTTCGAGAACTTCCATTCCAACGCCATCGCCAAAACCGCTTCGCGCGCTTTACGATCATACGTGCGATTGTTGTTGAGAAAGATGTTACGCGCGAGCTGCTGGGTGATGGTCGACGTGCCGCCAATCCGCGATCGGGAGCCGGTGAACCCTTCCACCATGGCGCCCGTCAACCGGATTGGGTCGATGCCGTAGTGGTCTTCAAACCGCTTATCCTCGACCGCCACCATGGCGTTCTTCATCGTGTCGGGAATGTCGTTATAGCTCAGCCATTCACCAAAGCTTGGGCCGAGTTCCACGATCTCCGACCCGTCGCGCGCGCGCACCAGAATGGTTTGGGCGTTTTGCGTGGACTTGAGCTGATAGAAGCTCGGGATTTCGCGCGCGGCAAAGCCAACGGCGAACAGCAGCAGCAATCCCCCGAGGAAGCCCAAAGCAATACCCGCCAAGACAAGGCGCTTGGTCCACTTCCACAGGAAGGATGGGCCACCGGGACCGTTGGACTTCTTCGCCTTGGCTGAACGCGGCTCGCGCGCGCGTTCGGTCGCCGCTTTGCGAGAGCCGCGTTTGTCCTTATTCGTCACTTGCCTGCCGCGTTTCGTCATTACGCGCGTGTTGCCTGATTACCGATGCTCATGGAGGGGCCTTGCATAGGCAAAGTGTAACCGTGAGTGAACACCATCGCTCTCGGCGTTACCCACAAAGCGACGGGAACGCCGAGTGTTGCGACTAAGCCTCGCTTTCGGGGACGAAGCTGAGCGCAGCGGAATTGATGCAATAGCGCAAACCGCCCTGTTCAGGCGGGCCGTCCGGGAACACGTGGCCCAGATGGCTGCCGCAATTGCCGCACAGCACTTCGGTTCGGATCATACCGTGCGAAAGATCGCGCCGTTCCTCAACCGTGTCGCCATCGGCGGGCTTGGTGAAGGCGGGCCAGCCGCAGCCCGAATTGTACTTGGCCGCGCTGATGAAAAGGCGTGTGCCGCACGCGCCGCACATATATTCGCCCTCTTCGTAGAACTTGTCGTATTCGCCTGTGAAAGGCCGCTCGGTGCCCGCTTCGCGCAGAATGTGAAATTGCTCGGCGGAAAGCCGCTCGCGCCATTCGGCCTCGGTCAGGGTTTTGGGGTCATCGGTCACGGCGGCTTCCTCTCAATTGTTCGACGCGATCCATATAGGGCGCGGCGCGGCAATCTTCATCCGTCGATCTTTCCATAGTGATCGGGCGGGCGGATAGCTTCCATGCGCTCAGACAAAAGCGGCTGGAAGCTGGGTCGGCTTTTGAACACCGCGTACCACCCGCGCGTCTGTTCGTGATCGGTCCAGTCGATCCCGCCCAGATAATCCGCAACCGAGATTTGCGCCGCCGCCGCCAGATCCGCCATGCTCATGGTTGACCCGGCCAGCCAGGGCCGGTTGTCGATCAACCAGTCCATATAGTCCAAATGGCCATGCGCCATGCGCATAGCCTCTGAAAGCACAGTGCTGTCGGGCGGCTGTTTTAGGATGATGCGTTTCTTCATCCGCTCGTTCAAAAGCGGCTCGGTCACGTCGCGAAAGAAATTCTCATCGAACAGCGCGGTGAGGCGACGGATTTCGGCGCGCGCAGTGGCGTTTCCGCTGATCATCGGAAGGCGGTCCACCGTCTCTTCCAGATACTCACCGATCGCCCGGCTGTCCGCGATCACGACCGATCGTTTGTCGTCCACCAGAACCGGCGTGCGGCCCGCCGGGTTCAGATTATAAAAGTGATCGGACGCGTTCCACGGATCCTCGCGCACGGGCTGATACGCGATATTTTTTTCGCCCATAAGCAGGCGAATCTTGCGGCTGAACGGACAGAGGGGAAATTGATAGAGTGACCACATATCGAGCGCGGACCCTTAGCGTGTGATCGCCCCGACGAAAAGTAAGCTAACTCATACGAGGCGCAACAAAGCTAAAGCCCCGCCGCTTGTAGCATCAGCAAACACGCCGGCATGATCTGCTCGACCTCCCCCGCCTCGCTCAAACGCTGCGCTTCCATGCGCACCTCGCGCTCCAAGGTGGCGCGATCCAGGCCGCGTTCGTCCATGATCCCGGCCAGCGTCACCACGAAGAATTCGCGTCCGCGCTCGGCGAGCTCTGGCCATTCGCTTTGGCCGGCATTCTGGGTCTGCCGCCCACTCGCCAGCGCGAAGGCGGCCGAGCAACGGATCGCGGCGCGCTGGCTCTCGGAAAGCTCCACAGCTTGCGCGCTAACCTCAGACTGGGGAGCGCTTGGAGGCGGAGGCGAGGCGGACTGGAGCGATATCGCCACGGCCTGCAAAAAGAGGGTTTCGATCATGCCCATCTGGCTATACCACGCCGTGTGAACGCTCGGCTACGAGAGCCGGCGCACAAGAGAGGAGATTTCCCCCAATGCTCAACCATGTGATGATCGGGTCAAACGACATCGAAAAGTCGAAGGCCTTCTACAACGCCGTTCTTGGTGTTTTGGGCGCGGGCGAACCGATGGTGCACGTCAACGACACGGGGCAAACGCGCCTGTTCTATATGCACGGTGGTGACACGTTCTCAATCAGCGAACCGATCAACGGCGAACCGGCCACAACGGCCAACGGCTTCACCATCGGTTTTAAATGCGATTCCCCTGAGCAGCTTCAGGAATTGCACGATGTCGCGGTTGCTAACGGCGCCACGAGCGCGGAAGACCCTCCGGGCCTGCGCGAAGGCAGCATGGGCCCGATGTATCTGTGCTATTTCCTGGACCCTGACGGCCACAAAATCTGCGGCTTGCACAGGCCGGGTTAAGTTATCGGCTCACCTGAAACAACGCGAATTCGGCACGCCAGTTAGCCCCTGGCGTGCCGATTTCTTCTCCACCCGAGAAGAACCAGCGGCGCTCAATGTGGGCGCCTTTTTCTTTCACCAGGCCCCCGAAGTCCTCAATCGTCACGTGGTGGATGTTGCGGGTCTCGTACCAGCTGACCGGCAGCGCCCGCGTGATCGGCATGCGCCCGCCAAAAAGAAGGGCTGATCGCGTGCGCCAATGGGCGAAATTCGGGAAGCTGATGAAGGCCTTTTCGCCAACCCTTAAAAGCTCTTCGAGCACTCTGTCCGGGCGGTCCGTGGTTTGCAGCGTCTGGCTCAGCACTACGAAATCAAAGCTGTTGTCCGGGTAGTCGGCAAGGTCGGAATTGGCGTCGCCCTGAATGACTGAGAGACCTCGGGACACGCACTTCTCGACGAGTTCAGGATCAATCTCGATCCCGCGCACCATGGCCCCGCAATCGGCGCGCAACGCCGCCATCAACGCCCCATCGCCGCAGCCGACGTCCAGCACTTCACTTTGCGGGCGTTCGCCAGCGATCTGTTCGGCAATCGCGGCCAGGTCATAGCGCAGCGGGGTCTTATCCATTGAGGAAGCCCTCCACCACGCGATCAAGCTGTTCGTGCGGAAGCAGGAAACTGTCGTGCCCGGCGCTGGCGCTCAATTCGACAAAGCTGACCTGAGCCCGCGTCGAATTGAGCGCGTGGACCACGTGGCGGCTTTCGGCGGTAGGATACAGCCAATCGGTGTCGAAGCTGACCAGACAGAACCGCGCGCTTGTGCCCGCAAACGCGTCCGCGAGTTTGCCGCCATGCTCCTCGGCCAGATCGAAATAATCCATCGCGCGGGTGATGTAGAGGTAGCTGTTGGCGTCAAAACGCTGCGTGAAGCCGCTGCCTTGATAGCGAAGATAGCTTTCGATCTGAAAATCCGCGTCAAAGCCAAAGCTCTTGGTGTCCCGGTCCTGCAAGCGCCGCCCGAACTTTTCGGTGAGGCCCGCTTCGGAAAGATAGGTGATGTGCGCCGCCATGCGCGCCACGGCCAAACCCGCTTCGGGTCCGTTGCCGTCCTCGGCGTAATAGGCTCCATCCGCCCAGGCCGGATCCGCCATGATCGCTTGGCGACCGACTTCGTGGAAGGCGATGTTCTGCGCGGAGTGCCTCGCGGTTGAGGCGATCACCAGCACCCGCTCAGCGCGCTCGGGCCAATTGGCCGCAAGGCTGAGCGCTTGCATGCCTCCCATCGAACCGCCGACCACCGCGTGGACACGCTCAATCCCGAGCCCATCGAGCAAGGCCAACGTCCCGCGCACCATGTCGCGAATGGTGATGACCGGAAAGCGCATCGCGTAGGGCGTGCCATCGGGCGCGAGGCTCTTGGGGCCGGTCGACCCAAGGCAACTGCCGATCACATTTGCGCAAATGACGCAAAACTGATCCGTGTCGATCGGTTTGCCCGGTCCCACCATACGCTCCCACCAACCGGGCTTGCCGGTGATCGGATGCTCACTCGCCACGTATTGATCCCCGGTCAGCGCGTGGCAGATCAGGATCGCGTTCGATTTGTCGGCGTTGAGCTCGCCATAGGTCTCGTACGCAATCTCCGCGCCGACAAGGCTTTGCCCGCTATCGAGCGGCAAATCCTGAGGCAGTTTGAAGGTCGTGGGAGCAAACGCGGCGGCCATGGCTTGCCTAAACAGAAAAAAGCGCGCTTCGACAAGTTCATAGAAGCGCTTGTGGCTCGCGCGTTTTTTGTTCAAGCGGGCGACGCAATGACCAAACCGACCGCCAAACCCTGGATTGAGGAGATCCACGCCTACACACCGGGCCGCGCAAGCGGCGCGGATGGGCGCGCGCTTACAAAGCTGTCGGCGAACGAAAACCCGCTGGGCACGAGCCCTGCCGCGATGGCCGCCTTGGCCGAAACGCGCGACCAAGCGGCGCTTTACGCGGACCCGGCTTGCGTCGAACTGCGCGAGGCTTTGGGCGCGCTGCACTCTCTCGACCCCGATCAGATCGTCTGCGGCACGGGGTCGGGCGAATTGCTCCATTGCGCGGTGCAGGCCTTCGCCGGCCAAGGCGACGAGGTGCTGTTTTCGCGTTATTCCTTTTCGCTCTACCCGCTGATCGCGCACAAGGTCGGCGCGACGCCGGTGATGGCGACGGACGCCGACTACGCCGCTGATGTCGACGCCTTTTTGGCGGCGGTCACGCCCAAGACCCGCGTGGTCTTGCTCGACAACCCGAACAACCCGACCGCGACATGGATACACCCAAGCGAAGTGCGCCGCCTGCACGCGGGGCTTCGGAGCGACATCTTGCTGGTGCTGGACGAGGCCTACGCCGAATACCTACCGCCAGAGCATCAGCGCGTCGGCTTTGATCTGGCGCAGGCGCATGAAAATGTGCTCGTCACCCGGACCTTTTCGAAGGCCTATGGCCTTGCGGCGGAGCGGATCGGTTGGGCCTATGGCGCGCCGCATCTGATCGATTACCTCAACCGCCTGCGCGGGGCGTTCAACGTCAGCGCCAGCGGTCAAAAGGCGGCACTGGCTGCGATCGCGGATCAGGATTTCGTGCGACAATCCGCGAAGCTTAACCTTGAAGCGCGCCAGCGCTTTGAAACGCAGATCGAAGCGTTGGGCAACCGCGGGCTGCGCGCCCTGCCCAGCGAGGCCAACTTCGTGCTTATAGAGTTCGGCGGAGCGCTCAGCGCCGAGGCCGCGATGCACGCGCTCGCGCAAGCCGGGTACGCCGTGCGACACCTGCCGGGCCAAGGCCTGCCCGATCACCTGCGCATCACAATCGGCACACAGGAAGACATGGACACAGTCGCCGCCACGCTGGCGACCCACGCGGAGGCCGCGGCATGAGCGTTGAGCGCGTCGCGATCATCGGCCTTGGCCTGCTGGGCGGGTCCATTGGCCTAGCCATCGCCGAGCGCGCGCCCGACATCGTGACCACCGGCTACGACCGTGATCCCGACGTGCGCGCCGCCGCGCTGGCGCGCGGTCTGGTGAACGAGGTGTGCGAGACCGCCGCCGACGCGGTGGCTCGGGCTGATCTGGTCATTTTATGCGTTCCTGTCGGCGCGATGGAAGCCGCCGCGCGCGAACTCGACCCGCATCTTCCGAATGACGCCATCATCTCCGATGTTGGATCGTCCAAGAAGAGCGTGATCGAAGCGCTTGGCGCGGCGCTGCCCGGGCGTATCGTTATCCCGGCGCACCCCGTCGCGGGCACCGAGGAAAGCGGGCCGGACGCCGGCTTTGCAAGCCTGTTCGCTGGGCGTTGGTGCATTCTCACCCCGCCCGCAGACGCGAACGAAAATGCCGTTACCGCGCTATCGGAATTCTGGAGCGAGCTCGGCGCGCGGGTCGAGATCATGAACGCCGACCACCACGATCTTGTGCTGGCGGTGACCAGCCATATCCCGCACCTCATCGCGTTCACCATCGTCGGCACCGCGAGCGATCTCGAAGACGTGACCCGGTCCGAAGTGATCAAATACTCCGCCGGCGGTTTTCGCGATTTTACCCGCATTGCGGCGAGCGACCCCGTCATGTGGCGCGACGTGTTCCTCAACAACAAGGGGGCGGTGCTGGAAATGCTAGGCCGTTTCTCCGAGGATTTGACCGCGCTGCAACGCGCCATCCGCTCAGGCGACGGCGAAACTCTGCACGAATTGTTCAGCCGCACCCGCGCCATCCGCCGCGAAGTGATCGATCAGGGACAGGACGACGAAAAGCCCGACTTCGGAAGAGAGCATTAGACGTTAAGCGCGTTTATCGCCGCGTGGACGCGGGCCTCGATCTCTTCCCGATGCAGTCCAGCTGGAATCGTCTCACCCACGCGATAGGTGATGATGCCCGGGCGTTTGATGAGGCGGTGATAGACGGGGCCGCTGTTCACCGCGATGGGCACAACAGGCAATCCTAACAGCTTGTAGGTGCCGGCAAAGCCCGATTGCAACGGCGGCTGCGCGCCGTGCTCCACCCGTGTGCCTTCGGGAAAAATCACAAGCGGCCGCCCCTCGGCCACGCGAGCGCGCGCCGTTTTGATCATTTCGCGCAAAGCCCGCGCGCCCTTATCGCGCGCGACCGGGATCAATCCATAAACGCGCGCGGAATACCCCCAACCCGGGATCAGAAAGAGTTCGCGCTTGGCAAACACGGTGGGAAAGCGAAACAGGCGCGGCATATCAATCGCTTCAAAATAGCTTTCGTGCTTCACCGCGATCAGGACCGCTTCGTCGGGGAGGTCTCCCTCGCGCTCGACCCGAATGCCGACAATCCTGTGCAAGCACCAGCGGTGCCAGCGACCCCATGTCGCCACCACGCCGCGCAGTTTGTCACGCCCAAGCGGGATCGCGAGCACCGAGGCGATCACCAGCACCGCGCTGAACCCGTAAAACACCGGATAGAAAATGAGGCTGCGCAAGAGAGACATCTTCGGCTCGATCGATCGCGGCTTAAACGTTGAGCCAGCCGGAAATCCAGCTGGCGATTAGCTTATGGTATTCGAGAAAAAGCGCGCCCAAACTGGGCTCCGACGGCACGGCGTCGCGCACAACTCGCACACCCTCGGGCAGCTTGCGGTCAAGTTCGTTGGCGGCGCGGCGCATGTGCCAGTCCGTCGTCACGAGCCGTAGGGAAGCGACCCCATTGCCCTTCACCCATTGCGCCGTCTCGAACGCGTTGCCGCGGGTGTCGGCCGCCATAAAGCCCAACGTGATGCAGCATTCCATCAGCGCTTGAGACACTTCAAACTGCGCGGCGAACTCGCCCGGCTTCACTTCCGGATCCACCCCGGTCACGAGCAACCGATTGGCTAATCCTTCGTCGAGCACATCGAGGCCGCGCGCGATGCGTCCAGCGCCGCCAGTCGGCACAATCACCGCGTCGGTCTGGACGCCTTGCACCGGCTGCGGCAAAGCCACGGCGAACCACAGGAAGCCTAGCGCCCAGCCAAGGAAAACAGCGGAAAGGATTGTGCGAACCATCAACCCTGTCTCTTCACAGCATCGCCCTTAACGCAAGAGAAATGGTGATCCGCGCGGTCAGAGTGGCCAAAAGAACGCCCGCCAGAGGGATCGCCGCGATCACCGCCCAATCGATCCAGCCCAAGCTCGCGCCGGCGATCATACCGCTGTCCAAGGCGGCGAACTGTTGCCCCAACAGCCAGACCACGATCGCACCCAGAACCAGCCCCAAAAGGGCGCCGAAGCTCGCTTCCAAAGCCACCGTTCTTTGAAAAACCCGCGTGATTTGGTCGTCGGTTCCACCCAGAAGATGGATAATCTCGACGGTTTCGCGATGCTGTCCGAAAGCGCTGCGCGCGGCCAGCCACACCGCTCCGGCGGTGGCGAGCGCGACCAGCGCAATCAAGGCCATCGCCAGCCACTGAAGCGCTTCGACCGCGCGGTACACCGGCCCCAGCCAAGAGGACTGCGCGTCAATCTTGGTGTCGGGCACCGCGCGATCGAGCGCGACCTGCAACCGGGCAATCTCTTCCGGGTTGGCCGCCGACTTGAGTTCCACATCGATCAGAGCCGGGATGGGGACATCTTCGCTGGTCGCGCTGGAGCCCAGCCAGGGTTCGAGCAGCGCCTCCAGCTCCGCTTCAGGGACCACACGCACCGATGTGACAAGCGGTTGGCTGGTCAACGCGGCGGCCG
>JBCDAE010000011.1:0-91637 GCA_039186235.1 Pseudomonadota bacterium | reverse complement strand
GCGCGCTTCGTGATGGCGCCGGTCCCGTCGGTCCAGTCCCCCGCCGCCGCGACTTCTCCGAGCCTCAGGATATCGGCCCCGAAAAAGGGTCGCCCTTCAAAGACCATTTTGAAGCCATTGTAATTGGGGGGATTGTGGCTGCCAGTTATCTGAATGCCGCCATCTACCTCTTCGCTTGAGGCTTCCGCGTAATAGAGCATGGGCGTTGCGCTCATGCCGATGCGCACCACATCGCAACCGCTCGCGCTAAGCCCTTCGACCAGCGCATGCTCCAGCGTTGGCGAGCTCATCCGGCCATCATAACCTACCGCGACGCAGGGCCGCTTGTCGATTCCCGAAGCCTCGACAGAGCGGCGCAGCATCGAGCCGAAGCTGCGACCTATGGCGCGGGCATCCTCTGCGCCCAGCGTTTCACCGATGATCCCGCGAATATCGTATTCGCGAAGAATGGTGGGATCAAATGCATGGGCCATGATGAAGCTGGCTTCCTTTTCTCGAACGGGTCATCCGGTCATAGCGTGTGGTCAATGAGGTGCGGAGTGATACGCAAATAGCGCCGCAGTCTTAACGCACCTCTTCCTAGACCGCCAACACTGCGCGGCTAGCTTGAGGCAATCGATCCAGCCTAGCTGTCCTCGCGCTCTTTGGCGCGCTTTTCGCCTGCTTGCGCCAGCAGCAGATCGCGCGCTTCGTTTGCGGCATGGAATGCATCGGCGCTCCCCCCCCGATCCGGGTGAACCTCGCCGACAAGGCGCTTGTGCGCTGCGCGGATTTCCTCTGCATCGGCCCCTGCGCTCACCCCGAGCAATGCCCGCGCTTTAGCAATCGAAGGCGATCCCGCACCCGCAGGCTTTGTGCTCAGCATCTGCCAGGGCCACGAGCCAAAGGCCCAGCGAAACAGGATGCAAAAGAGAAGGAGGATTACGGCAAATTTGAACACGCTTTAATCCTGTCTGTTGACGGCGCATTGCGCACTAGGGAGTCGGATTTTGGAGCGCGTGTGATCGATCACAACCGCTCTATCCATATCCAACCATGGCGCCCCTTATGCCATAATCAGCGGCTCTGCTACCGGCTTGATCGCAGGCAGGTTCAGCGCTTTGATCAGCGCGCGAAGCTCCTGACGGGCGACAAGGTGGCTGGTGCCAAGATCGCCCAGATGCCCCTTGTCGAGCAAGGTAAGGCCAGAGGGAAACAGCTCGCGGTAAATCACGCGCTCTGAAAGCCCGCGCACGCTGCGAAAGCCGACCCGCTGAGCCATGTCCTTCGAAGCGCGTTCGATGCGGCCCTGGTTGCGCGCTTCGACATAGCCGGTGCGGTTGCGAACGACGATCCAGTCCATCTCCGGGCGCTTTTCCTCAAGCGTTGCCCGGCTGCGCTTCATGCGCGCCTCCCACACAAGCTCTGCGAAAAAGGACAGCTTTTTGACCTTAAAGGTCTCGCCATCGACCTGGCCGATAAGGTCAAAATCAACGAAGCTATCATTGAGCGGGGTCACGAGCGTATCGGCATTCTCAACCGCGCACCGGGCAAACGGATCATCGCGCCCCGGATTGTCGACAATGACGAAATCGGCGTCCTTCTCCAGCCGCACCATTGCTGCGATTAGCGCTTCAGGCGTGCGGCCCTTGAAGACTTCTGCCGCTGGCGTTGGCAGATCAAGCCCGCGCTTGGTCATCGTGGTGACCCGGTTTTCAAGATAGCGAAACGTGGTGCGTTGGCGCGGATCGAGATCGAGCATGCTCACCCGCGCGCCCAAGTAAGCCAGCGCAACGCCGACATGGACCGCCGTTGTCGATTTGCCGGTGCCGCCTTTTTCGTTGGCAAAAACGATCCGGTGAGCGCGGTGGCTCTCGGCAGGCCGCTGCGGCGGGGAGAGTGTCGTCTCGCTCATGATCGTGCCGTTTCTCCTTTTGCCTGTTCAGCTTTGCGTCCCGCAAGTCATACTTGCGTTAGGAGCGCCTCATGCGAGCGGGTGAGGCCCTGCGGGCCAAAACCTGCTTTTCTCGCGCGTTCTTCCCAGTATAGCCTGCGCGCAAATCTATCCCAAGGGGAGGACTGGATGCAAATCGCGACAACGCGCAATATCCTGGGGAAAGCGATTGCTGAGCTGCGGGACGCTGACCCGTATGCGCGGATCGGGTTTGTCCCGACAATGGGCGCGCTTCACGAAGGCCACCTCACGCTTGTTCGCCGCGCGCGCGAGGCGTGTGACCATGTCGTGGCCTCGGTCTTCGTCAACCCCACGCAGTTCGCGCCGAACGAGGACTTGGACGCCTATCCGCGCCAGCTTCAAGAAGACGCCTCCATGTTGGAAGCGGAGGGCTGCAAGCTGCTGTTCGCGCCTGATGTCAGCGAGATTTACCCTGACGGTTTTGCCACCACTGTCAGCGTGAGCGGGGTGAGCGACGGGCTAGATGGTGCGGCGCGTCCGGGGCACTTTGACGGCGTTGCGACTGTTGTTGCGAAACTCTTCAACATTGTGCGCCCGACCCACGCTTTCTTCGGCGAAAAGGACTTCCAGCAACTCGCGGTGATCCGCCGAATGGCGCGCGATCTTGATCTGAGCGAGCCTGCGCCGGACAACATAATCGGCGTTCCCACAGTGCGCGAACCAGATGGGCTCGCGATGTCGAGCCGCAACCGATATCTCTCGCCCGAAGAGCGCACCGGCGCTGCCACTCTGCCCCGTGCGATGAAAGCTACCATTGCAGCGGTGCTTGGAGGGGCCGCAGTCGAGCAGAGCCTCAGCGATCTCAAGGCAGCCCTTCTTGAGGCAGGCTTTGGCAGCGTTGACTATGCCGTGATCGCTGACAGCGCATCCTTGCGCGAACTCGATACGCTTGGCGACGCGCCCTCTCGCCTGCTGGTCGCGGCGCGGATCGGGACAACGCGGCTTATCGACAATATGGCGGTTAAATGATGGGGCGGGGTTCGAATGCGCCTATAATACACTCACAAACCCGTTGACGCTGAGGCGCAGCCGGTGGCATGAGCGCCCCCGCACAAAACGCTCAGGCGTCGCGAAGCGGGTATAGCATAGTGGTAATGCTCCAGCCTTCCAAGCTGGCTAGGGGGGTTCGATTCCCCCTACCCGCTCCAGCTCCATTGCGCCTGGACCAGAGCACTCGCGGCTTGGGTGGCAAAAAGAAAACTCCCCGCCCCCCCAATCAAAACTTTGTGTTTTTCAGACGCCGCGCGCATTAGCTGAATTGCCATGAAGACCCTGACCCATCTTGAACGGCTTGAAGCTGAAAGCATCCACATTTTCCGCGAGGTCGTGGCCGAGGCTGAGAACCCGGTGATGCTCTATTCGGTGGGCAAGGATAGCTCGGTCATGCTGCATCTGGCGCGCAAGGCGTTCTACCCCGCGCCCCCGCCTTTTCCGATGCTGCATGTGGCAAGCGGGTGGGATTTCCAGGCGCTGCTCGATCACCGCGACAAGACCGTCAAGGAATACGGCCTTGAGCTGATCGTTGCGCGCAATGAGGATGCCGAGGAGCAAGGGATCAATCCCTTTGATACAGGCAGTGCGCTCTATTCGCAGGCGCAGCTGACCGATCCCCTGAAGCGCGCGCTCGATGCCCACGGCTTTGATGCAGCCTTTGGCGGGGGTCGGCGCGATGAGGAGAAAGCGCGCGCCAAGGAGCGGGTCTTTTCCTTCCGCACCGCCGCGCATCGCTGGGACCCGAAGAACCAGCGCCCCGAACTTTGGAACCTCTACAACGCCAAGAAAAACAAGGGCGAGAGCATCCGCGTCTTCCCGATCTCGAATTGGACCGAGCTTGATATCTGGCAATATATCGCGCTCGAAAACATCGACATCGTCCCGCTCTATTTTTCCGAAACGCGCCCGACCGTGGAGCGTGATGGGATGCTGCTCGTCGTCGACGATGAGCGCTTCCGGCTTGAGCACGGCGAGCAGCCAGTGGACCGCTCGGTGCGTTTCCGTACCCTTGGCTGCTACCCGCTGACCGGCGCGACCGAGAGCAGCGCTGCTGATATGAACACGATCATCCAGGAAATGCTGCTCGCCACCGGTTCTGAGCGCCAGGGCCGCGCCATCGACAAGGGGCAGTCGGCCAGCATGGAAGACAAGAAGGCGGAGGGGTATTTCTGATGGCTGACGCCGATCCCGCCGCGCCTTCGTTCCAGACCGATGCCCTCATCGCTGAGGATATCGACGCCTATCTCGATGCGCATCAGCACAAGAGCCTTCTGCGCTTCATCACCTGCGGGAGCGTGGATGATGGCAAATCGACGCTGATCGGCCGGCTTTTGTACGATTCGAAGATGATCTTCGAAGATCAGCTCGCGAACCTCGAAAGCGACAGCGCAAAGCACGGCACACAAGGCTCCGAAATCGATTTCGCACTGCTCGTTGACGGCCTCGCTGCCGAGCGCGAACAGGGCATCACGATTGATGTCGCCTATCGCTTTTTCACGACCGAAAAGCGCAAGTTCATCGTCGCGGACACGCCGGGGCACGAGCAATACACACGCAACATGGTCACCGGCGCGTCAACCGCCGACCTGGCGATCATTCTGGTCGATGCGCGCAAGGGCGTGCTGCAGCAGACGCGGCGTCACTCCTACACCACCCACCTTCTGGGCATCCGGCATTTGGTTCTGGCGGTGAACAAGATGGACTTGGTCGACTACAACCAAGGCACCTTTGATGAAATCGTCGCCGAGTATCAGGACTTCGCGAACGAGGTCGGCATTGAGAGCTTCACCGCTATCCCGATCTCGGGCTTCAAGGGCGACAACATCACCGCTTCGCCGAGCGCGAACACGCCTTGGTATTCCGGCCCCGCTCTGATCGAGCATCTTGAAACGGTCGAGCTTGCCAACACCGCCGCGCAGGAGCGCAGCTTCCGCATGCCGGTCCAATGGGTGAACCGCCCCAATCTCGACTTCCGTGGGTTCGCCGGTCTGATCACCGACGGAACTGTGAAACCTGGAGACCCGGTGCGCATTGTGCCGGCAGGCAAAACCAGCGCCGTCAAACGGATCGAGACCTTTGACGGCCCGCTCGACGAAGCGGTGGCGGGCCAATCGGTCACTCTCACACTCGAAGACGAGGTCGATTGCAGCCGCGGCGACGTAATCGCCGCAGCGGGCGATCCCCCCGAGGCCTCGGATCAGTTCTGCGCCACCTTTGTGTGGATGGACGAAACCGCGTTAAAGCCCGGACGTGGCTATTGGCTGAAACTCGGGAGCCAGATGGTCACGGCCACCGTCCAGACGCCGAAGTACGAAATCGACGTCAACAGCCTCGAGCATCTGGCGGCCAAGACGCTGGAGCTGAACTCGATCGGCGTGGCCGAGTTTGCGACCGACAAGCCGATTACCTTCGAACCCTATTCGACTTCGCGCCAGCTCGGCGGTTTCATCCTGATCGACAAGTTCACCAACGCGACCGTGGGCGCTGGAATGATCGAGTTCAGCCTGCGCCGTGCGCAAAACGTGCATTGGCAGGCCACCACGGTCACGCGCGAGAACCACTCCGCGATCAAGAACCAAACCCCACGGGTTCTTTGGTTCACCGGCCTTTCCGGTTCTGGCAAATCCACGATCGCCAACGAGGTTGAGCAGAAACTGGCGATAATGAACCGCCACACTTTCCTGCTCGACGGAGACAATGTGCGTCAGGGCCTCAATAAGGACTTGGGCTTCACCGAGACCGATCGGATCGAGAACATTCGGCGCATTGGCGAAGTGGCCAAGCTCATGACCGACGCTGGCCTCATCGTGCTCACCGCCTTTATCAGCCCCTTCCGCGCGGAGCGGCAGATGGTGCGCGAAATGATCGGCGAGGGTGAGTTCATCGAGGTGTTTGTAGACACCCCCCTTGAGGTCGCCGAAGAGCGCGACGTGAAGGGGCTCTACAAAAAAGCGCGCGAAGGCAAGATCAAGAACTTCACCGGCATCGACAGCCCCTATGAACCGCCTGAGAACGCGGAGATCACAGTCAACACGGTGTCGATGACGCCAAGCGAAGCCGCTGACTACATCATCCAGCAAATCCTCCCGCTCAAATGAATTTGGATCGGATGACCGACGCGGAATTGGCCGCGCATTTGGCGGAAAGCGCGGGCCGCCTTCTCTTGGATGTGCGCGCCAGCGGTGTGTTCGAAGGCAAATCGCTGGGCAAGGCGGGCGACGCCACAGCGAACGAGTTTTTGTGCCACGCGATCCGCACCGCCCGCCCCGATGACGGGCTGCTTTCCGAAGAGGAAAAGGACAACACTTCGCGCTGCTCGCTCAGCCGGGTGTGGATTGTTGATCCGGTCGATGGCACGCGCGAATACGGCGAGCAGCGCAGCGACTGGGCGGTGCATGTTGGCCTTTCAATCGATGGCGTCGCGCACACAGGCGCCGTAGCGCTTCCCGGACTTGATGGCGGCGTAGTCTTGCGGACCGACGAACCGACCGCTTTGCCCGAACTCACCGCCAAACCACGATTCCTGGTCAGCCGTACGCGCCCCGCCAAGGAAGCGGTTGCGGTATCCGAAGCCATGGGCGGGGAACTGGTCGGCATGGGCAGCGCCGGTGCGAAAGCGATGGCGGTCGTGCGAGGAGAGGCCGAAGTCTACCTGCATTCAGGCGGCCAGTACGAATGGGACAGTTGCGCGCCGGTCGCGGTTGCCCAAGCGCATGGCCTGCATTGCTCACGCATCGATGGATCGCCTCTGCGCTACAACAACGAAGACACCTATCTGCCCGACCTGCTGATTTGCCGCCCGGAGCTTTCAAAGCGTGTGCTGGAGCTTGTCGCTACGCTCGATTGAGCCTCAAGTTCCGGACACCGTCTCGCTTGGCTGGGCTTTGGGCGCCTTTATCTGAGGCGGGGAATACGAGAGAATTGTATCGCCCGGTTTGGGAACCGGTCGGGCGGCGTGGGTGAAGAATCGTAGTTCGCCCCCTTCACGCACCAGCAGCAGCATATTAGCGCTGTCAGGCAGTTTTTCCTGCGCCTGCGCAAAATCAAACGCACCGGACAGTTTGGTCTTCCGAAACACCCAACCCTGCGCTTGGCGCTCAGCCACCTCGTCCACGCCAAAGCCGCTTTCAAATAGCGCACGCCCTCTCAAGGCCTCTGGCAAAGCGTGGCGATCATCTCCGTCCTCTGCGTTTTCGCCAAGTTGATAGACGGAATCCCGTCCAATTTCGTACGCGAATTCGTTGCAGACCAGCGCGTTGTACGCCTCGTTGTCAGTGGCCGCGATTAGAACCTGATAGGGCGACAGATCGAGGTTGTGCTCGGTAGCCTCGTTCAGGATTTCCCCGTGATAGAAAGGGAGCCCTTCGCGACGGGCGGCACCGAGCCTTTGCCAACTGGCATCAACGATCATCACTGGCGTGCGCAACGCTTGCATTTCGCGCGCCAGAGAGATCGCCCAAGGCGTGGAGCCGACAATCAGAATGCCGGGGCGGGAGGTCCCGCGCACGCGCAGCCACTTGGCCGCTATGTTTATGGTGAACCCGTGCGCAATGACAGTGGCGACAACCACGGCAAAGCTAAGCGCGGTCAGGGCTTCGCCTTCTTCGTAACCGAGCTCGGCCAAGCGCAACGCGAACAAGCCCGAAATGGCGACGAGAACGATCCCGCGCGGCGCGATCCACGCAATGAAGAGCCGCTCGTTCCACGGCACGGGCGACCCCAACAGGCTGATAAGGACCGTCAGAGGGCGAACCACGAACAAGAGCGCGAACACGAAAAGCCAGAAGCGCTGACCTGCGGCTTGGGTTACGTCGAGATAGGCCAAGTCGGTGATCGAAAGGCTAGAGGCCAACAGGATGAAGATCCCTGAAACCAAGAGAACCGCCACGTTCTCTTTAAACGGGTGGATAGAGCGCAGGCTGGTGAAGCCGGTGTTGGCCAGCGTCACACCCATCACGGTCACGGCCACCAAACCCAATTCGTGCTCAATCGCGTTTGTCGCCACAAACACGCCGATAACGGCCGTGAAAAGGACCGGCACCTTTAGATATTCGGGAATGGCCCCGCGGGGGAAAAGGTAGGCGATCAAACGGGCCGCCGCGTATCCGATCACACCGGCAATGATGGCCGCGATGATGAGTGGCGGCACCACGTCGATGAGCGTCGCGTTGGGCGTCTCACTCAAGAATCGGAAGTATTCATAAGCGATGACAGCGCAAAGGGCTCCGATCGGATCGTTGACGATACCCTCCCATTTCAAGATCGAATTGGGCCGGGTCTGCACATTGGCCTGGCGCAAAAGTGGAACCACGACCGTCGGGCCCGTCACAATCAGGATACCGCCAAACAGAACCGCAACCGGCCAAGGCAACCCCGCGATCTGATTAACGGCGAGCGCTCCCAATCCCCAGCCCACCAGCACACCGATCGTGGCAAGACGATAGACCGCGCTTCCCGAATGCCGCAATTCACGAAGATCGAGGCTTAAGCCGCCTTCAAACAGAATAAGGGCAACGCCGATGTTGATTGCCGGTTCGAGCAAGTCACCAAACGCCTGCTTAGGATCGATCAGGCGATACCCCAGCTCCGCCGCGACGGGACCAGCCAGAAAACCAGCCGCCAGCATCAACACGATCGCTGGCCACCCGGTTCGCCAAGCGACCCATTGCGCCCCTACACCAAGGACGCCGATCGCTGCGAGCATAAGGGAGGGCGAATCCATCGGCGTTCGGAGTTCCTAACTAAGCGGCCACAGGTACGATACGCGCGAATGCAGAAACGCCCCGCCATCCGCAAGGGACAGCAGGGCGTCTCAAATGACGAACTGTTATTGCAACAGGTGCGATCAGGCCTTCTTCTTGGGCTTTTTCCCGGCCCAGATTTGCTTGTACGACAGGAATCCAAGGCCCGTCGCAAAGAGCAGGAAGCCGATCACGAACCAACCGGTCTGCTTACGCGCCACCAGCGAAGGCTCAGCGGTCCAGGTCAAGAACGCCGCAATGTCCTGCGCCATTTGCTCTTGTGTAGCCTCGGTCCCATCCGCGTAAGTGATGAGATCGGGGTAGAGCTGCGGCGGCATCGCGATATTCGCGTTGTAGAAATGCTCGTTGAAATAGAGGCCAACCGGCGTTTCCCATTCCTCGCCGCCAGCCAGTTCCTTGGCAACGGCCAGATCTTCTTCGGTTGGCTCAACATAGCCTTGCATCAGCGAGTAGACGTAGCGTGAGCCATCCGGACGCGCCTTGGTGATCAGCGAAAGATCGGGCGGAAGCGCGTTGTTGTTCGCTGCACGCGCGGCGACTTCATTTGGATAGGGCGACGGGAAATAGTCGGTCGGCTCGGCCGGGCGCGGGGTCGCTTCGCCATATTCGTTGAGGCCGGGCACTTCCCAGCTCGCCGCTTCGGCGCGAACTTCGGCTTCCGTGTAGCCCAGCTCCGCCAAGTTGCGGAAGGCGACAAACTTCAGGCTGTGGCACGACGAGCAAACCTCTTTGTAGACTTGGTAGCCGCGCTGAAGTTGCTGGTAATCCCACTTGCCGCCGAGGCCCGCAAACGAGAAGCCACCTTCCGGCGTCAGCTTTTCTTCGTGGAACGCGTAATACGGCGATTTCGCGGGCGCAGAATACTTCAAAGTATCCGGCACAAGCGACCACAGCAGGAGGATGCCTACAAGGACGATCCCGAAGATGATGCCACCTAGGCGAATTGTCATGACCGAGCTCTTTCTTGTTCTAAGTTCGGTGGAATGGAGAGCCGGGACGTTCTCAGAGCCGTCCCGACGTGAAAGTTGCTTTACTCAGCTGGCTGCAACGCGCCGCCGGGCAAGTCACCGCCCGAAGACGGGGTGTCCGTGACAGCGGGCTTGGACGCTGGCGCATCCGCTCCGTTGCCCAGAACCGCCTCGGTGATCGAAAACGGCAACGACTTGGGCACTTCGATCTGACTGACGATCGGGAGAATCACCAGGAAGTGAAGGAAGTAGTACGCCGTCGCGATCTGGCTGACCAGAATGTAGGGTTGCTCGGCGGGTGCGCCGCCGCAGATCGTGAGCACGATCATGGTCGCGACCAGAACCCAGAAGAATTTTTGGAACAGCGGACGATAGCTGCCCGAACGCACCGGCGATTTGTCGAGCCAGGGGAGGGTGAACCACACAAGGATTGACCCAAACATTGCAATCACGCCCAACAGCTTGGCCGGAACGAGCACGATTCCGGTGAACGGGATCACAAGGTCGCCGGTGAAGGCGCGAAGGATCGCGTAGAACGGAAGGAAGTACCACTCCGGCACGATGTGCGCGGGCGTCGAAAGCGGGTTCGCTTCGATATAGTTGTCGGGGTGCCCCAGAGCGTTCGGCGCGAAGAAAACAAACGCCGAAAAGATGATAAGCACGAGACCCAAGAACCATCCGTCCTTGGCGGTGTAATAGGGGTGGAAGGGCACCGTGTCGCTTTCCGACTTCACTTCAACACCAGTCGGATTCGAGGATCCAGGGATGTGCAACGCCCAGATGTGCAGGATCACAACACCGGCAATCACAAAAGGCAGAAGGAAGTGGAGCGAGAAGAACCGGTTCAGGGTTGAACCGTTCGGTGCGTAGCCACCGACCAGCCAAACCTGAAGCGGCTCACCGATCAGTGGGATTGCGCCAAACAGGCCGGTGATCACTTTCGCGCCCCAGAAGCTCATCTGCCCCCAGGGAAGTACATAGCCCATGAAGGCGGTCGCCATCATCAGCAGGAAGATGACGACGCCCAAAAGCCAGATCATCTCGCGCGGGGCTTTGTACGAAGAGTAAAACAGTCCGCGGAAAATGTGCAGATAGATCACGATGAAGAAGAAGCTGGCGCCGTTGGCGTGCGCGTAACGCAGCATCCAACCATAGTTGACGTTGCGCATGATGTGCTCGGTTGATGCAAAGGCAACCGACGCATCGGCTGCGTAGTGCATAGCCAGAACCACACCGGTCACAATCTGGATCACCAGAAAGATGCCAGCGAGCGAACCGAAGTTCCACATGTAGTTGAGATTGCGCGGAGTTGGATAACCCGCGCCAACCGCGTTGTAGATCATGCGCGGAAGCGGGAGCTTCTCATCGACCCACTTTGTGAGGCCGGTCTTCGGCTCGTATTGGTTTGCCCAGGCGAAACTCATAATGCTCTCTCAGCTTGGCTTGGTGTTAAACAGCTACAAAATGTACGACTGGTCACCCGACCTGGATGATGTCGCCATCAATCTCGAATTCGGGAACGACGAGGTTCTTGGGCGCGGGGCCTTTACGAATGCGACCAGCGACATCGTAGTGCGACCCGTGGCATGGACAGAAGTAGCCGCCAAAGTCACCCTTGTCTTCGCCTTGGCCCGCGCCCAGCGGCACGCACCCCAAGTGGGTGCAGACGCCCAAAGTGATCAGGATCGATTCATTGCTCGGGTTCGTACGCTCAGCCAGCGTTTGCGGGTCAGGCATCGAAGCGCCATCGTCGGCCTTGGCGGCTTCGATTTCGGCGCCGGTCATCTTTTTCACAAACAGAGGCTGTCCGCGGAACACCGCTTTCAGCGATTGGCCTTCTTCCAACGTCGAGATGTCGACGCGAGTGGTGCTGGCGGCCAAGACGTCTTTGGACGGCCCCATTTGGCTGGCCAACGGAATGACCGCCGCCGCGCCGCCAACGCCGGCGAAGCTGATGGCCGCGATATGGATCCAGTCGCGACGACGAACGCCCGCGTCTTCGAGCGTGTCAAATTTGCTTGTCGTGTCAGCTCCAGTGGAAGCCATGTGAATTTACCCTGCTCTGCTTGAGGCCCAACAACGAGAGAAATTAGACTTCTCGCCGTTGCCCAAAACCTCGCTTGGAAGTTGTGGCCTAACCATGATCTATCCCACGTCAGTCTTGACACTGCTGCCGCCGCTTAAGAGCTGTTTTGGCTGCGTATGCGTGCGTCTAGAAGCTCTTCAAGCCTGACTTTGCGGGGTCAATTACCAGAAAAAACCTCAATTCCAACCGTCTTTTGAGCATCGCCCCTTCGCTTTCGTGCAAGCTGAACAAAAGCATTCAAAATCAAAGCGCAATAAGCGCGATTTGACGGCCATAGTTCGGCTCACCCGCGGATGAGGCTCTGCGATACGAATGATAACGCGCAGGGAGCGGGAAAGTATCCCGGCCTAGGTCGTGAATTTTATGAACCTCAGACAACGATATCTGGGCCGCGACATAACCGGGTAGATCAAACCGCCAACGAGGCGTGCCTTCTCGTTTAGGAGCGCTCTCAAAGTGCACCTCGTCGGCAGGAGTAAATCGCTCGCGAAAGGGCGCATCAACCTCATAACTCGCTTGCGCGATAGTCGGGCCGATCGCGGCAGCGATGCGAGATCGCTTGGCCCCAAGCTTCTCCATACTCGCGATCGTGTTTTCAAGAACTCCGCCTTGCGCGCCGCGCCATCCGGCGTGCGCGGCCCCGACCACGCCCCCCTCGCGGTCAGCGAAAAGGACGGGCGCGCAGTCGGCGGTGACGACGCCAAGCGCTAACCCTGGCTGATCCGTCACGACCGCGTCAGCAACGGGCCGACCTTCGGGCTCGTCGTCCCACGGCTCAGCAACACGAATGACGTCGGGCGAATGAACCTGGTGGGGCGTCACCACTCGTAAGCCGGATTTGAGCGCGTCCGCTGCCGCGGCTCGGGTGGCTTTTACGGTCTCCGGCGCGCCCGGCCCGCCAAAGCCGAACTGGTGCGCGCCTCCGCCCGATCCGAAGAAACCGTGCGCCACGCCATCCAGCGCTGCAGACCGTTCGATATCGAACTGAGGCGACACAGCGTCAGCCCCCGAGACTCCGCGTCACTTGTTCGAAGGTGTCGCGCGAAAGCCCTTCCGTCGCAGCTATCCGGTCCAATTCGGCCTTCATCAGCGCTGCGCGGCCAGGCTCGATCCGGCGCCAGCGACCCAAAGGCGACACGAACCGCGCCGCCGTCTGCGGGTTGATAGGGTCGAGTTGAAGGATAACGTCCGCAATCATGCGATAGCCCGATCCGTCTTCGGCGTGAAAACCTTGCGGGTTGCCGGCAAAGGCCATGTAGAGCGAACGCACGCGGTTGGGGTTCGACATCGTAAAATCAGGATGGTCACGAAGATCGCGCACATGAGCAATGACATCTTTGTGTAGGGAAAGCGCCTGGAGCGTGAACCACTTGTCGACCACCAGCGCGTTGTCCTGATACCGATCGTAAAAGGCCTTGAGCCGATCCTCGCGCAGCGGCGTCTCGAGGCCGCACAAAACCATCAACGCGCCCTGACGGTCGGTCATGTTGTCGGCCATATCGAACTGGCGAGCCGCCATGGTCGCCGCCGTTTCGGGATCCCCCGCTGCCATAAGCGCGAGCGACTGCGTCGCCACTTTGCGCGCGCCAACTCCCGCTTGGTCATCGAACGGCACCGCGTCGCAGCGTCTGTAGAGAGCTTCGAGCTCAGCTTTAAGCACGCCTGCAATGGCCGCCTTGAGCTTTTCGCGCTCCTCGTGGATCGCGCCCGGATCGGCTTTGCGATCTCCGGTCGCCATCGCCTCAAAGAGATAGGTCTCGCTGGGCAGCGACATCAGCTCGCCGCGCATCGAATCCTCCAGCGCCTCGTCCGTTAGGATCGCGCGATAGGCCTCGATGATCGCATCGGCGCTGTCGTTGCGGACCTCTCCGCTGGCCGCAGCGACAAGATGGTTCACCGACAATTCCTGCATCGCTTCATAGCGGGCAAAGGGATCGTCATCGCGCGCCGCGAGGAAGCCAAGATCCTCCAGAGCCAAATCGCGCTCGATCACGACGGGCGCGGTGAATCCGCGATTGATAGAGACCACCGGGTCCTCGCCCACCATAGGGAGAGTAAAGGTGCCTTCCGCATCGTTGAGCACGATAACCTGCTCTTCGCCCACAGCGGCCGTGGCGCGCGAATGCACTGCAACCCGAAGCGGAACGGGCATAGGCGATTTGTCAGGCTGGCCCGGCGTGGCGGGAACAGTCTGCGTCAAGGTCAGGACAAGCGCGCCGTCTTTCACCTCTTGGCTAACGGTCACGCGCGGCGTGCCGGCCTGCTGGTACCAAAGGCGGAATTGTTGGAGATCGAGCCCAGCGCCGTCTTCAATCGCCCTGATGAAGTCTTCGCAGGTCGCGGCCTCGCCATCGTGGCGGTCAAAATAGAGATCGGTGCCAGCGCGGAATTTTTCGACCCCGGCCATCGAACGCATCATGCGAATGACTTCGGCGCCCTTGTTGTAAACGGTGGCGGTGTAGAAGTTGCTGATCTCGCGGAAGCTGTCCGGGCGGATCGGGTGCGCCAGCGGGCCAGCGTCCTCGGGGAACTGCGCGGCGCGAAGGATGCGTACATCCTCGATCCGCTTGACCGCTTCCCCGCGCATATCCTGGCTGAACAATTGATCGCGCAGCACGGTGAAGCCTTCCTTGAGGCTCAACTGGAACCAGTCCTGACACGTGATGCGATTGCCCGACCAGTTGTGGAAGTATTCGTGCGCAATCACGCCTTCGACCGCGTCGAAATCCGCGTCGGTCGCGGTGTCGGTGTCGGCGAGCACGTACTTTGTGTTGAAGACGTTGAGACCCTTGTTTTCCATCGCACCCATATTGAAATCGGAGACGGCGACGATGTTGTAGAGATCCAGATCGTATTCGCGCCCGAACACCTCTTCGTCCCACTTCATCGAACGGTGAAGCGATTGCAGCGCGTGATCGGTGCGCTCGATATCTTCTTGGCGAACCCAGATGTTGCACTCAACCTGACGCCCCGAGAGTGTCGTAAAGGGTCCGGAATGCGCCACCAGATCGCCCGCGACGAGCGCGAAGAGATAGGACGGCTTTGGCCACGGATCGTGCCATTCGGCAAAGTGACGACCATCGTCCAGATCGCCATTCGCGGTGTTGTTGCCGTTGCACAGCAGGACCGGAAACTGGTCTTTTGGGCCTTCCATCCGCACGCCGTAGGTCGAGAGCACATCAGGCCGGTCAGGGAAGAACGTGATCCGGCGAAACCCTTCGGCTTCGCATTGCGTGCACAGCATCCCGTTGGAAGCGTATAGGCCCATCAGCGCGGTGTTTTGGTCGGGCGCAATTTCGGTGGTGACGGAAATCTCGTGAACCTCGCCCGGCAGCGTGACGACAAGGTCAGGCCCGTCCATCGTCCAATCCTCAGAAGGCGCGCCATCAACCAGAACGCTGAGCGCGCTCAAACCATCGCCGTTTAAACGCAGTTCTTGGCTGGCTTGCGCCTTGGCGTTCCGTTCCACCTTCAGGGTCGAAACCACCGTGGTCTTCTCAACGCCCAGATCAAAGGTCAGCTTTGTCTCAGGCACAGTCCAAGCGAAGGGCGCGTAATCCTCGCGCCGGATCACGGGCGGCTCGGCCGGAGTGGGGGTGTCGGTCGCGGCGATAGGGTCTGATGCAATGTCCATGAGGCACGATTTAGATTGATTCTGCGCTTCGTCTAGCGGCACAGCCTAGTCTTATGTCTCGATTGCTCATTTTTGGCCTCGGCTACACGGCGAAACGCATAAAGGCGGCGATAGACGCGCGTGGATGGACGGTCTCAGCGACAGGCAGCGCGGGCGATCTCGATTTTGGCGATTCGCCGGCTGTTCTCGCCGCAATTGAAAGCGCCACACACATCCTTTCCAGCGTGCCGCCCGACCGGAAGACCGGCAGCGATCCGGTGCTCGACACCTATGGCGACGCCTTGGAGGGGGGCGAACTCTTCTACCTCTCCTCCACAGGCGTTTACGGAGACGCAGGCGGCGCGTGGGTCGATGAAAGCACTCCAACAGTGGCTGATACCGGCGCGGGTCGCCGCAACGCGCGGGCCGAGGCGGACAAAGCTTGGCTTGAGCTTGGCGCGCGCGGTTTTCGATTGCCTGGGATTTACGGCCCGGGCCGCAGCGCGCTGGACCGCGTGCAAGACGGACGCGCGCGGCGCATAGATTTGCCGGGGCAGGTCTTCAGCCGGGTCCATGCTGATGACATTGTGAGCGGCGTCGTGGCGGCCCTCATGCAAGATGCGCCAGCGGGCGCTTACAATTTGGGGGACGACCTGCCCGCCAGCGGCAACGCGGTCACCGAGCACGCTTGCAGGTTGCTGGGTATGGAGCCACCCCCGCTGGAAAGCCTTGAAGAGGCCAACCTGTCCGAAATGGCGCGCGGCTTCTACGCCGAGAACCGCCGTGTCGCCAACGGCAAGGCGAAGCGAGTTTTGGGTTGGGCACCGAGCTATCCGACCTATTTCGAGGGTCTTCAAAGCCTCCTGTGATCCGTCATTGCGAGCCGCGAAGCGGCGCGGCAATCCAGAGTGTATCGCGCGATGCCCTGGATTGCTTCCCCCGGATCAAGTCCGGGGTCGCAATGACGTATTTCAGCGTTGCTTTGAGCGAAGGGCCAATACCATTCCGACGACGGCCAACCCCATTCCGCACGCGGTCAGCCACGTCCAGCGATAATCTTCAAACAGCGTGGAAAGCAGCATCGCGACCGAGATCGTGAGGATCGAATTGTACGCGGTGCGACCGGCGCCGATCTCACGCACCAGATTGTAGTGCAGTGGGAAGGTGACCACCGAACCAATCAACGCGAGATAGACAATGCCCGCCCAGTATTGCGGTGCGGTCGGCAGCGGGGGTGGTCCGCTGGTCAGCGCGGCGAAGCCCAGATCAAATATTGTGCCGTACAGCATCGCCCAGGCGAGCAAGCTCACCATCGGCACGGCCCGCCCGGTCGTATTGGCCTGCACCACGTTCGCGAACGACGCGGCGAGAATGCCGAGCATGGCCAAGACAATTCCGAGCGCGACATTGCCTCCCACAACGCCCGCGTCGGGGTTCGCCTGCCATTCGTGGAAGAGCAGAAAAGACACACCAACAATGGCGATTGCGCTGCCGAAAACGAATCCGCCATGCGCGCGCTCACTCAAGAACACCCGAGCCAAAAGCGCGTTCGGCACCATCAACAGGCCAAACATCATGGCCACAATGCCCGACGTTACGAAGAGTTCGGCGTGGTAGACAAACAGGAAGTTGCCGCTGAACTGGAAGATACCGACAACGGCCGCGAGCCGATGCTCAGCGCCGGTCAGCCGGAGCCGACGCTTCATCAACGCGGCCACCGCGAACAGGGCTGGGGTAGCCAGCAGGAACCGATAAAAGACCGACCACGCGGCCGGCACATCTCCAATCTGGCCGGTGATCACCAGCCAGGTCGATCCCCAGATCGAACCCGTCAAAAGAAAGGGCAGGATGACACGCAACCGCATCATCCCCGGATGACCCTCAGTCATAACGCGGTGATGGCCTTGGCCAAAGCGTTCGCGTCCTCATCCTTGGTGTTCCAAGCGGAAACAAATCGAGCGGCGTCTTCGCCCCAATCGTAGAACTCAAAACCCTGCGAACGCAGCGCTTCACGCTCAGGCGCGCTAAGCCGCACAAACAGTTCATTCGCTTCAACCGGATGCATTAGCCGCCCGCCACAGCCACTGGCAATTTCCTGCGCCGCCGCGTTGGCGTGTTGCGCGTTCGCAAACCACACATCGCCTTCCAGCATGCCGAGGATCTGCGCGGCGAGATAGCGCCCTTTGCACTGCAAATGGCCTGCGCGTTTGCGCCGGTAGCGGACCTGACTGGCCGCCTCGGGGTCAAACAGAATGACGGCTTCGGCGTTCATTCCGCCATTCTTGATGAATCCGAAGGCGAGGCTGTCGACCCCGCCCACCGCTGCGCGCGCAGCCTCGTGAGCGCTTCCGCCCAAGAATGCGGCGGAGTTAGCAAAGCGCGCCCCATCCATATGGAGGCCAAGGCGTCGATCCTTCGAAAACGCCACAAGCGCTTCGAGTTCAGCGGGCGTGTAGCTTCGCCCATATTCGCTCGCCTGAGTGATCGCGAGCGCGTGTGGCTGCACCTGATGCACATCGTCGCGAATGGGATCAATCACCGCCGCGATTGTCTCTGGCGTTAGCTTCGCCCCCTTGCCTTGCGTGTGAATCAGCTTCGCGCCGTGTAGGTAGAAACCCGGTGCGCCGCCCTCGTCGACTTCGATATGCGCCTCTTCGTGGCAGACCACCCCGCCGTGGGGTGCGCACATGGTCGCCAGCGCCAGACAATTCGCCGCGGTCCCCGTTGCCACCCATAAAGCGGTGCATTCCCGGCCAAACAGCTCAGTGAACCGCGCGTCGAGCTCAGCCGACAGCGCGTCGCCATCATAGGGGTTGTCCGCCTGATCGGCCGCGCGCATGGCGTCCCAGACGGAAGGGTGGACAGCGGCGGCGTTGTCGGAGAGGAACTTGGTCATGCTGCCCACGCCTCTAACGGGGCGACGGGCGATGGCAAGATGGGAGCATAGCGAAATGGCAAGCGACAACACGGTCACGATCACGCACGGTGCGCGCGGAGAAGGCGGGCGTTATCTGGCGCGGGTCGAAGGCGAAGAGCACACCGGCCATTTGGATTGGGAGCCATCCGATCGCGAGAACGTGCGCGTGGCAACCCATACGATTGTGCCGCGTGAGATTGGCGGACGCGGCGTCGCGGGGAAACTGGTCGACCAACTGATAGCCGATGCGCGCGCGCAGGGTTTTCGCATCGTCCCGCAGTGCTCTTACGTCGCTCGCAAGTTTGACCAGAACCCGGAATGGGCGGATTTGAGGGCTTAGGCCGCTTGCGGCAAGCGCTGGCTTTCCAGCTGCGAAAAATCGGTTTGCGCGATGGTTTCCAGCACCTGCGCTCTAACGGTCTTGGCGCGTTCCAGCGGTATTCCCGGTATCGCCATTTCGCCGCCCGCCATGCCCAGATGCAGCGTCGCGTAGCCAAACCGTCGCCCGAACGGCCCTTGCGCGATTTCGACCGAATGAAGCTTTACCCTGGTGGCTATTCGAGTTGTAGGAGCCAGAATCCCGCTGACCGCGACGATCTGACTCTCGTCGAGGGCGTGCCGTTTGAATCGCCAAGATACGAAGCCAGCGACCGCGTCGAGCGCGCCCAACACGAGCGGAATAGAAACCGCGAGACGGATCCATTCCGGCGAATAGACCGCCGTGACAAAGCCCGCGATAGTCGCGGCAAAACCAAACAAAAGCGCGTCAAACGCCATTGAGACATTGCGATAGGCGACTTGAGCGCGATGCCACTCCGCTTTTTCGTCCGGCAGATGAAAGCCCGCCGCCTGAACAATTGGGTCGAGCTCGTCCATTTGCGCAAACGGCGCCACGACATGGCTGGCCGCGCCGGCATCTTGCGCAAGGCTTACAAATCTGAGGCTATGCCATCCAAAGCGGTAGCGGATGAACCGTGTCCCGATAGTGATACCTTGCACACGGTGCGCGGGCATCACGACATCGGTGCGCGTGAAGAGGCCGCGCCGCCTGCGAAACCCGCGCGCGGTGCGTTCGAGAACGAAGCCCCATTCGCGTGCAAACGTGCGGAACTGGCCAGTCCCAAATCCAATCAACGCCACGGCAACGAGACCCAGTATGGCTCCAATAGCCTGCGCGTAGGCGCCCAGTTCGAGCAACCAGCCGCCTTGTTCCTGCGCCAGATCGCGCCAAACGTCGACATCCCAGACTTCGAAGTCGAGGAAATTGTCGAGATATTGCGTGAGACCAGCAAGCACCGCGAAGACGGCCAAGCTGAATTCGAACGACCCGAATATGAACAAGCGGCGGGGGTTCATGCTGAAAAGAACGGTGCCCTGTTCGATCGCATCACCAGCGGCCGCTGCCTGGGCTGAACTTGAAGTCCCAGTGAGCGCAGCTTCTTCGTCGCGGCGCTCACGAACCAATCGCCGCAACTCTTCGCCTTCGGGCTGCGAGAGATAAGCGAGCGAGAGTTCCTCCGCGCCTCCCGCTCCGGTTTCGAACTTGACCGAAACCAGCCCAAGCAACCGCGCCAGCAGCTTCTGCTCGAGGCTGACATCTTGAATACGCTCATACGGCACAGAGGAGGCGGTGCGGCTGAGTATCCCGCTTTCCACCCGAATGTCTTGCTCGCCGATGGTAAAGGTGCGCCGGGTCCAGCGCAGATAGGCAAAGCCCAGCGAGCTGGCGATTATCGCTAGCCCTCCAAGGCCAAAAATCCATTGCGCCATCGGACCTTCGCGCAGGGTAAAAATCGCAATGACCAACGGAAAGACGAGCTGACGCAAAGTCCCAACCGCGTGGATGAGTAGGCCGATAGGCTTGGTGCGATGGGCCACACCCGGGGTGAGAAGCGACGCTTCGCTCACACCGTGTCCCGTTTGATCCGGGCGCGAATGTCTTCGCGGATGTCGCGCGCCAAGTCCTCTTGCAGGCCCGGCAGTGTCACCGACGCGTTGTGATTACCTGCGGTGTGCAGCGTCAGTGTGGCGATACCGAGAGCCCGCTCGATCGGGCCTTGGTCCACATCGATATGCTGGACACGGCCAAAAGGAACCACGGTGTCGGAATGAAACAGAATGCCACGCACCACGCGCAGGCGATCAGCGCTCATATTGTATCCGCGCGCCTGCCAGCGACGCCCCGGAATTCGGATGACCAAAACCAGCGCGACAAAAACAACCGCGCCGATCAAGACGCCATAGGGAAAAGGCCATAGCTCGTCGCCGGCGCCTTGCAGAACACCATCGGCCACCACCGACCCAATCATAAACGGGATAGCCGTCAACGCGGCGCTGATCCGCAACGCCGTCTTGTAGTTGGGATCCACTTTGGTGAGCGTGTCCTCATCCTCTGACGCCATTGCAAGCGAGGGTGGCGTGCCGGGATCAATCGGTGAAGGCGCTGCGACGGTGTCCATGTGCCTTAGATGAGCAATACAGCGTGGCCCTTCAAGCCCTTATCCCACGCTACGCACTCTAACTTCGCTGGTTGAAGCGGCGACCAACCATGGCCGCGGCAATATTGGTCTTTTGCACGTCGATAGCGCCGCCCGCGATTCCCCAGGCGTACGCGTCGCGCAGGCGCTGCTCCATGCCGTAATCCTTGTGATAGCCGTAGCCGCCCATCACCTGCATCCCGAGCGCGGTGACCTCGCGCACGATTTCATTGGCGTAGCATTTGGCAAGGCTCGATTCGTACACTGTGGGCAGTCCATCAGGCTGCGCGTCGGCGTTGACCGCCGCGCGGTGGATCAGCAGGCGCGCGGCGTCGACCTTCATCGCCATTTCCGCCAGTTTCATTTGCACCGCCTGAAAATCGACAATCGGCTTGCCGAAAGCCTGACGTTCTTGCGTGTATTCCAGCGCCTGTTCCAGCGCCGCTGCGGCGACCGCCAACGCTTGCGTCGCGTTGCCGCAGCGCTCCAGTCCAAAAGCGCTCATGAGCTTGGCGAAACCGCCTGCGCCAATGATAACGTTTTCGCCCGGCACTTTCACATCTTCGATCGCGAAGTCGGCGGTGGGTATTCCGCGAAAGCCCATAAGCTCCTCGCGCTTGCCGAACGCCATGCCTTCCATATCCCGCTCGAGCAGGATCGCGCCAATGCCCTTAGCGCCCGGATCATCGGAAAATCGGCAATAGGTGACGTAGTAATCCGAATGGCCGCCGCCGCTGGTCCACCTTTTGTAGCCATTGACGACATAGCCGTTACCTTCCGGCACCGCCTTGGTGGTCAGATCGGTCAGCGCGGTTCCCGCGTCCGGCTCCGACATGGAGACCGCGACGATCTTCTCGCCCTTGATAACCTCAGGCAGAATGCGGGCCTTCATCTCCTCGCTGCCGAACTTCTCGATCGTGCGGACCGGACCGGTCAGAGCTTCGAACACGGGGAACGCGACGGCGTTCGAGACCTGAGCGAACTCCTCGAGCACCAGCAGCGCCTCGACATGGCCAAGGCCCAACCCGCCATATTGTTCGGGTAGATTGACGCCTAGGAAACCCATCTCACCATAGGTCCGCAGCATATCGTGCGGCACAGGATAGTCCTTCTCTTCCATATCGCGCGCCAAGGCGGGCAGCTCGGCACGGGCAAATTTTCGGGCGGTTTCCTGCAGCTCGCGCTGCTCGTCAGTCAGTTGAAAGTGCATGCCCGTCTGGATACAGCCTGCGGTCTTGGTGTCACCTACCCAATTGAGGAAATCAAAGGCTCGCGCACCAAGGCTAAAGCGCACCGCACAGCCTGACATTCAAGGAGCACATTCATGAGCATCACTGCGGATCTGACCGGGCGCACCGCGCTTATCACCGGCGCATCTTCGGGGCTGGGCGCGCGGTTCGCCCGAATGCTGGCGACCGCAGGCGCGCAAGTGGCTCTGGGCGCGCGCCGTAAAGACCGCCTCGAAGCTCTGAGCGCGGAGATCGGCGACGCGGCCTGCGCGGTTTCCATGGACGTGGCGCGCGAGGCGGACGTCATCGCCGGGTTCGACGCGGCGCAGGCTGCCTTCGGAAAGCCAATCGACACGGTCATCGCCAATGCGGGGATCGACGGCGCGGGCCTTATCGGGGACATGCCCGAGGCCGAGATTGAGCGCACGTTGGCGATCAATCTAAAAGGCGCGATACTCACCGCGCGCGAGGGCGCCAAACGCATGATGGCCGCCGGTGTAAAGAATGGTCGGATCGTGATGGTCGCCTCGATCACAGGGTTCCAAGCGTCGCCCGGCCTGGTCGCCTATTCCGCCAGCAAGGCGGGCGTCATTCAGGCCACACGCTCCATGGCGCGTGAATGGGCGCGCGCCGGAATCTGTGTGAACGCCATATCCCCTGGCTACATCCGGACCGATATCAACGCCGATTGGTTCGAAACCGAACCGGGCCAGAAGCAAATCGGCCGCTTTCCTCGAAAACGCCTGATGGGCGAAGAAGGCCTCGACGGGCCCGTTTTGCTGCTGTGTTCCGACGCCGCGGAGTACATCACCGGCGCGAACTTCGTGCTCGACGACGGGCAAACGTTATAGGTTTCGCGTGGCCCCATCCGTGCCCACATCCTCGGTGCTGTTCCCTCCGGGGAACCCTCCCCTGCGGGGCACCTGCGGGCGGCCGCTTGGCCTTGCGGCCTTTACCGGCCGTTCTTCGTCCGACCTCAAGGCAGCTTTGGCTCCCAAAGCTGGATTGGGTTGCCTTCAGGATCCGCCAACGTGGCAAAACGGCCATTCGGATAAGTCTGGGGGTCGATTTCCACGGCGACCCCATCCGCCTTCAGCTGCGCGACAAACGCTTCGATATCCGCCACGCGAAGGTTGAGCATCCAGCTCTTGCCCTCGGGCAGCATGCCTTCTGCGATATCCGGCATGGGCGAGAAAATCGTCGGCCCTTCCTGCTGCACCCAAGGCGTGTCGTCGTAGCTTGTGGGCACAGGATTGATCCCGAGATGCTTCTCATACCACGCGGAGAGAGCCGCCGGGTCTGCGGCGCGCACGAACAATCCGCCAATGCCAAGAGCCTCCTGACGCTCAGCGCTTTGTTGAGCGTTCGCTACCGAGGCGGGAGCCGAGACCACCATCAAACCAGCGGCCAAGAAACCAGACAAAACGCGCATCGTCATTTCCCCCCGAACCGTCCTCAAGCCGCGAAGCAATGGGACAACAAGAACGTGCGGGTGGCGGGACTCGAACCCGCACGAGCAAAGCTCAGGGGATTTTAAGTCCCCGGCGTCTACCATTCCGCCACACCCGCTTGCGGCCCCGATAGCCACGCGCGCGCAGATCGACAACACATCGAATGATCAAGGCCTTGCCACGGGCGGCCATGACCTCCATTTGCCACCCTTGGCCGGGGCAAGCGAAAGGATGTGGTTATGGCTGGAGAAATCGTCGAGACGATCCAACCCGCAGTAACCTTGCTCGGCCTTGGCATCGGCTCCGCTTTGGTGAGCCGCGCCTGCCGATTGAACCCGATTGTCGGGTATCTGGGGTTGGGGCTAGGCCTTTCCATTCTCGGATTCCACGACGATTTCAGCGGGCCCGTCGTCGCGACCATGGCGGAAGCGGGGGTCATGTTCCTGCTGTTTAACCTCGGCCTGCACTTCTCGCTTGGGCGAATATGGGCCGAAAAAGGCAACATTTTCGGCTTTGGCAGCCTGCAGATGCTAGTGGCGGGCGGAGCGTTCGCGCTTCTCTTCCTCGCGCTTGGATTGCCGCCCGCGTTCGCCATCATTGGCGGTTTCGCGATGGGGTTGTCGTCGACGGCGGTGGTCATCGGCTTGGTGCGCGAACGACACCAAGAGGATTGCCCCGTGGGCCGTGCCGCCCAATCGATCCTGATTTTTCAGGACATCGCGGCCATACTCTTGCTGGTTGCCGCGGGAGCGCTGGCCGAGGGGGGCGCCATCGTGCCGGCTCTTGGAATGGCGGGGCTCAAAGCGCTCGCCGCCTTTGCGATCGCGGTTCTGTTCGCGCGCTATCTGACGGGGCCGGTGTTTCGGCTTATCGCGCGCGCGGGCAGCAGCGAGGTTTACACCGCGACCGCGCTCTTCATCGCTCTGGCCGCAGGATGGGCGACCGGCGTCGCCGGCCTTTCGCTGACGCTCGGCGCGTTTTTGGGTGGCATGGCGGTGGCCGATTCGCGCTATCGCATCATGGTCCAGACCGAGATCGACGCCTTTCGCGGCCTGTTCCTGAGCTTCTTCTTCATCTCGGTTGGGCTCAGCATCGATCCCGCACTGTTGGCGGAGAATTGGCTGCTGGCGGTCGCAGCCGCCGTGGCTCTGATCACACTGAAATGCGGGTTCAACGTTCTGGCGGGGCTTGCCAATCGCTGGTCGGTTCCCGGCTCGATCCAACTCGGCTTTCTATTAGGCCAGGGTAGCGAATTTGCGCTCGTTCTCTTCGCGCTCCCGGCGCTCGCTGGGCTGGTCGAACCGCGCCTTATCTCGATCCTGGTGACCGCGATCGCGATCAGCCTCGCTGTGACGCCGGTCGTGTCGAACATTGGTCGCAAACTGGCGGGCAAATTGCGCAGCGGACCGCCCGATCAAAAGCTCGCGGGGGACAACGCTCCCGTTGTCATCATTGGGCTTGGCGACACCGGCCGCGCCGTCGCCGACGCGCTCACCTACAATGAGATTGAATATATCGGCCTTGAGAACGACTCGATGGCGTTTGAAACCGCGCTGGCGGATGGATACCAGGTGTTGCAGGCCAACCCGGCCGATCCACGCAGCTGGGACGCGATCGGTATGGAGAAACGCGAAGTGTTGGTTGTGGCCACCGGCCGCGTCGATATCTCGCGAGAGCTCACCCCATTAGCGCAAGAGCGGCTGCCCAATATCGCGCGTATTCTCGCTGTACCCAGTGCGCACGACATCGAGGAGTTCGACGCGCTTGGCATGATACCGATCGATATGAGTGCATCGGGCGGGACCGAGCGGATCATCGAGGCGGTGTTCGCGGCCCTTGGGAAGGAGCGCAATCTGCCGGTGCCCAGCCTAGCCAACGATGAAGATTTAGCGCTCGAATACGCCTAGGTGAATTTTAGCGACCCGCGCCCATCAGCCGTCGTTCAATCGCTCGCGGATTTCCTTGCCAGCCTTGAAATAGGGCACGCGTTTCGCGGGAACACTTACCGATTCCCCAGTGCGCGGATTGCGACCGGTGCGCGCCTCTCGCTCGCGAGTCGAAAACGCGCCAAAGCCGCGCAGCTCAACACGGCCGCCTTCGGCCAGGCGCTTGGCAATCTCCTCAAAGAAGATGTCGACCACCTGTTCGACTTCTTCGGCGCGCAATTCCGGATTGTCTTTGTGCAACTCAGCCAGCAGTTCGGATCGGATCATAAAGCCCTCCGCTTTGGTCCGTTGCGCAGCTCCCCCGCTGCACGGCGAACCATGCCCTTTTGTAAACCCAGCCATTTTTTCAACGACTCTCTCATCAGCCGCTCAGACCCGAAGAGCAACCTCAATGGAGAAGGTGTGCCAGAAGGATGCAAAATGAGCAAGCGAGCGTTTACAACTGTGCGCAGACGGTACAGCTCGCACCGAGAATGCGCAGCCGGTCAGCCGCGTTCGAACAGGTCGACAGGGTTCAGACCCAGCCGCTGCATACGGGTGCGTATCTCGGGCCATTCCTCGCGCAGGAACGACTCTCGCTCTCGGGAGCGCAACGTGTCTGCCGCGCCCTTGACCACATACATGCCAACGCCGCGCTGAACTTCGACAAGGCCATCGTTCTGGAACTGCTGATAGGCCTTGGCCACCGTGAGCGGATTGGCCCCCTGCTCCGCCGCCAGCGCGCGCACTGATGGCAACATGGCGCCTTCGGGATAAACGCCTTCAATAATAGCCGCCGCGATTTGATCGCGCAGTTTCAGATAGACAGGGCGAGCCTGATTTTTCGGCGTTGTGCTCATAGCGTGGCGTCCTCGATAAGGTGATGCAGTGCCATAATACACCCATGCGCGTCAAGCTTCGCGCGATTGCGATAGACCTACACAAGCGAGCTCTTAAGGCGGCGCAGGGTGGGGCCAATACGACACATAGCCGCAAGAACGCCGTAACAGAGGCTTCACAGACCGAATTTGCCCGTTAGGGTGCACCGCTTTCGGGGACGCGCGACAACGCGCGCAGCAATTGTTGGGATTTAGCGACACTATGGCATCACAAGCTTTACCGCATGGCGACAGCGCGGGAACGATTTTGGGGCACCCGAAAGGGCTCTTTGTCCTGTTCTTCGCAGAGATGTGGGAGCGCTTCTCCTATTACGGAATGCGCGCGCTTTTGATCTTTTACCTGACCAAGCACTGGCTCTTTAGCGATGGCGAAGCGGGCATCATCTACGGGGCGTACACCGCGCTCGTATACATCACGCCCGTTATCGGCGGCTATATGGCCGACCGATATTTGGGCCAGCGGAAAGCGGTCCTTTTCGGCGCCGTGCTATTGACGCTCGGCCACTTCTTCATGGCGTTTGAAGGCTCGCCTGGGGCTGGTAACACCGACAACCCAATCATCTATGTCTTCTGGCTGGCGTTGGCCTTGATTATCGTCGGGTCCGGTTTCCTCAAAGCCAATATCTCGGTCATCGTCGGGCAGCTTTACCCGCGCACCGATATCCGCCGCGATCCCGCTTACACCATTTTCTACATGGGCATTAATGTCGGCGCGTTTTTTGGTTCGCTCCTGTGCGGCTTTATCGGAGAGACCTATGGCTGGGCCTATGGCTTTGGTCTCGCTGGCTTCGGCATGTTGGCCGGCCTCATCGTTTTTGCCGCTGGGACGCCGCTCCTGCTTGGCCGGGGTGAACCTCCTAAGCCGCTCGGCAAAGGCACCGAATGGACCATGTACGCGATGGGCGTCGTCCTTGTCGGGGTCTGCTGGCTTGCGATTCAATACCAGACGCTCGTGGGCTACGTGCTCGGCGTTTTTGGCCTCGCACTGGTCCTCTACGTGCTGTTCACAGCGGTGGTGAAGCTGGAATCGGAAGAGCGCGACCGGATCTTTGCCGCGATGTTTTTGATCCTGACATCCATCATTTTTTGGGCGCTGTTTGAACAGGCCGGCTCCTCTCTCAATCTGTTCACGGATCGTCACGTGGATCGCAGCCTGTTTGGTCTCGAAGTGCCCGCCTCTGTCTTCCAATCGGTCAACGCTGGCTTCATTTTCCTGCTGGCGCCGGTGTTTGCAGCGACTTGGACAGCCATGGGCCGGAAAAACGTGGAACCGTCTGCGCCGTTCAAATTCGGGCTGGGCGTGGTTCAGGTCGGACTCGGTTTTCTGGTTCTGGTCTGGGGCGCGCAATCGGTGGGAGTTGACGCGGCGACGCCGGTGATATTCATCTTCCTCATCTACCTGTTGCACACGACGGGCGAGCTGTGTCTCTCGCCCGTTGGGCTTTCGGCCATGAACCGCCTTGCGCCAGCTCACATGGCTTCCTTGATCATGGGTACATGGTTTTTTGCCTCGGCGACCGGCAACTTCGCCGCCGGGCTTATCGCGGCCGCAACCGGAGCCGAAGGGGTGGGCGACGAAGCGGGCAAACAGGTTGTGCTCGATGTGTACATGAATGTCGGCCTCGTCGCGATGGGCGTGGGCGTGGGCGTCATGGTGATCAGCCCGCTCATTAAGAGACTTATGCATCTCGACACGCTGACCGATGACGGCGTGGATGACGATCTGCTCGGGCAAAGCGAAGTCGGCGAACCGCAGGCGGCGGGTCTTCACCCGGCGACCCGGCCCGCTGAATAAGGGCTTGCCCCATTTGTGCTTAAAGGCGCCTCCGATCGTTTAAGCGGTCGGGGGCGTTTCTCTTTCTAGGCTGGGTTGGTCAGGTCCGCTTCGGCGGAACTGGGCCATTGGCCGCGCGGTTCACCCTCTGCAAAGAGGTGCTGCGAGCCCCAATCGGCCATCTCCTTGTAGAGCGGGACCAGAGCTTCTCCCGCGGGGGTAAGGACGTACCGCGCGCGCTTCCCTTCAGGCGGCTCGCGACGCATCAAGCCCGCTTCCTGCAAAATCTCTAACCGTGACGTCAGCGCCGCGCGGTTGATTCCCATACGTTCGACGAATTGTTCGAAACGGTCCGCGCCCAGAAACGCTTCGCGCAGGATCATGATGACCCAGCGATCACCCAGTACGCGGGCAGCGCGGCCAATGGGGCACGGAGAGCGAGAGGCGCGATACGATTTCATATGCCTCGTGCATAAAACATATCCGTAGGCGGTCTGCAAATCAGACTTGTGTCGGATAGCGCGCTCACCCATACGTCTGATTTGCAGACTTTAGGAGATTCCCCATGAACCAATCGCGTTTTGACAGCCCCGAAGCCTCGCTCGATTACATGAAGCGCGTCGCGGTGAAGGGGTCCGGCTTTTCCAATTGGCTTGCGGTGGAACCGCTTAAAGTCTGGCAAGGTGAAGCCGAACTATTGCTCAAGCTGCGCCCCGAGATGACCCAGCATCACGGCTTTGCCCATGGCGCGATTGTTGGCCTGATGGCCGACAACGCCTGCGCCTGGGCCGGAGCCTCCGTGGTCGGAGACGTCGTCACCGGCAGTTACACGATCAATTTCCTGCGCCCCGGGCAAGGCGAGCGCCTGCGCGCCAAGGGGCAAGTGGTGAAACCGGGCAGAAGACAGGTCGTGGTGCGCAGCGACGTGTACGCCGAAAGCGACGGCGCCGATCCCATCCATGTGGCCACCGCGCAAGCCACCATCATTCCCACTGGCATCAAGACCTAGGCACCGGGCTAACCGGCTGATACTCCTGTAGTCAGAGCAGGAGAGGGATATGCTGGAGCTTATCGCGGCCAACGTCGCCTTTGTCGGCACGCACTTTGCGATGTCGCACCCCTTGCGGCCGGCAATGGCCAAAGCGCTTGGCGCCACAGGGTTTCAAGTGGTCTATTCGATTGTAAGCCTAGGGACGTTCGCGTGGGTGTATCTCGCGTTTAAAGCCGCGCCACCGGCTGATTTGGGCGGTTCCGGCGACATCGGCTGGATCATCGCCACCGCTTTGACCCTGCCTGCCATGATCCTTTTCGCCGGCTCGCTTATGGGCAACCCCGCGCTGCCCACGCCGATGGCCGAACAGCAGGCGCGCGCGAAGCCCAAGGGCGTCTTCACCATCACGCGCCACCCGATGATGTGGGGCTTTGGGCTCTGGGCGCTGTCGCACATCGTGCTGTTCTGGAGCACCCGCACCATGATCACGGCCTTTGCGATGGGATTTCTGGCGCTGGTTGGCGCGCATATGCAGGATCGCAAAAAGCGCGAACTGATGGGCGAGGCGTGGGCCGAGTGGGAAAGCCACACGAGCTATTGGCCGCGCCTATCAGGCTTTGCCACCGCCGGGATGGTGCCGTGGATTGGGGGTGTCGCGCTGTTCGTTGGCCTTAGCTATCTGCACCTGCCCATGGGCGACATCCCGGCTGGTATCTGGCGCTGGATCGAGCTTTAGGCCCGCGCTCGCCGCGCCTATTCCCCTTTGAAATCCGCGGCCCGTTTTTCGATCAGCGCCGCCACACCTTCCTCGTGATCTTTGGTCAGATGCATCATGGCCTGCGTGTTGGCCGCCAACTCCAGGGCGCTGTCATAGCTGACCTGCTGGCCCTGTCTTAAAAGCATCTTGGCCTGGCGCAGCGCGTGCGGGGGCTGGGCGGCCATCTTGCGGGCTAACGCTTCCGCTTCGCCGAGCAGCGCGTCGGGCTCCACAACCCGGCTCACCAATCCCCAGTCCAACGCTGTGCCCGCGTCGATCACATCGCCGGTATAGAACAGCTCGGCCGCGCGCGCCTGACCGATAACACGCGGCAGGATCCAGGTTCCGCCGTCGCCCGGGATTATGCCAAGCTTCAAGAACGTAACGCCAAACTTGGCCTTCTCGCTTGCGATCCGAACATCGGCCAAGCACGCCACGTCGCATCCCAAGCCGATGGCCGGACCGTTGACCGCCGCAACCAACGGCACACGCAGCCCATAAAGCGCGCGGAGCATTACGTGTATATTCTCGCGATACCCGTCCGAGATCGCCGGCGGTGTCCCGCCAAACGTGCCGCTTTTTTCACGCATCGCTTTGACATCGCCACCCGCAGAAAACGCACGCCCCGCCCCGGTCAGGATCACGCACCGCACGCTCATGTCGCGGTTAATCTCTTGGCAGACACCGGCAAACGCATCGCCGTCTCCGGGATGGCCAAGCGGGTTCATGCTGTCGGGGCGGTCGATGGTAATCCGGACGACGGGTCCATCTTGTTCGGTTTTCAAAAAAGGCATCTTGCTTTGGTAGGCGATTTGTCGGATTTCTAAAGAGGGCTTGCGGTCCGACGCCTTAAGAGGTTGAAGAGGCGAAGGCTTTATTGGCCGTGGACGGCACGCAAGAGGGGCCATCGCAGGGGCACAATTTATGGGGCGTCACGCGCTCGGTCAGCGACCGGGCGGATTGAAGGACTTGAAAGGACGCGAATGCCGAACGCTGCGCTGATGTTTTTGACCTCGCCCCTCCTGATCGGCGAGGTGCCCGAAGTCGCCCTGACGGCGCCGGAACCGGCCTCCGTGGTGGCGAGGGAAGATGTGAGCGGACTTTTCCAACAGCCGCTGCAAAATCCAAGCCTGCGAGCAAGTTCGGCGAGCCTTCTGTCCTTGGACTGGTCGCTTATCGCCGCTTCGCAAAACGTGGGGATCCCACAAGATCAGGCCAATCCCTCCGAAGCGCCTCCAGAAGACGAGACGGCGCAAGACGAGGACTCGGATGAAAATGTGATCGTCGTCACGGGGGGATACGGGCCGCCAGAAAACGACCCGATCGAACGCATCAACGAGGAAAGCTATCGGATCACGCAGGATCTGGACAACGCTTTGGTTGAACCGATCGCCTACGCTTACCGCGATGGCCTGCCTGGGCCTCTGCGAGATGGCTTGAGCAATGCGGTGAACAATCTTCGTGAGCCCAACAACGCGCTCAACTTTCTGTTGCAAGGGAAAATCGGCAAGACATTCGAGACGCTTGGCCGTCTTTTGATCAATTCCACGCTTGGCATTGGTGGGCTGATCGATGTTGCGGAAAAGCCCGGGATCGGCCTTCCTTTTCGCCGCAACGGTTGGGCCAACACGATGGGGTTCTACGGCGTTGGGTCCGGGCCATACCTCTTCCTTCCGGTGACGGGCGCCACAAGCGCGCGCGACGTGACCGGAAGTTTCCTGGATCAATTGCTTTTGCCGGTTGCGTTCGGGAAGCCGTTCAACCAGCCCGAATTCACCGTGCCCTTTTATGTGGTGAGCAACCTCGATGACCGTCTGGAATTCGACGCCGAGCTCAAGCGGATTGATGACACAATCAACCCTTACGCCGCGCGGCGCGACAGCTATCTCTATCGCCGCGAGGTCGAAATCGCCGAACTGCGCGGCGAAGAACCGCCACCGCCGCCCGACATCATGGAAGAGGTGGAAGGCACCGGCGATTTCGCCGATCCCCCCGAGGACGAGTTCGATGCGCCATCGGAGCCGCAGGCAAACACGCCCACGCCCGATCCCAAAATGGCGGTGATAATAACGCGTCCGCGCTAACCGATCTGAATCCTACTTGGCGCGAACAGCCAAGCTTCTAGGCCCGCACTTCCTCGGCGTTGTCGGTTTCGACCCCGGTTGAGTTGTGCTTGAGCGCGCTCAGCACCTTCTCCACGATGGCGTCGGCGTCAAGCTTGGCCAAAGCGTATTGCTTGTCGGGCGAATCCTGATCGATGAAGATATCAGGCAAGCGCATCGTGCGCACTTTAAGGCCCGCGTCGGTCAGGCCTTCATCGGTGGCGTAGGTCAGGACATGCGCTCCAAGGCCGCCAATCGCGCCTTCCTCAATGGTGATGACCACTTCGTGCGACTTCATCAGGCGCGCAATCAGGTCTTCGTCGAGCGGCTTGGCAAAGCGCATGTCGGCGACGGTGGTGGAAAGCCCCTTGGCCTCAAGCTGATCGGCCGCTTTTTTCGCCTCTTCAAGACGTGCACCCAGCGACAGGATCGCGACTTTGCCGCCTTCGCGAACGACGCGGCCTTTGCCGATCTCCAGCTTTTCGAGCGTCTCGGGAAGCGGAACGCCGGTGCCTGACCCGCGCGGATAGCGAAAGGCGATCGGCCCATCGTCATACTCCGCCGCGGTGTAGGTCATATGCGCGAGCTCGGCCTCGTCGGCCGCCGCCATGACGACGAAATTGGGCAATGTCGCGAGATAGGTGATGTCGAACGATCCCGCGTGGGTCGATCCATCCGCGCCGACCAGCCCGGCACGGTCGATCGCAAAGCGTACCGGCAGGTTCTGGATCGCAACGTCGTGAACAACCTGGTCGTAGGCGCGCTGCAGGAAGGTGGAGTAAATCGCCGCGAACGGACGCATGCCTTGCGCGGCGAGACCAGCGGCAAAGGTCACGCCGTGCTGTTCGGCAATACCGACATCGAAGCTGCGATCCGGGTGCGCTTTGGCAAAGCGATCGACGCCTGTGCCCGAAGGCATGGCGGCGGTGATCGCGCAGATGCGTTTGTCGGCCTGGGCCAGATCGGCCAATGTGTCGCCAAACACGTTCTGGTAAGCGGGTGGTCCCGCCGCGCCTTTCGCTTTTTCGCCGGTGATGACGTTGAATTTGGGCACGCCGTGATACTTGTCGGCGCTGTTTTCCGCCGGAGCGTAGCCCTTGCCCTTTTCCGTCACGACGTGGATCAGGACGGGGCCTTCGGACGTGTCGCGCACATTCTCCAGCACCGGGATCAGGTGGTCGAGATTGTGCCCATCAATCGGGCCGACATAGTAAAAGCCCAACTCTTCAAACAAAGTGCCGCCCGTCACCATACCGCGCGAATACTCTTCGGCCTTGCGCACGCCTTCGTGCAGGCGGCGGCTCATCTTCTTGATGGCGCGCGAAGCGAGACTGCGGATGCCGAGATATTCGGACGACGACACCATGCGCGCGAGATAGGCGGACAGGCCACCCACAGGCGGCGCGATCGACATGTCGTTGTCGTTCAGGATAACCACAAGGCGATTGCCCGCTTGCGTCGCGTTGTTCATCGCTTCGTAAGCCATGCCCGCGCTCATCGCGCCGTCGCCGATCACCGCGATACCGCGACCGGGGCGATCGTTGAGCTTGTTCGCCATCGCAAAGCCCAGCGCCGCCGAGATCGACGTCGACGAGTGCGCCGCGCCGAATGGATCGTATTCGCTTTCCGCGCGCTTGGTGAAGCCGGACAGCCCGCCGCCCTGGCGCAAAGTGCGAATGCGGTCGCGCCGACCGGTGATGATCTTGTGCGGATAGCATTGGTGGCCAACGTCCCAGACCAGACGGTCTTCGGGCGTGTTGAACACATAATGGATTGCCACCGTCAGTTCGACCACGCCCAGGCCCGAGCCCAAGTGGCCTCCTGAAACACTGACCGCGTCGATCATTTCGGCGCGCAGTTCATCAGAAAGTTGTCGGAGTTGTTCGGGCTTAAGCTGGCGTAGCTCGTCAGGTGTCGGCACCTGATCGAGAAGCGGAGTTTCGGGTGGCATAGTCATGATTTAAACCGCCTTACACCTTGCGAACCGAACTGTCGATGAACGCTTGAACGCACCTATATACCGCTTTGCCGACAGGTGTGCAAATTTGCCTGACAGTTAGAGGTGTCAAGCTGGCTTAACGCAAACGAATCGCAAAGACTCGGGGCTGGAATGGTGAAAGGCGCTTACGCGCAGTGACGGCACAAGCCGCGAATTTCGAGAACGGGGCGCTCGGCGCGGAACTGTTCACGCCCCGCCAACGCGCGCACTGTGCGGCTGACATCGTCATCGTCCACATGGGTGGCGTCGCCGCATTCGTCGCACACAAGGAAAATGCAGTCGTGATGGCAACCGGGATGCGGGTTGACGATATAGGCGTTCGAGCTTTCGACCCGCATCGCCAGGTTGTTCGCCACGAACAGATCGAGGATACGATAGATCGAGTTGGGCGCCACGCGCTTGCCGCGCGTTTGCGAAAGCCGGTCGGCCACATCGTAGGCGGACACCGGGCGCCCTTCCTTAGCGAGCTCAACGAAGACCGCTTTGCGCATCGACGTCCATTGTTCGCCCGACGCAACAAGCGCGGCCTCAGCCCCGGCGACCAGATCGTCCCCGGTCAAGATATCATGCGAGTGTATCTTGGTCGTTTCATTCATAGATGCGCATATACAGCGATTGCGCACCGAGTTCCAGCGGGGTTGCGGCTTAGGCGCCCGACTTTGGCCCATCTCGCAAAAAGTCGTCGCGATAATCGCGCGGGAACATCGCTTTGAACGCCGCCACTTTGGGTTGGTCAAAGCGCATAATGTACGCGCTGTAAGGGTTCTTCACCATGTAATCCTGGTGGTAGCCTTCCGCGGGATAGAAGGTCCGGTGCGCCTCAATCTTGGTGACGACTGGCTTGCCCCACACGCCCGAGGCGTCGAGCTGCTTGAGATAGGCCTCAGCCACTTCGCGTTGTTCGTCGTTTAGCGGCACCAGAGCGGAACGATAATGCGCACCCACGTCTGGGCCCTGGCGATTCAGTTGCGTGGGGTCGGTCACGACCGAAAAGAAGATGCGCAGCAATTCGTCATAACGAACCACATAGGGGTCGTAGGTGATCTTCACCGCTTCGGCGTGCTGCGTCATCCCGCTCACAATTGTTCGGTAGCTCGCGGTTCCTTGGGATCCGCCGTGAAAGCCAGACACCGCCGACTTGACACCCTTCACATGGCTGAACACGCCTTCGACACCCCAAAAGCACCCGCCGGCGAAGATCGCGGTTTTCAGACCCGCGCCCTCCTTGGCGATCCGCTTGGACGCGGGCGCGTTGACCACGCGCTCCGCTTGAGCCGGCGTGGAGACGCTGACCACCGCCAACGCGGCGGCAGCGGCTGTGAGGGCGGCTTTCAGGGGAAGAGTACGCAAAGAAGCAAAGGGCACAGGCGTTGATCCTTATTCGGACAGGGGCTCGATAATGAACTCAGGCGCGGGAAGCGGGGCCTGAGGCGCTTCGGCGGCTTGAGCGGGGGGAGAAAACTGGTCCACCAATCCATCGAAATTGGCCGCGGCGATCAGCGCGGCGCCGATCACAAAGCCAAAGCCAAACTGGCGGTAAAGGTCGGGGGTGAAAAAGGACATGATCGTCTCGCGGGGTTCTCGGACCAGGAGGGGGGTAAGGTCCGACAGGGTCTTTCTGGGTTCGTGCGTCGCCAATTGGCCGCCACCGACTTACGCGAAGGTGAACAGCCGCTTCATGCGACAATTCGTTACGTGGGTGCTTTTAGTTACGCGGCCATGTGGAAAAAGTTGCCGCGCGCAAAGCCGCGCTTTTTGGGCCGCGGCGATCAGTGCCGGAAGTGGCGCATCCCGGTGAAGACCATGGCCAACCCAGCCTCATCGGCGGCGGCGATCACTTCTTCGTCGCGGATGGAGCCGCCGGGCTGGATCACAGCCGTCGCCCCCGCTTCCGCCGCGGAGATCAGGCCGTCGGCAAACGGGAAGAACGCGTCGGACGCGACCGCGCTGCCCACCGTACGAGGCTCAGCCCATTCGTAGGTCTCGGCGGCTTCCTTGGCCTTGATCGCGGCGATGCGCGCGGAATCCCGGCGGTTCATCTGGCCTGCGCCAATTCCCGCCGTCGCGCCATCTTTGGCGTAAACGATGGCGTTGGACTTGACGTGACGCGCCACGGTCCACGCAAAAAGGCAGTCTTTCAGCTCTTGCTCGGTGGGTTCGCGCTTGGTGACGACCTTGAGATCGGCCTCGCTGACCGCTCCGTTATCGCGGCCCTGAATCAGCAGACCGCCCGCAATCGTCTTCATCGCGAAGCCTCCGCGCCGGGGATCGGGCAAAGTCCCGCATTCCAACAAGCGGAGGTTCTTTTTCTTGGCGAATATTGCGCGCGCTTCAGAGGTGACGCGGGGCGCTATAACGACCTCGGTAAAGATGGCGGCGATCGCCTCCGCCGTTGCTCCATCCAGCTCCGTGTTGACGGCGACAATCCCGCCAAAGGCCGAAACGCTGTCGCAGGCCAGTGCGGCCTCCCACGCGTCGAGCAAAGACCCCGATTGCGCCACGCCGCACGGATTGGCGTGCTTGACGATCACAACCGCCGGATCCTGCCCCGCAAACTCGGCGGCGAGTTCCAGCGCGGCGTCGGCGTCGTTCAAGTTGTTGTAGCTCAGCGCCTTACCCTGAAGCTGCTCGGCCTGCGGGACGCCGGCGCCGCCCGTCACTTGCGGCACATAGACCGCCGCCGATTGGTGCGGGTTTTCGCCGTATCGCAGCACGTCTGCGCGCTTGAAAGCCAGCGGCATGGTTTCAGTGAAGGGCGTCGCCTGCAAGGCTTCGACGCCGAGCGGATGGGTGAACGCGTCGCCATAGGCAAACCAATTTGCGATCGCGGAATCATAAGCCGCTGTGCGCGCGTACGCCTTGCCCGCCATGCGAATGCGGAACGCTTCGGAGGTCGCGCCGTCTTGCGCCTCCAATTCCTCGATCAATGTTGCGTAATCCGCCGGATCGGTGAGGATCGTCACAAAGCCGTGGTTCTTCGCCGCCGAGCGCACCATGCTCGGCCCGCCAATGTCGATGTTCTCGATAATCTCTTCGCGGCTCGCGCCTTTGGCGACGGTCGCCTCGAACGGGTAGAGATTGACTACGACCAGATCGATCGCGCCGATCGCGTGCTCTTCCATCGACGTGACGTGGTCTTCGTTGTCGCGCAGCGCCAGAAGGCCGCCATGAACCTTGGGGTGGAGCGTCTTCACGCGGCCATCCATCATTTCGGGAAAGCCGGTGAGGTCAGAGACATCGCGCACGTCCAGCCCGGCCTCACGCAACGCGCGCGCCGTTCCGCCTGTGCTGACCAATTCCACACCGCGCGCCGCCAGCGCTTTGCCCAAATCCACTAAGCCGGTTTTGTCGGACACGGAAAGCAGCGCCCGACGAATTGTCACATCCGCCATGTCATCAAAGTCCTTCGAGCGGGCTTATCCGCCCATTTTCTTGAACAGCCAGGAGAATTGCCCTCCCCCGCGCGACGTCAGCCCTTCGATAACAAGCTGGCGCGTCGCGTGAGGACGACCTTCGCCGTCCACCCATAGACTGTCTTCGACCGCCAGCGCCACCTCTCCCGCGCCCGCCGCGTCGCCACGGAGGCGGAATTGCCACAAGCGCCCGTCGCGGGTCAGCAAGGTCGCGCCGCGCTTGTCTTCGGACAGCTGCGTTTCCACGCCGCGCCCCAGGTGGAACCGGATCGCAAAGCTAACCTTTCCGCGCACGCCTTTGCGGCCGGTCGGGATCAGAATATCCTCGCCCGCCAATTCGCTTCCGTCGCTTCGGAGCGAAAGGATGCGCTGGTGGGTCAAACCAAAGCGCGCGACATAGCCATCGTGGCTGGCTTCGATCCGGGTGACGTTCTTCGTCGGCGCGCGGCGTTCAACGTCAACGATCTCCACGCCCTTGCCCAATTGGCCGTGCAACAGAACGGCGGTGGAGTTGGCGTTGTCGAGCACAAGCGTCGAATGCGCGGCGGTGGCCCTTAGGCCTTGGCCGATATGCGCGGGCACCAAACCGCCCGCCAAAGCGGCGCCGCCACAATTGACCACCAGCCGCGCTGGTCCATCCGAGAGCTCAAACGCCAAGGTCGACGCGCAGCCGGTCCGCGCGTGCCGCGAGCGTGGGGGCGGCGCGGCGTCGAACTGCACCACGGTCTTGTCACCCCGCAAACGCTGAAAGCCCCAATGCTTGGGCTCGTTAAGCGGGCGGGTTCGCACGCCTGTCGCCGCGATCAAACGCGCCAGCCGGTCCGCGCTGATCGCGCCTTGGCCTTGCCAATTGCCGATCGCCTCATCGCCGTGGCGCAGCGCCAGCAACGGCGGAACCAGAAGCTCGCGCATAACAAACAGCGCCTCAGGCGCTTCGTGCTGGGCCGCCTCGTAACACGCGATGAGATCGGTCAGAGTGGCAATGGCTTGCATCTGCGCGGACGGGCACCGCGCCAAAACACCGCCATCTTCCGCCACAAGATCACCGAGAGATCGGATCAGCGCGGCCTGCGCGTAGAGCCGCCGCGGCTTGCCTTCGGGCAAAAGGAGCCCCGCCGCAGTCACAGCGGCCCAACCGATCATCGGCCCAAGACCGGCGCCCCCTTTGAGCGCCTTTCGCTCAAGCCAGGTGGCCGTCTGCGCGATGCCCTCCAACCGCTCGCGGCGCAGCGTTCGGTTGTCACCTCCCAAAACCAGCGGCGCGTGAACCAGCCACGCCATCAGCCGCAAGCCGGTGTTCTCAACATCCCACGCGCCCATCTTCGCCGCCCGTTTGGGAGGTTCGCCATTGGCGTCGGTCCACGCGCACGTGATCCGTTCGGCGACGTCCGCGCACGCTTCCCGCGGGGCGCTTGCCGCCAGATCGTAGAGCCAACCGAACGAATGCAGGCTCTTTTCAATCCCGGGCGCAAGCCGGGCATGGCCCTGAAAATCGATCTGGCTGATCGGCACTTTGACGCTGTCCACCAGGAAGTACCCGGCGCGAAGAGCCGTGCCCGCGGTGCGATCCCCTTGGATCGGGGTCTGAACCTGCGCCAACAAACGAGGCGCCGAGGCGCGGCGGAAGGGAGCGGCGAGCGCGTGGCTGGGGACCCCAAAGCGATACGCCAAACGGATCAGCGCTTCGCCCGCGCTCATTCGCGGCGCAATCACATCGGTCAGCGCCAGCGCGGTCGAGGTGTCCGAAGAACCAACACTCGCTTTGTCAGCTAGTGGCTCGGCCAGCTTTTCGGGGGCACCGTCCAGCGCCAGCGCGCTTTCGTCGCTTTCCACACGGGCCTGCGCTTCTGCGCGTTCGTCGCGAAACAGAGTGTCCATCAGGCGCTGCCCTCCCCCTTAAGCGCGGCGATATTGGCGGCGTACTGATCCGGCCCGCCCTTGAAGGTCGCCGATCCCGCGACCAGAACGTCGGCGCCCGCGTCGACACACTGGCGCGCCGTCTCCGCGTTCACACCGCCGTCGACTTCGAGATGAATGAAGCGGCCCGTCTCCTCGATCATCGCGCGGATGCGGCGGATTTTCTCAAGCTGCGATGGGATAAAGCGCTGGCCACCAAAGCCGGGATTGACGCTCATCACGAGGATCAGATCGACCAGATCCATAATGTTGTCGAGCGCTTCGACCGGAGTGCCCGGATTAAGCACGACCCCGGCCTTCTTGCCCAAAGCGCGGATCGCTTGCAGCGTGCGGTGAACGTGCGGTCCAGCTTCCGGATGCACGGTGATGATATCCGCCCCCGCCTCCGCAAACGCTTCGAGATACGGATCGACCGGCGAAATCATCAAATGCACATCGAACGGTTTGTCCGAATGGGGCCGCAGCGCTTTGACGACGTCGGGCCCGATCGTGATGTTGGGGACGAAATGGCCGTCCATCACATCGATGTGGATCCAATCCGCGCCAGCGGTGTCGATCGCGCGCACCTCTTCGCCCAGCCGCGCGAAATCGGCCGACAGGATCGATGGAGAAATGAGCGGTGTCGACATGGCTAAAGCGCGGCTAACCTTCCCAGGGCATATCCGCAGTTAAGTGGCGGCGAATCGCGCCACAAGCGCGCGGCAAGGCTTTTCCACCGGGGGCTGTTTCGGGTTGGAAGCGCTGAACGGCGAGTTCAGGCCCAATTCACAGCGCAATTGCCAACTTGGTGTCACATTCGCTGCGCACATCTTGCTAACGGGTAGATCGCTCTCCAAAGCGCGGCTCAACAATCGAAAGACCTTATCGAAGATGAAACCCTTTTCAGCGGCTCTGAGCGCGTGCGCGCTGACATTGTCCCTCGCCCCGATGGCCTCTGCGCAGGACGCCCCGGTCTATCGCCAAATGATCGACAACGACATGCGGCAATGCGCCCCGGGCGCTGGGCCTTCGGTCCGCGTCACCATACGCGGCATCAAGAGCGCCACCGGCACCATCCGCGTCCAAAGCTACCGCGCGACCAAGGATGACTGGCTTGAAAAGGGCAAATGGATCAACCGGATCGAAGCGCCCGCGCGCAAAGGCTCGATGACGTTCTGCCTGCCCGTGCCAAGCGCAGGGGCCTACGCGATCGCCGCGCGGCATGACGCCAACGGCAACGGGAAGACCGACATCACAAAAGACGGCGGCGCGATGTCGAACAACCCTTCGATCAGCATTTTCAATCTCGGTCGCCCAAGCGTCGAGAAAACGCGCTTTGACATGGGCGAAGAGGTCAAACGCCTCTCGATCACCATGCTATACTTCGGGTAGGCCCTCTCTAGCGAGCTCGGCTCTGCTTTCGCTGGTGCCGCCACAAAGACCAAAGCACGCCGGGCGCTGCGAGGATCGGGTAACGCTCCCGAAAGGGCGTCACGGCCACCTCCATTCCGGTGTGCCGCTCAATCTTCCAAGCGGCGTATTTGGCCGCGCCCTCAAAAGTGGCGCTGGCTTTGAGCAGGCGCGCGAAATTGATCGGCTTGCCGAGCCGCTGACGGCGCTTCCACCATTCCAGAATGCGCGCGCGTTCGGCTGATGGAAGCTGCGGGACAAGCCGAACGCCGTCGAATTCACAGTCTACGCCCGCCGCCTCGAGCGCTTGCGGCAAGAGACCGTCGAAATGCTCGGCGTTGACACTCAAGATGTCGTTCTCTCGGCCCGGCTTCTCGACCCGGAATTCAGCTTTGTAGGTCGCGCGGAAGAGCGCGCGCCAATAGTCCTCGGCGACCCCTTCTTTAGGACCCAGCGCCACCGCGAGCTTCGCCGCAGTCATCGCCGCGCCGGCGATCCCCGTTTTCACCGCTTTGGCTGCCTCGGCGTCGCGCTGCCACACAAGCGCGCAAGGTTGGACAAAGCGCGCCCAAATCGTCGTGTCGTTGAGCTCCCCCCCTGCCGCCTTGGCAAAGGTGGAAAGGCGCATCGTCGCCACTTTGGCGCGCAAAGTGATGTCGCCGTGCGGACGCTCATGATAGCTGACGCGCGGCCAGATCCGGGGCTCGTCCGAGGAAGGCCCTGGCAGCAAAATGTAGAAATCGAGCACGCCTTCGAGCGAAGCTGTGCGCAGGTTTGACCCATAGAAAAGCACCGCCAACGCGCCGGCGTCTTGCGCCAGCGCCTGCGCAAACTCGCGCACCGCAGGATCGACCGGAGCGCTCAACTTGGCGTCGATGCGCTGCCGCAACGCCTCGTCAGATTTGGGGGTCATGCCCGGTCTTTAGCGGTCGCTTCGGTCGGGGTCACAAATTCGAGAGCTGGGCCTTGGCCAATCCGATAGCGGCCTGGCGGGAACGCTTCTCCGTCAAAGATAAACGCGTCATCAATGGCAAGCGTGAATTCAGGAAGGCTGACCTGGTGGATACCGCGCTCTCGCAGACCCGATTGAATTTTGCCAAGCGCCGCAAGAGGAAGAAGCGCCATCGTCCGGCGGTCCACCTGATCGAGCGCGGCCATCCGCAAACCGGTGCGCAGCTTCCCAAAGGGCTTGAGGCCTGCGGGCAGATTCTCAAGCGTCGTCGCCAGCAGCAATTGCCGGTACTCCGGATCGCCAGCCCCGCTGTGCACCATGGGTGAATGCGCCTTGCCGAGCGCAATCGCCATGCGCGAGCCTTGCCGATACGGGTTCTTGCGCGATCCAAAAATCGCCTGCGCAATCGCCCAAGTCGCTGTTACCGCCACCACGGCGCTGTTAAACGCGCCAAGTCGGTGAGCGCTTTGGCCCGCCTTGGTTGCCATGGTAAAAGCGCCCGCGCCCAGAAGGAAGCCGAGCACGCGACTGGCGGGGCCTTTCTCCAAATCCTCTATATCGACCGGCCGGCGCACAACGCGCCCTCCTTTGTCAAAAGCATCGATCGCATCTTGCAGCGTCCAATCGCCCGGCAAGCCAAGATCGACGCTCAACGCGTTGGTTTTGCCTTTCGGGATGACCGCAATAGCAGGCCATTCGTCTCCGAAGATGGCATGGCCACAGGTCAGCACATCGCGCACCGTGCCGTCCCCGCCATTGACGACGAGGAGATCAATGCCCGCGTCGGCAAAGTCCTTTAACGCTGTTGGCAGGGCGTCGCGGTTTTCCGGTGTCGCGATATGGACTTGAGGACAAACTCCACAATCGAAATCCGCGCCTTGGTTGCGGTGGCTGCGCGGATTGTAGATCACACCTACGCGCGGCGCTTCCCCGGGCTGGCGGGCTCGCCGATCGATGCGCGAGTCCGCGCCGTCGCGGCGGGCCGCAACCTGAGGCAGCTGCGTAAACTGATAGATAGGCGTGGCCATGCGCGTCCTCGTATCGTCAAAAATGCGTCATGTCTTTGCAATTTTAACCGTATCGTCTCGCTTTTGTAGAAAAGCGATGCGCGGTTACATCGCATGGCGCTGGCCTTTTTCAAGGCAATCGGACGCGCACTTCGTGTCTTAATTTGTGTCACCGCCGCGCGCGCGCCACGTTTCGTCGTCTCTGATCGGAAGGTGATAAGAGCCTTATGCTCCTGAAAACGATAGTTTTCTTTGCTTAGACCAGCCCGGTCACCGGAACCAAAGCGCCATGGATCGCCCGCGCGTGATCGGAGCCAAGGAAGCACATGACCCGGGCGAGGTCGCGGGGCGCGACCCAATCCGAAGGGTCCGCGTCCGGTATAGATTCGCGGTTTGCGGGTGTATCGATGATCGTCGGCAGCACAGCGTTAACGTTTATACCGTGCGTTTTGACTTCAGCGGAAAGGCTTTCCGTCAAGCGCATCACCGCGCTTTTCGAGACCCCATACGCGCTCATCGAAGCCTGTCCTTCGCGCGCGCCAAACGCGCCAACATTGACGATCGCGCCGCCGCCTTGCTCGATCATGTGAGGGGTCAAGACCTTGAGCATATTGCGCAAGGTTTCGACGTTAAGCTTCATCATCAGGTTCCACTCATCATCGCCTTCCGCGTACACCGTCGGCCCCATGCTGAAACCGCCCGCGATGTTCATCACCGCGTCGACTTTTGGCAGCTGGCCGATCGTTTCGCGCAGGCTTTCCAGATCAAGCAAATCGACGGTGTGGTGCGTGACGCCCACATGCGGTTCGCTGGACGTCTCATGGCGATCAAGCGCGCTTACACTGGCCCCTTGCGCCAAGGCTTCGGCTATGACCGCCGAACCCAAGATGCCGCTCGCCCCGGTCACAACCACATGTTTGTTCGTCAACATAAGCTACCCCTTGGCAATCGGCCTTGCGAATTGGTCAAAACGCAACGATCCAAACAGCCTGGAAAACTGGCGCACCCGAGAGGATTCGAACCTCTGGCCTCTGCCTTCGGAGGGCAGCGCTCTATCCAGCTGAGCTACGGGTGCGTGACGCGGATGTGTTGCGTGCGGCGCGGCGCTTAGCAAGCGAATGGGCTCGAAGCCAGCCTTAATGCCGCCAAAGAGCGTCACGCCTGACGCCGGCAACCATGCAGCGTCGCAGATGCGCCTGATTGGCGGTTTAACGCCTAGGTAAGAGCTTAGAGCTATCACCAACATATGTCTGCGCTCCAACCTGATCAGGCTCGCGCGTCACGCGAGAAGACTGTTGGCGACCCCGCATCGGATCGGGGCGAGAGGCACACATCCCTCGCCGCGAAGTGGGAAGACTTGCACCTGCACGCCGCCCAGCTTGCCAAACTTGCACAGTTGTCGCCTGAACCGTTCGCCGGCGCCTTGGCCGCTTTTCCGGCGCAGATCGGCGAAGCGGCCGAATGGCAAAGAGAGCTCGCTTGGCAGGGCATTGAAGATATCGACGCGATGATGCGCCCGGGCCTCGCAGCGCTTGCGACGCTTAAGGAACGCGGCGCGGCGGCCAACGCGCCCGCTCTGGCGCTCTGGCGCGAGTTTTACATGGCGCGCACTTCCGTGATGGCGCTCGCCGAAGGCTAAGCGTTGCGCGTCCGCAAGGCGCTTGACCTTGTTCTTACTATGTTCCACTTCATGTGCCATGGGCACCAAGGACAAACTGCGCGATTCGTCGGAAGGGACGGGGATTTCGCTCAAAGCGGCTGACGTTGCGCGAGGGATTTCGCGCCTGTTCGCGCGCAACGATATCTGGTGCCTGCCCGAAGTGGCCCTGAAAAACTCCCGGCGCGCTGATTTGATGGGGATCGATCCCAAAGGGCTGATCATTATTGTCGAGATCAAGGTCGCGCGCAGCGATTTGTTGGGTGACAGCAAATGGCCGGATTATCTCGACTTTTGCGATCGGTTTTTCTGGGGTGTGCCCCCGGGTCTGGATCGCTCGCCACTCGAAACCGCCGACTATCACCCCGAGACCACGGGCCTCATTGTCGCGGATGGATATGATGGGGAGATTGTCCGACCGGCCGCTCTGACAAAGCTGGCCCCGGCGCGGCGCAAGGCGCAGGTCGAACGGCTGGCGCGCCTTGGGATGCGGCGGCATACGGCGCTGATCGATCCGCACTGCGCCGATATCGACACAGTCGGCTAGGAAAGGTCCCCTGCGCCATCCTCTTCTTCAGTTCGCGCTGTCCAATTGAGCAAACGCAGCCCATAGCGGTGGTAACGATGGAAAAAAGCGCGTGATTCCAGGCGATACGCCCATCTGGCTTGCGGCCCTTGTCGGAGGGCTGGCCATGACCCTGATGGTGGCGGCGCGCTATTTCTTCGCGAGCGGCGCGTTCGCCCTGGCGACCGCGCGCCGCCGTCCCGGCCTTTACGCGGGGCTGGGCGGGCAGATTGCGAGAGAGATCCGCTGGTCAATTATCGCCGCGTTCATTTACGGAGCACCGACCGGGCTGATTATATGGGGCTGGCGCCACCACGGGTGGACGCAGATTTACGGCGACTGGAGCGCCTTTCCGCTCTGGTATCTTCCACTCTCGGTGTTCTTCTACCTGTTTGTCCAGGACACGTGGTTTTACTGGAGCCACCGCGCGATGCATTGGCCGCGGCTGTTCCGGCTGGCCCATGCGGTGCACCACGCCAGCCGCCCACCGACGGCCTGGACCGCGATGAGCTTTCACCCGATTGAATCCGTCACCGGTGCGATCGTCATTCCCATCCTCGTCTTCGTTGTCCCGATCCATATCGCGATGATTGGGGTGGTGTTGACCGTTGCGACGATCATGGGCGTCACCAATCACATGGGCTGGGAGATTTTCCCGCGCTGGCTCGTTCATTCACCGTTGGGACGTTGGCTGATAACGGCCAGCCATCACGAGCGCCATCACGAGGACTACCGATGCAATTACGGGCTCTACTTCCGGTTTTGGGATCGCGTCTGCGGGACCGATCGCGGCCTGTCCCGGCGGATTGTGGCGGATCAAAAAGCGCATCGCCGCGCCTCTTCGGGCGTTCGGACTTGAAGCGCGCGGGCCGTCTCGCGCTAGCCGGCGCCGCGCTGGCGGGAACAGCGCCGGCGCTCGCTGGCAATGTCGTCATCACAATCACCGATCTGCGCTCCACCGAAGGCGTGGTCCGCGCGTGTATGACAACCCAGGAAAAGATCTTCCCCAAGTGCCGTAAGGATCCCGATTCCTACCGCACCGTTGTCCCCGCGGGCGAGGACGTCACCATCACCTTCACCGATGTCACGCCCGGCACATACGCGGTCGCGCTTCTGCACGATGAGAATGACGACGGGAAAGCCAATCGCGCGCTCGGCATGATGCCGAAAGAAGGCTATGGATTTTCGCGCGACGCCAAGGTTCGCATGGGGCCGCCCAAGTTTGACGACGCGGTGTTTGAACACACGGGCGAGGATCAGCAACTCACCATAAAAATGCGCTACTTCCTCTAAGAGACAGCTTGGATCGATTTCCTGACGTCACGACGTCGTCTGAAACGGCGCAAGCTTTGTCCGGCGCAGGGTCGCCTCTCGACCTCTCGAAAGACCATGAATAATTTGCGCCCCACTTAACGCGATGTTTACCACGTCGCGCGCAAGCTCTGGCCAAAGAGTTTTCTATAAGGGGCAGACATGGCCATGGACACGCTGCGGGGACATTTCGAATCGGACGGAAGCGGAGCGCGTTCGACCTTCGATGATGACCACGATTTCGGCTTTGACCCCGAGGGCGACGAAGGCGCGCGCAACACGCCGCCCGCAAGCATTGGCCAAGACGAACGGCGCATGCAGGTGCGCGCTTACAATCACTGGGCCAGCCTTCTGGGCGATCGCACTTATCCCTCGATTGAAGACCTGGAGCCTGAACATCTCCCCGATTTTGGCCCCTACTCGGTGCTGCTCGATTTCTCGAGCGGCATCGAAGATCCAATGGTGCAATTCCTTGGCACCGAACTGGCCGAGGAATGCGGCGCGCCCGGCCCGATTGATCGGCTTTCCGACGTTCCGCCGCGTTCGCTGCTGAGCCGGATCACCGATCACTATCTCCAGATCATGGCCAACGAAGCGCCGATCGGTTTCGAGGCCGAGTTTGTAAACCAGCGCGGCACATCAATCCTCTATCGTGGCATTCTGCTCCCCTTTTCGAGCGACGATGAAACCATCGATTTCATTTATGGCGTGATCAACTGGAAAGAGATGGCGGACGCTGCCACCGCCGATGAACTTCTGCTTGAGATCGACCAAGCGCTGGAAAGCGGCGACAACGATTCCAGCCCGCCGCACCGTCATCACGCCGACACGATCTCCGACTGGGCGGACTCGCCTGCGCACGAAGCTGGTGAAGTCGCCGATGTCGAGCACGCCGAAGAAGGCGAGGAGTCGGATAACATCGCCGAGTTTGGTGCAAGCTATGGCGATGGTTACGGGGACGAGGCGCAAGACTCAGATCTTCCGATGCCGGACTTTGGCCAATACACTCTTGATGACCCCGAAGGCGAAGACGAGGACGAAGGCGCCGCCTACAGCTTCGCCTCGCTCGCGGATTACATCGAAGCGCCCGCGAAGAAAGCGGTCGATCTCGACGCCGACAAGTTTGATCCAGCGGACTACCGCGTCGAAGAAACTCCCAAACAAACGACCGAGCCAGCACCGCTGCCGACAGCGTACGAATCGGCCGAGCCGGAGCTCACCGAACTCGCCGACGATGCAAACCTGCACGATTGGTTGGCCTCGGCCCGTGAATACGCGCGCAGCGCGAGCGCTTCGGAAGAACGCAGCCGCAACTCTCTCTACGCCGCGGTCAGCCGCGCGTATGATTTCTCGATCATCGCGAAAGGCGCGCCTGAGGAATACCAGGCACTCGTCGAAGAAAGCGGCCTGACCATCCAGGAACGCGCGCCGATGACGCCGGTGGTTAAATTGGTTTTCGGTAGCGATTACGACAAGACGCGCCTCACCGAATACGCCGCTGTGCTCAACCACGCGCATCGTTTGGACATCGAGCGCGGCGCGCTGGTCGACTTCCTCGCCGAAGCCGAAGGGGGCTTGAAGGGCGTCGTCAACGCCGAGCGCCGCTTGCGTAAGGAAGAAAGCGGCAAGCCCGTTGAAAAAGAGCGCGCGCTTCGCGAAGCTCTCGCGAAGAAGCTTCGCGAGCTCGAAGCGCTCACCGTCGACGCGATCCCGCACGAGGGACCCGAGTTTGCGCTCGTCATGGTTCGCCGCAATGAAAATGGCGTCGAAATCGTGGGCGAAGTCGACGAGGATATCGGCCTGATCGAACGCGCGGCCCGCAAACTGGTTGGCTAAGTCCGCGTTGAACGGCTAGGGCTCTGGGCTCTGTTTCCGTTTAAGGGTTGTTTGTTTGCGCATGGTTCTGTGGGCGCTGGGCGCACTTGTCATTCTGACCGTCCTGGGCGGCGTTACCCTGCAAATTGCGATCGCACGCAACGGCCCGGCGGTGTTGAGCGCCGTGGATCGGGTAGCGGGGGGATCGCGCGGAGCCGAACAATTGGCGTTGATCTCGACGGGCGAAAATCCAGCGCAAAAGCTGGTCGTCTGGGGACCGAGCGATCGGATGACCAACGCCGCGCCGCGTCCGGTTCTGCTGTTTGCGCATGGGGGCAGCTGGCGATCGGGCGACCCTGAGGATTACGGTTTCATGGGCCGCGCTTTTGTGCCAAATGGGTTTCTCGTAGTTCTTTCAGGATACCGTTTGGTGAAAGAGGGTGCGCCCGATGGTGTCTATCCCGCCATGTTAGAGGACACCGCCGCAGCCATCGCGTGGACACACGAGAACATCGCGAATTACGGCGGCGACCCTTCGCGGATCGTCGTCATGGGGCATTCGGCCGGCGCGTATAACGTCGTGATGACTTCTCAAGAACGCCAATGGCTCGCCGAGCGTGGTGTCGAAGCGAACACCTTGCGCGGTGTGATCGGGCTTTCGGGCCCATACGACTTCTATCCGTTCGACAGCGACTCGACGATTGCGGCGTTTGGCCCGGCGTCCGACCCCAAAGCGACGCAGGTGTTCAATCACGTTCGCGCCGACGCGCCGGCCACCCTTTTGGTGCACGGCGAAAAGGACACTCTGGTTCGCCCGCGCAACTCACGCGAGCTCGCTCAACTGATTGAAACCGCTGGTGGGTCGGCCAAACTCAAGATCTACGACGATATGGAGCACAACGATCCGCTCATCTCGCTCGCGGCGCCTTGGCGGAACCGACGCGACGTTGCGCAAAGGATCACTGAATTCGCTCTTGAAGTCACTGCTGATTAAACCGGATCGGACCCGGTGCGCACGCTTTCAGTTTCCGTTCACCTCGTAACGCGCTAAGCACCGAGCTATGCGTCCCCTCCGCTCGCTGCCCGCCTTGATTGTCGCGTTTCTTGCGACACTGGCTTTTGCCCTTGCTCCTGCCAGCGCACAGTCCCGGCTGCGCGATGCGGAAACCGAAGCGCTTCTCAACGACATGATGGCGCCGCTTGTCGAGGCCAGCGAACTTGAACCCGGCAATGTCGAGGTTGTTCTGATCAACGATCCCTCGATCAACGCTTTCGTGGCGGGGGGGCAGGTCGTCTATGTGCACTCCGGTCTGATCAACGCCGCTGAAACAGCCAACGAAGTGCAGGGCGTGCTGGCGCACGAATTGGGCCACATCACCGCTGGTCACGTGGTGCGGTTTAATGAACGTGTGCAGGGCGCGCAGAGCCTGACTCTGCTTTCCTTGATTGCGGGGGTCGCCGCCGCGCTTGCGGGCGCCCCTCCCGAAGCGGGCATGGGCTTGTTCGGGCTTGGTATGCAGGCGGGTACGGCCAACTTTCTCAGCTTCAACCGCAACCAGGAAGCCGCCACTGACCAGGCGGGCGCGCGCTACCTTTCCGGAGCGGGGATTTCCGGCCGCGGCATGATAAAATTCTTTGAGCGGCTGCGTAATTTTGAGATTCGCCGCGGATACAGCCAGCGCGATGACGCGGCTTACGGACGCACGCACCCGCTTTCGGGTGATCGCGTCGCCACTCTGCGCGAACAGCTCCAGCAAGATCCGGCCTGGGACTCGCCTGACGATCCTCTTTTGCAGGAGCGATTCCTCCAGGTGCGCGCGAAGCTCTATGGTTATCTGGCGGACCCTCAACGCACACTGAGCCAATACCCCCTCAGCGACACCAGCTTGGCCGCGCACTACGCGCGCGCCTTTGCCTACCATAAGGACGCGCTGGTCAACGACGCGCTGGAATCCGCCGATACGCTGTTGGCGAGCGATCCGGACAATCCCTACTACCTCGAATTGCAAGGGCAAATCCTGCTGGAATCGGGCCGACCTGACGAAGCGCTCATCCCGCTCCGGCGCGCGACCGAGCTCACCCGCAACGAGCCGCTCATCGCCTCGGTGTTCGGCCACGCGCTGATCGCTACCGAGGACACCACAAACTACGACGAAGCCGAGCGCGTGTTGAGAGCCGCTGTGGCGCGCGACCGCTTCAATCCCTTCGCCTGGTATCAGTTGGGCGTCGTCTACGCTGAGCGCGGCGATATTCCGCGCGCGCGCCTAGCGAGCGCCGAACAGCAAGTGATGAACCGCGCCTACCCCTCCGCGCTGCGCAACGCCATGGCCGCCGAAGCGGCTTTACCGCGCGGCTCGCCCGACTGGATCCGCGCGCAAGATATCGCGCTGGAAGCGCGCTCAGCGCTGGAGCGTCTACGCGATAGGCGCTGAGGCCCACCCAACGCGCGTTATGGCGCTTTTTACCCCGCCTCGTTACGAGACCATCCTTATGACTGACACCAATTCTTCCAACAGCACACGATCCGCGGTTCTGACCGCGCTGATAGGGCTTATCTTCGGCTTTTTGGGGGCGGGGCTTTGGTCGATCAGCGGATTGGCCGACACGCGAACACGCGCCTTCCTGATGGAAAATCCGGAAATCCTGCCCGATATGGCGGCCGAGCTGCAGTCTCGTGAAACTTCGGAGCGCCTCGCACAGGCTGGGGACACCGTTTACCGCGAGTTTCCCGGAGCGGTCCTGGGCAACCCCAATGGTTCAAAAGTGCTCATTGAGTTCACCGATTACAATTGCCCTTACTGCGAGGCGAGCCTGAAGGATGTGGCCCGCCTGATCGAAGACGATCCCGATCTGAAAGTGATCGTGCGTGAATGGCCAATCTTCGAGGGCAGCGAAATCGCCTCGCGAATGGCGTTGGCCGCGGCGCGCCAAGGCAAGTATCAGTCCTTTCACGAAAAGATGTTTGAGCTGGGGCCGGCCACGCCTGATGCGGTGAAACAGGCCGCGATCGAGGCGGGGCTCGATATGGAGCGCGCCGGGCGGGACGCGTTGAGCGAAACGGTAACCGCCGAACTGGCGCGCAATCAGGCGTTGGCCCGACAGATTGGATTTACCGGCACCCCCGCCTGGGTCACCAGCGACAGCGCGATTGGAGGGGCCATCGGCTATGACGGGCTTAAGGAAGCGCTGGACAAGGCAAAGCCGCGCATAACGGGCTGAAACCTGTCCGAATCCTCCAGGGTTTTGGCGCCACCAAGCGCCCGTAGCGCCGCGTGGGGCGCTCGCCTGATCGCTTCCCTTGCCGCATCCCCCTGCCAATCGCAGCAAAATCGTTTACACGCATAGGCATGGCGCGTTCTTTGCCCATCATGATGCCCGAAGCGACCCCGTTCTTTGCCAGCAAGAACCGGGCGTTCTGGATCCTCCAGCTGACAGGTTGGGGCGGCTACTTCCTCCTGCGCACGGTCGTCGCGCTCGCCAACGGGCAGCCGGTTGATCTGCTCGCGGTGCTGCTGGTGACGACGATCACCGGCTTCTCCATCACCATGGTGCTTTCGGTGGTTTATCGCCAGTTGATTGATCGACAGCCGATTGCCACGTGGGGCGGGTCTTTGATCGCCCTTATCGGCGCGGTCACGGTGTACGCCTCGATCGACGCGTGGTTGCAGGGCCTCTATCTTGGGGCGACACGCGAAACCAGCTTTGCGCAACGCTTTATCGGGCTATCCTTTATCCCGGTGACGCTGCTTGGGGCCTGGAGCGCGCTTTACTACGCAATCAACTTCTTCCTGCGCGTCGAAATGCAAGCCGACCGGCTCGAACGGCTCGAAGCGCAAACCACCGCCGCGCAGCTCGCGATGCTGCGCTACCAGCTTAACCCACACTTCCTGTTCAACACGCTCAATTCGATCAGCACGCTGGTGCTTCTCAAACAGACCGAGCCCGCCAACGCGATGTTGACGCGGCTATCGGGCTTCCTGCGCCACACCTTGATCACGGAGCCCGGCAGCCAGGTGACGCTGGAACAGGAGATCGAGACGCTGCAGCTGTATCTCGACATTGAGCGCATGCGGTTTGAAGAACGTTTGCGAACCCATTTTGAAATCGAAGACATCGCGCTCGATGCGTTGCTGCCGCCGATGCTGCTTCAACCGCTCATCGAAAACTCGATCAAATACGCGGTGGGCACCCGCGAGGAGGGGGCCCGCATTTCCTTGGGCGCTCGGGTCATCGGGCGCCGCCTGCGGCTGAGTGTCGAGGACACGGGGCCCGGTGCCAACGTCGGGAACACAAGAGGGGACAAGGGGAAGGACTCTAGCGCACCCGTTTCAACCGGCGTCGGTTTGGCGAATATCCGCAATCGCCTTGCGCAAGCCTATGGCGATGACCATTTGTTCGAGACCAGTTCACCGCCCGGCGGTGGATTCACCGTGCTGATCGAAATCCCCTTCGTTTCGGCGCGCCAGGCGCCTCCGTTGGCCGAAACTGTCAGCGGAGGTTCACAAACCGAAAGGCAGCCCGATTCGGGACAGACACCCGGCGCCTTAGTTCCTGATCCAACACCCACCCCGGTCGCACAGGATCAGAACGCCTCCGCGCCTTACAACACAAACCTCGCAACGGGCTCGAGAATGGGCCCGGCAATGGGATCGTAACGCATGACTATTCGCACTATTCTCGTCGATGATGAAAAGCTCGCCATTCAGGGCCTCCAACTGCGCTTGGAGCCGTTTGAAGATGTGGAGATCATCGACACCTGCTCGAACGGGCGCGAAGCTATTCGGAAGATTAAGACCGAAAAGCCGGATCTGGTCTTCCTCGACATTCAAATGCCCGGCTTTGACGGCTTTAGCGTCGTCAAAGGCGTGATGGAGATCGAACCCCCGCTGTTTGTCTTCGTAACCGCCTATGAAGAGCACGCGATCCGCGCCTTCGAAGCCAACGCTGTCAATTACCTGATGAAGCCGGTCGACGAGGACAAGCTGGCCGATACGGTCGAGCGGGTGCGGCAGCGTTTGGCGCAAAGAAAGTCGACCGAAGACGCCGAACAGCTGCGCGACGTCTTGTCCGAAGTCGCGCCCGATCGCGCCGCCGAATTCGAGGGCGCCGAAGGCGAGAACGAGAGCGCGGATCGGTTTGAGAAGCTGATCAACGTGAAAGATCGCGGCCAGATCTTCCGGGTTGAGGTCGACTCGATCGAGCACATCGAAGCGGCGGGCGATTACATGTGCATCCGCACGGCGGACAATTCGCTGATCCTTCGCGAGACAATGAAAGACTTGGAGCGTCGATTGGACCCGCGCAAATTCCAGCGCGTGCACCGCTCCACCATCGTCAACCTCGATCAGGTGCGCCAGGTGCGCCCGCACACCAATGGTGAGTGCTTCCTCGTGCTCGACAGCGGGCAAGAAGTGAAGGTGTCGCGTTCGTACCGCGATGTCGTCGCACGCTTCGTGCACTAAATCCTGTGTCGCCCATCTGGGCGAATTCCTCGATGCCGTTCCCTCCGCTTCGCTGCGGGGCATCTGCGGGCGCACGGTCGTGCTTGCGGTCGCTGCGCGACCGTTTAGACGAGGGCTATGACTTTTCAGTTGGATGGCTTCGATCTGGACCGCTTTGTCCGTGAGACGCTCGCAGAGGATTTGGGCGTTGGCCTAAAGGGCGGAGGCGCCGACGTGACCTCGCAAAGCGTGATCCCTGCCGACGCGCGCTTTTCGGGGGTCATGGACAGCCGTGACGCGGTGGTGGTCGCGGGTCTCCCGCTGGCCGAGGCGTTCTTTCGCCATCTCGATCCCGGTGTGGGAATTGAAACGCTGGTGGCGGATGGCGACCGCGTCACGCCGGGCACGGACCTGATGCGCATGGTGGGCAACGCGCGCGCTTTGCTGACGGCGGAACGCAGCGCCCTCAATATCGTCCAGCACCTCTCCGGCATCGCGTCCATGACGCGCGATTACGTGGCGGCGATGCGCGTGGGCAGCGGCACCTGCACCTTGCTCGACACCCGCAAAACCCTGCCCGGCCTTAGGTTCCTCGAAAAATACGCGACGCGCATGGGCGGGGCGCAAAACCATCGGATGGGCCTGTGGGACGCGGCCATGATCAAGGACAACCACGTCGCCGTAGCGGGGAGCGTCAGCGAAGCGGTGCGACGCGCCGCCGAGGCTGGCGTAAATCCGATCATTTGCGAAGTGGACCGGGTCGACCAGATCGAACCCGCGCTGAAAGCGGGCGCGCATCACATCCTGCTGGACAACATGTCTCCCGCGACTCTCAAACAGGCTGTTGCGCTTATCAATGGACGCGCCGCCACCGAAGCGAGCGGGGGCATCAATCTCGATACGATCGCCGACAAAGCGGCAAGCGGGGTCGACTATTGTTCGGTCGGCCGCCTCACCCAAAGCGCCCCGGCGGCAGATGTCGGGCTGGACTTTACGCCGCTGTAAACTGGCTAAGTAATAGCGCGTAAGAAGAGATGATTTAACTCAAACTATACGCATAGCGCATAGCTATTTCGTCGACTTCAAGGAGATGGTCATGAAAACGCGCGCGATGAACTTGTTCGATTACCTCTTTCTATCCGCTTTGATTGTGGAGATTTTCACAGTCATTGCGGGATGGGACTGGATCGCCATGGAGATCCACAACGCGATATCGGCGCAAGGGGGTGGCCCTGATATGCAGGTGTTCTTCTCCAGCCTGGTGCCATGGATTATCGGATTTCAGTTGTTTTGCGGGTTTGCGCTGTGGTCGTTTATCTCCGTTTTCAGGTGGGGATTATTCCGCCTTGTGCTGGCCGCTTTTGTCGCTCTGGAAGTGCTTTCTATTCTCAATGGGATTGTCGACCCGATCGGCGGTCTTTGGTTCTTGGCCTCCGCGATGCTAAGCACCGGCCTCAAAGTCGCTGCGGTCGTGTTTGTATTCCAGCAAGATGCCGGAGCCTGGATAAGACAGGAAGTGTGATAGCCGCCTTACAACAGCGCCCTTGGCCGATCCACGCTTACGCTGTCATCGCGCTGGCCGTCGGCTTAGAGGGCTATATCGGCGCGCTTTTCGACCTCAGCTCATGGGAACTCGTGTTCGAGGACACGCTGCCGCGCTTTGCGTGGAACCGCGATTGGACCATCGTGACGCTGTCGGCGCGGTTCACGATTGTGTGCATTCCTGTCGCCGCGATCTGGATCTGGGGCGCGCGGTTTGCCCGGACACTTGTGACACTGTTCACATTCATCCTTGGAGCCGGATTAATCCGCACGCTGGGTGAGGGCACAGCGGAAGTAGCGGCTTGGGACATGGCGAAAATCGCCGCGCTCATTTTCGCTTGCGCCTTGCTGTTCAGCCCGTCCGCCAATCGCTGGCTGACCCCCCTAAAGGAGCCGGGCGATGCCGAAGTCTTTGAATAAACGGCTTCGGGCAGCGGTGGTGATTGGCGCTCTGACAGTCGCAACCGGCGCCAACGCGCAAGCCTACCAATGCCGCGCGCCCTCTATCTCGACCGTCCCCGTCATCACGCCCGATAGCCAGCCGCGCAACGTGCCGACCACCGGCTATACACTCGCGCTCAGTTGGTCGCCCGAGTTCTGCAAACCGCGCGAAAGCTCGCCGTCTCACAAAGTGCAGTGTTCCGGCTCCAACGGGCGTTTCGGCATGGTGGTCCACGGCCTGTGGCCTCAGGGCCAGCGCACTTGGCCGCAATGGTGCCGCCAGCAAAACCCGCTGACCCCGGCCGAGCTGCGCAAGTCGATGTGCATGATGCCCAGCGCCCGCCTGATCGCGCGCCAATGGGCCAAGCACGGCAGCTGTATGACCAAAAAGCCCGAGACCTATTTCGGTGTCACCCGCGTGCTGTGGGAGAGTCTGCGCATCCCTGAATACGACCGGATAAGCCGCGAGGATGATCTGACCGCGGGCCGCATCCGCCGCGCCTTTGCCGAAGCCAATCCGGGCATTCCGGCGAGCGCGGTGGGTGTGAAGCTCAATGAGCGAGGTTGGCTGCAAGAGCTGCGCATCTGCTACTCGAAACGCTTTCGCCCGACGCGCTGCGATGATCGTCGCTATGGCGCGCGCGACGCGGCGCGGGCGAAAATCTGGCGCGGTCTCTAAAGGCTCTAACCCCTTGTCACCTTGCTCGGCGCTGCTACATGAGACACTATCTCATCCACTAGCGACGCCCAATGACTACCCTCCTCGATTCCCACGCTCGGATTTCCGTCTCGCCGCATGTCCTGAACGCCGTTCGGGATGAGGATTGCAATCTGGCGGTGTGGGAGCGGCCCGCCAATCCGGCTTTCGAAAGCTTGCTTGCGGAGTCGCTCAAAGATGTGCGCTTCGCGGCGCCTTTGAATGGTTTGGAAACGCGCCTGAAGGAAGAACTGGCCCAAGCCGGCTATCCCGACACCGGCGAGCGCTGCGCTCTGATTGCGGATATCGTCGCTCTTGCAGACCGCTACGGAGCGATCATGCAGCTCAATGCGCTCAGCGTGCGCCTCGCGATCGTCACCACCGACAGCTGCCGCAAGTTCCACGCGGACTACGTGAAAGCGCGCCTCATCACGACTTATGTCGGAACCGGCACGCAATGGATCGACGCCGAAGACGCCGCGCGCGTGACCAAGGATGAAGTGCCTCAGAACGTCAAAACGCTCGCCACCGGGGATGTCGGCCTGTTCAAGGGCAAATTGTGGACGCAGACTCCTGCGATCCACCGCTCCCCGCCGATTGAGGGGACCGGAGAGCGGCGCTTGATCCTCGTGCTCGACCCAGCGCGCGCAGATTAACCCGCCGAGCCGAGGCCTGAAAACACAGTCTTCACGCGCCCGCCGACCCAAGTGTCGTCGCCCCGAAATTCGATTTCAATCCGGCCTTCGCGCCCGATGCACGTGCCTTGCGCGGCGCGATAGCCGTTTTCGACGAGCCCCATCGATTTGAGCCATTGCGCCACGGACGCGTTGAGGCTGCCTGTCACAGGGTCTTCCAGCAGCGCGCCATATTGATCCGAGAAGAAGGCGCGCAACTCATAGTTGATTTCGTGCCCTGCGGGGTGAGGGCCGACCAGCCCAACATCCAACCGTCTCGGATAATGGCGCGGGGGCTTCACCTCCAGCACCGCCTCGGCGCTGTCGAGCAGGATCGCGATCCAGCCCGGGCCGTTGTCCGCCCAGCTCGCCGCGACGATCCGCGCGCTATCGATCCCGAGCGCGGCAATGATCTCGTCCAGTTCCGCTTCGTCCACCGGTCCGCTTTTGATCAAAGGTGGCGCCTTGAAGGACAGGAGATTAGCGTCTGAAGCGTCCCGGCGAATTTCGACCAAGCCCGCTCCGCATTCCTGCACCACCACGCCGTCGCGCTTGGGCTCCCCGCCCGCGCTCAACCACGCTTGGCACGAGCCGAGCGTTGGATGCCCGGCGAACGGCATTTCTCTTTCGAGCGTGAAGATGCGCGCGCAGTAATCCGCATCCGGGTGCGTTGGCTTTAGCAGAAAGGTGGTTTCGGACAGGTTGAACCATTGCGTGATGGTCGGAAAGATCGCGGGGTCAACGTCATCCGCGTCCAGCGCCACCGCCACCGGGTTTCCCGAAAACGGCCCACTTGCGAAAACGTCGACCATGGAAAAACGCATGCCTCTATCTCTCCTTCTTCCTGTGCACGCCTCTTCCAAGGATGGGGCTCGCAACGCAAGATGAGAGTGTAGAAAGAGGCTAAGCGGATTGGTATGGTCCGACCCTCTCGGCCAACATCATGGAAGGGGTAGTCGCATGCTCGAAGTGGAAGAACTTGCGCCAGACGTGCATCGGATCACGGTCATGGGCGCGTTTCAGTACGCCGACGCGGAGAAGTTCATCGCGTTTGCCAAGGAACGCCTGGCAAGCGAGAGCGGCGGTAATGTGCTGTTCGATTTGACTTCGATGGCCGATTTCACCTTCTCCGCGGTCAGCGACCAGATGATGCACATCCCTTCGCTGTTGAAGTTCGTTTATTCGCTCGATCGGATTGCGATCATCTCGGACGAAGGCTGGTTGCGCAGCGCGGCGCGCTTGGAAAGCGTCCTGCTGCCCGGAGTCGAATACCAAGTTTACGACGACGATGAGGCCGACGCCGCGCTGGCCTGGGTCACCGAAGAGGTGGATGATCCGCACCTTGACGCCTTCAGCGAGATCGACGTGGGTGACCCATCGATCGCCGCCTTCCAACTGGCCGGCCGGCTCGACACCGCCGAAAGCGAACGCGGGATTGCAATGGTCGAGGCGCGTCTCAAGGATCCGAACTGCTCCCGTCTGATGATGGTCATCAAAAGCTGGCACGGCTTTGAAGCCGAGCTCCTGTTCGAGTTCGGCCTCATGCGCTCAAAGATGAACCTTATTGATGAGATTGATCGGTACGCGATTGTCGGGGGTCCCGATTGGCTGCGCGGAACGGCGCAAATGATGGGCGCGCTGATCAAACCTGAAATCCGCGCTTTCGAGCTCGAGGATCAGGATGAGGCGGTGAAGTGGCTGTCGCCCTAGCGCGTCCCTACGCCGCCTTGGACGGCGACAAATGAACCGGCTGCTGCGCCAGCGTCTCCTGGATCTGCTGAACGACCACATCGATAACCGCCCGGATATGCGGTTGGCGCCGAGCGAGATCGGTGGTGACCATCCATCCGGGCGTGGTCAGTTCTTCGATCGGCGGAAACAGTCGCACGAGACCGGGCACGGCGTCCGCCATCATACAGGGGAGAATTGAAGCGCCGAGCCCGGCTTGCACTCCGGCCAGAACGTTGGACATGGAATTGGTGCGCTGCGCTATTTCAGCCTCCGGCGCGTTCGCTTCAATCCAGCTGTTGGTGGTGCTTTGACCCGAGGTCGACGCGATGATCGGATACCGCTTGAGATCGGCGAACCCGCTTGGCAGGCCGAGCCGATCGACCAGCGGTTGCGCCGCGTAAACGCTCTCCAGCATGTCAAACAGGTGGCGCACGATCAGCGTCTCTTCGGTCGGGCGTGGGCCAAAGCGGATGGCGAAATCGGCTTCACCGCGCGCCAGATCGACATACTGCTCGCTGGTGACGAGTTCGACCTGCACTTCGGGGTGGCATTCGCGCAGGACCCCGATCGCCGGGATGACCCAGCTGTTGGCCGCCGCTTCGACCGTGGAAACCCGCACTTTGCCGGTCAGCCGCCGCGTTTCGGCTTCGATCCCGTCGGAAAAGGCAAGGATCGCCGCTTCGACATCTTCGGCCGCCGCGATCACCGATTGCCCACGCGGGGTAAGCTCATATCCCGAAGACCGGCGCACAAACAGCGTGACATCGAGCGTCTCTTCGAGTGCCGTGATCCGGCGCGAGACGGTCGATTGGCTAACCTTAAGCTGTTTGGACGCGGCGAGCGTGCTCCCCGTGCGCGCGACGGACAAAAAATACCGCAGATCGTTCCAGTCGAGCATTGTCCTTCCTTGGGCCCGTAAAGCTATGCATTTTTGCATAACATAACGGCAATAGTGGTGTTAGGCCAGCGAACCTCCAACGCGTATCTAGGGTCTCAGACGATGACTTGAACCACCGTCCCAGTGAAACCGATCGCTAGGAGATACCAAATGACCGTGACCCAGACCCACTTCGCTTCGTTCGTTGGCGCGCTTTTCGCTTCGCTTGCCGCGTTCTCTTTCGCGCTCGCCACGCCGCCTCTCGCCATTCTGAGCGCCTGATCTTCCCGACACAAAGCGGGGTGCCCAAAGTCCCATAAGGCCCTCTCCAGACCCCGCAGAGCCCCCGTCACCTCCACTGGCGGGGGCTTAGTGTATCTGGGCGTAAGGAAATCGGTGCTTCAGCGACGTTCTTGGAAGAACGAGCGCAGCAAATCCGCCGCTTCCGCTTCGCCCATGCCAGTGTAGACTTCCGGCCGGTGGAGGCATTGCTCTTGTTCGAACACGCGCGCGCCGTGCTCCACGCCGCCGCCTTTGGGATCGCTCGCGCCGTAATACAGCCGCGCGATCCGCGCGTGGCTGATCGCGCCCGCGCACATCACGCACGGCTCAAGAGTGACGTACAGATCGCAACCCGTCAGCCGATCATCTCCCAGTTTCTCAGACGCCATCCGGATTGCGCGCATCTCGGCGTGACCGGTCGGATCGGGGGGTGAGCGCGTGGCGTTGCCTGCGACCGCAATCACTTCGTCGCCCTTCACCACCACCGCGCCGACGGGCACTTCGCCCGCCAACGCGGCCTCGCGCGCGGCTTGCAAGGCGAGCGCCATGGGTTCAGGAAGGGGCCAACGCGCGGTCATGGCGTGGCGCTAACCGCCGCGACCCTACGAATCAATTGACGATTCGCCGCACCGGCGCTATGCGGCGCGCTTTCCGGGACAACCGTTGGTTCGGACCGCGATTTTCGCGGCGCTCCCGTCACTGTAAACAAAAGACGAGATCTATCATGTCGCGCATTTGCGAACTGACCGGCAAGGGCCGCCAGGTGGGCCACAATGTGAGCCACGCTAACAACAAGACCAAGCGCGTGTTTCTGCCCAACCTGCAGAACGTGACGCTGCTCAGCGAGAAGCTCGACCGCAGCTTCAAATTCCGCGTGTCGACCCATGGTCTGCGCTCGGTTGAGCACAACGGTGGCCTCGACAACTGGCTGCTCAAGACTAAAGACGAAAAGCTTTCCGCCCGCGCGCTCAAAGTGAAGCGCGAGCTCAAGAAGGCGGTGGCCGCTTAAGCCACTCGCTCAAGTGAGCGGTCACAAAAGGGCGTGCGGGTTCACTCGCGCGCCTTTTGTTTTGCCCGGAACGCAGCTGCCTTCGCCGGGTCAAAGCGCAGTTTGACCAGAAGCGTGCGCTGCATAACCGATTGATTGTCGTCGGAGATCACCCACACATCCAGCGCCCCGTCCGCGCGCGCTCGATAGGCCAGCCCCTCATAATTGTCCGGCGGGGCGAGACGCTCAACATCCAAGGTGACCTCGGGACGTAACGCCCCAGTCTTGCCTTCCGCCGGGAGATCCGCGAACGCCAGACGGGTCGCAAAAGGCGGAACGCCGAGGACAACATCCCGCAGGATCAGGAGCAAGCGGCCATCGGGCAACTGCACCGCCTCGGTCACGCGAAAGCCCTGCTCGGGCGAGACATAATCGATGGTGGACGCAGCGGCCCCATTCACCGGATCGTCCGGATAGATGAGCGCTTCGCCGCCATCCTCCGGAATGACCAGAAAGCGCCCGTCGCGCAGTCGCACCATCGCCTCCGCGCCCGAATTCCCACTCCAGTCCACCTCCTCGTCGAGGAGCCTCACATCGGCGGCCTCACCTTCACTTGTGAATTTGTGGATGGCGTGCGTGCTTTCAAAGCCCAGCCAAATCTCGCCCGTCGCCGGGTCGGTGGTCGCCGACTCAATGTCCCAGAGATCCATTTCATATTGGGCCGCGACCGATTGGGGTCTGAGTGCGCCCGACATGCGATCCGATGCGCATGAGGCAGGAGAAGTTGGCGGCACATCGGGCTCGGCGAATGTCCATGTAACCCCGCGATCGGAAAAGGCGCGCAGACGGTTATCGTCCAGGGCCAGCAGCGCGCTAAAGCCTCCAAACCGAAGGCCCGTGCTGCGATACTCCCATATACCCAGCCGCTGCCAGCCGTTTTCGAGCGGAGCACTCGGCCCCGACACGGAAAGCCGCGCGATCTGAACATCATATTCGGCTTGCAATGGGCTCCGCAGCCAAGTGCCCGGGGCGAGGCATAGGGCGAGCAGAACGATCTTGGACAGGCGGATGGACACAGGTCGCGCTTTCCGTCAGCGCGCGGAGCGGGTCAACATATCAATGCGGCCGGCTCGCGCGCGTTCAGTCCATAGGGCCAGCGAGGAGCAACGGATCAAGCCGCGCCGAATGCCACTTCAGGCTCCAATGCAGATGCGCGCCTCTCGCGCGGCCGGTTGCGCCGACATTTCCGATATACTGGCCCTGGTTGACGCGCTCGCCCTCTTTCACCGCGATTTTGGACGCGTGAAGAAACGCGCTGTTCAGACCCGCTCCGTGGTCGATAATGATCAGACCGCCCTCGAGGCTGAATCCGGTGCGCGCCAGGACAACCACGCCATCGGCCGGCGCCACAAAGGGCACGCCCGCTCCCGGAGCGATATCGATGCCCGAATGGTACGATCCCGGCTCGCCCCGATAGATGCGCTGGCGACCGAACAGGCCGGAAATGCGGCCCTTCACAGGCCAGATGAAAGGCTGGCGCCACCCTTGCGCGCCGGTCTGTTTGGCGCGTGCGGCGGTGATCGCTTCCCATTCGGGCTTGCGCCGTTTCCACCAGGCCTCGCTCGACCCGCTCGGAAGCTTAGCGACGTCGACCCGGCTGATGGCCCATTCCCGCTCGGACACCGCTAGGGCCTCTTCGATCGATCCCGATGGCGTTACCGCTTCGAGGACCAACTCACCCGGGCTGTCGCGGTCAAACGCGGCGAAGAAGCCGCCATCGGGCCCCAGCGTCAGCGTCTCCCCGCCCAGAGTGAGCGCCGACGTTCCTTCGGGCGCTTGTCCTCGGATGAAACCGCCTTGGGTCAGCTCGCCTTGGTAAGAGATGCGCGATCCCTTTGCCGGAGCGGGAGCCGAGTCAGCTTGTGCGATGGAAGCGCTAAAACCCGTGGCGCATGCGAGCGCGGCGAGCGCGCCAAGAAGAGCGTTCCCAGCCCCGCGGATCACACCTGACCGAGGAGGCGCTGCGTGGCGATTTCCGCCGACGCGTAGGCCTCTTGATAATCAGCGCTCCAATAGCGCAATTCCTCAAGGGGAATGGTCTCTCCCGATACGGCGCAAACGACGTGCTGGCCGGGGCGCAGAACGCGGAAGGTCGAGGGGCCGTAATAGAGCTTGGCCGGCTTTTCGGAGGAATTCATCAGCATGATCGTTCCACTTTAGCATTCTAACCTTAACCGAACAAATCCTCTTGCGCAGAGGCGCCGCCGGGCGGTTTGGGTTTGCGCGCCTTTCGCGCCGCAGGGTTCGCGCCCTTGCCGATTGGGGCGACATCGATCGCGCCATCGCGGAACTGGAGCGCCAGCTTCGTTTCGGTCTCGGCCTGAGCGCGAGTGGTCAACGCCGTTCCGTCGCTCCCTCGCACAATGGCGTAACCCCTTTCGAGCGGCTTCTCTGGATGCAACTGGCTTGCCAGCCGAGCCAAAGCCGAGAGCCGCTGTTGCGCTTCGGCGACGGGGCGCTCGACCAAAGCGGGCACCAGGCGCACCGCGCCGAGGCGGCGATCCGCCTCGCGCTTGGCCCTGTGCAGCACGGCGGGTGAAAGACGCGCGGCCGCGCCAGCCAGCTGTTCGCGGCCATGCCCGGCGCGCAACGTGAGCCCTCGCCGCAGCCGTTCGCTCAATTCGTCCAATCGCTGCGCGTAAGGCTGAAACACGGTTTCGGGACGGGGCATACGCTGCACGCGCGCCTCCAGCCGTTCCCGGCCCAGCTCGACAGGCCGGTGCACCGCGCGATGCTGACGCGCGGCGAAATCGGCCAAGGTCGCTTCCAAGTCGGCGCGCACCGGCACCGCCATCTCCGCCGCCGCCGTAGGCGTGGGCGCGCGGCGATCGGCGGCGTAGTCGGACAAAGTCGTATCGGTCTCGTGGCCGACAGCCGAAATAACCGGAATGGTACACTCGGCAATAGCGCGCACCACGATCTCTTCGTTGAAGCTCCAAAGGTCTTCGATCGAGCCGCCGCCGCGCGCCACGATGACCACATCGGGCCGAGGAACCTCGCCCTGCCCGTCAAGCGACGAAAACCCTCGGATCGCCCCCGCCACTTGCTCCGCTGCGCCCTGCCCCTGCACCAGCACCGGCCAGACCACCACATTGCTTGGCAAGCGATCCGCCAGCCGATGAAGGATATCGCGAATAACCGATCCGGTTGGTGATGTAACCACCCCGATGGTGCGTGGAAGAAAGGGAATCGCGCGCTTTCGTCCCTCGTCGAACAGGCCCTCTTCGGCCAATCGCGCGCGCGTTTTCTCCAGCAAGGCCAGCAGAGCGCCCTCGCCCGCAATCTCCAGACTGTCGATCACCACCTGATATTTGGAGCGGCCCGCATAGGTCGTCAGCTTGCCGGTCGCGATCACTTCCAGCCCGTCTTCGGGCGCAAACGCCAGCCGCTGGGCGTTGCCACGCCACATCACGCCATCAAGCACCGCTTTATCGTCTTTCAACGCGCAATACAGGTGGCCCGACGCGGCGCGCTTGACGCCCGACAGCTCGCCGCGCAGGCGGACATGGCCAAACCGATCCTCCACCGTGCGCTTCAACGCCTGCGAAATCTCGGTGATCGACAGGGGTTCCGCGTTGTCGCCCGGAGCCGAGCGGGCTACGAGCCGGTCGTTGGAATAGGATGGGCCGGAAGAGGAGCTGCTCGCCATGAATGTCCTGCTGCTGGGATCGGGTGGACGCGAGCATGCGCTAGCGTGGAAGCTGGCGCAATCCCCGCTTGTGGATCGCCTTTTCGCCAGCCCTGGCAATCCTGGCATCGGCGAATGCGCCGAACTTATCGCAGGCGACCTCGCCAACCCCGAGCTGTGTAAAGTGTTCTGCCAAGCGAATGATATCAAGCTGGTCGTGATCGGCCCCGAAGCGCCCCTGGTCGCGGGTTTGGCCGATCAGATGCGGGCAGCCGGATATGCGGTGTTCGGGCCAAGCCAAGCCGCCGCGCAGCTGGAAGGCTCCAAAGGTTTCACCAAAGACCTGTGTGAACGCGCCAATATCCCCACCGGCGGCTATGTGCGCTGCACCGCATTATCCGATGCGAAAAGCGCGCTCGCGGATTTCACGCCGCCCTACGTCCTAAAGGCCGATGGGCTCGCGGCGGGCAAGGGCGTGGTGATCGCCGCCACGCTGGACGAGGCGCACAGCGCGCTTGAAGACATGTTCGGCGGTCAATTCGGCGAGGCCGGTGCGGAGGTCGTCATCGAAGAATTCCTCGAAGGCGAAGAGGCGAGCTTCTTTGCGATCACCGATGGCGAGACGATCCTGCCCTTTGGCACCGCGCAGGATCACAAACAGGTGGGCGAAGGCGATGTCGGGCCCAACACTGGCGGCATGGGCGCGTATTCGCCCGCTCCGGTGCTGACCCAAGAGCTTCAAACTCAGGTGATCGATGAGATTATCCGACCGACGGTGGAGACGATGCGCGCCGAAGGCACGCCCTATTCGGGTGTGCTCTACGCCGGGCTGAGGCTGACCGCCGAGGGGCCGAAGTTGATCGAATACAATTGCCGCTTTGGCGATCCCGAATGCCAGGTGCTGATGATGCGGCTCCAGAGCGATCTCGCGCAGATTATGCTGGCCTGCGCCAACGGGACTCTGGCCGGGGTCGAGGCGCGCTTCATGGACGCCGCCGCGCTCACCGTTGTCATGGCAGCCAACGGGTACCCCGGCACCCCCGAAAAAGGCGGCGCGATCGATTTGGGCGACGCTGAAGCGACCGGCGCGAAGGTCTTCCACGCGGGCACGAAATGCACAGACGACGGCGCCTTGATCCCCAATGGAGGCCGCGTCCTCAACGTCACCGCCACGGGCGCGAACGTGACCGAGGCTCAATCCGCCGCCTACGCCGCTGTGGGGGAAGTGGACTTTCCAACCGGGTTCTTCCGCCGGGATATCGGCTGGAAAGAAGTCGCGCGGGAGGCGAAAGACAGCTGAGCTATGATCACCTTCCCATCCGCGCCTGCCATTACGGAAGCGGATCTTCCGAAAGCCCACAACTTCACGGCGTTCCATCCCTTTATCAAAGGGGTGTTTAGCCAATGGCACGCGACACCCTTTGAGCTGGATGGCCTGTCTTTCAATTGCGCTGAGCAATGGATGATGGCCGCGAAGGCCTCGCTTTTCAAAGACGAGGTGGCCTTCGAGAGAATCATGCAGACTAACGACCCAGCTCTCCAAAAACGACTAGGCGCGGGCGTTCATTCGTTTGATGAAAGAGCTTGGCATCACTGGCGCATCCACATCGTCTTTCACGCAAACAGCGCCAAGTTCGCTCAGAACGCTGGCGCGGCGCGGCAGTTGCTGAATACGACACCCGCCATGCTGGTCGAGGCTAATCCGCGCGATTGGAACTGGGGGAATGGCCTTGCCCTAGACGATGCGCGAAATCATGATCCCAACGCTTGGCGCGGCGCGAACCTACTCGGACGAACCCTTACATGTGTGCGCGAAACCCTGATCGAGGAAGAGAACTGATGTCTATCAGAGGCTTGAAAAGACCTAGCCGCCAAAAAGATACCATGCGCACTTTGATTTCGCTGCCGCTCGCCGCACTAGCCGTAAGCGCGTGCCAACCGCTGGCCTCGACCTCTTCCGCCTCGCAAAAGCCGCGCGTTCCCACGTTGGTTCAGGGCGTGTGCGGGGATTGCCACGCGGTTCAGCGGCCCTTCCAATCGCCGAACCCGGACGCGCCCAGCTTCGAGGCGATCGCCAACAGCGCGGGGCTGACCGAAGACACGCTCAGCGCGTGGCTGCTCGACGCGCACAACTACCCGGAGCAGATGGACTTCGAGCTTTCCGAAGCCGAAGCGCGCGAAGTGGCCGACTACCTCGTGACCTTGCAGCGCGAAGACTACACGCCCGAGCCCTAAAGCGCTCTTCCGCTCAGAGCTTTTCGGCCATCAGCGCTTTCATATCGGCTTCGGGGCGCGGGCCGTAATGCGCGATCACTTCCGCCGCCGCGATGGCCCCGCGCTTCAGGCATTCCTCGAGCGGCGCGCCCTTGGCGTAGCCCGAGAGGAAGCCCGCGGCGAATTGGTCGCCCGCGCCGGTTGTGTCGATCACCGCGTCGACGGCTTCCGCGCTTACCACCGCGCGCTCGCCATGCGCCTGGGCTACTGCGCCGCGCTCGGATCGGGTCGCGACCAGCACGGGAACTTTGGGCGCAAGGCCATCAAACGCTGTGTCGAAATCTCCCTCGCCGGTGAGAGTCGACAACTCCGTTTCGTTGACGAAGAGAATATCGATCATTCCGCGTTCGATCAGATCGCGGAAGTCATCGCCGTGGCGTTCGATCACGAAGCTCTCGCTTGCCGTGAAAGCGATCTTTCGGCCCGCGGCGCGCGCGACTTCAATCGCCCGGCGCATCGCGCTGCGAGGTTCTTCGGGGTCCCAAAGATAGCCCTCAAGATAGAGGATTCCGGCTGAGGCGATCAGATCTTCATCGAGAGCCGTAGCAGGCAAAAACTGGCCGGCGCCAAGGAAAGTGTTCATCGTCCGCTCGCCGTCAGGCGTGACGAAGATCAGGCAACGTCCGGTCGGCGGCTCGGCGTCGCTGCCATCTGTCGGGCGCATGGGCGTATCGAAATCAATGCCCGCCGCGCGAATATCATGCGCGAAGACTTTGCCGAACTGATCGTCCGCCACCTGTCCGATAAACGCGCATTGAACGCCCAACTCCGCCAATCCGGCCAGTGTGTTCGCCGCCGAACCACCCGACTTCTCCGTCGCCGGGCCCATGGCGTCATAAAGACGATCCGCGCCCGCCGCGTCGACCAGCGTCATCCCGCCGCGCGCCAATCGCAATTCGTCGAGTGTCTCTTCGTCGCACGAGGCAATGATATCGACGATGGCGTTGCCAATGGCGATGACGTCATAACGAGGGTCTGTCACGAGAGGGATGGTCCTGAATGCTAAGGAAGGAATAGGTGTGGGCAAGCGCCTAGCGATCACCGGCGCGAAGGCCAAGCGGTTTGACACGCTGTGCCCGGCTCGCGCATTTCGTGCGGCGGCATGACCCTCGTTTTCAGCGCTTTCATCAAGGCTTGCGGCCAGCTGTTTGATCCGCCGATGCTGCGGGTGCTGGCGAAGACGCTGTTGGTGACGCTGCTGATCTTTATCGCCTTGGCTTTGGCGCTTTGGCTCGCCATCGCTCAAGGGTTGGAGTGGGCGTTGATCGGGTTTCTGCCGCAAGACTACGAAGGGCCAGCGGCCGCGGTCGCCACGCTGCTCATCTCGCTGATTTTATTCTGGTTGTTGTTTCGCGTGGTTGCGCTGGCCGTGCTGCAATTCTTCGCTGACGAAGTGGTCGCCGCGGTCGAGGCGCATCACTATCCCGACGCGGCGGAAAGAGCGACACCCCTGCCTTTGCAAGTCGAGATTGCGCTTTCGCTGCGAGGCGCGGCGCGGGCGTTGGTGTTCAACGGATTGGCGCTGCCCGTTGCGTTGTTCTTGATGGTCACCGCGATCGGACCAGCGGTGGTCTTCCTTTTCGTCAACGCAGTGCTTCTGGGCCGCGAGCTAACCGACATGGCCTGGCTGCGGCACTGCGAAGGCGATGTGAAGGGCAATCCCGTCCCACGGTTGGAACGCTTCGCCTTGGGCGCCGGTGTTGCGGGCTTGATGATGGTCCCGTTTGCCAATTTGGTGGCGCCGCTTATCGGCGCGGCGGCGGGCACCCATCTGGTTCAAGGCCGGCTGATGCGCCAGTCTCGCGAGAACGCCATTGGAGAACACGAGCGTGCGTAAAGTCCTGGTTTTCGCGCTCGCCGCCGGCGTATCCGCGTGCTCCACAGGCGTGAGCAAACTGCCGGGGGTCAACACCGCGTCAACGGGTGCGCGCAATGCGCCGCGCGCCTATATTCCACCTCCGCAATCCGCCCGAGCCGGATCCGGGCTCGAAGGGGTGATCGGCTCCTCGCCAAGCGCGCTTGTACGACGCTTTGGCGAACCCCGCCTCGATTTGGCCGAAGGCGACGCGCGCAAATTGCAATTTCGCGGCGGCTCCTGCGTCTTGGACGTGTTCCTTTACCCCAGCGCACCACAAAGCGTCCCTCTGGCCACCGATGTCCAAGCCCGCTCTCGGCAAGATGGGTCCGAAGTCGACCCCGGCGCCTGCATCCGCGAAGTCGAGGCGCAAAGGTAACGCGGTCTTAACGCTGTTTGTGGCATGCCCTCAGCACGTTTACTCGAGGGGCTGTCTCCACGTTATGACCACGCATTTTATCGATCTCGCTCAACGCGCCGCCGAAGATGGTCGCGTTTCGTCCGAAGAGCTGCTGGCGCTGCGCCGTCAGGGCTGGGGCGACGGGGTCATTCATCGCGACGAAGCCGAAGCTCTGTTCGCGCTGAACAACGCGCTGGAGGAACGCAGCGAAGAATGGTGTGATTTCTTCGTCGAAGCGATCGGCGAGTTCGTGCTCAACGGAACGCCGCCGCGCCTTCAGTGCAACGAAGAAGAAGCTTCGTGGCTGATCGCGCAAGTCGATCACGACGGGCGCGTAGAGAGCGTGGTCGAGCTTGAAACCATCGTTCGCATTATCGAGCGGGCGGAAAACACGCCTGTAAGCCTGAAAAACTATGTTCTGCACCAAGTGGAACGCGAAGTGTTGACCGGCGAAGGCCCAACCCGCTGCGGCGGCACCTTGTCCGCCACGCACATCACCAGCGCGGAATGCCGCATTCTGCGCCGTGTCATCTTCGCCAGCGGCGGCCACGGCCCGGCGGCGGTCTCGCGCTTCGACGCGGAGATGCTCTTTCGCTTGAAGGACGAAACCCTGGCCGAAGAGAACGCTGCGGAATGGGATGATCTGTTCCTCGACGGGGTGTCGAACTTCCTCAAAGGTTTCATGTTCCAGAACGCGCAAGTCAGCCACGAACGCAAGCAAGAGCTCCACGCCTTCATCGCTGACAACAAGCCCAATGTGGGCCGGTTCTTTGGCCGCATGGTGAAGGAAGCGCCCAATGTCGCCAATTCGATGGGCGTGGTGTTCGGCAAGCGCAAAGGCGGACCGGATTACACCGCGCTCCAATCGGCCGGGGAGCAAGTGACCGATTACGAGCAGGAATGGCTCGAAGGTATGATCGACGCGGACGGCGAGGTGGATGAGCTCGAAAGCCGCCTGCTGACGCGTATCGCGGCGGGCGATTGATCGTTCAGCGGGGCAGCGAGGCAAAACCTTCGCGAACCAGCTGCCGCCAGCGTTTTTGGCGGTGCGCGTAGAATACCCGCGCAAACAGGCCGATCACTGGGGTTAGAAGCCCCGCGTCGATGGTGACCCTATCGGTGTAGCGAGTTCGGCCTGTACCGCCCTCCGGCCCGATCTCGATCCAGTGGTCCCACCGCTGGATCAGCGGGCCATAGCCGTTGTCGCGAACAAACCGGGTCGCGCCCCGCGGCTCGGGAAACGAGATCACGATCGCTTGCCACCCGATCGGAACAAACCCGAACAGCAGCATCCACGCGCGGTATTCGCCGGTTGCCCACCTTTCGGGAAACGGGCGCGCGCGCGGAAGAAAGCGGATCAGCGGCGAAGTGATGTGGTCGAGCAGAGCGGAGGTGCCCACGCGCTCCCAAGCCGCGTCAGGCGTGCAATCGAGCGTGGTGGTCAGCTCGACCGTGGTGGCCATCAGACCATGAAGCTCTCACCGCAGCCGCACGCGCCCTTGGCGTTCGGATTCTCGAACACAAAACCGGCGGTGAAATCGTCCTCGACCCAATCCATCGTCGATCCCACGAGATACAGCACCGAAGCGCCGTCAATGTAGAGCACGCCGCCCGGCGTCTCGATCTTTTCGTCGAACTTCACCTCTTCGTTCACGTAGTCGACCGAATAGGCAAGGCCTGAACAGCCGCGACGCGGAGTCGACAGTTTGACGCCAATCGCGCCTTCGGGGGCGCTTTCCATCAGATGCGCGACGCGGTCTTCCGCGCCCTTGGTCAGCTGCACTGCAGCTGGGCGTTGTTTCAATGTGCTGTCTGTCACGCCGCCAACTCCTTTTCCCAAAAGAGCGCATGCCCCTTATCGGGGTCCAGCTCATAATCTCCATATCCCAGAGATGCATAAAGGCCTTTAGCCGTCTCATTCCCGCTCAACACTTCGAGCGTAACTTTGCAAGCGCCCTTGGAACGAGCGATGGCCTCGATCTCAGCGAACAGCGCCTTGCCGACGCCCTTCCCTCTGTATCCCGGCCTTGTGATGACATCGTGGATGTTGATCAGGGGTTTGGCTTGAAACGTCGAGAAGCCAATAAAGCAGTTGGCCAAACCAACAGGCTCGCCATCCAGCGATGCGATGACCGAAAACGCCGTCGGGTGCTGAGCGAGTTTACGGGCGATGGTTGCGCGCACTTCAGGAGCGAGGGGCTCGCCCCCACCCATAGGATCGCGCGCGTACTGGTCGAGAAAGTCGCTGAGTTCCGCTGCATCCCTCGCGTTGTTGTAATCGACCTGCCTGACAATCACTTCAGACATCACAGCATTCCCAGTTCGAGACGGGCTTCGTCGGACATTTTCTCCGGGGACCACGGCGGATCCCACACCAGTTCCACTTCGGCGTCGCGAATGCCGGGCACGGACGATGCGCGCAGCTCCACTTCGCCGGGCATCGTTTCAGCGACCGGGCAATGAGGCGTGGTGAGCGTCATCGTGATCGTCACATCGGATTCCGCGTCCACATCAACGCCGTAGATGAGGCCCAGATCATAAATGTTCACCGGGATTTCGGGGTCGTAAATCTCTTTGAGCGCATCGACGACGGCTTCTTGCAAATCGCTGCCCGCGCCGCCGACCGGCGCGGCTGCGGGCGAGGCGGCGAGGAAGCCGTCGAGATAGTCGCGCTGACGCCCAGAAGCTTGAGGCGCCGTCTCCTCTTCTTCTTCGATCGCGTCCGAGACCCGCGCGCGTGGCGGCTTCTGCGCGATCTCGTCATTGGGAGCGGGAGCCGCCACGATTCCTTCGCGCGCAGCGTAATCGGTCTGATCCGTAGGCTCGGTCATGGCCTCATCCTTTTCCAAAGATTTTGCGAGTGCGGGCGATCCCGGCGATCAGCGCGTCCACATCCGCCTGAGTGGAATACAACCCAAAGCTGGCGCGCGCGGTGGCTGGAATGCCAAGATAGTCCATCATCGGCTGCGCGCAATGATGCCCGGCTCGGATCGCGACGTTCGCTTCGTCGAGGATCGTGCCGAGATCGTGCGGGTGAATATCGTCGATCGTGAAGCTGACAATGCCCGCGCTGTCCGCCGGACCGTACAGCGTCACATCGTTCATCACCGCGAGCTCGCGGCGCAGGCGCGCAACCAGTTCCGCTTCGATCTCGTGGATCGAGCCAAGGCCGACACTGTCCACGTAGTCCGCCGCAGCGGCGAAGGCGATGGCTTCGGTGATTGCGGGCGTGCCCGCTTCAAAACGCTGCGGCGGGGGCGCGTAGGTGGTCTTTTCAAAAGAGACACGATCGATCATCGCCCCGCCACCTTCCCATGGCGGCATCGCGTCGAGGATTTCGGAGCGCGCCCACAACGCGCCGATCCCGGTGGGGCCATAAAGCTTGTGCGCGGAGAAGACGTAGAAATCGCAATCGAGCGCGGCCACGTCGAGCGCGAGGCGCGGCGCGGCCTGACAGCCATCGAGCAGCAGTTTCGCGCCGACCGAATGCGCTAAATCCGCCGCGCGCTTGGCGTCGAGCACGCCGCCTGTGACGTTCGAGACATGCACCAGCGCGACCAGTTTGTGCTGCGGCGTCAGCAGGCGCTCCGCCGCGTCGAGATCGATCTGATGATCGTCGGTCAGCGGGCAAACATCGATTTGTGCACCGGTCGCCTCGGCCACAAGTTGCCACGGCACGATGTTCGAATGGTGCTCAACCTGAGAAAGCAGGATGCGATCGCCCGGCTTCAAGTTGGCGCGGCCCCAACTGTTGGCGACAAGGTTGATCGCCTCGGTCGCGCCCCGGGTGAAGACGAGTTCCTCTTCTTTTCCGCCAATGAACGTCGCGATCCGCCGCCGGGCGGCTTCATACGCCAGCGTCATTTCCGCTGAGCGCGCGTAGACGCCGCGATGCACCGTGGCGTAGTCTTCGCCCATCGCGCGCGCCATCGCATCGATCACCGCGCGCGGCTTTTGCGCGGTCGCCGCCGTGTCGAGATAGTGCCAAGGCGCGCCGTCAGCGGTGACAAGACCGGGGAAGTCCGCGCGCAAATCGGGCGCAAAGGCGGTGGGGGCGGTGGTTACATTCACAGCGCGGCGTCCTCCAGCGCGCTGAGCGCCGCGTCGAGCAGCTTTTCGCGGCTCTCTTCGTCGTCCAGTTCGACAAACGCGTCGCCGATAAAGGCCTGCACCAAGAGGCGCTGCGCCAGTTCGGGCGAAAGGCCGCGCGCCGCCATGTAGTAGCGCGCCGCTTCGTCCAACTGGCCAACGGTCGCGCCGTGCGCGCACTTCACATCGTCGGCAAAAATCTCAAGCTGGGGGACCGCGTTGGCGCCCGCGCCCGCTTCCAAAAGCAGGCCTTTGAAGTCCTGCGCCGCGTCGGTCTTTTGCGCGTCTTTGACGACCTTGATCTCGCCCAGGAAGTTCCCCGTACCCGTGCCCCAGTGGACGCTTCGGACGGTCTGATTGCTGGTCGCTTCAGGCTCCGCGTGGATCGTGGTGGTCACGAACTCGCGGGTCGCCTCGCCGCCACCAATGGTGACGCCGCCAAATTCGAAATGCGCGCCCCGGGCGAGCGTGACTTCGACTTCCAACCGCGTGTAGTCCGCGCCCGCGTTGGTCACAAAGAGTTCCGCACGCGCGCCTTCGCCGAGCGTCAGCCGAATGCGATGCAGCTCCGGCGATCGCGAACCGACGACCATGGTCTCGCGGAGGGTTTCACCGGCGGCAACGCTGATCTCATTCCACGCGTCGAGCGCTTCCACGCCCAGCTTTTCGAGCGCGGAGATATCGGCGTAGCGCCAGGCTTCGTCGCGTCGTGTCGGAAGAGTGGTGGTCTCAGTCATGATGATTGCTTCTTCATTTCGCGTTCAACCTTGCGAACAAGGCCGCTGCGCGTGTCGCGAATACAAGTGTCGACGGCTTCTTGATCGTCCGCGCCCTTGCGCACGCATTTGGTCACCGCCTTGCAGAACGAATGGTCGAGCTTGGGGCGGCCCGTCGATTTGTTCATCGAACAATGCCAGTTACCCTCGGGATCCTGCCCGACGAACACTTGCACGCTTTGCAGATGGCCGATCACCACGATTTCGGGGATCGGCTCAGCCGGCGCGGCCTGCATGGCCAAAAGGGCGGAGGCGAAAATCACGCGGCGGCCTCGGCCATAACCGCGTCGTAGCCTTCGTCTTCGAGGCGAAGCGCCAGCTCGGGGCCGCCCGTCTGCACAATCCGTCCATCGGCGAGCACGCTCACCCGATCGGGCTTCACCACGTCGAGCAGGCGCTGATAGTGCGTGATCAGCAGCACGCCTTTATCGGGCGCGCGCATGATCGAGTTAATGCCCTCGCCGACAACGCGCAGCGCGTCGATATCAAGGCCGCTGTCGGTCTCGTCCAGAACCGCAAAGCGCGGGTTCAAGATGCCCATCTGGACCATTTCGGCGCGCTTCTTTTCACCGCCGGAAAAGCCGACATTGACCTGCCGCTTGAGCATTTCCATGTCCATTTTTAGCAGCGCGGCTTTCTCTTTCGCGAGCTTCAGAAATTCGCCGCCCGAAAGCGGCTCTTCCGCGCGATACTTGCGCTGCGCGTTCAGCGCTTCGCGCAGGAACTGCACGTTGGAGACGCCGGGAATTTCGACCGGATACTGGAAACCCAGAAACAGGCCTGAGGCGGCGCGTTCGTGCGGATCAAGCTCGAGCAGGTCCTCGCCCAGAAACTCAACCGATCCGCCGGTCACTTCATAGCCGGGCTTTCCGCCCAGCACGTTTGACAGGGTCGATTTGCCCGCGCCGTTCGGGCCCATGATCGCGTGGACTTCGCCCGGAGCGACCTCAAGCGTGAGGCCCTTGAGGATGGGTTTGTCGGCGACTTGCGCCTGGAGATTCTGAATTTTCAGCATTATTCGATACCTGTGCTGGCGGGGGAGCTTGATTGGGGCGCGACCGTGTCCGCGCGCGACTGAACGACAGACCCATCGACCATATCGATGACGAGGCCCTTGGGCTTGGTCTGCTCGTACCGCTCGGTGGCGGCATCCGACGCGACGATCCGCGCGCGGAACTGGCTGTCCAGATCGCGTCCGCGGGCAATGTGAATCTGTCCGATCTTTTCGAACAAAGTCTCGACTTGGCTGTCGCTGATGCGCGTCTTGGAATCTTCCATCGCGTCAATCGATTCCACTATCGCCGTTTCGCGGGCTTTTGCGCACCGTGGCAAATCGGTGCGGTGCTGCGCCTCAAAGTCGGCCGCTCCCACTATCCTCCGGTTCGCGATATTCAAGCATTGCCGGTAGTCGGCCACATAGGGGCGAATGACACGCGGATATTCGACGCTCCAGGTTTCCGGATTGTCGTTCACCACGGCCACCGGTGTCTCGCCGCTGGCTTGAAGGCCGATGATCAGGGCTACGGATGCAAGAAACATATCTTCTTTCGGGTCCTTTGGCTGTCAGCCTTCGGGCGATTGGTCGCGCTGAAAGTGGTCACGTCGCGCTTGGCGCTTGTCGTCGATCCGCATGCGCATGCCCGCGGTGATCCGCTGGAGCACGCCGTCCATGTTCTCGAGAATGTCAGTCGCCTTGATCCGCATCACGCGGATGCCGACGGCCTCAAGGCTCTTGTCGCGGCGTTTGGAGAGCGCTTCGTCGGCGTCCTCTTCATCGATCATGATCGCCATGCCGAGATTGTGGCAGTTGAAGTCGACAATCGCGCTGCCGACAACGGCGAAGCGCTTGAAGGTGTAGCGGCCCAGGTCGGCTCCGGCGAACTTGGCGGCGAGCGCCTTGTTGGCGGGCGAGGCAAACCGGCGCATTTCGCGAGCGCGATCGTGCAGCTCGTCGAGGCGCTTGTCCGAGATCTTCCACCCGCGCCCCTTTTTGTTGAGGCTCGGTTCGCTGTCGGTCGTATCCTTAAGGCCCAAAGTCTTGCGATCAGTCACCCCACGCTCCCTTCGAGCGAGATCGCCAGCAGCTTCTGCGCTTCGACAGCAAACTCCATCGGCAGCTCTTTGAGCACATCCTTCGCAAAGCCGTTGACGATCAGCGCCACCGCTTCCTCTTCGTCGAGGCCGCGTTGCTGAGCGTAGAACATCTGTTCGTCGCTGATCTTGCTGGTCGTCGCCTCGTGCTCGATCTGCGCGCCGGGGTTCTTGACCTCGATATAGGGCACGGTGTGCGCGCCGCATTCGTCGCCCAGCAGCAGACTGTCGCACTGGGTGAAGTTGCGCACGCCTTCGGCTTTGGGGCCCACACGCACAAGGCCACGATAGGTGTTGTTCGACTTACCCGCCGAAATCCCTTTGGAGATGATCGTCGAGCGCGAACCCGCGCCGTTGTGGATCATCTTGGTGCCGGTGTCGGCCTGCTGGAAATTGTTGGTGACCGCGACCGAGTAGAACTCGCCGACGCTGTCTTTGCCGTTGAGCACGCAAGACGGGTATTTCCACGTCACCGCGCTGCCCGTTTCGACCTGCGTCCAGCTGATCTTGGAGCGATCGCCCTGACACAGCCCGCGCTTGGTCACGAAGTTGTAGATGCCACCCACGCCTTCCGAATTGCCCGGATACCAGTTCTGGACGGTCGAATACTTGATCTCGGCGTCCTCCATCGCGACCAGTTCGACCACGGCCGCGTGGAGCTGGTTTTCGTCGCGCATCGGCGCGGTGCAGCCTTCGAGATAGGAGACGTACGAGCCCTTCTCGGCCACGATGAGCGTACGCTCAAACTGGCCGGTGTTTTCCGCGTTGATGCGGAAATAGGTGGACAGCTCCATCGGGCAGCGCACGCCTTCGGGCACGTAGACAAAGGTGCCGTCGGAAAAGACCGCGGAGTTGAGACAGGCAAAATAGTTATCGCGCGTGGGGACCACACGGCCCAGCCATTTTTTGACCAGTTCGGGGTGCTCTTTCACCGCTTCGCTGATCGAGAGGAAGATGACGCCCGCTTTCTGCAGCTCTTCGCGAAAAGTCGTGGCGACGCTGACGCTGTCGAACACCGCGTCGACCGCGACTTTGCGCGCGCCTTCGACCCCGGCGAGCACCTCCTGCTCGGCCACCGGAATGCCGAGTTTGTCGTAGACCGCCTTGATCTCGGGATCGAGCTCGTCGAGCGATTTGAGCTTCGGCTTCGCTTTGGGCGCGGCGTAGTAATAGGCGTCCTGATAGTCGATCTTGGGGTAGCCGACCTTGGCCCAATCGGGCTCTTCCAATTCCTGCCAAATGCGGAACGCTTTGAGGCGCCAGTCGAGCATCCATTCCGGCTCGCCCTTCTTGGCGCTGATAAAGCGGACGGTGTCTTCGTTCAGACCCTTTTCGGCGAATTCGGTTTCGATATCGGCGGACCAGCCGTGCTCATACTCCGCCGCGTTGGCCGCGGCTTCACGCGCTTCGGCGTCCATTACGGCTTCGTCGGTTTCAGCGGGGGTAAGGTCGACGTTGTCGGTCATGCCACTTCTTCTTGATGTGAGAGAATGTCAGGGGTGCGGTTACTGGTCCCGGGCAGCGTGCGCAGCGTTTCGAGCGTGATGCCCGCCAAGGCGTCGCGCAGCGCTTCGTTGATCATCGGCCAGTGTGGCTTGATCCGGCAGCCCGCTTCGTAGTCGCAGCAGCTGGCGTCTTCGATGCAGGCCGTCAGCGCGATGGGCCCTTCGACCGCTTCGACAATATCCGCGACCGAAATCGCCGCCGCCGGACGGCCGAGCTGCAAACCGCCTTTTGCGCCGCGGACCGAGCGCAAGAGCCCGGCCGCTGTGAGTTTCGAAACCAGTTTTTGAACCGTGGGCACGGGGAGCCCCGTTTCGCTCGCCAGTTCAGCCGCGCTCACCCGCCCATCGCCGCAATGCGTGGCGGCCTGAGACATCGTGATAACCGCGTAATCCGCCAGGTTTGAAAGCCGCATGGCGCGCGAAAGCTCCTGCTATTGCGAGTAATTCTTAAATTGGACCAAATGAGTCGTATTTCAAATACGCACATTTTAGTCCGATTTCAAGCTTCGCAGCGCCTCTACCGCTTCCGGAGTCTTTCGCCCGTTCGACCGTGACCGCTGGGATCCAGCATCTCTTGCGCAATGGGCTCTTTCAAAAGCGCTTTGGGCGTAAACCCGGTGTAACGGCGGACATCTCGGATCAAATGCGCCTGATCAAAATAGGCAGCCAGAATCTCATCGCGCAAATGCGCAGGCGGGTCCTTTTGCGCCAAAATCATCGCGGCCCGAATAGCACGGTAGCGCTTGAGCAATTGCGCTGGCGGGACGCCGTAATAGCGCCGACACAGCCGCTGCACCTGGCGTGAGCTCAAATTCACACGGTCGTACAGTTCAGCGATCGGCGGATTGAACGCGCTTTCGAGCCAGTCCTCTATCGCGCGCAACACCGCGCGATGGTCCGCTCTCGATCGACGCGTGGGCAGACGACACACGCGGCGGATCATGTCTTCTACGGCTCGCGCGTATTCCTGATGCGTTATGGTGCCTTCCCGGCATTGACGCAGCGCGGTTTCCAGCGGCGCCAACTCTTGCGGAGGAACCACCTCCTCGGCGGCAAAAGCGGTGTCGTGGACCGTGTCGGCCTGAAGCCCGCTGAAGATTGACCAGCCCAACGGCGTAAACGATGCGCCGATATTCAGAATGGGGCCCTCCAGCGCCAAGGGCGCGGCCTGCAGCATCGGCGCGTTCAATGTCAGATCATGCGATTGGCCCATTCCACGGCCTGGATAATCGATGCGACCTGAACCTTCGACAAAGCAGGAAAGCTGAGCGGAGTAAGCCGGCATGATCGAGCGCGCAGCGCTCTCGCCCGAGCGCAGCACAAACAAGCTATGCACAAAATCGCGCATGTCTGCCGAAGCAGCCACATAGTCGATCTGAAGAGAGTTCGCGGCGTCCGTTCCGTTCACAGTTTAAGCGAGTGCCCCTGCCATTCTAACGCGCTGGCTACGCGCCCAGCTTCGCGAGCGGGGAGCTCAGTTAAGCGTTGAAATCACAAGGAGAGCCCACACCACGCGCGCCTCTGATAGAACAATATCGCCAAGGATCAAAGCGTTAGATCGTTCGCCGCGTTAAGCGTACCACACAAAAAAAGGGCGGCCCGGAGTAAGGGGCCGCCCATTAAGTTGAGGAACTCTTCGCAAAGCTGCTCCGAGCCCTTCGGGTCGCACAGCCCCATTACGAAGGCCCCTTCAGATTTAATTGTATGCAAGCGACAACTCCACATCCGTTCGCTCCAGATTGGAGCAAAGCGAGCAAGATTGTCGTACAATTTCACGGGTCTCTTGCGATGGCACGAGATCAGTCTTTTTGGAGCTCCATCGGTTTTTGCTTTCCAGTGGGAATACGATAGGGGCGCCGGCATGCTTTTTCGTCTGGCTCGCCCCGCCCTCTTCACCCTCGATTCGGAAACCGGGCACCGTCTGGCCATCGCCGGATTGAAAGCCCTGCCTAGCCGGGGATCGCGCTCCTCGCTGGCCCAGCCGGGCGGCGCTCAGATCGACGTGGCCGGCTTGCAGTTTCCCAATCCCATCGGTGTGGCCGCGGGGTTCGATAAAGACGCCGAGGTGCCCGACGCCTTGCTTGGGCTCGGCTTCGGTTTCACCGAAGTGGGCTCCATCACACCGCGCCCTCAAGCGGGCAATCCCAAACCCCGTCTGTTCCGCTTGGTCGAGGACGACGCGGTGATCAATCGGATGGGGTTCAACAACGCCGGGGCGCAAGCGGCCGAAGCGCGTTTGAAGGCGCGATCGGGCAAGCCGGGCATCCTTGGCATCAATATCGGCGCGAACAAGGATTCCGAAGATCGCATTGCCGACTACGCCGCCATGGCCCGGATCATGACGCCTTACGCCAGCTATCTCGCCGTCAACGTCTCCAGCCCCAACACGCCCGGCCTGCGCGCGCTCCAAGACGAAAGCGCGCTGACTTCGTTGATCGACGCCGTGATCGAGGCGCGCGACGGTGTCGCTGGAAAATCGCCGCCGCCGATCTTTCTGAAGGTCGCGCCCGATCTGGAGCCGGAGGATATTGATTCGATCGCGCGCATCGCGCTGGAAAAAAAGCTTGGCGCGCTGATTGTGTCGAACACCACGATTTCCCGGCCCCAGCTGCGCTCGCGCCACGCCGGTGAAACGGGCGGGCTGAGCGGCGCGCCGCTACGCGAACTGGCTTTGCAGCGCGTGCGCGACTTTCGGGCGGCGACGGGCGGAGCGATCCCGCTGATCGGAGTGGGCGGGATCGCCACCGCCGAGCACGCTTGGGAGCGTATTCGCGCAGGCGCCAGCTTGATCCAGCTCTATTCCGCAATGGTCTATGAAGGGCCGGGTCTTGGCGCGCGCCTCGCCAAGGGGGTCGAGCGACTTATGCGCCGCGACGGGTTTGCAAGCGTTGCAGACGCGGTGGGAAGCGAATAGCGATACGGGCTATGTTCACGCGCTCGACTTTCAAGCCCGCCTCTCTGTTTGGTTTCGCCTTGGGCCTCGCCACATCACTCACCGCCTGCGCCACGGGTGATCCGATCCGCGGGGTTTCAGCCGACACCCTTGTGGAGACCCAAGCCAATCGCGGAAACGGGGCGGTCAGCGCCGCTGATCCGCGCGCGCAAGCTGCGGGCGAAGAGATCCTCGCCAAAGGCGGCTCCGCGACCGACGCGGCTATTGCGGTCATGATCGCGCTGACCGTGGTCGAACCGCAAAGCTCCGGCGTTGGCGGCGGGGGCTTTCTGGTCCACGCGGGCGAGAACGGCGTGACCACTTTTGACGGTCGCGAAACCGCCCCGGCTGCCGCCACCAGCACGCGGTTCCTCGATGAAAAGGGCGACCGGCTTCCGCGCGACCAACGCGTGCTTTCGGGCTTGAGCGTCGGGGTGCCGGGCAACATCGCCCTGGCCGCCAAGGCTCACGCGCAATACGGCAAGCTGGAATGGGCCGAGCTCTTCCAGCCCGCGATCCGCTTGGCGCGCGACGGTTTCCAGATGAACCGGCGGCTGAACGAGTCTCTCACCCGGTCCAAAGGCCGGGCCGACAAATCCGCCGACGCGCGCGCCGTGTTCTTCGACGCGCAAGGGGAGCCCTTGCCGGTGGGAGCCACCATCACGAACCCCGATTTCGCGCGAACGCTGGAATCGCTGGCCTCGGCGGGTCCACGCTATCTCTATTTCGTGATGGCTGAGGGGCTCGCGAACTACATCGCCGCGGAAACACCACAAGACGGGCGCATGACCGAAGCCGATATCGACGCCTACACCGCCAAGCTGCGCGATCCGGTGTGCGGGCGGTATCGCACGTACAAAGTGTGCGGCATGGGCCCGCCCTCCTCGGGCGGCATCGCGGTCGCGCAAATGCTCGGCCAGCTGGAACGCTTTGACCTCGCCGCGATGGGCCCGGACAGCGCCACCTTCTGGCACCTGTTCCTCGAATCGCAGCGCGTCGCTTACGCGGATCGCGGCCTTTACATCGGAGACGCCGACTTTGTGCCCGTCCCCGTCGCGGGGTTGGTCGACCCAGCCTATCTGGCGGAGCGCAGCGCTCTGATCAGCCCCGACAGAGCTTTAGCCGAAGCGACGCCCGGCGTGCCCAGCGGCGTAAAAGTGGCGATGGCGCCGGGTGACCGCCCTTATGAACAAGGCACGACGCACTTCTCTGTCGTCGACAAGGATGGCCACGCGGTCAGCTACACCTCCACCATCGAAGGTGCGTTCGGTTCTGGCCTGTTCTTCGAAGGGTTCTACCTCAACAACGAGCTCACCGATTTCAGCAGCCGACCCGAGAGCGACGGCAAGCCGGTGGCCAACCGGGTCGAAGGCGGCAAGCGCCCGCGCTCGTCGATGGCTCCTACGATTGTGTTCGATGAAAAAGGTGAGGTTGTGCTGGTCGTCGGCGCGGCGGGCGGTCCAACCATTCCGGTCCAAACCGCGCGATCGATTATCGGCGTCGTCGACTTTGGCCTTAGCGCCAACGAAGCGGGTGCCCTTCCGATCATCATGGCGTTCGGCCCGTCCGTCATTTACGAAGAAGGCAGCTTCCTCGAAGGTATGGAAGACGAGTTCAAGGCGCTGGGCCACACGCGCATTCGCGGCGCAGGCCTTCCCTTAAAGGCCAACGCTTTGCGCCGAGTCACCGACGAAACAGGCGCGGTCACTTGGGAAGTCGCCCGCGATCCGCGCATTGAACCCAAACTCGCTTACGAGTGATGATCAAGCCAAGCCTCTGATTTCTTTTTAGAAGTGCTTTTCTGTCGACAGGAGCGGAGCGTCCAAACGCTTGCCCGAGGGCCCAACTCGGCCTAATTTGATACGCTATAGCCTAGAGAGCGACACCGCTCACCAAGGAGCAGAGGAGCCACCGCCCCGTGCACGCGCCGCAAACGCATTTTTCCGAAAGCCCAGTTGTGAACCCCGACGATCACCGGATCCTGCAGGACATCGACCGCGCCCAGAACCTCGTCGAACTGTTCCTGACGCGCGCCGATGCCAAGGGCGACGCGCCGTTTCTGGGGCGCAAGCTCGGCGGCGCATGGAGCACGATCAGCTGGGCCGAAGCCGCCGACCAAGTGTGTCTGATGGCCGAGGCCCTGCGCGCGATCGGCCTTAACGAGGGCGACCGCGTGGCGCTGGTGTCCGAAAACCGCCCCGAATGGTGCATCGCCGATATCGCCATCATGGCGGCGGGCTGCATCTCGGTTCCGACTTACATCACCAACACCGAGCGCGATCACGCGCACATCCTCGACAATTCGGGCGCGCGCGCGGTCATCGTCTCGACCGAGAAGCTGCTTGGGCCCGTGGTCGGCGCGATCGGGCGCACGGGGATCGTCGATCACGTCATCGGCATCGAAGACCTGAAGCGTCAGCAATCGCCGGGCTTCGCCTATCACAGCTGGAACGCCATGGTGCAAGGCGACGCCGCCGCCGCGCGCGCCGCGGTCAGCGCGCGGATTGCGGGCATCGCGCGAAGCGACACCGCCTGCCTTATCTACACCAGCGGCACGGGCGGCGCGCCGCGCGGCGTGATGCAGCACCACGGCGCGATCCTGTGCAACGTGGCCGGGGCCGCCGAAGTTCTGCTCGAGGATTTCGGCGTCGAGAACGAAAGGTTCCTCTCCTTCCTCCCGCTCAGTCACGCTTACGAGCACACAGGCGGGCTGTATCTGCCGATCGCGGTGGAAGCGGAAATCTATTATTCGGAAGGCCTTGAGAAGCTGGCTTCCAACATAGAGGAAACCCAGCCGACCATCATGGTCGTGGTGCCGCGCCTGTTCGAAGTTTTGCGCACGCGGATCATGAAACAGATCGAGAAGCAGGGCAAAGTCGCCAACTTCCTGCTCAGCAGCGCGATCAAGATCGCCGACAAAGCCACAGAGGGCAAAACGCGCAAGCGCGACAAGCCGATGGACCTTGTGCTTGAAAAGGCGTTGCGCCCCAAGATACGCGCCAAATTCGGCGGGCGGATCAAGGCGATGGTCTCGGGCGGCGCGCCGTTGAATCCGGATGTCGGTAACTTCTTCGAAGCGATGGGGCTCACCATGCTCCAGGGCTATGGCCAGACCGAGAGCGGACCCGTCATCAGCTGCAACCGCCCGGCGGTCGGCCTCAAGATGGACACGGTTGGCCCGCCCCTGCGCGGGGTCGAAATCAAGATCGCGGACGACGGCGAAATCCTGTGCCGCGGCGAATTGGTGATGCACGGCTATTGGCGCAACGACGCCGAGACCGCGCGCACTATCAAGGATGGCTGGCTCCACACCGGCGATATCGGCCACTTGGATCACAAGGGCCGCATCGTGATCACCGACCGCAAGAAGGACATGATCGTCAACGACAAGGGCGACAACGTTGCGCCGCAGAAGATTGAGGGCATGCTGACGCTGCAACCCGAAATCGCGCAGGCGATGGTGAGCGGGGACAAGCGGCCTTACGTGGTCGGCCTCGTCGTGCCCGACGCGGAATGGGCGCTCGAATGGGCGCGCGCCAACAACCAGAAATTCGACCTGAAAGCGCTCCAGGATTGGCCTGAATTCCGGAAAGCTGTGCGCGCGGCGGTGGACCGCACAAACAAGGATCTTTCGGTGATCGAAAAGGTCCGCAAGTTCGAATTCGCGGACGAAGCCTTCGCAATCGAAAACGAAGAGATGACGCCGAGCATGAAGATTAGGCGGCACAAGATTCGGGACCGCTATCAGGAGCGCATCGACGGCATGTATTGAGGACCAAGGGTCCCGCTAACATGAAGCTTTTCAGAGCCATTTCCGCCCGAATAGCGATGGCCTTCATCGCGTCCGACAGGAAAGATGGTGACTTTGTTTCGCTGCGCCGTCGGTTGGATAGCTTCCTTGAGAAACACGGCGACGACTACCCGTTTATGTTGGCCTTCGATGGGCTAGTTTTGTCGAGCGCGGAGCGCGGCGAGGAAGGCACAAGGCGATTTACCCAATGTTGGGAGCTCCTTGCGGATGATGAGTCCTTCAATGCCCGGTACGTATCTCTCTTTTGTCGATTTATGCTCAATCTGCAGGATGAGCAGATCCGAATATCAGCGCGTGAAGAAGCGAGTCGGCTCAAAGTCGATTCATGGATTAGCTGGTTTCTGAATTTCCCACCCGAAGAGAAACTCGAAGACATCATACGCGAGCGAACTGAGAAAAGCGAAATGGGCAAAACAAGGCAAAGCGAAGCCTCTGCCTCGTTCGACTTCTAGCAGCTAATTCAAACCTAAGCCGCCTCAACGTCCTCGACAAATTCGGGATAGAACGCCGGCGCGCGGTTGGACCAGCCGGGCGCGGTTGCGGCGGCTTCGCTTAGGCTTTGCAGCAGCACTTTGCGCTGGGCGGGACGGATCGAAGGGAGCGCCGCGGCGGCGCAAAAGACCGATGGAAGGTAGGGCCGCGCCTCGGGGCCGAGCAGACGCTCATAGAGGAAGCGGAAGGCGGAGAAGCTCTCGAGTTTTTCCTGCTGCAAATCGAACGCCGCCAAAGGCAGCAATTGGCTTACAAAGCGCTCCACTTCGGTGATGGTCTGGTGCTTGGGCTGCGCGGCGCGGGCGGATTTGAGATCCTGATAGACCACATATTGGCGGCGGATCGAGGCGCTGTCGTCTGCGCTGTGGCCCCACATCTTGAACGCGTCGCCGCGCGCCAGACCGATATCGAGGCTGCGCTTGATGTAGCGCTGCTCTTGCGCGGTGAAGCTCGCAAATTCGCGCATTTCGCCGATCGTCGCGGTGGATGTGCTCGCCAGTGTCACGGTTGCTGTCTCCTGTTGCGGAGACGTGTGTGCGGCCAACATGGTTAAGATTGGGTAACCATAATCGGCGCTTTGTGCGGTTGGCCGCCATTTCCTACTTGGCGGCGACGCGCCATAGTCGCGCCGCTCTTTGACATCGCCAGCAACAGTTTCGCGCTCACCTGCCAGTGTCGCCTTCGCCTTTGCGACAAGGTTTAAGACATTGATTCATAAAGCGCATATGAGGGTTTTACAAAAGCGACACGGTGTCGCCTTTGTCACCTTTGCCCCATCAACCTGTTCAGGTTACACGAAATGAAAGTGAACAGGCGCTCTAGATCAGACCGGCCAACGGGCTGCTGGGATCAGCGTATTTGCGCCGACCCATGCGCCCGGCGAGGTACGCCTCGCGCCCCGCTTCGACCGCCAGTTTCATCGCGCGCGCCATGCGGATGGGGTCTTTCGCCTCGGCGATCGCGGTGTTCATCAGAATGCCGTCACAGCCCAGCTCCATGCCGACCGCCGCGTCGGACGCGGTGCCCACGCCCGCATCGACGAGAACGGGTACTTTGGCCCCTTCGACGATCAGGCGGATGGTCACCTGGTTTTGAATACCCAGCCCCGATCCAATCGGCGCGCCCAGCGGCATGATCGCGACCGCGCCGGCCTCTTCCAACTGCTTGGCCGCAATGGGGTCGTCGACGCAGTAGACCATGGGCTCAAAGCCCTCTTTGGCCAGCGTTTCGCACGCGTTCAGCGTTTCGCGCATATCGGGATAGAGCGTGCGGGCTTCGCCCAACACTTCGAGTTTGACGAGCGACCATCCGCCCGCCTCGCGCGCCAACCGCAGGGTGCGCACTGCGTCGTCCGCTGTAAAACAGCCGGCGGTGTTGGGCAGATAGGTCACCTTCTTGGGATCGATGAAGTCGGTCAGCATCGGCGCTTTGGGATCGGTTACATTCACCCGTCGCACCGCCACGGTCACAATCTCCGCGCCCGCCGCCTCAACCGCCGCCGCGTTCTGCTCAAAGTCGGCGTATTTGCCGGTGCCCACGATCAGCCGCGAGGTAAAGGTTTGACCCGCGACGCTCCATGTGTCAGCCATGGCCGGCGCCGCGTGGTCGCCTCCACCAACGAAGTGGACGATCTCCAGCGCGTCGCCTTCGGCCAGAGCGGTACTCGCCAATGTGGAGCGCGGGGCGATCTCGGCGTTGCGCTCCACCGCCACCTTTTCCAGAGCAAAACCCAGTTCGCGAACAAGGTCGGCCACGGTGGCCGCATCCGTGCGGTGGGATTCGCCGTTGAGCGTAATGGTTTTGATCATGGGAGTGGAAATAGACCGTTGGCCCAAAGGCGCAACTGGCAGTTTCGCAGCAAGGCTTATCTGAGGCTTCGAAGGTTCATTAAATGGCCAGCCGAAACGATCACCACGCCGACAATGGTAAGCGCCGCTTCCTCCGATCCGTGCCCAACGAAAAGCGCGCTCGCCATGATGGCCAGACCAACGCATGCCACCAGAACGGGGCCCAGACGGCGATGGTGCCAGGCGCCCCAGCCGATCGCCACCGCGGCGACGATCACCGCGAGAAGCAGGCCAAACTCGTGGATCTCGTGCGCGAGAAGAAAGTGACCGCCGATGCCAAGGCCTGAGACGATAAGGACCGTGGCCACACAGTGCAGCGCGCAAAGCCCCGCCAAGCCGATCCCGAAATGATCGAGGAAGCGGCGAAAACGGGAGGTTTTGGGGGTGGATGCAGGAACGGTGTCAGTCATCGCGATCGCATCTATGATACATTGTTACATTAATCAAGGCCAAGCGACGGTACGCATCCTTTGCGCCCAGCGCATGGTCGTTTGACACAAATCATCTTGCGCTCGGAGGCGCGCCGCCACATTTAGCCAAGCCATGGCCACCACCGCCCCCTCTCCCGTTGAAGAAGCACCGCCGCAGAGTGCCAGCCAGGCCCGCGCGCGCCCGCTCGCCTTGGCTTGGTGGCTGGAAATAACCGCGGCCTTTGTCGTCCTGATCGTCTTGGTGGGCGGCATCACGCGGCTCACCGAAAGCGGCCTTTCCATCACCGAATGGAACGTGGCGACGGGCGTTCTGCCCCCGCTCAACGAAGCGGCGTGGGAAGCTGAATTCGCCAAATACCGCGCTTCGTCCGAATACATCAACGAAGCGGGCTTTCGCGGGATGAACATGGGGGACTTCCAGTTCATCTATTTCTGGGAGTGGTTCCATCGGCTGCTCGCGCGGATGGTCGGCCTTGTCTACGCGCTGCCGCTCGTCTGGTTTTGGGCGCGCGGAGCGATCCCGGCGGGCTTCAAACCGCGACTCATTGGTCTTTTGGCGCTGGGCGGATTGCAGGGTCTGTTCGGGTGGCTGATGGTGAAATCGGGGCTCGAGCCGGGCATGACCGATGTGAGCCATTTCCGGCTGTCGGTGCACTTGCTCACCGCTCTGACGCTTTTGGCGGGGCTCGTCTGGACGGCGCGGGATATGCGCCACCTTGCGCGCAGCCCGCAAACGCGGCCCGCTCCGTTAACAATGGCGAGCGCGGCCGTGATCGCGGTTTTGTTCGTGCAGCTCTTGCTCGGCGCGTGGGTGGCTGGCCTCAACGCGGGGCAATCGGCCAACGACTGGCCGCTAATCAACGGCAGCCTGTTCCCGGACGTCGATTGGTCGAACGGCGTTTTCTGGGCGCTGACCCACGACAAGCTGCTGCTGCATTGGCTTCACCGCTGGTGGGCGTGGGTGGCCGTTGCGGCGCTTGTATATCTCGCGCGCCGCGTTCGCGGGTACGATCGAGCCGCTTCGATTGCGGTGCACTCCGCGTTCGGGACCATGGTCCTGCTCGGGATTGCCACGGTCATGAGCGGCGTCGAGCTTTGGCTGGCCGCGGCGCACCAGCTGGTCGGCGCGCTAACGGTCGCAAGCACCGCGTGGGCGGCTCATTCAGACGGCGTGGCGCGCCGCGAAGCGCAAACCGCTTAGACTTGGCGTGACAGACACACGCGCCGCGCTGATCTACACTCCCCTGCCGGATGCGGAGACAGCGCGCGACGTGGCGGGAAAGCTGCTCAACGAGGGCCTTATCGCCTGCGCCAACATCCTTGGGCCAATCGAGTCAATCTTCATTTGGAACGGCGCCAAGGATCAAAGCGTCGAAGTGGGTGTGCTCTTCAAGACCACGCAAACCAAGATGGATCTGGCGATCGGGCGCCTCCGTGAATTGCATCCCTATGAAACTCCCGCCATTGTCGGGAGCGTTTGCGACACGGCTCACCCTGACACAATCGCTTGGCTCGCAGAGCAAGTTGGAGGAAGCCGGGCTGGGAACTGAATCAAGCGCGGGATAAGGGTCGATGACGCGTCAGAAACTAACACGGAGGCGAACCCTGGTTGGGGGGGCCATTGGCCTTCTGTCCGCCTCGTCACTCTCAGCCCTCCAAGGAAGCGGCGCGCCACGAGTGGCCTTTCCAAAAGGGAAAATGCGCTTGACCCGGCGTCTCTCGCGCAGCCTGCACGACGGCAAGGCGATCATCGTTACCCGCAGCTGGATCATCGAGTTTGAAGCCTTGAGCCAAGGCGCAGCGATCAGCGGTGAGCAGGTCGCGGTCAATGTGGACGCTCCGCCCGCGCTGGCCCGTTTGAGCGAGATAGAGGCGTCGCGAACGTCGGGATTGTTTCCGATTCTCCTTTCGCCCGAAGGCATGCTGATGGCGGCTGGAGAAAACACCTCCCAGGAAACGATCGATCAGGCCATCAAGGCCGCCCAGGAATATTTCAAGGAACGTGGCTTCTCCGAAGCGGATACGGCGAAGCAGGGTCTGATTATGGCGCAATTGCAAAGAGTAAGCGGTTCTTTGCTCGATGAATTGCCCAGCGATCTCTTCTATCCGTCGACTAAACCTTATCGCGAGATACGAGCGATAGACTTGCCCGATGGAGGTCTGGGCGAGTTCGAAGTCAGATGGACGGCAACCCACCAAACAGACACGGCGCTGTTGGCGACCGCAAGGCGTGAGGTGATTACGCGGGTGGGGGAAAGCGAACGAAGCGCCAGTGAAGACTGGACCCTTTCTCCGCTCCGTTAAACCCCATTCCCACACGTTGGGGTATTATTTTACCTCCGCGCAAACCCTCGGTTTCGCTTGACTTACAGGGTGTTTGCCCACAAATGCGCGCCACTTCGCGGCTTGGTGCGAAAGCTCAAGGCGTGATTCGTCCGCGCGATGACAACACGTTTGGCGTGGGCGAAACCCTAAATTCACCGCTTTGAGGACAAACCCATGAAAGCGCTCAGCACGCAGACCCGGTCTATCAAACCGGCCGAGGTCGAAAAGGACTGGCACATTATCGACGCCGACGGACTTGTGGTCGGTCGCCTCGCTTCGATCATTGCCAACATTCTGCGCGGCAAGACCAAGCCGAGCTACACCCCGCACGTCGATTGCGGCGATCACGTGATCGTCGTCAACGTCGACAAGGTGAAATTCACCGGCAACAAGACGACCGACAAAGTCTATTACAAGCACACCGGACACCCCGGCGGTATCAAGGAAACGACGCCGCAGAAGGTGCTCGAAGGTCGCTTCCCCGAGCGTGTGCTTGAAAAAGCGGTTGAGCGGATGATCCCGCGCGGCCCGCTTGGTCGCCAACAGATGCGCGCCCTGCATCTTTACGCCGGTACCGAGCATCCGCATGACGGTCAGAAGCCTAAGGTGCTCGACGTCGCTTCGATGAATCGCAAGAACAAGGTGTCTGCATAATGGCTGACAACAACGAAACCGTCTCCGATCTCGCTGATCTGAAAGACATCGCAGCGGACGCGCCCGCTGCGGACGCTGCTGAGATCGCTCAGAACCCCGCGGCGCCGCTGCGCGAGCAAGAGCTTGACGCGCAAGGCCGCGCTTACGCCACGGGTCGTCGTAAAGACGCCACCGCCCGCGTTTGGGTGAAGCCGGGCACCGGTAAAGTCACGATAAACGGCCGCGATCAGGAAGTGTATTTTGCACGCCCCACTCTGCGCCTGATCATCGATCAGCCGTTTTCGATCACCGATCGTCAAGGCCAGTACGACGTAGTCGCCACCGTCAAAGGCGGCGGCCTCTCGGGTCAGGCCGGCGCGGTGAAGCATGGCATCGCGCAAGCGCTGACCAAGTACGAACCAGAGCTGCGTGCCACGGTGAAGGCCGCTGGCTTCCTCACCCGCGACAGCCGCGTGGTTGAGCGTAAGAAGTATGGCCGTGCGAAGGCACGCCGCAGCTTCCAGTTCTCGAAGCGCTAAACCACGTCTTCAAGAGACCCTTACAAGAAAGGCGGCGCCCTCAAGAGGGTTGCCGCCTTTTCTTATGAAGACTTGAAGCGAACCCGTTAGCGCTGCAGCCAGATAAGGCCCCAGGATAACCCAGTTCCGGCCGCAAAAATCGGCCACGACCAATAAAACTGGAACTCAGCCACATTTAGTGACTCAACAGCTAAAGGTCCTGCGCTTGTTCCTTGTGATCCAAGGATAAGCGCCACGGTCGCTGTCAGGACCGTTCCGAAACACGCCGCCTTTATCATGGCAACCTCCGCGCGACAAAGGATCGCAAAGACCCTTTGTGCACGCGGCGGTGCATCCGGCTCCTGCGTCCGACCAAATCCAAATCAAGACCACCGGGTACCAAGCCAGCGGAAGCGCCCGGACACTCCGGATGCGACGAGGATTATCCCTTCGAAATCCTTAAGAACGGTCCGCCAAAATCGGTTAATCCGGCAGCGTGTGATCTTACCGGCCAGATCAGACGCGTTGCGGAGGCGCGCCGACAATACGGGTTTCAACGCCGATCGAACCGCTCGGTTTGGAGCCTTTGGCGCAGGTGAGAACATTATAGGACGGCGGGGCGCCATGCCTCAGCCGGGTGGACACCGTGCCCGCACCGATAACCTGCACGCTCGCCTGCCCGGCGACGCGGTGTTCGTTGAAAGGGGTGTGTATGTGGCCTGTCATAATCGCATCCGCGCCTGCGCGGGCCAACAATGCCAAAGCTTCATTCCCGCCAATCGTATCGCTCGGTCCACCAGGTTTCGGTCCATGCAATGGGTGATGCGCGGTGACGACAATCCAGCGGCCCTGGCCTTCTAGGGCGGATAAGGTTTCCAGCGTCCGTTCTAGCGAGGATGGCGTGACAACTCCGTCGGACCATGGCCAGCGGTTCTGTGATCGCACCGTCGTCTTGAGCGGGACAAGCACAAGATCCTCTGTTTCGAACGCAGAAACACCCACCGCTTCGCGCAAAGCGTTGTAGCGCCGATAGGGCGCGGTAAAGCGTTCCCAAAGGCTGTAATAGGGCATGTCGTGATTGCCCGGATCGATCCAAACCGGAATGTCAAACTGTCCCAGCCAATCCTGCGCATCCCTGAATTGCGCGTGGGTCGCGCGCTGGGTCAAATCTCCGGTCACCACAAGAGCGTCGGGACTCTCGTCGACGATAGCGCTTTCGACTTGCGCCAAAGCCTCGCGATCCTCGACCCCGAAATGCACATCGCTGATATGGAAAAGCCGGGTCGCCATGGGTCGTTTGCCTCAAATGCTACGCACCAAGCGCATCACACGCGGCGACGAAGGATAAGCCACCCGGCCATACCATTGAGCGCG
>JBCDAE010000010.1:0-94516 GCA_039186235.1 Pseudomonadota bacterium | reverse complement strand
CGCAGCCAGCCAAGCCACCCGCTCCCGCCACCCTTCCCCCCGGAGCCTACCGGGATACCATCCGGGTGGAAGGGTGGCGGGAGCGGGTGGCTTGGCACCTTTGACAAAGATGCGCGGCGCGGGGAGCGATCCTCGCGCCGCTTTTTCGTGGGCGATGATGACAAAGCTGGGGGGCATGCGGTATCCCCGCTGCGGTTTGGCACGGGGTGATATGGGATGATCACAAGCGACTATCTGCGCTCGATGGCGCGCTACAATCGCTGGCAGAACGAGAGCATCTATAAGGCCGCTGCGAGCCTATCGGACGAAGAACGGCGCGCGGATCGCGGCGCGTTCTTTCGCTCGATCCATGGCACCTTGTCGCATCTCTATTGGGCCGATCGCATCTGGCTTTCGCGGTTCGATCTGTGCGAGCCGCCCGATGTTCCCAATTCCGAAAGCGGGAGCTTTGTGGACGATTTCGCGGAGCTGCGGGCCAAGCGTGAGGAACTAGACGCCACGTTGATCGAATTTTGCGAGGGCTATGAGGATGGCCCGATCACTGGCGCGCTCGAATGGTACAGCGGCGCGATCAAGGCCGACGCCAAGGCGCCATTGCCTGTCGTCTTCACGCATTTCTTCAACCACCAGACCCACCATCGCGGCCAAGTCCACGCGATGCTCACCGCCGCCGGGGCGAGCCCGAAGGACACCTGTCTGTTCCTGATGCCGCTGGAGCTGTGGCCCAGGTCATAAAACAAGCAAGCGCTGAGCGTCCGCCGTAATGTTCGCAATGACATCGGCGGCGCTTGTGTTCTCGTTGATAAGGCCCGTCCCTTCGCCCACCGTCACGTGCGCGCGGTTGTAGTCGCCCGCGGCCACGCCCGCTTTGTAATCGGCGATGGCCGCAGCAGGGTCGGCGCGCAGTTCGTCCAATCGGTCCTCCCACTGTTGGTGGATCGCGTTGCGAAGCGAGCGGAAGTCGTATTCCTCGGGCCAGTCTTTCTCACGCAATATGTCAAAGACGGCGGAGCGCGCGGTGTCGTCGCCGGCTGCCTGCACCGCTTGGTCGATGGCGGTGTCGGGAGCTAAGGATTCCTTGGTTGCCCATAGGCGCGAACCGACCAGCGCGCCGTTGGCTCCGAGCGTCATCGCTGCCGCCAGACCCCGTCCATCCGCGACTCCGCCCGCCGCGAGCAGATCGACCTCGGGCGCATTGATCGCCAGCCAATCGGCGATTTCGGGCACGAAGGTGAAGGTGCTGCGCCCCTCAAACGCGTTCATGCCGTGTCCGCCCGCTTCCGCGCCTTGCGCGACAATGACTCTCGCGCCCGCGTCCACCGCGGGCGGCAACTGCGCCATAGTCTGGATCTGATAAATGAGCGGCACGCCCCGGCTGACCACGTCGCGCGCAATCGCTCCGGGTTCGCCAAAGGAGAGCATAATGGCAGCGGGCTTCACCTCGCGGTCGAGCGCGTAGTCGAGCGCCGAGCGATCCTGCTCTATCTTCCAAGTGATGAAGCCACAGCCCAGCCGCGCGGCGGCGTCTGGCTCGGTCGACAGCGCTTGCGCGGCGATGGAGTATTCCCGCTCGGTCCAGTCGAGATCGCCGTACCCGCCTCCGATTAGCCCCAGCGCGCCGGCTTTGGCGCACGCCGCCGCCAGCTCTCCACCCGAAGCCAGCGCCATCGGCGCGAGCGCAATCGGGGTGGTGAGGCCAAAGCGGCGCATGAAGCGGTTTTCGGAAAAGCTCGAAGTCATAGCGGTGACGCCTATCGTGCCTCGCTTGCGCGTCAATGCAAAGGCGCTTGCCTTTGGCGGCGCGGCCCGCTCCTATGCCGTGCAACAATATCGGGGGAGGGACCCTTATGTACACGCTCTATGGCGCGCTGGCGTCGCCGTATTCAATGAAAATGCGCGCGATTCTGCGCTATCGCCGGATCGTTCACACGTGGAAGCACGGCGCGGTGGCGCAGGCGATGCTCGCCAAGGTGAAAGCTCCCGTGATCCCGGTGCTCGAATTTCCCGATGGCACTTTCGCGAACGACAGCACGCCGCTGATCTACACGCTCGAAGAACGCCACGCGTCGCGCTCGATCGTGCCCGAGGACGAAGGCCACGCCTTCCTTGCGCATCTGATCGAAGATTTTGCCGACGAATGGCTGACCAAAGCGATGTTCGGCTATCGCTGGCTGGAAGAGATCGACCAGAAGCAGATGAGCGAATGGCTAGCGTTTGACGCGTTCAAGGGCGGCGGCGAGCAAGCGGTGGCGCACGCGGCGACGTTTCGCGAGCGGCAGGTCGGGCGCATGGCGATTGTCGGCTGCACGCGCGAAAACTTCCCTTTGATCGAAGCGTCAACGAAACGCGTGCTCGCCGCTCTGGAATCCCAGGTGACGACCGACCATTGGCTGTTTGGCTCGCGGCCCTCGCTGGCCGAATTCGGGCTGTTCGGACAGCTTTCGCAATTGGGCGTCGACCCCACCGCGCAATCCATGATGCGCGACGAGTATCCTTACACCTATCGCTGGCTTCTCCACATCGACGATGCCTCAGGGATCGAAGGCGAATGGGCCGCGCAGCTTAAACCCGCCACCAAGGCGATTATCGCCGAAGTTGGCCGGGTTTACGCGCCCTTTCTGCTCGCCAACGCATCGGCGGCGCAAGCGGGTGAGGACACATTCCGCATGGAAGTGGACGGCATGCCCTACGAACAGGGCGTCTTCAAATACCAACTCAAATGCCTGGCCGATCTGCGCTCGCGCTACGCCGCGCTTTCGCCCGAAGCCAAAGCTGCCATTGATCCCGTGCTTGGCGAAGCGGGCTGCGTCGAGTTTCTGCGCTAGAGGCGGCCCGTTCGGTCAGCCGTGCGCGGCAATGAACTCTTCGACCACGGGGGCCACGTTCTTACGCCACTTGCTGCCGTTGAAGATGCCGTAATGCCCGGCGCCTTCGGCCATGTAATAGCGCTTCTTGGACTTGGGCAGATTGCGCGCCAGCGGCAGCGCTGCGTTGGTTTGTCCAAGGCCCGAAATATCGTCGCGCTCGCCTTCAATGGCGAGCAAAGCGGTGTCGGTAATCCCGCCTAGATCGACCACCTCGCCTCGGTGTTTGAAGGTGCCGTTCGGGATCGAGTGCTTCTGGAACACCTCTTCGACGGTTTGCAGGTAGAACTCGGCCGTCATGTCGCACACGGCGCGGTATTCGTCGTAGAAATCCTTCGTCGCCTGCGCGCTTTCCTCGTCGCCCGCTGTGAGATGTTTGAACATCTCGTAATGGCTCATCATGTGGTTTTGCAGGTTCATGCTCATGAACGCCGAAAGCTGCATGAAACCCGGATAGACCCGGCGGCCCGCGCCGCGATAGTTCATCGGCACCGTGGCGATCACGCTTTGCCGGAACCATTCGATCGGGCGTTCCATCGCGTGATTGTTTACGCTAGTGGGGCTTTCGCGCGTGTCAATTGGGCCGCCCATCATGGTGAGGGTGAGCGGCGTTGCGGGCGATTTGTGCAGGTTCATCAGCGCGGTCGCGGCGAAAGCTGGGACGCTGGGCTGGCACACCGCCATCATGTGCGGGCGCGTGCCCCCTTTGTTGGCGGCTTCGATCCGGATCTGCTCCAGAAAATCCATCAGATAATCGATGTAATCGTCGAGATCGAAATGGCCTTCGTGGACGGGCACCATTTTCGCGTCCGCCCAATCGGTGATGTAGACGATGCAGCTTTTGAGCATGCGCTCCACCGTTCCGCGCAAAAGCGTGGCGTAATGCCCGCTCATGGGCGCGACAATCAGCAGGCGCGGCGATGTTTCAGGAAGGCCCGTGTGCCGAAAGCGCTTCAAATCGCCAAAGGCGCGATTGACCACCGTGGCTTCTTCCACCGGGTGCAGTTCGCCGTCCACCTCGATTTCGGTGATTCCGAAAGCGGGCTTGGAATAAGCGGCGGTGGCGTGCGCCAGCACGTCGAGCGCGTTCGCCGCCATCGGCCCAAACCCGGTGCGGCTGAACGGATTAGCCGGATTGCTGAGCATTTCCGAGCTGATTGACGCGACAGAACTGATCGAATTCAGCCAGTTACGTTGCAGCTCATAGGCTTGGTAGAGCATAAAGCTCTCTCCTTCGTCCATGCGCCTTGCCGTTGTGTGACGGTAAGGCCCCTAAAGCCCGCATTGGCGCGGTTTTGCTCGCGCTTTCCTGCGGGGGCCCTGCGCGAGATCCCGCGCGCGCAGCGCCTTCAAAGTGCCCCGTAAGGGGCTGTGTCCTGTGCGCTAAATGGCGATTTGCGACCAATTGTGCAATGCACAATATTTGCGTGTGTCCACTGATAAGGGGAGGTGTGCGCCTTTTTGCACGTGAAATTCGCGGCAAACGCGCCTAAATCGGCCTTTCAATGACCAGCGACATCGCGCACCTTTCCTCCGAAGCCTCTGACACACCCTTGGAAGCCCCCGCTTCCCAGAGCGAGGTCGACGGGGCTGCGCTGGACGACAGCGACATCGACGAAACGCGCAAGCCGCGTTCGCTCAAGCCCTTGGTGATGATTTATCGCGAAGCGGCCAAGTATCCGCGCGAGGTTGTGTTCGCGCTCATCGCTTTGCTGGTCACCGCGGCGGGGACGCTGGCGATTGCGCCAGCCGCTCAGCTGATCGTCGATCGTGGGTTTGGCGCGGCGGGCGAAGGCGGCGGCGATATCGCGCGCTGGTTTCGCTATCTCGGACTTTTGGTGGTCGTGATCGCTTTGGGCACAGCCGCCCGATACTATTTCGTCAGCTGGATCGGGGAGCGGGTTGTCGCGGATATTCGCGCCAAGGTGCACCGCAACCTCATGCGCCTGTCGCCCTCTTTCTATGAGATAAACAGCCCCAAAGAGATATCCAGCCGGATGACGGCGGACACCGCGATCATCGAAACCGTCGTCGCGACCACGGTGTCGGTGGCGCTGCGCAACACTTTCATGGGGGTTGGCGGTACGATCTACCTTTTCTGGGTTTTGCCGGAGCTTTTCTTATGGTTGGCGATCGGCATTCCCGGGATTGTCTTGCCGATTGTCTTTTTCGGACGGCGTATTCGCAATATCTCGCGCGACAGTCAGGATCGGGTAGCCGATGTTGGCGCGATGGTGACCGAGGTTTTGGGCGCGATGAAGATCGTGCAAGCCTTTAACCAGCAGGATCGCGAGGCCTCCCGCTTTGCCGACGCGGTGGAGCGGACGTTCGACACCGCCCGGCGCCGGATCATCCTGCGCGCGGTGATGACGTCGATTATCATCTTCGCGATTTTTGGCTCGGTCGTGCTGCTTTTGTGGCGCGGCGCGGAAGGTGTAGCCGCTGGAGACATTTCGGGTGGGACCATCATCGGTTTCATTCTGGGCGCGGGCCTGGTCGCGGGTTCACTGGGCGCGCTTACCGAGGTCTACGGCGAATTGTTGCGCGGAGCGGGCGCGGCCAGCCGGTTGGCGGAGCTGCTCTCGGCTGAACCCGAGATCGCCGCTCCGGCGCGTCCGGAAAGCTTGCCAAGCCCAGCGCGCGGCGGCCTTTCGTTCCGCAACGTGACCTTCCGCTACCCCGCCCGGCCTGACACCGCGGCGCTGACCGACTTCAGCCTCGAAATTGAACCGGGCGAGACCGTGGCCATCGTCGGTCCATCGGGCGCCGGAAAATCGACGGTATTCCAGCTGGTCGAGCGTTTCTACGATCCGCAGTCGGGGACCATCCGTCTCGACGGCGTCCCGCTTACCAGGGCCGACCCCGCCGATATCCGCGCGCGCATGGCCTTGGTCCCGCAGGACGGCGCGTTGTTCAGCGCGGACGCGCGCGACAACCTGCGCTATGGCAATTGGGAGGCCAGCGACGCGGACATCTGGGAAGCCGCGCGAGCGGCCAACGCCGAAGAGTTCTTGCGCGATCTCCCGGACGGCCTCGACACCCATCTGGGCGAGGGCGGCACGCAGTTGTCGGGCGGTCAGCGGCAGCGCGTGGCCATCGCCCGCGCCCTGTTGCGCGACGCGCCGATCCTTTTGCTTGACGAAGCAACCAGCGCGCTGGACGCCGAGAGCGAGCAACTCGTCCAGCAGGCTCTGGACGCGCTGATGCGGGGGCGCACCACTTTGGTGATCGCTCACCGCCTCGCCACCGTGCGTCAGGCGGACCGCATTATCGTTTTGGACGAGGGGCGCATCGTGGAGCAAGGGACCCACGCGCAACTCGCCCAGGCGGGCGGGCTTTATTCGCGCCTTGCGAAACTGCAGTTCTCCGCTTCCGAAGCGGCGTAACACCGACTCCTACATGGAAGATTTCTGCGAAGCGTCTTGATGGTGGGACCAATGACGCCGGTCGTGAGTTGGTGACGCTAGAGCTATCCGCTCGGTCCGGCCTTCGGACTCACAACTTTACTCTATGCAGGGACGCATCATGATCCGCACATCACGCTTTTGGGGCGCCGCTTTGCTGGCAAGCGCCGCGAATTTGGCCATTCTGACCCCTCTCGCCGCCGAGCCCCACGCGCACGATCATGGCGACACGTCCGAAGAACCCGGCGCACCGGGCGTTGAGCTTTTGTTCGAAGACGAAGCCGACGGCGGGGAAGAGGTGATCGCCACCCCGACGATGAGCTTTGGAGAATGGGGCGTCGATCCGAGCCTGCTGTCACCGTCCATCGCTCCGGGCGATGACTTCTTCGGGTACGTCAATCAGGAGTGGCTGGACGCGAACCCCCTTCCGGCTGAATTCAGCCGTTTTGGCGCGTTCACCGTTCTGAGCGAAAAATCGACCGCCGACGTCAAGGCGTTGATCGACGAGCTCGCCGCCAAAGACCCCGCCCTGTTGACGGTCGATGAAGCGCGGATCGTGGCGGTCCACAACGCGTATTTGGATACCGCCGCGATTGACGCCGCAGGCCTGGCGCCGGCGCAGCCTTATCTTGATGCGATTGTTTCGGCGCAGACCATCGGCGATCTTGCGCAATTGTGGGCCACGCCGGGTTATCCCAGTCCTCTGGGTGGATCGGTGAGCGTCGATGCCAAGCAGCCGGATCGATATGTCACCTATCTCGGCTTTGGCGGACTCGGCCTGCCCGATCGAAGCTATTACCTTGATGACAGCGAACAGGGGCAGGCTATTCAGGTCGCGTATCGCGAGTATCTCACCTTCCTGTTCGCCGAAGCGGGCTACGCCGATCCCGAGGGTGCGACCGCCGCTGTGTACGCTTTGGAAGACGAGATCGCGCGCGAAATCAGCTGGGATCGCAGCGTGCGGCGCAATCGTGACCTGACCTACAACGCGCTCTCAAAGGACGACTTAAACGCGATTGCAGGCGACTTTCCCGCCGCGGAAATGCTTGCCCGGATAGGCCTAGACGCTTCCCCGATCTATGTCGTCAGCCTTATGCCGCCGACCGAGGAAGAAGCCGAAAATCTGGGTCTCTCGGCGGAAACGCTCGCTAAGATCGGCACCGGCCTTCCCGGCATGTTTGACCTGATCAACGAAACGCCGCTGGCGACCTTGCAAGCCTGGACGATCAAATCCTTCCTATCGAGCAACGCTTCGGTGCTGCCCACCCGCTTTGATGAGGCGCGCTTCGCTTTTTACGGAAACAGGCTGCGGGGCACTCAGGAACAGCGGGCGCGCTGGAAACGCGCGATTGACGCGACCGAGGGCGCGCTCGGCGAACTGGTCGGCAGATCCTATGTCGAGCGGTACTTCCCGCCGGAAAGCAAGGCGGCGATGGATGAATTGGTCGCCAACCTCAGGCTCGCCGTGGCCGACAGCATCGCTGACATTGAATGGATGGGCGAAGAGACGAAGGGGCAGGCGCTCGAAAAGCTCGCCAGTTTTGATCCCAAGATTGGTTATCGCGACAATCTGGAAACCTATGAAAGCCTCGAGGTCGGCAGCAGCCCGCTGGAGAATTCGATCGCGTCGGACGCCTGGGGCTTGGCCGATAACGTCGCGAAGCTCGGCCAACCGATTGATCGGACCGAATGGTTCATGCTGCCGCAGACGGTCAACGCCTATTACAACCCGACCAAGAATGAGATCGTTTTCCCGGCCGGAATTCTGGGGCAGCCTTTCTTCAGCCCCACCGCGGACATCGCGGTGAATTACGGCGCGATTGGCGGGGTGATCGGTCACGAGATCGGGCATGGCTTTGACGATCAGGGATCGAAGTACGATTCGACCGGCAAGCTGCGCAATTGGTGGACCGACGCGGACCGCGCCGCCTTTGACAAGCTGGGCGACGCGCTGGTGGCGCAGTACAATGCGTTCTGTCCGCTCGACGATGGCGAAACCTGCGTGGACGGGCGGCTCACCTTGGGCGAGAATATCGGCGATCTTGGCGGCCTGAGCCTGGCGTATCGGGCGTACAAGATCGCGACCAAGGGCACCGAAGTTCCCGTGATCGACGGTTTGACCGGCGATCAGCGGTTCTTCCTGGCCTGGGCGCAGGTGTGGCGTTCGGCGCAGCGTGAAGAAAGCTATCGCAACCGCCTGCGGACGGACTCGCACAGCCCCGAAGAGTTCCGCGTCAACGGCGTCGTGCGCAATCTGGATGAATGGTACGAAGCGTTCAACGTGACGCCAGATCACGCGATGTACCTGCCGCCTGAAGAGCGCGTGCGCATTTGGTAGGCACGGCGACCTCGGTCGTGGTGGCTGTGGTTTGCAATATCGGGCACGTTGACTTGACCGGCTCCCCTGCCATGGAGAGCCGGCCATGACATTGCTTCAACTGGTCATCATTGCGGTCGTCCAAGGGATCACCGAATTCCTGCCGATCTCTTCGTCCGGGCACCTCATCCTCATCTCGTTCTTCACGGGGTTCAGGGATCAGGGCCCCCTGATTGATGTCGCGGTCCATGTCGGTTCGCTGCTGGCGATTATCGTATATTTCTTCAAAGACGTGCTCGTTCTGGCGCGCGGCGGCTTCGCGAGCGTGGGCATCGGCGCGGGCGCTCCCAACGCGCCCGCCGAACGTCGCCTGTTCTGGTGGATTGTTCTTGGCACCATCCCCGCCGTTGTGTTCGGCTTTTCGATCAAGATGGGCGTGTTCAACAGCTTGGCGGCTATGCTGTTTGGCATCACCATTATTGATGGTGATCTGATGAGCTCGATCCGTTTCACCGATCTCATCGCGTTCAACCTCATCACCTATGGCGTGCTTCTCGGGCTTGCTGATTGGCTGGGCCGCGAAGACAAGGTGTTTGAAGACATGACGTGGCGCGACGGGCTGTTGGTCGGTCTGGCGCAGGCGCTGGCGATCATTCCGGGCACCAGCCGTTCGGGCGTCACCATGACGGCGGCGCGCGCGCTGGGGTACAAGCGGGTTGAGGCCGCGCGCTTCAGCTTCCTCCTATCGATCCCGGCGGTGGCCGGGGCGGGCGTGCTGATCGTGCCTGAGATTTTTGAAGCGGGCGCAGGGTTGGCGCTCGACGCGCTGATCGCGGGCGCGCTCACCTTTGTGGCGGCCTTTGCGACGATGGCGTTCCTCATGAACTTCTTGAAGCGCGCCTCGATGCTGGTCTTCGTGCTCTACCGGGTCGCGATGGGCCTGGGCTTGCTCTATTTCTTTTAAATGGAGCTTCCTTCCGAGCCCTTGGAACAAGGGCGAGCGTGAATTGTTTCTTGCATAACACACAACACAACATCGCCTCGCCCCCCCCTTTGCGAGGCGATCCATAGGAACCTGCATGACGATTTTCGTCCTTATCCTGTTGGGCGTCAGCCTTGGCTGGCTAAGCTCAATTCTTATGCGCACCGAGACAGCGGGCGTGATCTTGCGCCAGCTAGGCGTAGGCCTCGCCGCGTCGCTGGTCGGAGGCCTCGCCTTGAACGGCGGTTCAATGTTCGGAGGCCTATCGCTGACCGGCTTGGGCGCGGGCGCGCTTGCTGCCATCGCGGCGCTGATCCTGTATCACGCGGTTTTCACCCGGCGCGAGAAAGCCAACCTCTAGACCATACGGCGTCAGACCGGCTTGGCGCCGCTGCCCGCTCCGCCGCGCAGGTGGTATTCCTGCGTGCCGCGATGCAGGACATAATCGACGTCGATCACAGAGCTGTTCGCGTAGGTGAAGCCCGAGGGCAGGTTGCGATAGAGCCGGTCAAAGTCGCGCTCGACGGTTTGGCGATAGAGATCGTCAAAGCTCTCAATGACGAAGTAGGTCGGCTGTAGATCACTTATGACGTAATCCGTGCGCATTACTCGGTCGACGTTGAGCATGATGCGGTTGGGGCTTTGGCCCTCGACCGCGAACACGACTTCGGTGGGGCCTGACAGGATCCCAGCGCCATAGGCCTTTATGCCGTCGGGTTCTTCGATGAGGCCGAATTCCACCGTGTACCAATAGAGCGAGCCTAGCGATTTGAGCCGGTTGTAGCGCATCGCCTTCCACCCGGCACGGCCATATTCTTGCATGTAATCGGCGAACACCGGATCGGTCAGCATCGGCACGTGGCCAAAGACATCGTGAAAGACGTCGGGTTCCTGGATGTAGTCGAAGGTTTCGCGCGTGCGGATGAAATTGCCCGCCGGAAAGCGCCGATTGGCCAAATGCCAGAAGAACACGTGATCGGGGATCAGCATAGGCACCGGCACTACGCTCCAGCCGGTGAGCGCGTGCAACTCCTCCGACATGGCGCCGAATTCGGGAACGCCGCCTTTGCCGAGATCGAGCTTTTCCAGCCCGGCCATGAACGCGCTGGCGGCGCGGCCCGGCAGCAATTGCGCCTGACGCGCGAACAAATCGTCCCACACCACGTGATCCTCGCTCGAATAGTCCGTTTGCGCGGGCTCGATCCAATCCTCTCCCACATGCGCGGGCTTGGCCAAAGGCGCGGTGAAGACGTCCGCCGAAAGCTCGGGCAAGGCCGTGTAGTCGATGTCGGGATCAGCAAGTGTGGCCATGGCGACCATTTTGGGGCTAGCCTTGCCTTGAAACAAGACAAAAGGACGCGCGATGGAGCTGAAGGGCAAGGAATACCGCAAACGGCTGGAACCGATGACCGAGGAATTGGTGGGCATGGCGCGCTGGGCGCGGACCACCGGCGCGCGTATCGTGGTCCTTTTTGAGGGGCGCGATACGGCGGGCAAGGGCGGAGCGATCCGGGCCGTTCGGGACAAATTGAACCCCCGCCAGTGTTACACCGTGGCGCTGGGTAAGCCGACCGAGGATCAGCAGACGCAGTGGTATTACCAGCGCTATATCCGGCATTTGCCGAGTGCGGGGCAAATCGCTCTGTTTGACCGCTCTTGGTATAACCGCGCGGGGGTCGAAAAGGTCATGGGCTTTGCCGATCAGGACCAGGTTGACCGGTTTTTGGTGCAAACGCCGGTGTTTGAGAAAATGCTGATCGATGACGGGGTTTGGTTGTTCAAGTACTGGCTGACCACCGATCAGGACAAACAGGAAGAGCGCCTGCGCGAACGGCTCGATGATCCGTTAAAGCGCTGGAAGCTGTCGCCCGTCGATCTGGCCGCGCGCGAGCAATACGACGCGTACACCGAAGCGCGAGAGGCAATGCTGGGGGCCACGCACACGCCGCACGCGCCATGGACGCTGGTTGATTTTAACGATCAGAAGCGCGGGCGATTGACCCTGATCCGCAACCTGCTTGATCGGTTGCCCGACACGCATGTTGAACCGCCCGCGATCCCCTTCCCCGACCTAGGCCGCAAGCCCAAGGCGGAAAGCTATCCAATGTTGAAGCCGATCAGCGACTATCCAATCTAGCCTCGCTGTACCCCCAGTGTGGAGGATTTAGCTGGACAGATTCGCATTTTGATATAAATATGATATCATATTTTATCAGGAGGCGACTTATATGAATTCCCCGAACAAAGACATCTCCGCCAGTCAGGAGCGACGCGGCTCGGCCTATAACGGCTACGCTATGCTCGGCGCGCTGCTGGCGATCCCGGTGGCCGTGGCGCTTTTCTTCGCGGGCGGGATGGCACCGGTTCTAGGCCCGGTGATCGGAGTGCCTTTCCTGATCATCTCGGTCTTGGCGTTTGTGCTCATTTCGGTCGGCTTTTTCATGATCCAGCCCAATCAGGCGGTCGTGATCACGCTGTTTGGCGAATACAGGGGCACCGTTCGGACCGAAGGGCTGCAATGGATCTGGCCATGGATGGGCAAGAAAAAGGTGAGCGCGCGCGCTCACAACATTCATTCCGACAAGGTCAAAATCAACGATCTGCGCGGTAACCCGATCGAGATCGCGTGCAACGTCGTATGGCGCGTGGCGGACACGGCGCAGGCCGTCTTTGACGTCGAGGATTACGAAGAGTTCGTGAACATCCAGATTGAGGCCGGGCTGCGCACGGTAGGCGCGCGCCACCCCTATGATGATATGTCGGAGGAAGACGAAGTGACCCTGCGCGGCAGCGCCGACGTCGTGAATTCCGAACTGCGCGAGGAATTGAACGACCGGCTCAAAGTGTCCGGCATCCTCGTGGATGAGGCAGGCCTGACGCACTTGGCCTACGCACCGGAAATCGCGGGCGCCATGCTGCGGCGTCAGCAAGCGGACGCGGTCATCGCCGCGCGCCAGAAAGTCGTGATCGGCGCGGTGAGCATGGTCGAAGACGCTCTGATGAAGCTTTCGAGCGACGGCATCATCGACCTCGATGACGAGCGCAAAGCGGCGATGGTTTCCAACCTGATGGTGGTGCTGTGCGGCGATCGCGAAGCGCACCCTGTGGTGAACACCGGCACGCTGTATCAATAACTGGCACCAGGCGAGGAGGCAGCCATGGCTGCACCCCCAAAACCTCCGGCCAAAAAGGCCTTTGCCCTCCGGCTCGATCCGGCCGTTCACGCCGCGATCGAGCGGCTGGCCGCCGCCGAGCTGCGCTCGGCCAACGCGGAGATTGAAATGCTCTTACGCGAGGCCCTGAAAGCGCGTGGGATCGAAGTGGAGAGGAGCGCCAAGCCTCGTCGGGGGCGGCCGCCGAAGGCGTGACACCTAGAGGCCTGCGTTCGCTTTCATCACCTGCCGCCCGTCGCGCGCAAACGCCCCGAGGTCGAAACCTTCCTCGGCCTGCCGCATCGCCAGATGGAGCGGCTCCCCAGCGATCGCAGGAGACATCCCCCGAAATTCAAAGTGGGCGAGGCGGTTCTCGCCTACTTGCCTGGCGGCAAGCTGGAGCAGCAAGCTGGCCATCAGCGGGCCATGCACCACAAGTCCGCGATACCGCTCGACCTCGCGCGCGTAGGGCGAGTCATAATGGATGCGGTGCGAGTTGAAGGTGAGCGCGGAATAGCGAAAGAGCAGCCGCGCGTCCGGCACAAGCTTGCGGGTCTCTTCCCATTCACTCGCATCAAAGCCACCGTCGCCCGGCTCGGGCGGGCTCAGCGGCGCGTCGGCGGGCGCGGCCTCGCGATAGACCAGCGTCTGCGTTTCGCGCACAGACAGCGTGCCGTTGGCGTGCGTTTCGTGCTCCACATCCACAAAAGCGAGCTTGCCCGAACCGCCCTCTTTCTCGGTAATCGACATAACGCGGCTGGAGCGCTTGATCGCTGCGCCCAGAGCGATGGGCGCGACAAACTGGATCCTGCTGGAGGCCCACATGCGGCGGGGCAGCGGGACGAGCGGCATAAAGCTGTTGGCGCTGTCGTCGCGGAGAGGGTGACCATCTTCGCCCAAATTATCCGTACGGTCCTTGGGTGTGCACAGCGCAAAATGAATGCCTTGGGGCATCAAGCTGTCGCTGGGCGGAGCGAGATCGAAGGTCGAGCACCACTGCAGGGCGCGCGCCGGAGTTAGACGATCCTGATCTTTGCGCTCCCTGCCAATCCAGGCGTCGAATGCGCCCATCAAGCCGCCCGTTCGAACACCGCCGCGATCCCCTGACCGCCGCCGATGCACATCGTTTCAAGGCCGATCTTCGCGTCGCGGCGCTGCATTTCATAGGCCATGTCCGCGAGAATGCGCCCGCCGGTCGCGCCAATGGGGTGGCCCAGCGAGATGCCCGATCCGTTGACGTTGAGGATGTCGCGGCGGCTGTCATTCGCGCTCCAGCCCCAGCCCTTGAGCACGGCCAGCACCTGCGGGGCGAAGGCTTCGTTGAGTTCCACCATATCGATATCGTCCCACGAGAGCCCACGCCGCGCGAACAGCCGTTCGACCGCTGGGACCGGGCCAATGCCCATGCGCGAGGGATCGCATCCCGCCGCCGCCCAGCCGCCAAACCACAGCATCGGTTCCAGACCGAGCTCTTCGAGCTTGTCTTCGGCGACTACGAGGCAGGCCGCCGCCGCGTCGTTCTGCTGACTAGCGTTTCCGGCGGTTACGATCGCTTTCGGGTCGCGTTTGCCGTCAATAGCGCGCAGCTTGCCCAGCGTCTCCATCGAGGCGTCTTCGCGATACCCTTCGTCGTGATCAAAGGTGATCGGATCGCCCCGTCGCTGCGGCACATCCACGGTGACGAGATGCGCGTCGAACTTGCCTTCTTCCCACGCCTTGGCGGCGTTCTGGTGCGAGCGCACAGCGTATTCGTCCGCCTCTTCGCGGGTGATGCTGTAATCTTTGGCCAGATTGTCAGCCGTTTCGATCATCCCGGTGATGACGCCAAAACGCTCAATCGGCTGGCTCATCAGCCGCCCGCGCGAAAGCCTGTCATGCAGCGTGATATCGCCCATGCGCGCCCCGCCGCGCCCCTGCAGTGTGTAGTGCTCGACATTGGACATACTTTCACATCCGCCCGCAACGACGACATCGGCCATGCCCGTTTCGACCATCATGGCCGCGTTGGCGATCGCCTGCAGGCCCGAGCCGCAGCGGCGATCCAATTGATACCCCGGAACTTCGAGCGGCAGGCCAGCGGCGAGCCAGCTCCAGTGGCCAATGGCGGGCGCCTCAGCGTTGCCATACCCTTGCGAAAAGACGACATCGTCGACGCGTTCCGGATCAATCCCGGATCGCTCGACCAGCGCTTTGAGGATCACGGCGCCCAATTCTCCGGCGTTGAGACTGGAAAGCCCGCCGAGAAATTTGCCGACGGGTGTACGAAGGGGCGAGCAGATGGCGACGCGTCTGGTCATAGAGCGATCCTTTTATCGAGCCGAATAATCGGCGTTTTCGTCAGACTGAGCGACAGTCCCCGCGTCGATGAGCTTGGCGATCGCACCGGAGGACAGGCCAAGCTTATCGGCGAGGACTTCTTCGGAGTGCTGGCCCAGATAGGGCGCGGGCGCGGGGTCGCCGACGTCGTGCGCGGGCATGTTCGCGAACGAGCGTGTCGCGGGGTACTCGAACCCTGAGGGGTTGGCGGGCGAGGGGCCGAAAAGCGGGTTGTCGTCAATCAGCACCGGGTCTTGCGAGGCTTCGTAATGCGATCGGTAGCTTTCGAAGGTGCAGCCATGCGCGGCCATGCGTTCGGCCAGCGCGGCGTAATCCTCAGCCTCTGCGGCGGCTTGGAAGAGATCGAACAGGCGGTGGCGGTTTTCAAAACGGGGCCGGTCGCCCGCGTTGAAATCGACGCCCAGTTCTTTTTCCAACGCGGCGATAGGATCGGCGAGGTCAAACGCGTCGACCAAGCCCTTCCACTGCTTGGGCGTCAGCGCGGCGACCATAAAGCGTTTGCCGTCTTTGGATTGAAAGTCGCGCCCGAACGCGCCCCAGATGGCGTTGCCAAGGCGCGGGCGGTCACCGCCGCGATAGAGCATTTCGGCCAAGGTGCCCGAATTTGCCATCGTTCCGATGGCTACATCGCCCAATGGCACACGCATCTCGGCACCCTGACTGGTAGCGGCGCGGTTGTGCAAAGCTGTCATCAGCGAGAACGCGGAATAGGCCCCGGTGATGAAATCCCAGGCTGGAAGGGGTTGGCTGACCGGCGGTGCGGTTTCCGGGTCCCATTCCTCGGGCCCCGTCATGAGCGGATAGCCGGAAGCGGCGTTGACCGTGAAATCCATCGCCTGGCGCCCATCGTGCCAGCCCATGATGCGCACGGAGATCATATCCTCGCGCTGCGCGGCCATGGCGGCGTGGCTCAGAAAACTCTTTTCCGGCAAGTTGGTGATGCACTGGCCGGTCTTGGCCGCCAGCTCGACGCACAATTCGCGCCCTTCGCCGCTCCGCAGATCGAGCGCGACTGATTTCTTGGCGCGATTGAGGTTCTCCCACGAAAGCGAGCGGCCTTCCTTGGTCAGCATGAAGCGGTCGTAATCGAGCCCGCCCGCCTTGTGGTCGACACGAATCACCTCGGCGCCCATCTGCGCGCAATACAGCCCGGCGGTGGGTGAAGCGACAAAGCTGGAGACCTCGATGATCGAGAGGTCGTTCAGAAGGTTATACATGAAAGTCCCTTGGTCGCGGACCAGGGGTTCCTGATCCGAAGATCAGACGAAATCAGCCGTTGGCCGCTTCCCACTCGCGCAGCATGTGCTTGGCAATCTGGAGTTGCAGTATCTGAGTGGTGCCCTCGTAAATGCGGTAGATCCGTGCGTCGCGGAAGTAACGCTCGGCTTCGTATTCGGCGAGGTAGCCCGCGCCGCCGTAGATCTGCACTACGCGGTCGACCACACGGCCACACATCTCGGAGGCGAAGACCTTGAAGGCGGCGGCTTTGACGAGGATGTTCTCGCCCCGATCAGCTCGTTCGGTCACGTCTTTCATCATGCATTCGGCGGCGTAAATCTCGGTCTCGCTGTCGGCCAGCATCGCCTGGATCAGCTGAAAGCGCGAAATCGGTTCGCCAAACGCCTTGCGCTCTTGCGCGTAACGGATCGCGGAATTGAGCGCGCGGCGCGCGTAGCCTGTAGCCGTCGCGCCCACCGAAATGCGCCCGTTATCGAGGCTCTGCATCGCAAAACGGAAGCCCTTGCCCGTTTCGCCGCCCAAAAGCGCGTCGCCCGGCACCTTTACATCGTCGAGCACGATGTCCGAGATATGGCTGCCCGCCTGACCCATTTTCTTATCCGGCGATCCGGTGGAAACGCCCGGCGTGTCCATCGGGACAAGGAAAGCGCTGACATGCGCGTTCTTGGGCAGGGCCTCTTTCTCGGTGCGCGCCATGATAAGCGCGACGTCAGCGTGCGGCGCGTTCGTGATGTAGCGTTTGGTGCCGTTGAGGATCCAGCCATTGCCCTCCGGATCCGGCTTGGCGAAGGTCTGCATCGCCGCGCTGTCGCTACCCGAGCCGGGCTCGGTAAGGCCGAAGCAGGCTATCTTGCCTTCGACGAGCTTGGGAAACCACTCGGCCCGCTGGGCGTCGGTCGCGCCGTTCTTCAGGGCGCTGGCAAACATGCCGATATTGATCGAGAAGATCGAGCGATAGGCGGGCGCGGCGTAGGCCATGATGTTCACGATGCGCGCGTATTGCTCCATATTGAGCCCGGCGCCGCCATATTCTTCCGGTACGCTTAGCCCGAACAGGCCCATATCGCGCATTTCTGAGACGATCTCTTCGGGAATGCGATCGTTTTCGATCACTTCGTCTTCCGCCGGGATCAGCCGCTCGCGCACATAGCGTTCCAGCTGTTCGGCGAATTGGTCGAACGTGTCCTTGTCCATGCCGGTGTTGAAGGCGGAGGTGTCGGTGATCGGGGCGTTCATGAAAAGTGAGTCCTCAGGAGTGCGGATCTAGCGTGTTCTCGGCGGCGCGTCGGCCTGATCAAATTGCGAGGCCTTGCGCTCCTCGAGCAGCGTTTCAGCCTTTCTCAGCGCTCGCTCCTCATCCTCGCTAATTGCGCCCGCTGGTCGGGGCGCCCGCGGGCCGCTGTCGCACGCGCTGGCGCAAAGGCCCGCAATAAGTGCAACAGCAAGAAATGGGGGGCGCCGGCGCAAGCAAACCGACATCAGCGGTTTAGTTACCGATGTCTTCCAAGGCATCGACGGCGTCCCCTGCCGCATCGACAGCCGCTTCGGCTTCGGCGGCCGCAGCGGCTGCTTCCTCGGCCACGTTCGCCGCGTTGTCGGCTGCCGCAGCGGCGGCCTCTTCCGAAACGGCCGCGGGGCCCTCAATCGCTTCGAGGTCTTCGGTGGCTTCGGGGTCAGCCACCGGCTCCTCAACAATTGGCTCAAGCGCTTCGTCGGCGGCCATTTCCACGGTGTCGGGACTGGCCGGCGCTGATGCGTCCTCGGCGGTGCCGCACGCGACAAGCGCAATCGAGAGCGTGCCAAGCGCGGCGTAGGTGGTGAGCTTTTTCATGGGTCCTCCTCCGGATAGGTTTCTGATCTTGCGACCTTGATTGCGAACGGGTGTAAACCCAGTCACCGCGTTAAGCCAAGGGTGAATCGATGCGCCGAAACGGCACAGGGTTGGCCAAGCGCTTGGCAAAAGCGGGCGAACGCGTAGCCTTAGACGTCATGGGGGAAAATGTTCGTCTTGCGAGTGCACCGCCGCCGACCGTGCGGCCAACGTCAACGCGCGCTGCCGCGCGGCTTATCCGGTTGGCGCTGCGCCCGACCTTGCTGATCGGCATAGCCGCGTGCGCGATACCGCTGATTCGCGATCTCTTTTGACCGGGCTGCGTTTCAAGTCGGCGCGCCAAAAGCGGGCGCGTATTTGACCACCCCGCTTGGCAGATCGCCTTCCAGCGCAAGGCATTGAAAATACTCAGGCGGCGGACCAGGGTAGCGCAACTTTGGTTCATGGTTGAAGCCAAAGCGCGGATAATACTCGTTGCTGCCCAGAAGAACGATGCCTCTGGCGCCTTTGCCACGCATGTCGTCTATCGCGCGCCGGATCAGAGTGCCTCCGATTCCCAGCCTTTGCATGTCGGGCCAGACCGAAACTGGACCGAGCCCGAACCACCCCGACGTCTGATCGGTGATGGTGATGGGTGAGATCGCGATATGACCGACAATTCGCCGCCTATCCAAAGCCACCAAGGAGAGCGTCAGATCGCCATCAGCGCGCAATTTGTCGACGATGTAGGGCTCCGTCCCATCGGAGAACTCCACACCCTTGAACGCCGCTTGAGTAAGGTTGAAGATTGCTTCTTCATCGCCGGAGGCTTCGGGACGCACTTCGATTGGGGTGCCGAGCCCGCTCATGACCGGTTTGTCACAGCAGCAAGTGCCCCGATTTATCCCGCTTGGTCGCGAGATATTTCGCGTTATGCGGGTTGTCCGGCAATTGGTGCTGGACGCGTTCCGAAATCGTGATGCCGGTCGCTTCGAGGCTCTTGACCTTGGCCGGATTGTTGGTGAGCAGCCGGATGGAGGTCGCGCCGATCAGTTCGAGCATACGCGCGGCGACCGGAAAATCGCGCGCTTCGTCGGGCAGGCCTAGCCGATTGTTCGCCTCGACCGTGTCAAAGCCCTGATCCTGCAGGCGGTAGGCGCGCAGTTTGTTGATGATGCCGATCCCGCGCCCTTCCTGACGCATATAGAGCAGCACGCCCCAACCGCCGTCTTGGCGCGCGTGCGCCTCCATCGCTTCGAGCGCGGCGTCGAGCTGCGGACCGCAATCGCATTTGAGGCTACCCAGAACGTCGCCCGTCAAGCATTCCGAATGCAGGCGAACTAAGGGCTGCTTGTCTCCGGTCTGCTCGCCGATAATCAGCGCGATGTGCTCGCGCGTGTCGGCGGTGGACCGGAACGCGATGATTTCGGACTCCTCGCTACCGATCACCGGCAGCCGGGCGCGCGTGACCAGTTTAAGAGCGCCCGCATTGGTGTACGCGGCCAGGTCCGTCGCTTCGAGGTGGTGCGCTTCGCCCGCGCCTACGGGATCGACCAGGAAGGCCGGAAGAATGCCCGCAATGCGCGCCAGCTCCATTGCCGCGAGCGCGGTGTCGTCCCACTCAATCGCTTCGGCTTTGAACGGCCCCTTGAACGGGTTGCCAAGATCAAGCGCGGGGTCGGAAATGGGGAGCGCCTGCATCAGATCGAACGGCACGCCCCCGCGGATCAGCACGGGCGCGTGCGGCACGGCGGCATCGCGCTGGTTTGCAAGCTTCAAGGTCGCGGCGCGCGCGGCGGAGATCAACATACGCGGCGCGGTGGCTTCGCGCGCGATAGTCGTTTCCACGGGCAGCAGTGTCGGCCCGCCCGCAAAGGCGAGCGGCCAGCCATGGCGCAAGGCGTCCACGGCCTGCGCCGCGCGGCGCGCCGGGGAGGCGGTCGCGGTCAGAGCTCAAACTCCGTCACAAGCGGAATATGATCCGAAGGCTTCTCCCAAGAGCGCGCGTCTTCCAGAACGCGGTGTCCGCGCGCCTGCTTAGCCAAAGGCGCGCTTGCCCACATATGATCGAGCCGCCGCCCGCGATCGTTTTTGCGCCAATCGGGTGAACGGTACGACCACCAGCTGAAATAGCGCTCGGGATCCTGAATGAATTCGCGACCCAGATCCACCCAGCCATGCGCCTGCTTGAACCGTTCGAGCGTTTCGACCTCAATGGGTGTGTGGCTCACGACCTTGAGCAATTGTTTGTGGCTCCAAACATCGCTTTCGAGCGGCGCAATGTTGAAATCGCCGACGATCAACGTCGGGCGGTCCACGCCCTCCGCCCACCGCGTCATGCGCTCCAGGAAATCGAGCTTCTGGCCGAATTTCACGTTCTGCTCGCGGTCCGGAACGTCGCCGCCGGCAGGGACATAGACATTCTCGATCACCATATCCTTGCCGACCAGATCAACACCGACATGGCGCGCCTCGCCATTGGCTTGCCAGTCGTGGCGGGAGACTTCGCGGATTGGCAGGCGACTGACTGTGGCGACCCCGTGATAGCCTTTCTGCCCGCAGATCGCCTGATGTTCGTAGCCCATCTCGGCCAACGCCTTGGCGGGGAATTGGCTTTCCTGACACTTGATCTCTTGCAGGCACAAAACGTCCGGCGCTTCGTCGGCGAGGTACTTTTCGATGATCGGCAGGCGCAAGCGCGCCGAGTTGATATTCCAGGTGGCAACAGAAACCATGGGCGTCGATTTAGGCGGGCGCCGCTTCGCCGACAAGCTTTAGCTTTCCCGTCACATTGACGTCCGATAGGGCGAGCCAACCCGAGCTTTCAAGAAAGTGCCACCCCAATATGATTCGTTCTCTCAAGTCGATCCTTGTCCTTGCTGGCGCCAGTCTGGCGCTCACCGGCTGTGTCCTTTCGTCCAACACCTATTATGGCGACGCGCCCGAGACGCGGAGCCAGTCAAGCGGCGGCGAACCTGGTGTTGCGAGGGGTAAGCCCAAAAACGTGATCATCCTGATTTCGGACGGGATCGGCTTTAACGGCTGGCTCGCGGCGGACTACTACGAAGGCAAAGCGGGCCGGCAAGCCTACCAAGTTCGCCGCCCCGATGGCACGCAGCCGGTCCTGTACGGAATGGCGCACAGCTCGCTCAATCTGATTGACGCGGATGGCAACACTTTGCCGAGCGCCTCGGATGTGGAACTCGCCAAAGGCGCGGTGGAGCAGGGCTATGACCCGCGCACTCGCTGGGACCGTTTTGACAACACATTCAAAGGTGACTTCGAGCCAGAGGCCAAGAGCTATACCACCTACACCGACAGCGCGGCGGCGGGCACCGCCTTGATGACGGGCCGCAAAACCGCGAATGGGCGCATCAATATGGATTGGAGCGCGAACGAACGCTTCCTGACCATCGCCCAAATCGCTATGGACCGGAACCGGTCAGCGGGCGCGATCTCTTCGGTTATGGCGAGCCACGCAACCCCCGCCGCGGCGATCGCGCACAACGTCTCGCGCAACAATTACGCCGAGATCTTCAACGAAATGGTCGCGAGCGATCTGGATGTGATCATGGGCGGCGGGCATCCGTTCTATGACCCGAGCGGAAACAGGATCAATCCGAAGAACGAGCGCGGCTATCGCTACGTTGGTGGAACCGAGACACTCGAAGAGCTGACCAGCGAAGCGGGCCTTAATGGCTTTGACTTCATCGACGCCAAAGCCGAGTTTGAGGCGCTGGCGGCCGGCGATGACGTGCCGGAACGAGTGGTCGGGATCGCGCGCACGGGCTCGACTTTGCAGGCTGGTCGCGAAGGGCTAGGCGAAGCGGACACCCCTTCCGGCATGGCGTTCAATCCCGACGTGCCCGATCTTCCGACGATGAGCCTTGGCGCGCTGAACGTCTTGGCGCAGGACGAAGACGGTTTCTTCCTGATGATTGAAGGCGGCGCGATCGATTGGATGGGCCACGCCAACGATATGCCGCGCTACATCGAAGAGCAGGTCGACTTTAACCGCACGGTGGAAGCGGTGATCGAATGGGTCGAAACCAATTCGAGTTGGGAAGAGACGCTTGTTATCATCACTTCCGACCACGAATGTGGTGGCATCTGGGGCGAAGGCACCTACACCAACAGCGTGGGCGGCGCGGTTGCGGCGGATCGATCACCCGAAGCGGTGGCTGCGGCGCGCTACGATCCAGCGGAAGACACCTTTAACGGCTTTCTCGCCGTGCAGGATCGCGGCGCGGGTAACTTGCCAGGCTACCAGTTCGCGTCGGGCAACCACACCAACGAGCTCGTGCCGCTTTGGGCGATTGGAAACGGATCAGAAATTTTCTCGCAGTTCACCCGAACCGATCCTCGAGCTCGCGCGATCTGGGGACAGCCTTATGGTTGGAACGGGAATTTCGTCGACAACACCACGGTGTTCGACGTGATGGAAATGTCCCTGAGAGATTAGGGACGGAGGGACTAGAATCAAAAAACCCCTGTCCCGGGGGCGATGGGACAGGGGTTCCTTTGAGCGTTCGTCACGCTTGTACAAAGCGGCTCTCTTGCGAAGAACCGGGCAACAGGGGGGAAACCCGTCTTCATCCGCTTTGTCAGACCGTTTTAGTCCGATTTAGCTTTCGCGTCCATGAACATTCGTCAGATTCCGTCGCGCGCGGGCCACTTTTTGTGGCTGAAACGTTCACTTAGGCCGACGAGATGAGCGGCGCGGATCGCGGAAGGTGAACGTGCTGTCCGCCACGGAAACGCCGTAGCGATGATTCGAAAGCCGAACGGTTGTGCGGTAATTCTGCGCGTCGCGGGCCACCCAGTTTATCAGCTGCATGCCGCCGGGCGCGTTCGGGTTTTTGAAGAAAATGAGGTTGATCGCGCCGTATTCGGGCTTCTTGGGATCTTCGACCATCACGCTGATGACGTCCGAACTGCCCGTTGGAATGAGCGTGCCGTAGCGCTTCACGTCTTTCTTTGGGTCCAGCAGCGCGCCAAGCGGCGTACTGCCAATCGGCCAGCGTTCGACCTGATTGACCTCGTAATCGACCATGTAGAGCGACTTGCCGTTCGAAACCATCAGCAGGTCGGCGTCTTGGCCGTAATCGAACCGGATCTTGCCGGGGCTCTTCAAGGTGAGCACACCGCGCGCTTCGTTGCCAGCGCGGTCGGTTTGGATGAAGTCGGCACGCATAGTCGAAATGCCGCGTAGGGCCGCGATAGCGCGATCAAGATCGCCTTCCTGGGTCTGCGCACTTACTGGCTCTGAGCCCGCGAGAAACGCAGCGCTGGGGAGCGCGATGGCGCCCAGCGCGCAGAGACCGCTCAAAACAAGCGGTTTGGAACCCAGTGATAGAGTGGAGATCAGCGTCTTCATGGCCCTGCTTTCTAGCTTGGGGCTTTGAATAACGGCTTAATCGAATCGACGCGAGAGCAAGCTGCGGTGAATCGCCCCAAAACGGCTTACTTGATCTTCGCTTCCTTGAATTCGACGTGCTTTTTCGCGACCGGATCGTATTTGCGGAACACCATCTTCTCGGTGATGTTGCGCGGGTTCTTCTTGGTCACGTAGTAAAAGCCCGTGTCGGCGGTCGAGACGAGCTTGATCTTGACAGTTGCGGGCTTCGCCATGGCGGTTTCCTAAAGATCAGGTGATGGCCGCCACGCAGTGGGCAAGCCGAAAAAACAAAGGGCGGCGCAGCGCACCGCCTCACAGACGCGCGCCTCTGAGCGATTCACCGGGAAAAGTCAAGCAAAGTTGGAGGTCTTGGGCGTTACCAGTCGCTGCGGCTGGGCTTGCCGCGATTGGCTTTCACTTGCCCTCGCGCTTTCTTGGCTTTGAGGCGCTGAACCTTGCCCACGCGGTTGAGGCGGGACTTGGCGCGGTTTTTGGGCGTCCGATGCGCGGCTTCGAGCATCTCTTCGAGTTTGGCACGCGCCGCCTGCCGATTGGCGTCTTGAGTGCGGTGCTGGCGCGCGGTGATTAGCAGATCGCCCGAGGCTGTGAGTTTGGAACCGGCGGCTTCGCGCAGGCGCGCGAACACCGACGGCGGTAAGCGCAATTGATAGATGTTCACGCGCAACTGCACTTCGGTCGCCACCTTGTTGGCGTTCTGACCGCCTGGCCCGGACCCGGCGAGAAAGCTCTCTTGCGCCAGAGCGTGCGCGCGCTCGAGCAGCTCCTCATCCATCGCGTTGGCCCGGTTCGTCAACGCCGAGGCGCCGAAAATCCTCGGGCAGGGGGGCGTGCGCTTCGATCGCCGGTTTGCCTTCGCGCGGGAGGACGATCCGCGAGGCGTGCAGCATCGTCCGACCCGCGCCTTTTCCGCGCTGGTTTTCGGAGCCGTAAATCGGATCGCCCAGAAGCGGCGCGCCCAACCCTTTAAGCGCGTGGATACGCAGTTGGTGCGTGCGGCCCGTTTCGGGGGTGAAGCGAATGACGCTGTGCTTGCCTAATTCTTGAACCAATTCCCAATGCGAGACCGCCGCTTTGCCCTTCTTGGCCGCGATCATGCGCCAGCCTTTGGCTTCCGAACTGATCTTGGCGAGCTTGAGGCGGATCGTGCCGTTCTCGCCCGGCGGATGGCCGGCTAAAACGGCGAGATAGGTTTTGGTGACCAAGCGTTCTTCAAAAGCCTTGTTGAAGCGTTTGAGCGCCTTGGGGTTGCGCGCGAGCAAGAGGCAGCCGCTTGTGTCAGTGTCGAGCCGATGGACCGGCGTCGGCGCGCGCTGAAAACCTAATTTCAACGCGTCGAGGTGGTCTTCCAGACACTCACCCCCTTTCCGTGGGCGGTCGATGGGAAGGCTAGCAGGCTTATTGATGACGAGAGCCTCGCCATCCTCAAAGAGTATCTCGGGGGTCATATAAGTTTCGCCGAAAAGAGGCCGCGCACGGCGTTGCCAAGCTGGAAGCCGTCCGCCAAGTCATCAAGCGTGAGCTCCGTCTCGCGCACTTGGCCTTTTTCGATCAGGAACGAGCGCAGCACGCCGGGCAGCAGGCCAAGCGAAGCGGGAGGGGTGAGCAGGTCTCCGTCCCGTTCGACGAAGATGTTGGTCCAGCACCCCTCGGTCACAAGGCCGTCCTCGCGCACCAGAATCGCCTCGCGCGCTCCGAAAGAGCCCGCCGCTTCCATCGCGTCTTCGTAGAACCCGCGGTCCGAAGTTTTGTGAGCCAGCCGCCAGTCGGTGGGGTCGAGCGGGTGGGGGAGAGCGACCACCGGAAGTGTGTCTGTGAAGGGGGCCGGCATGGGCGCGGTTTCCAGCGCGATCGCGCCGCTTCGCGCGGTGAGCAGCCGCAGCTTCGCGGGTTTATCCAGCTCAAAGCACAGCGCCTGTATCTGATTGCGCGCGGCGTGGCGATCAAAGGTGAAGCCCAGCTTGCCTGCGCTGTTCTTCATGCGTTCAAGATGCAGTTCCAGAAGGGCCACCCCGATCTCCGGGTTGAATTCCATCGTTTCGATGAGATCGAAGCCCGGCGCGGTGAGTTCGGGTGACGAAGCGCGCGCAAAACCCGCCTTCACCTCGCATTCGCGCCGTTCGGTGCGCGCATCGCTGTCGGCCACGATCGCTGACCCCACGCCGAGCACCGCTGCGCCTTGCTGATTCTCGATCGGGGTCAGGCGAAGCGTGCGGATCGCGACGTTGAACGCGGCGTTTCCATTCGTGTCAATCCGGCCCATTGCGCCGCAATAGGGTCCGCGCGCGTCGCGGTCGACGTCGTTGATGAGCTCTATCGCGCGGATCTTTGGCGCGCCGGTGATCGAGCCGCACGGAAACAAAGCGCGCACCATGTCCATGGCGCCTTGGTCCGGCGCGAGCTTGGCCCGCACGCTGGACACCATTTGATGCACGCTGGGGTAACTCTCAACTGTGAAGGGAGCGTCCACTTTGACGCTGCCGGGCACCGCCACGCGCGACAGATCGTTGCGCATCAGATCGACGATCATCAGGTTTTCAGCGCGGTCTTTGGCCGATGTCGCAAGCTCTTCCTTGAGCGCCGCGTCGGCCTCGGGTGTCGTTCCGCGCGGACGTGTGCCCTTCATCGGTTTGACCTTGGCATCCTGCCCGTCCAGCGCGACGAAGAGTTCGGGAGAGAAACTCAAGAGCCAATGCGAGCCATCGAAGATCAGCCCGCCATAACCCGCCTTCGCGCTTTGGCGGAGCTGCGAGTACAGCGCTATCGGATCGCCGCGATACGATCCGCTGAGAGGGTAAGTCCGGTTGGCCTGATAGATATCGCCCGCGTGAATGGACTCGCGCAGGGCCTCAAACGCCTCCTCATATCCGCCAGGGGAAAGCTGCGGTTCGAGCGGGCCAAGCGACGCGGCCCCTTCGCTGTGCGCCGCCAGCCAGGCTGGCACATCGGTGGGAGCCAGAGGTTCCGGCTCGTCCTCAAATAGGCCCATCCAGACAAGCGGGCCGGTTGCGCCGCTTCGGATTTCGGACAGCGCGGCTAGTTTGGGCTCCAGCGCCAGACCCGCTTCGTACGCAATGTACCCCGCCAACGTGCCACGCCCTTGCGCACGGGCCACCTCGGCCTGCGCCAGAGCGGGCTCCACCTCGCTGGGTCGAAGGGCGGCAAACACCTGGGTCGGCGCGCGATACACCAGCGCGTCCGCCGCGCCGGTATCGCGGGCGTCATCAAGCAGAACGAATGGCGCGGTTTGACCCATCGCTCCCATCTAGACATTCCCACTGCCAAGTCGAGAGGTTGACCCGCTCGCGTCGCCCCTGCACATCGGGCAAAGCGACACGACGCGAGGGGTTCACGACCAAATGAGCGATATCTTCCTAGGGCTGGGCGGTAATGGCGAAAACCAGAATCTGGCGTTGAGCCGGGCCAACCGCCACGGTCTGATTGCCGGCGCAACCGGCACCGGTAAGACCGTCACCTTGCAAGGGTTGGCCGAGAGTTTTTCGGCTAACGGCGTCCCGGTTTTCGTCGCCGATGTAAAAGGCGATCTGTCTGGCATCGCCATGCCCGGTTCGCCCACGTTCAAACACGCCGACAAGCTGGAAGGCCGCGCCAAAGAGCTGGGCATGGAGGATTATGGGTATTCGGATAACCCGGCGATCTTCTGGGATTTGTACGGTCAACAGGGCCACCCGATCCGCACCACCATCTCTGAAATGGGCCCGCTGCTTTTGTCGCGCCTGCTCGAACTCAACGATACGCAAGAAGGCGTGCTTCAGATCATCTTCAAGCACGCGGACGATAACGGCCTGCTGCTCCTCGACTTCGGCGATCTGCAGAGCATGCTTCAATTCGCCTATGAGAATTCCAAGGAACTCTCGGGAGTCTACGGCAATGTGTCGAAGCAGTCGGTGGGCGCGATCCAGCGGCAACTCTTGAGTTTTGAAGCGCAGGGCGCGGACCACTTCTTCGGCGAACCCGCGCTGGAGATCGACGATTTCCTCGCCACCGACGAACAAGGGCGCGGCTACATCAACGTGCTGGCCGCCGACAAGCTCATGCGCAGCCCAAAGCTTTACGCCACTTTCCTGCTATGGCTGCTCGCCGAACTGTTCGAAAGCTTGCCCGAGGTCGGCGATCCGGAAAAGCCGACGCTGGTGTTCTTCTTTGATGAGGCCCACCTGCTCTTCGACGACGCGCCCAAGGCGCTTCAGGAGAAGATCGAGCAAGTCGTGCGCCTCATCCGGTCCAAGGGCGTGGGCGTGTTCTTTGTCACGCAAAACCCGATCGACATTCCCGAAGAAGTCGCCGGCCAACTCGGCAATCGCGTCCAGCACGCTTTGCGCGCGTTCACCAAACGCGATCAGCGCGCGATCAAGGCGGCGGCGGAAACCTTCCGGATAAACGAGGATCTCGACACCGAAGAGGTGATCACCGAGCTTCGTGTCGGCGAAGCGCTGGTCTCGACCCTTGATGAAGAGGGTGCGCCCACGGTGGTGCAGCGCACGCTGATCAAGCCGCCGCGCTCGCGCCTTGGCCCGGTGACCAAGAAAGAGCGCGCGATCATCCAGTCGATCAGCCCGTTCGAGGGCAAGTACGACGAAGCGGTCGACCGCGAGAGCGCCGAAGAAGTGCTGGCCGCTAAGGCCGCCGACGCCGCCGCGACGGCGGAAGAAGTCGCCGAACAAGGCGAAGAGGAAGTCCGCAAGCGCCCGCGCAAGACCAAATCGATGTGGGAGAAAGCCATATCGCGCGGCACCAAGGTCGCCGCCGGAGGCCTCGCCGGGGTCGCCGCGGCGAAAGTGCTCGGCAAGACAAGCCGCGCCAATCCGGTCGCAAGCGGTATCACCTCGGCGGCGGGTTCGATCGCGACCGACCTGGCGGGGCCTATAGCGGGGCGTTTCGTGCGCAATCTTATCGGCGGATTGATGCGCTAGAGCTCGAAGCTCTCGTCCTATTCCGGGATCCGGATTTCAGCGACGAGGCCCTTGACCGTTTCACCGTCGCGCCGGTTCGCGAGCACGAGCGCGCCGTCATGCGCTTCGGCAATGGCCCGCGCCAGCGTCAGACCGAGCCCTGCGCCGCCTGTAGAACGGTTGCGTGATTCCTCCCCGCGCGTGAAAGGCTCCAGCATGTTGGCGATCTGATCTTCATCAATGCCCGGCCCATCGTCTTCCACGCGAAGAACAAAGAAGGCGCGACCTTCCTGCGTTGTCTTGGACACAGACACGCGCGCCGAGCCACCATATCGGACCGCGTTACTGACCAGATTTCGCAACGCTCGTTTGAGCCACGTCACCTGAACATGCGCAACGAGCCGTTTGGTCGGCCCATCCCCTTCATCAAAGGAAACGGGATCGCCAAGATCCTCGAACTCCTCAACGACGCTATCGGCCAAGGCTCTCACATCGACCGGTTCGGCGCGGTCGCCGTTGGTGTTTCCGCGCCGCCCCACGCGCGCCAATGATAGTATGTCGTCCAGCGTCCGGGTTATGTCTTCGATGCTGTCGGCCATGCGCGCGCGCTGCGCTTCGTCGGGGACGCTTTCAATGCGCACGCGCAGCGCGGCCAGCGGCGTCTTGAGATCGTGTCCAATCGCGCCGAGCATCACGTCTTTCTCGTCGAGCAGCGCGGCGATGCGCGCCTCCATGGCGTTGTGCGCCGCGATCAATTGGCGGGTGTCGGATGGTCCCGTTTCCTCGAGTTGGACCGCTTGATCCGGCGCCTTTGAGAAATCGTCGACCCTCTCGGTCAATTGCGCCAGCGGGCGCGTAAGACGCCTTAGAACGAGATAAAGCGCGACCATCAGGACAACGAAGAGCACTAGAGTCTGAGCCAGAATGAGCGGCAAGCCTCCAGTTTCCTTCTTCGGCTCGGGTAAGCGAACGGTCAGCCAGCCCGGACCGTCGACGTTTTCAATCGCCGCGACAAGTAAGATCCGGTCGTCCCAGTTGCGGAAAGGCGGTGCTCGCATCTCGTTGATTATACGCGACACATGCGGATCATCGCCGGCGCGGCGCCGGGCGATGCGTATCTCGCCCGCTGGCACGTCCTGCTCTTCTAGCACTTCGCTAAGCGCGGTTTCATAGCGCGCAACACGCGTGGCCTCGAGCGCGACCGGCGATTCCTCGCTTCGTTGCAGGCTCAGTCGCATCAGGCGCGCGAAGGACAGGCCCCCGCCGCGGCGCACTTCGGAAAGGGGTGGTGTGTTGGCGCTTCCAGGCGCGAAGGGTATGGTTCCTTCGGCCAGACGTTCCAATTGGCGCGTCCGGCGCTGTTCCAATCGCGGGCGCAGACGCCGCTCCGCCGCGCGCCGCCGAAGTTCCCCCGCGCGGTCCCGTCCCGCTGTCTCCGCAATCAAGCGTAGCGCGATCGAGTTCACCGCCGAGGCGTCTCGGCGTTTCTCACTCGCGCGATAGAGCGCAATCACCGACACCGCCTGCGCCACCAACAGCGCGAGCGCGAGGACCAGTGTCACTTGCCCGAGAAGGCTTTTGGGCGCGAAACGCTTCACGCGCTGGGAGAACCGCCATTGGCCGCCGCGCCGGGCGCCGCGCGCCGAACTTGCGCGCCAAAGCGATAGCCGCCGCCGCGCACCGTTTGGATGAAATGCGGGTTGCGCGTGTCGGTTTCGATCTTGCGCCGCAGCCGGCTGACCTGATTATCGACCGCGCGATCAAACAGATGCGCAGTGCGGCCTTGCACCATGTCGAGCAGCAGGTCGCGGTCCATCACCCGCCTTGGATGGTCAAGGAAAGCGCGCAAAAGGCGAAATTCGGCTGTGGAGATAGGAACGGTCACCCCTTCCGGATCGGTGAGTTTGCGTTTGAGCGGATCGAGCCGCCAATCCTCGAAGATGTAGAGCCAATCCTCATCCGCTGCCTCGCTCGCGCCGCCCTTGGCGATACGGCGGAGCACTGTACGGATGCGCGCGACCAGCTCGCGCGGTTCGAAGGGCTTCAGGACGTAATCGTCCGCTCCCAATTCCAACCCGACGATCCGGTCGGTCGCTTCGGTCTTGGCGGTGAGGAAAATGACCGGAAGATCGCGTGTTTCAACCAGATGTCGGCACAGCGACAAGCCGTCTTCGCCCGGCATCATGATGTCTAAAAGCACAATATCGGGGCGCGCTTTCCCGCTCGGATCGCTATCCGCTTCGGCCAAGACGCTGCGCGCGCGCGGCGCGCTTTGCGCCTGTGTCACCTCGAATCCCTGCCCGGTGAGATAATCCGCCAAGGGCTCTCGCAAGGTCGCCTCGTCGTCAACCAAGAGAATCTTGACCGCCTCGGCGTCGCTGTGTGTCTCGGGGTTCATGGCGTTTTCGATCATACCGGTTGTTTGTCGTTTTCAAGGATGGGTCAGGCTCTCTCAAAGAGCAAGCCGGCCCTGCGCGGGGATCCTATGAAAGATCGAAAGCGCAGAGCCAGCTTTTGCGGCTTTATCTCAGGCCTGGTTCTCAGGGGCCAGCGCCTCGGGGCAGCGGGCTGACCCCTGAGAACCATCAAACGCGAACGCGTCTTTACAAACCCGGGGCGCCCCGGCGGCCTCGGCGATTTTCCTTCGCCGCGTTTCGCTCCGCTTCGGTGATCGTTCCCGAACCGTCGGTGTCGAGGCGGGCAAAGCGGGCTTCGATCATCGCGTCGAATTCTTCGCGGCTCACGGCCTGGTTGCCGTCCGTGTCCGCGCGGCGGAGCATGCGCATTGGGCCATTATTGCCACCGCGTCCGCCGCGGCGTTCCGCTCGGCGCTCGGCGCGCATCGCCTTGCCAGCTTCCATCTCGGCTTGTGACAGTCCGCCGCTGCCATCGGTGTCGAGGCGCTCAAACATGGCGGCTTGGCGTTGGGCGCGCTTGTCGGCGCGTTCCGCTTGGCGCTTTTCGCGCGCGGCGGTCATTTCCTCAGGAGTGATTTCGCCATCGCCGTTCGCGTCAGTCTCTGCGAAGCGCTGATCGCCGCGAGCTTCGCGGTCTTCCTGCGTCAACGCGCCGTCGCCATTGGCGTCCATCCTGGCAAAGCGTTCCGCGCCTTGGGCCTTGGCTTCTTCAAGGGTGATCACGCCGTCGCCATTGGCATCGGCGCGTTCCATACCGCCGCGATCGCCCTTCTGGGCCAAAGCGACACCCGCGCCACCGATCGCTAACGCTCCGACAGCGGCCATAAGAGTGAGTTTACGCATCTTCTGTGTCTCCAGTTTGGGCCGTCCGATTGCGTTTGAGCGATCAGCCAGCATTGCATGCCATAAAGCCACGGTGGACACGCCAGACCTGCCTAGTGTTCAGGAGGGCGGCGGGTTTGGTTGTGTCCGAACAACCTCGTTAAGGGGAAACGAGATCGGGGAAAGAGGCCGGACACACCGCCATTTAGGCAGAATTCTCAACGCACAGGGGAAGCGTTGTTGGTAACGCGTCCACCGCAACTTACGATGACCGTTCTAGCCACGCTGTGTCGCAGGATTATCCCGGAACATAAGAGAATTGTCGCAAGCTGTATCGACCTGACAGACCGGTTCATCCAGCGGAAAGCTGTGCCTTAGCGTGGTCGGATTTGCGTGCCTTCGCCAGCGGTGATGAAAATCGCCGTAGCGCTCTCTTCGACGTCAGCGATATGCCACACGCCCGGCGCGTTGATCGCGTATTCGCCGGCGGTCAGCGATATCTGGCTGCGCGTACCATCAGGCGTCTCTTGCGTGAGCGTCATCGCGCCCGCCGTGCAGATCACCACTTCGGCGCCGTTGGGATGCATTTCCCAAGTGTCCCAGCCTTCGGTGAAGGTGTGCAGTGAGACCAAGCGCCCTTCGGCCCCGTCACTGCCATGACGGGCACCATAGGCTTCATACCATTCGTAACCGTCGAAAGGCGGTTGGGGCACAGCGGTCGCGCCGAGCCCCAGATGCAGGAACGAATCCGCCAGTCGCCTGGCTTCGCTCATGACGCCGGCGGTGTCATGCAGAAGACGTTCAACTTGTTGCCGTCCGGATCGCGGAAATAGCCCGCGTAAAAGCCATCATCGCCGCGCGGGCCCGGCGCGCCTTCGTCGCTGCCACCGTTCGCCATCGCCGTGTCATACACCGCCTTCACCTGATCGGGGCTGTCCACCTGCAACGCGACCATCGTGCCGTTGCCCACGGTTGCTTCCTTTTCATCAAAGGGCTTGGTCGCGGCCACACCCGGCGCACCGCCCATATCGCCCCACGCGATGAAGGTGTCGAATTCCATCATCCGGCCCACGCCGAAATGCTTGGCAATGGCATCATAGAACGCCGCCGCGCGCGGCAGATCGTTGGTGCCCAGTGTGACGTAACCGATCATTTTGTGTTCTCCCTAAAACGACTCGCGTGAGGAGAACATTATAGGAACATACGAGTCGGCGCAAACGGTTCCTGTTGGGTCAGAGCGGCAAAGTTTCCCGTTCGACCCAAGCCAGGTCTTCGCCCTCGAGCTGCGGCGCCAGAATGTCTCGTACCCGCGCGTGATAGGCATCGAGCCACGCCACTTCGGCCTCGGTGAGCAAGCCCTTTTCGATAAGGCGTCGATCAATCGGCACCCAGGTGAGGCAATCAAAGCCCAGATAGCGGCCCTCGGCGCCTTCGATTTCGCGCTCAACCGTCAGTACCAGGTTTTCGATCCGAATTCCGAAGGCGTCGGGCTTGTAATAGCCCGGCTCGTTGGAAAGGATCATGCCCGCGTGAAGTTCCGCGCTGGTCCCGGCTTGGCCGCCGGTGGGCTTGGCGATGCGTTGGGGGCCCTCATGCACAGCGAGGAAGCTGCCAACGCCGTGGCCGGTGCCGTGGGCGTAATCGACGCCCGCTTCCCAGAGGTACTGACGCGCCAACACGTCCAGCTGGCCGCCCGTTGTCCCTTGGGGAAAGACCGCCTGATCTATCTGGATGTGCCCCTTCAAGACCCGGGTGAAGCGGTCTTTCATCTCGGCGGTCGGCTCGGAGCCCTCGGCCGTATCGATCCAGACCGTTCGGGTAATGTCGGTCGTGCCCGCAGGATATTGCCCACCGGAATCCACCAGATAGATCGAACCGGGAGGAATCGGAATGTTGCTCTCTTCATCGACGCGGTAGTGCGGCAGGGCGGCGTGGCCGGCTGCGGCCGAGATCGTATCGAAGCTGGTGTCGCGCAGATTACCGAGCGCTTGTCGGAATTCGAGCAATCTGGCCGCCGCGCCCAATTCGTCGACCTCGCCCGAAGGCGCAGTGATCTCCAGCCAGCGCAAGAAGCGGGACACCGCCGCGCCGTCGCGCGCTTGGGCGGATTGATGCCCGGCCACTTCGGCCGCGTTCTTGATCGCCTTGGCAAGGATTGTGGGGTCGTCTTTGAAGGTGAACTTCGCGTCTCCGGCCCGCAGAGCTTGCGCGATGCCGACCACGCCGAAATTGGGATCGACGCTGACGCGCTGTCCTTTGAAGTCGGCCTTCAACGCGCCCTCGAAAGCGTCGCGGTCGCGCACGGTGACGGCGTTGCCCAAGTGCTTGGTGAGCTCGGGCGTGACCTTTTCGGGCGCGATGAACAGTTCGGCCGTGCCATCCGATTTGGCGATAACATACGAAAGCGCGACCGGCGTATGGCTCACATCGCTTCCACGCACATTCAGCAGCCACGCGATCGAATCCAGCGCGGGGACGACAACCGCGTCGAGCTTTTCCTTCTCGAGCCATTCGGCGATTTGAGCGCGCTTTTCGGACGACGATTGCCCGGCGTGTTCGTCTTCGTGAACGATGGCCAAGGCGTCAGACGGCGCGGGCTGATCGGACCACACCGCGTCAATCGGGTTGCTCTTCGCCGGGACCATGGTGATGCTCGCCGACTCGACCTCGCGCTCAAGGCCCTCCACCCAAGCCCATGTGTGCAGCCACGGATCGTACGCGATGCGCGCGTCCGGCCCGCACACTTCTTTAAGCCACGCGCCCAACGTGTCGGAAGGAATGGAACGATAGGCAAACAGGCTCTCGTCCACCTGATCGCGCACTTGCACGGTGTACCGCCCGTCCACGAAGATCGCGGCGTGCGTCAGAGTCACCGCGGCAAATCCCGCCGATCCGCCAAAACCTGTCAGCCACGCCAGACGCTGCGCGTATTCGCCGACATATTCGCTCATATGTTCATCCGAAATCGGGACGATAAACCCGTCGAGCTCCCGGCGCTTAAGCTCCTCGCGTAAGGCGGCGAGGCGGGCTTCGTGGGTTTGCATCAGCATATGGTTACTTCCCGGATAAGGCGACATTCTTGGCGGCATTGCGCAGGCGGGGCGATCGTGTTTAGATGACTCTAATGTATACGTTTTCCTCGGCGGTTTAAACCCGCGCCCCCCGATCAAGGATGAAGCCCCATGGCCCACCTCTCGAAAATTCGAACCCTCGCGCTTACCTGCGCGGCCAGCCTTGCCTTGGCGCCGCTCACCGCAGCGCTGGCGGACAATCATAAGGACACAAAAAGCGTGAGCGCGACCGAAGCCACCCCTCCCATCGCCAAAAAGGTGTCGCACACCTACACGCATCACGGCATCACGATCGAAGACCCCTACGATTGGCTGTATGACAAGTCCTATCCGACCGTCGATGACGAGGATGTGCTCGATTACGTGAAGGCGGAAAACGCCTACTTCGAGGCGAATATGAAGCCTCTCGAAGCGCAGACTGAGGCTCTGTTCGAAGAGATGAAGGCGCGCATCAAAGAGGACGACAGCTCGGTCCCACAGCGCACGGGTGAGTACCTCTATTGGTCGGCCATTTCGGAAGGCGAACAATACTCAAAGTTCTATCGCAAGCCTGTCGGCGCGCCGGAGGATGCGGAAGGTGAGCTGCTGCTTGACCAGAATGTGCTGGCCGAAGGGCTCGATTATTTCCGGCTTGGTGGCCTCTCGGTCAGCAAGAACGGCCGCTACATGGCGTATTCCACCGACACCAACGGGTCCGAGCGGTACACGGCGGTGATCAAAGACCTTGAGACCGGCGAGATGCTAGGTGACGAGATCACTGGTATTCGCGGTGGTCTGACGTGGGTCGCGAACGACACCAAGGTGGCCTACACGCCCGCTACCGAAGAATGGCGCACGCTTGAAGTGAAGCTGCACACGATCGGCGAGCCCAACGACACCGATGTGTCGCTCTACAAGGAAGACGATCAGAGCTTCAGCGTTGGCGTGGGGCTGTCGGCGCAGGATGATTATCTGATCATCGCGGCGGGCGATAACGAGACAAGCGAAGTGCGCTTTGTGTCCGCCGCTGATCCGACGGGCGAACTCGCGCTGATCAAGCTGCGCGAAAAGGGCGTCGAATACAGCGTCGATATCCGGGAAGGGGAATTGTTCGTCTGGACCAACGACGATCACATCAATTTTCGCTTGGCCAAAGCGTCGCTGGACGCGCCGGGCGAGTGGGAAACCGTCATCGCCGGATCGGACGAGTTCTATCTGACCGGGTTTAGCCTGTTCAAAGACTTCATGGTCACCGAAGGCCGACTGAACGGCCTCGATAAGGTGCAGATCCGCCAATATGATGCGCCGCTTGACGCTAGCGAGATCGCGTTCCCTGAGGAAAGCTATTCCGCTGGTCTTTCGAACAACCCGGAATACGATCAGACCAAGCTGCGGCTTTCCTATGAAAGCATGATCACGCCCGACACCGTCTATGACTACGATGTAGCGGCGGCTTCTTTGGAAGTGCTCAAGCAGCAGGAAATCCCGAGCGGCTACAACGCTTCTGACTATGTCACTCGCCGCGTTGAGATCGAAGCGCGCGATGGCACCATGGTTCCCGCGAGCGTGGTCATGCACAAGGATCGCGAGACAATCCTCGCCGACGCCGGCATCGAAGGGCCGGGTCCGCTGCATCTCTACGCTTACGGTGCCTATGGCTACTCGATCCCGCCGGGCTTTTCGACTACACGTCTGAGCCTTGTCGACCGTGGTTTCGCCTACGCTATTGCCCATATTCGCGGTGGCGATGACCTGGGGCGCAAATGGTATCTTCAGGGCAAGCTGATGGAGCGCACCAACACCTTCAACGACTTTGTTGATGTGGGCCGCGGGCTGATTGCCAAAGGCTACACCGCCGAAGGCATGGTGACCGCCAGCGGCGGTTCGGCGGGCGGCGAACTGATGGGCGCGATCGTCAATCAGGATCCGGAGCAATATGGCGCGGTCGTGGCCCATGTTCCGTTTGTGGATGTGCTCAACACGATGCTCAACGAAGATCTGCCGCTCACGCCGGGCGAATGGCAGGAATGGGGCAACCCGATTACCAGCAAAGAGGCCTTCGCCTTTCTCTTGAGCTATTCGCCCTACGATCAGGTCAAGGCGCAGGATTATCCGGCGCTTATGGTGACCGCCGGTCTGAACGACCCTCGCGTCACCTATTGGGAGCCAGCCAAATGGGTCGCCAAACTGCGCGACACCAAGACCGACGATAACGTGTTGGTGATGAAGACCAATATGGGCGCCGGCCATGGCGGCAAGTCAGGTCGCTGGAATTCGCTCTACGAAACCGCCGAGGAATTCAGCTTTCTGCTGTGGCAGATGGGGATGAGCGAAGACGCACAGAACGGCGGCTGATCGTTCATGGCTATCCGCAACATCGTCTTTGATGTCGGCAATGTCCTGGTTCCGTGGGATCCCGCCGGCATTGAGGCGCGGGCCTTGGGCGCGGTTCGCGTCGAGGCGGACGGGTTTGTTCCACCGCTGCGCGGCAACCCGATCTGGTTGGCCGTCAATCGCGGAGAGCATTCGCTCGAGGAAGCCAAGCAACGCTATGTGGCCGAGCAGGGCTTTGCTCCGTCGGAAATCGACGCCTTGTGGGAGGCGCTCTACGCCAGCTTCCCGCTCATGGTTGAGACGCGCGCGCTGATGGATGAGCTTAAGGAGGCCGGATATCGCTTGTTTGCGATTACAGACAACGTCCACGAAATCGTCGCTCAGTTAAAGCGCGACTACGACTTCTTTGATCTGTTCGAAGTGGCGGCGGTGTCAGCCGAATTGGGCTTTCTCAAGCCCGACCCGCGCATCTATCAATGGTTGCTCGAAACCGGCGGGATTGAAGCGAGCGAAAGCGTGTTTCTCGACGATGTGCAGCACAACGTCGATGGGGCGAAAGCGGTCGGAATGGAAGCGTTCGTATTCACCACGGCCGCCAAAGCGCGTGACGAATTGCGCGCGCTTGGCGTCAGCCTGACGGAGGCGGTGTGAGCGAGGATCGTCCTTCTGGTTTCACAAAGACCTTCACCGCCGGGCCAGAGCACATCGACGAGCTCGGCCACGTCAACAACGCGGTGTGGGTGCAGTGGATTCAGGATTTGGCGACCGCGCATTGGGAGGCCGCCGCGCGGCCCGAGGACCATGAGCGCTACATCTGGGTCGTGGTGCGTCACGAGATCGACTATCGCGGCAATATCGCCGAGGGGGAGGTGGCTCTTGGCGAGACGTTTATTCCAGACAATCCCAAAGGCGCCACTTGCCCGCGCGCGGCGCTCTTCACCGAAGCAAATGGCAAGGCACTTGTGTCGGCGCTGACGACGTGGGCGTTGGTGGAACGCACCACCCAAAGGCTGGCGCGCGTGCGCCCGGAGCTGATGGCTCCTTTCCGAAAGGAAGCTTAAGCGACTTTGAGATCGGACCCCGGACGGGGCTTAGGAGCGTCATCAAACACCGTCAGGCGTTCGTAGAGCAACCGATTGCGCCCAGAGGCCTTGGCTTCGTACATTAATGCATCCGCGCGCGCGTAAAACGCGTCAAATGTCATGATATTGTTCGAGGCCCGCGGAACCTGTATCGCTCCGATGCTAGCGGTGACCGGCAATTCCAGCCCCTCGACATCGCCCGAGATTCGCATCGGTATCGCGTTGCGCAACGCTTCCGCGCGTTGCAGCGCGTTCGCCCCGCGCAGCAGCATCACGAACTCTTCGCCGCCCAATCGCGCGGCGACAAGATCGGGATCGCCATTGCCCCGTAGAGCCTCGGCGCACGCAACGAGCGCCGCGTCGCCGACCTGGTGGCCGTGGCGATCATTGATCAGTTTGAAGCGATCAAGATCGACCAGCGCAAAGGTATCAAATCCGCTTCGAACGAGCTCTGCGAACTTCATCTCGAGCCCACGTCGGTTAAGAAGCCCGGTCAGGGAATCGCGCGTCGAAAGCTTTTCCAGTGTTTGCGCTTCGGTCACCGCTGCGTCGCGCTCTCGCCGGATGACGACGTAACGATCGGCGATGGCGAGGCTGATTACGACCACTTCAAGCCCTGTGGCTAGGTAGATGCCTAGATCAAAAGAGGATGGTCCGGTGTAAACGCCCACACCGCGTAAGAGCCGCTCAATCGAAGCCAGAATAATCGGTGTCCATGCAACGGCGATGAAGTGAGCACCGCGACTTCCGCGGGCAACGGCTTCGACCACCGCTGCGCTGATCACGAAGATCACCGGGACGAAGCTGTAGAAATAGGCCCGATCATCGAAGCTTTGCGTCGAAGGCAGTTGTAGAGCGAAGAATCCCGGAACGAATATGCACCAAAACCCTGTGGCTACGGTGATGCGGCGCATCACAGGCGATTGCGCTCCTTCTTCGAGAAAATCGGCAAGGAATAGAGCGGAAAAGCCAACCCCGACGGCCCAGAGCAAAGGACCTGCAACAGCAATCCCGATCAGCGGAACGGAATCGAACACCGATATCAGACCGCCGGCGCTCAGAACGTATCCAATCATGGCGGTCACCATGATCGCGTGCAGAAGCACAAAACGTTCGCGCAGAACGATGTAGAAGCTGATATCGAAGAAGAGGGGCAGCACAAGCATCCCGACCACAAAGGCCAGGACGATCACCTCCATTTGTGTCCAGTCCGCGTCATCGGGGTAGTGGACAAGCCGGGCTTCGGTGAGCAACGGGATCGAATGTGGGCGCTCCACTCGCACCACCAAGGCCTGGGTGCTGGGGAGTATATCGGGCAATTCGAGACGGAACACAGGGCCAGCGGCAAAGGGCTCGGCGTCCGCCTCCTCCCACGCAAGCGTGCGGATCGATCCATCCGCATCGATCGCGCTAAAAGTGACGCCGTGATGCCTCGCTATCCGGCTGAAGAAGTAGCGGGGGCGTTTCTCTCCGAGCCAAGAATCCCTTTCGAACAAAAGCCAGGACACCGGCTCATCTGCGATCCAGTCTTTGTTCGAACACGTCCACGTGTCGCTCGGCACGCCTGCTGAGATTAACCGTTCGAGCTTCGTATCGAGGCCGGTAGCCGCGTGGCACGAGGGCGCAAAGCTTGGCTCGGCGTGGTTTGTACCCGAGGCCAAGGCTGGCGAAGCCGAAAGGCTCGCCAGAGTCATCGCAAACGCGATGATCCATGCAGGAGGGAAACCTGCGAGGAATAGGAGACGTCCCATAGCGTAGGTTATAAAAAAAGACGGTTAGTATTCACTTAAAGGCACGAGGGATCGCGCCATGCGCCTTTTGCCGATTAGGCCTGTGAGAGAAGGGCTTTTTCGTCCAGAGTGGCCGTTCGATCGGTGATTGCGACGCATTGCACGGTTTGCTGGATCGGTCGCTTCTTGGCCTCTTACGGCGTCATTCGCGTGTCACAGAGGCTGCCTAACGCCCGCAAATCTTGCAAAGGGAACGCATGCCTACACACTCCCCCACCAAGGTTGCTGGTGCCATTGTTCAAGTGGCTGCAATCGCGTTCGCAAGCGCTTCGCTTGTCGGATGCAGCGGGGACGCTTCGCGCAGTTCGATCCGCGCGGTTGGGTCGTCGACGGTTTATCCCTTTGCCAAGCGCATTGCCGAGAGTTTTGCGCTTTCCCATCCGGACTACCAGTCGCCGCTGATCGAACAGACAGGGACTGGCGGGGGCATACAGCTGTTCTGCTCGGGCGTTGGGGCGCACACTCCGGACCTCGCCAACGCGTCGCGCCGAATGAAGCTGAGCGAGTATGACACTTGCGTCGAAAACGATGTAACCGACATTATCGAGCTTCAGGTCGGTCTCGATGGCATTGCCTTTGCCTCGGCCAAGGAAGGCATTGAACTCAACCTATCGCCCACCATGGTGTACGAAGCGCTTGCGGCGCGGCCTTACGGCGAAGAGCAGACCAGTCAGACGTGGGCCGATGTAGATTCGAGCCTGCCCGACGAACCCATTCTGGTCTATGGCCCGCCCAGCACGTCGGGCACGCGTGACGCGTTGGAAGAGCTGGTTCTCAAAGTGGGATGCAACGCCAATCCGGCCATGGTCGCTCTTAAGGAACAAAGCGAGCAAGAGCATCAGTTTGTCTGCACCGAGGTGCGCACCGACGGCGCGTATTCGGACCAAGGCGAACAGGACAACCTGATCGTCCAGAAGATCGAAGCCAATCCGCGCACCATTGGCGTGTTCGGCTTTTCCTATCTCGATGAGAACGCCGACAAGGTTCAGGGGCTGCGCATGAATGGGGTGGAGCCAACCTACGGGAACATCGCCAGCTTTGCCTATCCCGGTGCGAGGCCGCTCTATGTGTATGTCAAAAAGGCGCACATTCGCGCTATTCCCGGCCTTGATCTCTATCTGGCCGAGTGGACGAAGAATTGGACGTCGACAGGCCCCCTAGCGAAGATCGGACTCGTCGCTTCCCCGGCGGATCAAATGGCGGCGAACGAGGCCAAGATTGTCCAAGGCATCACCCTGACCCGCGAAGAGTTGGAGGCGGAAGCTTCCAGCCGATAGGCGGTGGTTTTGCCGAACCCTGAAAATCGGACGACAGCGGGTGTCGCCGTGTTTGCCCTTTGGCGTGTCGCCCCTTAGGCATATCTTATGAGCGCTCGAAAGATCGACGCTTGGCACGAAGCCGGGCTCATCGATTCCCAGACAAGAACCAATCTACTCGCTTACGAGGCCGAACACGCGCGACCGTTGGCGCTGTGGTCGGTTTTCGGCATTGGCGCGCTGGCGATCGGGCTGGGCGTGGTGTCCGTGGTCGCGGCGAACTGGGAGGAGGTGCCCGGACAGGTGCGCCTTTCGATCCATTTCGCGCTTCTCGCTGGCCTTCTGGGTGTGGTCATCTGGCGCGAGGATCGTCTGACGCAAGCCTCGCCTTGGGCGGTGGAAGCCATGGTGTGCATCGCCGCAGCTTTGGGCCTCACCTTTTTCGGCCATCTTGGCCAAGTCTATCAGACCAGCTCTCCGCTGTGGGTGCCGCTGGCCTTGTGGCTCGCGCTGTTCGGGCCGATGCTGCTTTTGACGGGACGCAGTTGGCTTTCGGCAACCTTGGTGATGGGCGGGGCGCTCTATTGCGTGTGGGAGTACAATTGGTCGGCTGAGTTTTCGTACTTTGCGCGTGAGGAAGCCGATCGGCCCAATGTCTGGATCGCCTTTGTGTTGAGCGCACCGGTGCTGTTCGCGCCGCTGGGCGCCTATCTTCGTGCGCGTTCAACGCGGCCGGTTTTCTGGCGGCGGTTGGAGCAATTGGCGCTAACCTACGCCGTCTTTGGTGCGTGCATGGCCGCGACGCTCGCCAGTTCTGACGCGTTTACGCGCGATCAGGTGGGCGGCTTTTCAGCGGCGAGTATCGCGACGCACGCAACCGTGGTCGCTGTGGCGGGTGTATTGGTCGCCTTGGCGCGGCCAAGCCTTTCGGGCCGCATGGCCGGCGCGATCATTATCGGGGCGGGCGCGGTGATTCTGATCGCCAGAAGCGTCAGCGGAGTCGATATCGCGGCGGCGTTGCTCTTTATAGCGTTGTGGATCGGGATCGCGGCGGCCGCAATTAAGGTCGGCTGGCGCGGTGTTTTCCAAGTGGCGGTGGCGGTGATTGCGGTGCGCTTGATCATCCTTAGTTTTGAGCTGGCGAGTGATCTTTTGCTCAGCGGCTTTGGCCTGATCCTTTCCGGCCTCTTGATCCTCGGCATTGCTTTGGCGGCCTACCGGGTGAGCCGTGCGTTCGCTCCCGAAACCTCTTCAGGCGAAGGCGAGAGCGGGACCGGCAACGGGGAGAAGGCGCCATGATCCAGACTGCGCTTCGAGCTCTGTTCCTGCTGATTATCCCACTCGCCGGGCTAGCCCTTCTATGGGCGCAGAGCGAGGATCTCAGCCGGCAGGGCACCGATTGGGAAGTGCCGGTTATGGGGTATGATCCGCGCGATCTGCTGCGCGGTCATTATGTCGAATTTCGCTACGATTGGCCCATCCGCGCGGACCAAGAAAGTGAAGGTGAAAACTCCGCGAGAGGAGGACGAGGCTTTACCGGACGGGTCGAGCATCTGTGCCTGATTGGTGATCCGCCAGTTATCGCCGAAGCGCTTGTTTTCGATGATCCGACAGATCCGCTGTTTGAGCAATGCGAGCACAAGCTGAGCGTCCAGCCCGGCAGCGTCTATGGTTATTCAAGCGTGCTGCGCGGGAGGCTCTATGTCGGTCAGGATCGCGCTCTCGAGCTGGAAAAGGGTCTGCGCGAACGCGGCCAGCGCGGCATCGTCACTTTTCGCCAGCGTGAAGACGGTACAATCACACCGCTCTCCATTCGCTTTCGCCCGCTAACGCCGGAAGAAGAGGAAGAGCGCGGCCTTACCCGCGCTGATGAGATGAGCGTTGTTGGAAGCGCTCGTTTTGTTGTGACATCCTCTGCGCCGGAATCCGAGGAAACACAGGCGCCGTCTGAAGGTGAATAGGGGCGGGCGTTCTTTCGAGGCCCGCCCCAAATGGCGTGATCCAGTATTGGTGCGGTGCGTTAGTTCCCGAAGCGAGCGATAAGTTCGACGCCGAAGAAGCGCGGTTCCGCCGGAATAAAGGTCGGAACGCCGAACGCTCCTCCGGTGTTTCCGGCGTCGAGCAGATAATCTTCGTTGAACGCGTTGCGGATGAATCCGGCGATCTCGTAGCGGCGATCCGCGAAGCTCACGCCCGCGCGGGCGTTCACCAGCGTGACGGGCCCTTGCGAGATCAGATCGCTGTTGGGCACTTCGAAGAAAATCGTGCTGCGATGCGTGACGCTGGGCGTCGCGAAGAAGCGCATCCCATTGTCGAGTTCGTAGTCGAACGTGAAGCCGCCCGAGGCCTGAAATTCCGGCTGCAAGCGGAAACGCGCGCCTGAGAAAGCGGGCGAGAACGCGCCGTCTTCATCAATGCCGCCATCAATGTAGCCAAAATTGCCGAATACCTGGAACCAGTCCGCAATATCGACCGCCAGCTCGCCTTCAACCCCGAGGTTGCTTGCTGAACCTGCGCTTTGCGTGATGAAAGTGCCGATCGGGCCGTCGGGGTCTTGGACCGAGACCTGGAAGTTGTCGTAGACCTGATAGTAAACTCCAAGCGAAGCTGAAACCGGACCGCTCGCGACTTTCACGCCACCTTCGTAGTTCCACACGATTTCCTCAGAGACGATTTCGAGATCGGGAACGACATTCCCGGCCCCGTCGAGAGTGCCTCCGAGGTTCACTACCGGCGAGCGGCGACCCTTGGAAATGGTGGCGAAGACGTTCACGTCATCGTTGATCCGATACAACGCGTTGAAGCGCGGCAGGATCGCCTGAAAGCTGTCATCGGCCTCAAAGGTCTGGCCGTTGGTGTCGAGAAAGCCCGGGATAAGCGGCGCGCCGCTGATCAGTCCGTCGGGCGAGACCGAAATGAAGCCCGATTGGCGGTACTCGTCGAGGAAGCGGACACCGGCGGTCAGCTCAAGGCTGTCGGTTGGTATCCAGGTTGCATCGGCAAAAACCGAATAGGCTTCGTTGCGTCCCTGGTTCTCAAACCGCGCCGCGTAAGGTACGGCGTCGAACGCGCCGCCGGTCAGCAAGCCGGTGGCCGCCGTGGCGGGCACGCTGCCATCCGCCCCCACGCACGGAAGGCCGGGAATGAGCGGTGCGCCGAACAGACCTGTCAGACACTGGAGGAACAGGCCTTCTTCGGTGGCGAAGGGCACATCCTGCGCGCCATCTTCAATGAAGACGTTCCAGCCCGCGCTCGCGCGCAGTTTGGTGCCGTTATAAGTGAAGCGACCTTCGTGGCTGATCTGCCAACCTGTGGCGAGTTCCGAAAACTCCAGGAACGGCGCGGCGCTGCCATCGGCGTCGAACACTTCATCGCTGTCGAATTCGCGATAGCCGTTCACCGTGGTGAAGGTCCAATCGTCGGCGAACTGGTACTCGGCGGTCAGGTTGATGTCGTAGACTTCACGGTTAAGGCCAAGCTGATCGTCGCCCAGAACCGCCGCTGCGGAAGGAAGGCCACCAAGGTTGGCGTCTTCAAAGGCGTTGTCCGCGCCGCCCGGGGCGCCGGCAAAAGCGGGGAAGGTGCCCGAGATAAACGGCGTGCCTCCGTTGCGCTGCTGGTCGTAGGTTCCGACCAAATCGACGGTGAGGTCGGCGTTCGGTGTGAAACGAAGCGAGGCGCGGATACCCAGCTGGTCTTGCGCGTAGAGTTCCTCTTCCTGGTTGGGAGAGAGATTTTCAACATAGCCATCGCGCGAGCGATATTCGAACGCGATCCGGCCGGCGATGACATCGGAACCTGCGTTGAGGAACCCGCCAAGCAGAGTCTGGTCAAAATTGCCGTAGCCGCCGCGCACTTCGCCCGAAAAACCCTCGCGCGGTTTGGCGGAAACCAGACTGATCGCGCCGACAGCGCTGGCTGTGCCAAACAGCGTCGCCTGCGGCCCTTTGATCACCTCAACGCGCTCAAGGTCGTAGATGGCTTGATACGATCCCCGTGAGCGCGAGATATCGACGCCGTTGTAGTACAGCGTGACGCGCGGGCCTTGTTGCGAGGAGCCGCTGTCCGAGGTGATACCGCGGATGACGATGCCGGGGTTGTTGGCGCTTTGCTCTTGGATCAGCAGGCCCGGGATGTAGTTCGAAAGTTCATCGAGATCGGTCACGCCGAGCTGTTCGATGCGTTCACCGCTTGTCGCTGAAATCGTGATCGGCACGTCTTGCGCGCGCTGCTCCAGCTTTTGCGCGGTCACGATAATGCGGTTGCCGGAATTGTCGTCTTCTTCTGGGGCGGTCTCGGCGTCCTGAGCCAAGGCGGCGTGCGGCGCCAATGCCATGCCGGCAACGAGCGCGAGCGTGGAAGTCGCGCGGGCGAGCGAACGGGTGGAAAGCATGTAGGGGATCCTTAGTGGTAGAGAGAGGGCTTCCCACTGGCACTAAAGAATGACGCTGCCGCTACCTTTCCGTGACGGCTGCGCGACGGTGATTTTACAAATTTATGGCGTTGCACGCCTGCACTAATCGCTCCGCTTCTAAATCGGATTGCCGTCGCGATCGCGGAAAATCTCGCGACGGCCCACATGGTTGGCGGGCCCCACGAGGCCTTCGCTTTCCATGCGTTCGATCCATTTGGCCGCGGTGTTGTAGCCCACGCCCATCTGGCGCTGCAGCCACGATCCGCTAGCCTTCTGGTTCTCAATTACGATCTGGCAGGCTTGGCGATATTTGCGCTCTTCGGGATTGTCGGACGCGGTCAGGTCGTCCTCAAAGGTCAGGCCGCCTTCTTCAGGCTCTTCGGTGACCGCGTCGACGTAGTCCGGCGTGCCTTGCGCGCGCCAGTAATCGGCGACCGCTTCGACTTCCTCGTCGCTGACAAACGGTCCGTGGACACGGATCGTCGCGCCGGTGTTGGGTTTGTAAAGCATGTCGCCTTTACCCAGCAGTTGCTCCGCGCCTTGCTCACCCAGAATGGTGCGGCTGTCGATACGGCTGGTGACCTTGAAGCTGATCCGGGTGGGCAGGTTCGCCTTGATAACGCCTGTGATGACATCGACCGACGGACGCTGCGTCGCCATTATGAGGTGAATGCCCGCCGCGCGTGATTTCTGGCTGAGGCGCTGGATCAGGACTTCGATTTCCTTGCCCACCGTCACCATAAGGTCGGCGAGTTCGTCCACGATCAGCACGATCTGCGGTAGCGGTTCGTAATCGAGCTGTTCTTCCTCGTAGAGCTGCTCGCCGGTTTCAGGGTCAAAGCCGGTTTGCACCCGACGGCCCAGCGGCTTGCCTTTGGCGGCGGCGGCGCGCACTTTTTCGTTGAAGGAGTTAATGTTGCGCGAATTGACCGAGCTCATCTTGCGATAGCGCTCTTCCATTTCCTCGACGGCCCATTTGAGCGCGCGCACGCTTTTGTGCGGTTCGGTGACCACGGGCGAGAGCAGGTGCGGGATATCGTCGTAGGATTTCAGTTCGAGCACTTTGGGATCGATCAGGATCAGGCGGCATTCGGCGGGGGTGAAGGTGTAAAGCAGGCTGAGCAGAATACAGTTCAGCCCCACCGATTTGCCTGACCCCGTCGTTCCCGCGACGAGCAGGTGAGGCATGGCGGCGAGATCGGCCATGACCGGCTCACCCGCGATATCCTTACCCAGAATGATCGGCAGGTTGCCGCGATGCTCGACGAAGTCAGCGCTTGCCGCGAGCTCTTTGAGCATCACCATTTGGCGATTGGAATTGGGCAGCTCGATGCCGATCACCGTCTTGCCTGGAATGGTCGACACACGCGCGCTGATCGCGCTCATATTGCGGGCGATGTCCTCGGCGAGGCCGACGACGCGGCTGGCCTTGATACCCGGCGCGGGCTCCAATTCGTACATCGTGACCACTGGGCCGGTGCGCACCGCGGTGATCTCGCCCTTGACGTTGAAATCGTCGAGCACGTTTTCGAGCAGGCGCGCGTTGCGTTCGAGCGCAAGCTTATCGAGCGCGGGCGCGGTTTCTTCTGGAGGTTCGGCCAGCAGGTCTAGGCTCGGCAGATCAAAGGTGGCGAACATGTCCTTCTGATTGGCCTTCGCCGGACGCGCGCGCCGCGGCGGGGCGCTGGGATCGCTGATTTCGGGCGCGCGGCGTGGAGCGGCGTCTTGAACCGGTGCGCGCTCGACCCCCGGTTCGGGGCGATCGGGTGCGATGTCCGCCTCTTGCGGCTCAGGCGTTGGCGCAGTCTGCGCGCCGGAGCCGAAACCTGGCAGGAATGACAGTTTTGAGCGCAGGCCCGCGATCAACCCGCGATCGCCGCGCGGCGGAGTCGCGATCTCACGAGCGCGCTGGCCTTCGCCGACGAGAAAATCGGGAAGCGTGAGGAGCGCGCGCCAGTCGATCGTGAAAATCTTGGTCAGCAACACCGCAGCGATAGCGAGGCTGAGCGCCGCAACGCCCAAAGAAACCCAGCCCGCCGCCTCGCCGGCCAGGCGAGTGCCCACGGCCTCTGTTGCCCCGGCGCCCAGAAGACCAGCCAACCCGCCAAGCTGCGCGGGCAACACGCTGCCGGGCGAGGGGAACGCAATGGCGAGCACTATCGATAGCAGCGCCATGGCCAGAAGCAGCAGCGCCAGCGGACCCCACCAACGCGTGCGTTCGAACCCGTCATCCGCTTCGTCTTCGATCTCGACACCGCGCCAAAGCCGGCGCGCGGAGACGTAAAGGAGCGGCACGAGCAAAAGGCCGGGCAGGCCGAAAACGAGATACACAAAGTCCGACACCCACGCTCCGGCGCGGCCCATCCAGTTGCCGATCACCTCGCCGCTGGCCGCGGTCGAAAGGCTGGGGTCGGTGTGCGTGTAGCTCACCAGCGCAAGGGCGAGAAAAAACAGCGCCAAAAGCAGCGCGCCCGCGCCCGTCATCTGAGTGGTCCGGCGAATGGATCTATGCAATCCCGCGCGCCAATCGGCGACGGGCTTTTTGCTGGCAGCGCGGGTGGCCATGGCGTGCTCCTTCGTTGGAACACACCATGAATCTTCACCGGACTCCGGTCAAGGTGTGTGCGGTGAAACGCTTGGTTGGCTCAACCCGTCAATCGCCGCCCACATCGGCCAGCGCAGGCGGTCCGCCGTCTTGGGTGTCATCCCACCCAGCGCGATGATGGGGATGGGGGAAAGCTGCGCCATCAATCGAAAGCGCGCCGGACCAAGCGCGGGTGCGTCGGGATGCGAGCGCGTGACGAAAGCCGGAGAGAGCAGCACCGCGTCCGCCCCCTTGCGCGCGGCCTGCGCGATCTCGCGCGGGTTGTGCGCGGTCGCAAGCTGCACCAAACCCGTGCGCCGCGGCCACAGCGCCAGAGGCGCTCCATAGACCCCGTGTGCGCCCCACTCTGTGGCTGTCATGGCGCTATCCGCCAGAACGACCATGTGCCCGCACGCCTCGGCCACGCGGCGCAGCGCCTGGAAACGCTGCCAGCGGTCCGGGTCCGGCAAATGGTAATGGCGATAGATGAACCCGCTCTCGCGCGGTAAAGCGCGCAGCGCGGCCTCTAGGTGCGCGTCGTTGCGCGCATCGGAGATAAGCCAGAGGTTCGGCAGTGTCTGGTCAAGCGCCATGGCATCGCTATAGCGCGGCCCTATGGAAAGCCCAGCCACACGGCCCGAAGACCGTCTTGCCGCGGTCGAGGACAATATCGCCAAAATGCTCAAGCCCTCGCGCCGCGAGCGGGACGAGATCACGTTGATCGCGGTGAGCAAAACGCACCCGGCGGAGAAGATCACGCCGCTTATAGATATTGGCCACCGCGTGTTTGGCGAAAACCGGGTGCAAGAGGCGCACAGCAAATGGCCCGAGCTGCGCGAGCAATATCCCGATGTGGAACTGCACGGTATTGGTCAGCTGCAATCGAACAAGGCCGAGGACGCCGTCGAGCTCTTCGATTGCATCCACGCGCTCGATCGGCCCAGTCTGCTGAAGGCACTAGCGAAGGCGATGGACAAAGGTGGCCGCCAGGTCCCCTGTTTCATCCAGGTGAACATTGGCGACGAGGACCAAAAGGGGGGATGCCCGATCGGCGAGCTTCCCGCCTTCATCGCGCAGGTGCGCGACACCCCCGTCCCCATCGCTGGCCTCATGTGTCTCCCGCCCGCCGGGATTGAGCCCGCGCCCTTTTTCGCTCTGCTGGCCAAACTGGCGCACGACAATGGCCTCAAAGGCCTGTCCATGGGAATGAGCGGCGATTATCCGGCCGCCGTGCAACTGGGGGCTACGCATATTCGTGTCGGCACAGCCCTGTTCGGCGCGCGTGGCTGAGTGTGAGCGCCGCGGACACTCTGGCCCGCCTGAACGCCTTCTTTGACGAATGGCGCGAGGCCTTGGAGGCGCGCGCTTTGGTGCGATTTGAAGCGGGGGCGGTTCCCGAAGACGCCCTGACCCAAGCGGCCAAGGCGGACGCGTTTTCAGCGCGGTTTGGCTTCCAGCCGATCGGCTTCAATTGGGAAATGCTCGACCCATCCGACGATCTCACCGCGCCCCGTTCAGCGCGCGGTACGATGGTGGAAGCACTCACCAATGACATGCTCCAGCCCAGAAAGCGCTGGCTGGGCGTTGAGGGGGCGCTCGCTTGTGCCAACGGACTTCTTGGTGCGTTTGATCCAACCGCGCTGAGCGTGGTGAGCAACCATCTCAACGGGCTATGGTATCCGATATCGGGTGCGAGCGATGAATGGAGCTTTGCCGCGATGGATGATCAGAGCATCGCTTTGCTGATCCTCGCCGCGCGGGGATAGCGACAACCAAAAAGAAAGGGCGCCCTGTTGCCAGAGCGCCCCGCTTTTTCGATCCTGTAAACGGTGGCTTAGTGGCCCCCGCCCAATTCAAGATCAGAATTCAAACACGGCTTCGATACCGACGTTGCGGCCGCGGTTAAGCGGCGAGAATGTGCCGGCCGTCGGCGCGTCCGCAAAGGGTTGACGCACACCGGTCGACCGCGGACCGCCGAACGGTACCTGCGTATCACCACCCGCCTGAACTTCGTCAAACAGGTTGCGACCGTAGAGGCTGAGCGAGAGGCCATCGAGCGGCGTCACCCACGTGATGTTCGCTTCCAGGTTCGAGATATCTTGGATGAAACCCAGGTTATCGTCGGTGTAGGCGAATTCATCGCGGTACTGGTAATTGACGCGCGTCAGGATTTCGCTGTCGCCTACGAACAGCTCGTGAATGAAGCCAACGCCCCAAGTGACCGCGGGCACACGCGGGATGCGAAGATTGAAATCCTCGTCCGTGATGATGCCGTTGCCGTCGCCCGAAATATCGAAAAGGATTTCGTCGTACTCATCGTCGATCAGACCAAGGTTGGCGGTGAAGATGAGCGAGTCTGTCAGACGAACGCGGCTTTCCGCTTCGAAGCCCATGATCGTGGCGTCGGCGGTGTTGACGATATTCTGGACAACGCCAGCGCCCGGATCGGCAAGGTTCACTTCGCGCTGCATGTCCTGGATCTTGGTGACGTAACCCGCCACGTTGATCGTAAACACACCGTCGGTGGTCTGGAATTTGCCGCCGATTTCGAAGTTGTCGACCTGCTCTTCACCGAAGAACAGATTGCCGGTTTCCTGGACCGCGAATTCAAACACCGGAATGTTCGTGATGCGGAAATTGTATCCGCCCGAACGGAAGCCACGGGTCCAGTGGCCGTAGACCTGACTGTCAGCGAACTCGTACTGCAGACCCAGCTTCGGCGAGACGTTGCGGAAACGCACGCGGTCGGAGAAGCCGTTCTCTTCGGTCGGGATAAGCGAGTTTACGCCGGTGGTCGGACACGTGCCGTCGATCACCGAGCACTCCACCCGCGGACGGATGTAGGTGATGTCCGCGTCCTTCGTCTCCTGGCTCCACCGGATACCGGCGATGATCGAGAGCGCGTCGGTCAGATAATACTGACCGTTGGCAAACAGACCAAAGACTTCGTGATCCTGACGGCCACCGCCAAAGAAACGCAGCGGGGTCGAAGGCGGAATGTCGCGGCGCTCGGTGTAAGCGAGGTTCTGATCGAAGAAGAAGCCGCCCACGGTGATGTCGAAGTTATCGGTTGAAACCGCGTAACGGATCTCGTTCGAGATCTGGTCCTGCTCGGTGTCCGTGCTGGAGTGGAACAGGAACAGCGTCGTCGCATCAATGTCCGCGTCGGTCGCGGCGGTGTAATCGCGATAACCAAAGATGTTGGTCAGCGTACCCGGGCCGATATCCCACTCCGCGGTCAGCGAGGTGGTGAGGATTTCGGTGTCGTAGAAACCGGCGTTGTCGATCGCGAAATCGAAGGTGTCGCGTTCAAAAATGCCGCGGTTCTGCGCTGCGGGGCCATCGCCGTTGCTGTCAAAATAGTCGACCTTACCGGTCAGCGTCAGGTCGCCCAAACGCGCTTCGAGAGCGCCGCGCAGAATATACGTTTCCGCCTGGCCAAAGTTTGACCCATCGAACTGGTTTTCGAAGTAGCCGCGATCGTTGTTATAGTAGCCAGCGACCTTGAACAGCAGCTTGTCTTCGATGATCGGACCGGTGAGGACGGCGCTGGTGGTGTAGTTTTCGCCGCCTCGGCCACCGTCAATCGGGCCGTCAACCGCCGCGCGGACCTTGCCCTGGAAATCCTCGGTCGGGCTGGACGTGTTGAGCAGCACCGCGCCGCCGGTCACGTTGCGACCGAACAGAACGCCCTGCGGGCCGCGCAGGATCTCGACGCTTTCCACGTCGAAGATGTCGAACACGACGCCGCCGTTAATGCCGAGATACACACCATCGACGAACACACCCACGGTCGGGTCGATCGAGGGAATGGACGAGTTGATGCCGAGACCACGGATCGAGAAGTTCGCCGTGCCGCGGCTGGTGCCGATCTGATCAAGGCTCACGTTGGGAGCCTGGAAGCTCAGACCTTGAATATCGCGAACCTTGAAGGCTTCGAGCGTGTCTTCGTTGAAGGCGGTGACCGCCAGAGCCACGTCTTGCACGTTTTCAACGTTCTGGGTCTTGGTGCCGGTGACGACAATGTTGCCGATGCTGTCGAGCGCGCTCTCGCGCTCGGTGTTTTGCTCTTGGGTGGCGATCTCATCGGCCGCGTTGTCTTGCGCAAAGGCGACGCTGGGGGTAGCGATCGCGGCGATGGCGCACGTGGACGAAAGCAGCGCGAACGCGCGCCGCACGGGGGTACGGGTAGTCATGTTTTTCCTCTCCTGACGTAGGGTCCCCGCGCCTTAACGTTAGGTTTCGCAAATGCAACCCAAATGTCACGCAACGTTAACAGACGTTTTACCCGCTTTAAGCGGAGGCTTTTTCCAGCTGCTGTTGTCGCTTGTCGCTGGCCGCGGCCAGCAAGGCGCGACGAATGTCATTCAGGCGTTCTTCGCTCTGTATTTTACCACCCGTCAGGTCGGTCACATAGAATGTGTCGGCCGCGCTTTCGCCATAGGCCGTGACATGCGCTGAGTGGACTATCAGGTTCGCTTTGAACAGCGCGTAAGCGAGCCGATTGAGCAGGGCCGGGCGGTCCCGCGCGCTGACCTCGATGACGGTGAAGCGGTTCGACGCGTTGTTGTCGAACGCCACGGAGGGAGCGATTTTGAAGGCTTTGGAGCGCGTATGCCGCAGCGGCCGGGCGGCGAGTTTCTGCACAAGTTCCACATTCGCCATCAACGCATCGCGCACGCCTTTCTTGAGCCGTTCGATTTGCGCGTTTTCGCCGAACGGCTGGCGATGGCGATCCTGCACTAGAAAGTTATCAAACGCGGTCCCGTTGCTGGCGGTGTGAATGCGCGCGTCAATAATATGCGCCCCGGCCAAGTGGATGCCCCCGGCGATGCGGTAGAACAGGCCGGGGTGATCCTGCGCGATGACACTAACCACGGTAGCGCCACGATCTTCATCCACATCACAGCGGATCGAGAGACGATCGTCCGCTGCTTGCGATTCTTCGTATTGCTGAAGATTGCGGGCGATGATGTCTTCGCTTTCGGCGATCCAATATGCGTCGCCGAGCATTGAGCCAACGCTCTCTACAAGAGCCCCCTGTGCGCCAAGAAGATCGCGCACGGCTTTTTGCCGCGCTTCGACCCTTTCCTTGCGCCCGCGACGCTTGTGACCGAGGCGAAGCCGTTCTTGCGCGGCGTCGTAGAGTTCGCCCAGCAATTGCCCTTTCCAGCTGTTCCACACGCCCGGCCCCACGGCCCGGATGTCGACCGCGGTCAGGATCGCAAGAAAGCGCAGCCGGTCGATCGTTTGCACTTTCGCAACGAAGTCATCGATCGTTTTGGGATCGGTCAGATCGCGCTTCTGCGCGGTCCGGCTCATAAGCAGGTGTTCAAGCACCAGCCACGCGACAAGTTCGGTTTCGCTTTCGTCCAGCCCAAATCGGGGGCAAAGCCGTTTGGCAACGCCCGCGCCCAGTACCGAATGATCGCCGCCGCGCCCTTTGGCGATATCGTGGAGCAACACGGCGACGAACAGCGCTCGCCGCGATGACAGATCGTGGATCTGGCGCGTCGCGCGGGGGTGATCCTCTTTCAGAAGCCCCTGTTCGATCTGACTGGTGAGACCAATCGCTCGAATGGTGTGCTCATCGACGGTGTAGTGATGGTACATGTCGAACTGCATCTGCGCGTTAACGCGGCCAAAGTCGGGCACGAAACGACCAAACACGCCCGCTTCGTTCATCCAGCGCAGCGCCGATTCCGGATCGCGCTGGCCGCACAGCAGATCGAGAAACAGCGCGTTGGCGCGCGCGTCTTTGCGCACCTTCCCATCGATCAACTTCGCGTTCTGATCGGCAAGCCGCATCGTCTGCGGATGCACCTCCACGCCTTCGGCTTCCGCAATCTGAAACAGCTCGATCAGCCGCACCGGATCGCGTTCGAACCAATCGTCGCGCGGCGCGCGGATGGTGCCGTCCGAAATCAGGAATCCGGACATTTCCCGGCTTTCGCTTGCCTTCTTTCTGAAGAACACACTTTCCCGGCGCGATTTGCGGAATTCCTCTTCCAGCGCGTCGAGAAAGACCGCGGTGAGATTGCCCACGCGCTTCGCCTGCAGAAAGTAGAACTGCATGAAGCGTTCGACCGCGCTCTTGCCAGGGCGATCCGCGAAATTCATCCGCTCGGCGACCTGACGCTGGAGGTCGAACGTAAGGCGGTCTTCGGCGCGTTCGGCGATTTCGTGCATGTGGCAGCGCACAGCGAGAAGAAAGCTCTCGGCGCGTCGGAAACTGCGATATTCGGACCGCGTCAACAGCCCGACACTGACCAATTCCGAAGCGGTTTCCGCGCGGTAGATGTACTTCCCGATCCAATAAAGCGCTTGCAGGTCGCGCAGCCCGCCTTTGCCCTCTTTCACATTGGGTTCAACGACATAGCGACTGTCGCCCATACGCTTATGGCGTTCGTTGCGTTCGGCCAGTTTCTGATCAAGAAAATCGCGCTCAGTGCCCCGCACAACGTCGCGCCAGAACCGTGTGCGGGTCTCTTCGTAAATGGATTGATCGCCCCAGACCATCCGCGCCTCGAGAAGGGCGGTGCGGATCGTCAGGTCCTCTTTCGCCATCTTGATCGTATCGCTCACGGTGCGGCTGGAATGGCCTACTTTGAGGCCGAGATCCCACAGCAAATAGAGCATCGATTCGATCACCTGCTCGCACCACGGCGCACGGCGTGTGGGCGTGATGAAGGCGATATCAATGTCGGAATGCGGCGCCATTTCGGAGCGCCCGTATCCCCCCACCGCCAGCAGGGCGAGGCGTTCAGCCGCCGTGCGATTGGGGGCCGGGTGCACATCGGTGGTGACGTGATCGTAAATCACGCGCAGCAATTGATCGGTGAGGAAGGCGTGGCCGGCGGTGCACTCGTGCCCGGCCGACGGTTTTGCCGCAAGTCGCTGAGCCAGTTCCAGCCGGCCCTTTTCCAGCGCGTTGCGCAGTGTCTGTACAATGGGCTGGCGCGCTGCTGAGCCGTGCGCTTCGACCAGCTTGGCGATGGTTTCCGCAATCGTGCGACGATCAAAAATGGCGCGCTGACGCGGCAGACCGCGCGGCGATTTTCGCGCTGTGTTTGGCGATGACGAAAGGGCGGCAGAGTCCGACTTGGGAAGGGTTTTGGGCGCGTTCACCCGTCATGCCCTCCCCAAGGATCTGTGGCTGTCACGCAGGCGCGATCACGCAGCCGCGAGCTGCTTTGTGTACTGCTCGCGCAGCGTCTTTTTGTCGACTTTCTGCGTTCCAAGGCGTGGCAGCGTTTCATGGACCACGAAGATATGCTCTTCGAGCGGCACCTTAAAGGGCGCTGTGTTCTTGAGCAGAAAATCGCGCAGCGCCGCCGGTGTGACTGTGTCGCGACCGTCTTTGGTCAGGATCACCGCCGCTGGGACTTCCACAAATCGTTCGTCCGGAAGTCCAAAGACCGAACATTCGGCGATGTCGGCGTGCGCGTAGATCGCGTCTTCGACTTCGATGCATGAAATGTTCTCGCCGCCGCGAATGATGATGTCCTTCTTGCGATCGACGATGAAGAGGTAATCGTCTTCGTCCAGATACCCCAGATCGCCGGTACGGAAATACATATCGTCGGTGAAGGCGTCCCGCGTGGCTTCCTCGTTTTTCCAATAGCCAAGGAAGTTGGCGGTCGAACGGATGCACACTTCGCCAACGCTGCCTTGGGGCAGTTTGTTGCCGTCGTCGTCCAGGATGGCAAGATCAACCATCGGACGGCTCGCGGTGCCCGTGGAGCCCGGCTTGGCAAGGTAATTCTCGTTGAAGTTGCCGCAGCCCACCGCGTTGGTTTCCGTGAGGCCATATCCCAGCAGCGGGAAGCCGCCAGGGAAGCTTTCTTTGATCTTGTTCACGTGCTCCACCGGGCGTGGTGACCCGCCAGCGGCAAAGCTCTTGCACGCCGAAAGATCGTAGCTCCCACGATTGGGGTGGCTCGCCATTTCAAAGCTCATCAGCGGCACACCGACGAAATAGGTCACGCTTTCAGTTTCCATCAAGCGCATGGCTTCTTCGGCGTCCCACTTGGGCATCAATACCAGCTTACGGCCAATGGCGACGCTTTGCAGGAAGAGCGGAACCTCGCCGGTGACGTGGAACAGCGGCACCGCGACCAGCGCGGAGGGCTGGCCCGACAGATCTTCGCCTTGGCCTTCGAGGTAGACCTTCGACATGGCGCTTTGGCTGACATAGCTCATCACGCCGTGCACGACGCCGCGGTGATCCGAATAGGCGCCCTTGGAGTTGCCGGTGGAACCCGAGGTGTAGAGGATGGTCGCCAGATCGTCCGGGCCTAGTTCGCCCAGCATCTTCATCGCGACTGAGGGTTCGCCGTCGGTCGGGGCCAACCATACATTGGCCAAGCCTTCGGACGGCGCACCGCCGTGATCGAACAGGACCACCTTAGCGCAGTAATCGAGGCCTTCCATCCGCTTGGCGCGGCCCGCGTCGGCGAACACGATTTTGCATTCGGCGAGATTGATACCGTAAGCCAGTTCCTCACCCGACCAGAACCCGTTGATCAAGGTCGCGCAGCCGCCCGCCATCAGAATGCCGAGCTCGAGGATCATCCAGTTCGCGGAGTTGCGCGCGGCGATACCGATCCGGTCGCCCTTCTGAACGCCATGCTCTTTGCCGAGGCTTTCCGCGACGCACACGGCGGCGGCGTACACTTCGGCAAAGGTCATACGGACGTCGCCATCGACGAGGAAGACCGCGTCCTTGTGTTCGCTCTGCGTGCAGAAGTGCGCGAAGTAATGCGCCATCGTAGGAGGGGCGGCGGCGAAGGCCGGCATCTCCACTCCGCCGCGCTCAAAAGGCACCGTCATGAAGGGTTGACCTTCTGAAGTGAGCACTGCGACGATTTGGTCCAGCGTTTGATCCAGCTGCGTTGGCATTCTCTTTCTCTCTCCTCGTAATCCCAATGGGCGCTCTAATGCGGGGTGCGCGCGCCCTTATCCCAGCCAGGCCGTTCTCCAGACGGTTGCGCAATCGCATCTGAGGACAGGAGGCCCCTGTCCTGCGGCGGGGCACTTTCCCCGGATCGCAACGTGTGCCAAAGACGCGCGGCAGAATTGCCACCCGGCTGATAATAACTCTTAAGAGGTTCGCATCGTGCTGTCACTACTTGCTGAGAGTGCCCCCGTTCTCACTCTCCTCGGCGCGGCCAAAGCGGCCGCAGAGGTAGCCAAGCCGATCTATTGGGAAGATCTGGGGTTCGAGCCGGTTTTGCTCGAGATCGGTTGGTTCCAATTGCGCTATTACTCGCTGGCGTATCTGCTGGGCGTCCTGTTTGCGTATTGGCATTTGTCCAAGATGATCAAGCAGCCCGGCGCCCCGCTGGCTCAGCGGCATGCGGACGATCTGTTCTTCTACTGCACCTTGGGCGTCATACTGGGTGGGCGACTCGGCTACGCCGCGTTCTACACGGGCGGAGCGTCGGACATTCCTAGCGCGTTTACGACCTTTTCGGGCGATGGATTTGTAAGCTGGCAGCTGCTGCGCGTGTGGGACGGCGGGATGAGCTTTCATGGTGGGTTGATCGGCGTCTTAGTGGCCATCGCCTTCGTCACTTGGCGTGATAAGCTCTCATTTCTCCGCGTGTGCGATTACATCGCGGTGAACGTGCCGATGGGCATGATGTTGGGCCGCCTTGCCAACTTCAACAATGGCGAATTGTGGGGCCGGCCAACCGACGTGGCGTGGGGCATGATTTTTCCAACCGGGGGCGAAGTGGTGCGCCACCCCAGCCAGCTTTATCAAGCGGGGTTGGAGGGTCTGGCGCTGCTGATCATCTTGATGCTCTTGTTCTGGCGGACCAAGGCGCGCTATCGCGCCGGACTGCTGGTGGGGATCTTCACCATCGGCATGGGCGTGGCACGATTTGTAAATGAGTTTTTCCGACAACCCGATGAACAACTGCGCGCGCTGGCCGAGCAGACCGGACTTTCGATGGGGCAATGGCTAACACTTCCGCTGATACTCGTTGGATTGATTGTCACGCTTTACGCCGTGACGAGGAAACCCGTGGGGACGGGCCAGCAAGCAGCAACGGCTTAAGCCGCTACTCCAGCGGCGTGGAACGCGAATGGCGCGGTCAGCTCAGGCTGATTGAGCCAGACGGCACGATCATTGATCTTTCGGATAGCGTCGATGACGCGGCGCTCGATAAGATAACAGCGGCTGAGCAAGCCGCCGCCGAAGAAGCGCGCCTGAAAGCCGAGGCCGACGCCAAGGCCAAAGAAGAGGCGGAGCGCAAAGCCCGCGAAGAAGCTGAAGCTAAGGCGAAGGCCGAAGCGGAGGCCAAAGCAAAAGCCCAGGCCGAAGAGAAAGCGCGCAAGGAGGCGGAAGCCAAGGCCAAGAAGGAAGCCGAGGAAAAGGCGAAGCGCGAAGCTGAAGAGAAGGCTCGCAAGCAGGCTGAGGCCAAAGCTAAGAAGGACGCCGAGGAGAAAGCGAAACGAGAGGCGGCAGCGAAGGCGCGCAGGGAGGCTGAAGCCAAGGCCAAGAAAGAAGCCGAGGAAAAAGCGAAGCGCCAGGCGGAGGAGAAAGCGCGCAAAGAAGCGGAAGCCAAAGCCAAGAAAGTGGCCGAGGAGAAGGCGAAGCGCGAGGCGGAGGAGAAAGCGCGCAAGGAGGCGGAAGCCAAGGCGAAGAAGGAGGCCGAGGAGAAGGCGAAGCGCGAGGCGGCGGAGAAGGCCCGCAAGGAAGCGGAAGCCAAAGCCAAGAAAGAAGCCGAGGAGAAGACGAAGCGCGAGGCGGAAGAGAAAGCGCGTAAAGAGGCTGAAGCCAAGGCGAAGAAAGAGGCTGAGGAAAAGGCCCGCAGGGAGGCCGAAGCCAAAGCCAAGAAGGAGGCTGAGGCTAAAGCGAAAAAGGAAGCCGAAGAAGCCGCCGCGAAAGCCAAGGCCGCAGAAGAGGCCAAACGGAAAGCCGCCGCCGAAATCGATCTCGCCGCCGCTTATCGCCGGCTCATTCCCAATTCCGGCCCGATCAGCCTTGCCCAGTATATGGGCGAATCCAACGCGAAGTACTACGCCAGCCGGGATCCGTTGGGCGATAACGGCGACTTCATCACCGCCCCCGAAGTCAGCCAGATGTTTGGGGAGCTGGTGGGGCTTTGGTTTGCCGATTTGTGGGTCAAAATGGGTTCCTCCAAGAACATCCACTATGTCGAGCTCGGTCCGGGCCGCGGCACGCTGGCGCAGGACGCGCTCCGCACGGCGGGGCGCTATGGCTTTGAACCTACGATCCACTTTGTCGAAGGCTCACCGGCCCTACGCGATCTCCAGAAGGAGAAGTTCCCCAAGGCGATCCACCACGATGACTTATCGACGCTGCCAGAGGATCGCCCGCTCCTTATCGTGGCGAACGAGTTTTTTGACGCGTTGCCGATCAAGCAATTGCTGCGCTCCGCTGATGGTTGGTACGAACGCATGGTGGGCCTCGAAGACGACGCTTTGCAGTTTGTGGCTGGCAAAGAGCGGATGGACGATCTGGTCCCGCCAAGTTGGCGCAACGCGTCGCAGGGCACGATGATCGAAACCAGCCCCGCCGCGAACGCCGTGATGGAGGAGATTACGACGCGTCTGACCAATCAGGGCGGCGCGGCTCTGATCATCGACTACGGCCCACTCGAAGCGCGCGCGGGCTCGACCTTGCAAGCGCTCAAGAACCACGCATCAGTCGATCCGCTGACCCATCCGGGCGAAGCGGATATCACCGCGCATGTCGATTTTGAGCGCCTCTCGCAGGTCGCGAAAGAAAACGGCGCGGAGGTGATGGGTCTTCAGATGCAGGGCGAATGGCTGCATCAAATGGGCATTGATACGAGGCTGGAAGCTCTCAAGCGCAAGAACCCGAACGATGAGGAGGTTCTCCAGCGGCAATACGACCGCCTGATGCGCGACGATCAGATGGGCACCTTGTTCAAAGTGCTGGGCGTGTGCGGGCGGCGCTGGCCGATCGGTGCTGGATTCGAATAGAATCTGTTGTAACCTCAAGTATCAACAAGGCGAATGACCGGGGTATACGCCGCCGTTAGGAGATCCGTCGTGTTTGCCCGCCTTGCTTTAACCGCCGTCGCTATAGCTACCCTACCCGCCGCCGCTTCGGCCGCGGATTCGATCAACGGGCGCTGGGTCACCGAAGAGGGCGACGCTGAGGTCACGATTGGCAAATGCGGCGCGACGACCTGCGGGAAGATCTCGAAATTCATCGTACCTCCGCCTGACGGGCCCGATCAGCGCGATATCTACAATCCCGATCCCGCCAAGAAGACGCGGCGTCTGATGGGTCTTCCGATCCTGACCAGTTTCAAGGAAGAAGACGATTTGTGGCGCGGGCGCATCTATGATCCCAAAAGCGGGAAAAGCTATCGCTCCGTCGTGCGCCGAAAGAGCGCCAATACCATCGAAGTGAAAGGTTGCATCAGCTTTTTCTGCCAGACCCAGATTTGGAAGAAAGCCTCCTGATCGCCGCGCTTAAAGGCCGATCTTTTCCGCCAATTGGCGCGCCGCGGTTTCGGGCGAGACCTTGTTTTCGTCCTCGCGGTCGACCGAAAAATTGGTTTCCTGCATGGTTTGAACGTCGATCGCGCCTATCAGCGGCTCTATAGCGGCGATCACTTGCGGGTTGTCCCCAATTCGCGGGCTCAGCATCAGCATCGCGTCGTATGAAGGCAGCGCTTCGCGCGGGTCATCAAGCAGGATGTAGGTGTCGGCGGCCAACCGTCCGTCGCTGCTATAGGCGCTGATAGCGTCGGCTTCGCGCGCTTCCAACGCGTTGAACATGAAGGTCGGCGAGAAATTGCGCGTTTCCTTGAACCGCATGCCATAGGCGTCGCGAACGGCGATCCATTCGGGCCTTTCAAAAAATTCCGGGTCGCCACCGACAATCAGGCGCGGGGCGACAGTCACCAAGTCTTCCAGCGAGGTGACGCTGAGCTCGGCCGCGCGGTCGCGGCGCATCGCAAAGGCGTAGGCGTTCTCAAATCCGAGCCGCCCCAAAACCCGGATACCCGTGTTTTCCCGCTCCCATTCGACAATCGTGTCGAACATCTCGTCACGGCCCGGATTGTCGGTGCGCTTGAGCTCATTGGTCCAGACCGTGCCGGTGTAATCGACCGAGATATCGACGTTCGAACTCGCCACAGCCCCATGCAAAATCGCGGAGCCAAGCCCGGTGCGGTATTCGACGGTGAAGCCCTCTTTCTCCAGCCGCTGCCCGATGAGCTGCGCGAGAATGATGCTTTCGGAAAACTGCTTGGAGCCGATCACGATCGCGTCATCATCCCCATCGCTCTGCGCGTAAAGCGCCAGTGCAAGGCCCGCCGCCACCGCGATCATCCCGCCACCCCATTGCCATCGCGAACGCTTCGCGAGCCCACGCTCGATCAGTCCCAAAAGCGCGTCGACCACAAGCGCCAGTCCTGCGCTGGCGAAGCAACCCGCGAGCACCAGCGCCCAATTCTGGGTTTGCAGTCCAGCGAAGATCGGGTCGCCCAAACCAGGCTGGCCGATCGTGGTCGAAAGGGTGGCCGCCCCAATGGTCCACACGCTCGCGGTGCGGATGCCCGCCATCACGAACGGAGCGGAAAGCGGCGCCTCAACCAGCGTCAGCTTCTGCCAGCTTGTCATCCCCACGCCGTCGGCGGCTTCGAGAATGCCGGGGTCCAAATTGGCCTGAGCGGTGACCGCGTTGCGAAGGATCGGCAGCAAGGCGTAGAGCGCGAGCGCCAGAAGCGCGGGCAGAAACCCGAGCGTCGGGAGATCCTCGCCAAAGACAGCCCGTAAAGAGAGCAGCACTGGAAAGAACAGCGCTAGAAGCGCCAGCGCCGGGATGGTCTGCACAAGGCTCGCGAAGCCCAGCGCCAGGCGCGCCACAGCGGGCGAACGCGCAGCCCATACCGCTAGTGGAAGCGCAACGGCGATCCCGAGCCCGATCGCGCTCGCCGCGAGCACAATATGCGCGGTTAGCTTGTCGCCCAGACCAAGCAACGTCTCCCAAAACCCGTTCACGCCGGAGCTCCCTTGGCGCGGGCGCGGGTCGCGATACTCTCTTCCATGGCGGCCAGCTTTTCGGCTTGCTCGCGTGGGACGGCGACGAGGCTTTGAGCGACGTCGCCGCCTTGGCCAGCCAACAGCGACCGTGGGGTTTCGTCGGCGACCATTTCGCCCGCGTCCATCACCAGCACTCGGTCCGCGAGCAGCAAAGCCTCGGCCATATCGTGGGTGACCATAACGGTGGTCAGGCCCAGTTCTTCGTGCAGTTCGCGCACGCGCTCCCCTAGCGCGTCTCGTGTGATCGGATCGAGCGCGCCGAACGGTTCGTCCATGAGCAACAACTCGGGATCGCCCGCCAGCGCGCGCGCCACGCCGACGCGCTGACGCTGACCACCGGACAGCTCATCGGGCATGCGCGAGGCCATGTCCGGGTCGAGTTCGACGAGTTCCAAAAGCTCGGCCACGCGCTCCGGCGCGAGCGTTTCGCCGGCCAGGCGCGGCCCGATGGCGATGTTCTCGCCCACGCGGAAATGCGGAAACAGGCCGATCCCTTGAAAAACATACCCTACCCTGCGGCGCAGGGCCGAGGGCTTGAGCGTGGTTACATCTTCGCCCGCAAAAAGCACGCGCCCAGCAGACGGTTCGACGAGGGTGTTGACCATCTTCAGAAGGGTTGACTTGCCCGATCCCGACGCGCCGACCAAAGCCACGAATGATCCGCGCGCAATATCGCAAGAGACGCCGCCGACGGCCACGACTTCTCCGTTGGCGCCATAGCGTCGCTCGGCCGCGTCGAAACGCAACAAGGCACCGGTTTCAGTTGTCGCGTTACCGGTCGAGATTGGTCTCGTCCCCTTCGCTCTCCGCTTCGGCTTCGTCAGACTGCGGCGCGGCTGGAGGCGCGTAGGCAATTTGCTTAAGCGCGATTTCGCGGCCAGCCCCATTTTTGGCGCGCATTACGCCGTTAAGGCCCGGCGCGCCATGAGACCAACAAGTGGATGGCGCGTCGTCGGGCGTGAAGCAAAGCACCCCGCCCGATGTCTGCTCCCAAGACCCGGTGAAAGCCACGTCCCCGTCCAACAGATCGCGGTAGCGGCCGCTGGGATCCAGTAGTGTCGTGTAGGCCACGCCGTCTTCACTTACGGAAAGCCACGCCGTCTCCGCCATCTTTAGGCTCTCAGCGGAAAGCTCGTTAGGCGGGTTCGTGGAGCCCGAAGTCGTGAGAGCTTCGGTAGCGCTGGATTCGCTGTCCGCCGAACACGCGGCCAAACCCACGAAAACCAAGCAGGGAACGATACGTATCAACATCTTCGAAAAGCCTAGAGAGGCCTAAGCGTCAGGCCAACCCCCCTCGGAGCGAACAAACCCCTTATCCCTCAAGGCGCGCGAGAGGCAGCGTGATCACGGCGCGCAGGCCGCCGGTCTCCCACTCCTGTTCCAGAGTGCCTCCCAATTGGTGGGTGATCGCCATGGTCATCAAACGCGAGCCGAAGCCTTGCTGCTCGGGCGGCTCGGTCGATGGGCCGCCGCTTTCCCGCCATGTGATCGTCACGTTCTCTTCATCGCGCGCCACACTGATCGAGACAGAGCCTTCGGCATCGCTCAGCGCTCCGTATTTCGCGGAGTTGGTCGCCAGTTCATGGAAAACGAGCGCTAAAGGTGTCGCTGCGCGTGGGCCAAAGCCCACCGCGTCGCCGCTGATTTCGACCGCTCGTGACCCTGGGGCGCCATAGGGCTTCACCAGAACTTCGAGCAGCGCGATCAGGTCTTTCTCATCGATCCGTTCCCCTTGGATCGCAAACTCTTGAGCCCGCGAAAGCGCGCGGATCGTGTCGGACAGGCCATCGGCGAACACTTTGAGCGTGGCGTCGCCGCGCGCATGGAGCGAGACAAGGCCGATAATCACCGAAAAGATGTTTTTGATGCGGTGCGCCAGCTCTCCCGCCAGAAGCTCGCGCTCTTTCGAGATTCGATACGCGTCATCGATGTCGGTCAGGGTGCCAAACCAGCGCGCTGTTTCGGGATCATCGGTGGACGGCACCGCGCGGCTCAAAATCCAGCGATAGCTGCCGTCGGCCTGGAGCATCCGCCATTCGTCTTCGAACGGCACAGCCTTTTGGACAGCGCCGATAAACTTGGCTCGCGTGCGCTCGAACTCATCGGGGTGAATGACGTCGCGCCAGTCTTCGACATGGCGCGGCGCGGGCAGCCCCGTGATCTCCCGCCAGCGCGCGTTGACGTAGTCGAACTGCGCACCGGGTCCGGCGGACCAAGCGATATCGGGCACGCTGTCGATCATGAATTGCAACCGCTCGGCGCTCGCGCGCACGGCGGCGGTGATCTCGTTCGCCTGGCGATGCGCCAGCAGACGGCGCTTCACGGCGTTGGCGAGGACCATCAGCCCTTCGCGCTGCACCGGGGTCAGGCCTTCGGGGCGCGGCACTATGTCGGTGACGCACAAGGCCCCGAGCGGCGCGCCTTCGCTGGAGATCAGCGGCGCGCCGGCGTAGAACCGCAGGTGCCGATCGCTGGTGACGCTGGTGTAATCGGCGAAGCGCGCGTCTTTGGTGGCGTCGGGCACCACCATCACTTCTCCGGTTAGCATGGCGGTGGCGCAAAAGCTGGTGGACCGCGGCGTTTCGGAAACCGCCACACCTTCGCTGGCAAGGAAGATTTGTCGTTCCGCTTCGACCAGGCTCACCGCGCCGGTAGGTGTCTCGCACAGATGCGCGGCGAATTGGGCCAGACGGGCCAATTCGTCATCGCCAAACAGTTCGGAAACGGAATAGCTCGCCAGCGTGACAAGCCTTTCGCCCTCCTCGCTGAAATGCGGAGCAGGGTCAGCGCCGGTCGGCCATGGGTTTGGCTCTGCAAAGGTCACGTGTGCTTCCAGCATCGGCCCATACAGGATGCGGGCTTGGCGTCAAAACGCCTCGGTTCACTAAGTCGCGTGATGCGGGTGATCCGTGGTTTGGAAAGCATCACTGACGTTGGCCTTTGGCTCTGGCGTTGCTAAGGCGCTGGACAGCAAAGACATAAGACCTGCCCCGTCGTAAAGGCGCAGGCGAGATGGGATGAGATGTAACCATGCGAGCCACCCCCGATTTCGATTTTCAGTTGGGTGAAAGCGCCGACATGATCCGCGAAAGCGTGGGTCGTTTTGTCGATGAACAGCTGATGCCCCTGGGCGATAGAATTGATCGCGAAGACTATTTTCCCCGCGACGAAGTGTGGAAGGCGATGGGCGATCTGGGCATGCACGGGATCACCGTGGCCGAAGAAGATGGCGGCCTTGGTCTCGGCTATATCGAGCACGTGATCGCGGTGGAGGAAGTGGCGCGCGCCAGCGCCTCGCTCTCGCTGTCCTACGGTGCGCACTCCAATCTGTGCATCAACCAGATCCGGCGCTGGGCGAATCCGGAGCAGAAGGCGAAGTATCTCCCCAAGCTGATTAGCGGCGAACATGTTGGCAGCCTGGCCATGTCCGAAGCCAGCGCGGGCTCCGACGTGGTGTCGATGAAGCTCAAAGCCGAGGCGGTGCAGGGGGGCTACATCCTCAACGGCACCAAATTCTGGATCACCAACGCGGCGGAAGCCGACACGCTTGTGGTCTACGCCAAGACCGATGGCGCCGCCGGATCGCGCGGGATCACGGCTTTCCTGATCGAGAAGGGCATGCCCGGGTTCTCGATTGGTCAGAAGATCGAAAAGGTCGGCATGCGCGGCTCGCCCACCAACGAACTGGTGTTCGATAATTGCGAAGTGCCCGAAGAGAACGTGATGGGCCCGGTCAATGGCGGCGTCGGCGTGTTGATGAGCGGGCTGGATTACGAGCGTGTGGTGCTCGCCGGTCTCTCGATCGGCATCATGCAGGCCTGCCTCGACACGGTTATTCCCTATGTGCGCGAGCGCAAGCAGTTCGGCCAGCCCATCGGCAGTTTCCAGCTGATGCAAGGCAAGGTGGCCGACATGTATGTCGCGCTGCAGACGGCGCGGAGCTATGTCTACGCCGTCGCCAAAGCGTGCGACGCAGACCAGACCACGCGTTTCGACGCGGCGGGCGCGATCCTTTACGCCAGCGAGAACTCGTTCAAGGTCGCCGCCGAAGCGGTTCAAGCGTTGGGCGGCGCGGGCTACACCACTGACTGGCCGGTGGAGCGCTACATGCGCGACGCTAAGCTTCTCGATATCGGCGCGGGCACGAACGAGATCAGACGGATGCTGATCGGGCGTGAGCTGATCGGGGCGGCTGGGTGATAGAGGAGGACGAAATCTTCACCATCGAACTCGATGGTGCGAAGCTTCAGGCCAAAGCCGATTTCTTTCGAGAGCTTAGCGCAGCCGTCGATTTTGAACTGGCCGAGAATCTCGATGCCTTGGACGAGGACTTGGCCGATGAAATCCCGCTTCGATGCGGTCCTTATCGCATTGTCTGGAAAAACGCCGACAAATCCGACTGGAGCGGATACTCGGAGATCTTGAAGATTTTGGGCCTGTTGACCCATCAGCAGCAAGCCTATCCTGATCGATTCGTGAGCCTGTCTTTGGAGTTCCAAGCTGATCCTGCCGAAGACACGTGGACGTATCCCGAGATGTATTCTTCGCCTTACTACGTAAAGGAGCGTGAGCGACGCTCGAGAAAGACTCATCGAACATGACAGCCCCCGTCCTCACCTCCAAACTCGAGCGCGAGGCGCCGGACACCAAGGCGCGGTTTGAGCACAACAAGGCTCTCGCCGACGATCTGCGTGCCGACGTCGCCAAGGCCGCTTTGGGCGGAGCGGAACGCAGCCGCGAGCGGCATGTGGCGCGCGGCAAGCTGCTCCCTCGCGACCGCGTCGAACGCCTGCTTGATCCCGGATCGCCTTTTCTCGAGATAGGCCAGCTCGCCGCCAACGGCATGTACGAAGGCGACGTCAACGCGGCCTCGATCATTTGCGGCATCGGGCGCGTGTCGGGCCGTCAGGTGATGATCGTGTGCAACGACGCCACGGTGAAGGGCGGCACCTATTACCCGATGACGGTCAAGAAGCACCTTCGCGCGCAGGAGATCGCGATCGAGAACCGTCTCCCGTGCATCTACCTCGTCGATAGTGGGGGCGCGAACCTGCCGCACCAGGCTGAGGTGTTTCCTGATCGCGACCACTTTGGCCGCATCTTCTTCAACCAAGCGAACATGTCCGCGCTCGGCATCCCGCAGATCGCCTGCGTCATGGGAAGCTGCACCGCGGGCGGGGCCTACGTGCCGGCCATGTCGGACGAGACGGTGATTGTGCGCAACCAAGGCACGATCTTCCTTGCTGGACCGCCCTTGGTGAAGGCCGCAACGGGCGAAGAAATCAGCGCCGAGGATCTGGGCGGAGGCGATTTGCACGCCAAGAAATCGGGCGTGGTCGATCACTTGGCCGAGAACGACGAACACGCGCTCACCATTGTGCGCGATATCGTCAGCCAGCTCGGAGCGAACACCGGCGCGGCGAAGGACATCGACCTCAAAGACCCGCGCCCGCCCAAGTTCGACGCGGATGATCTCTACGCCATTGTGCCCGAAGACGTCCGCGCGCCGTATGATGTGCACGAAGTGATCGCGCGGCTGGTCGACGGCAGCGAATTCCACGAATTCAAGCAGCATTACGGCTCCACACTCGTGTGCGGCTTCGCGCATATCTGGGGGATGCCTGTGGCGATCCTCGCCAATAACGGCGTGCTGTTTTCCGAAAGCGCGCAAAAGGGCGCGCACTTTATCGAGCTCGCCTGCCAGCGCCGCATTCCGCTGCTGTTCCTCCAGAATATCAGCGGCTTTATGGTCGGCGGCAAATACGAGGCGGAAGGCATCGCCAAGCATGGCGCGAAGCTCGTCACCGCTGTTGCTACCGCGACTGTACCCAAAATCACCGTGGTGATCGGAGGCAGCTTTGGCGCGGGCAATTACGGCATGGCGGGCCGCGCCTATTCCCCGCGATTCCTCTTCACCTGGCCCAACGCGCGCATTTCGGTGATGGGCGGCGAGCAAGCCGCGAGCGTGCTGGCCACCGTCCACCGCGACGCCGACAGCTGGGCCGAAGAAGAGGCCGAGGCCTTCAAAGCCCCGATCCGCCAGAAATACGAGGACGAAGGCAACCCCTACTACGCCACCGCGCGCCTATGGGATGACGGCGTGATCGACCCCGTGCAGACGCGAGATGTTCTGGGACTGGCCTTCGCCGCGACGCTCGAAGCGCCGATTGCCGAGCGGCCGGCGTTTGGCGTGTTCCGTATGTAATGGGCTGAAGCCCCACCGCTTTCCCTTGCGTAACTTGCCTATCAGGCCCACACAGGGGCCGGGGAGACCAGTTTTTGCGCCATAATGAGACCCGTAACGTCACGCTGCTCTCGCGGATTGTGAACCGGATCATCCTGTTTCTCTACTGGCTCAAGGGCTGGAAGATCGAAGAGCGGTTTCCCGATGGCATCAAGAAATGCGTCATTGCGGGCGCGCCGCACACCTCCGGCTGGGACTTCGTTTTCTTCGCCGGGGCGACCAAAAAGGTTGGGATTCAGCCCAATTTCATGGGCAAGCACACTCTGTTCGAAGGCGCGATGAAGAACTTCATGCTCGATATGGGGGGGATCCCGGTGGACCGGCGCAAACCAGGCGGCACGATTGAGCAGATGAGGGCCGAGTTCAAACGTCGCAAAGAGCTTGCGCTTGTGATCGCGGCGGAGGGCACGCGCAAGACAGACGGCAAGTGGAAATCGGGATTCTACAATATCGCCAAGGCGGCCGGTGTCCCGATCGTGCTCGCCTACGCGGACAACGACAAACGCACGATTGGCTTCAGCCCGCCGATGATGCCCAGCGGCAATTATGGCGAAGACCTGCTCAAGATCGCCGAGTGGTTCCGGTCGAAAATCCCCGACTATGAACGCTATAAAGTGCTCGAGCAGCAGGCCAGAGATATCATCGCGGGGCGCAACGACATCTGATCGCTTCGGTTGTTAGCTTGCGCGAATCCGACGAGGTGTTGCACATTAGTGATACACCGCATGTTGCGCTGCACAATAATTCCCTGTACTTCTTTAAGACCGACTGAGCTGATCCTATGTAGGATCGAAGTCAGGGAGATATACGGTCATGGCACTCAGCCCCGAAGCCCGGGACAGCGAACGCGAGCGGATCGCGCAGTTGGTGCTCGACCTTGTCAAAGAGCGAGGGACTGAGGTTAGCTATCAAGCCGCGCTGGCGGAAAGTGGACTGTCGCGCAGCCGCTTTGAACAGCTTTTCGCGGACTATGATGAACTGTTTGACGCGATTGCTCAAATCTGGCTCGCGCCGCATATGGTCGTCATGGAAGAAGTGCTAGCGAGCGATCTTCCACCGCCGCGCAAGATGTATGAGTTCTTCCGCCGCCGCTTTGTGATCTCGCGCGATCGGTTCCGCGAAGACCCTGAGTATTACATCATGATCAGCGAAATGGGGGCTGCCAACTTTGAAAAGGTGCGCTCTTATGTCGATTTGGCCGATCACTATCTGGCCGAAGTCATCGTGCAGGCGCAGGCCGATGGGTATTTTGCAGGACTGGAAATCGATGAAGCGCTCTCGCTGATCAATCAGATGATTACGAGCTACTCGATGCCGGATGCGATCATTTATCTGGGCGACAAGCTGACCGAAGAAAAGCTGGCGCGGATCATCGACACCATCTTTGCTGGGCTGTCTGCTGAGATGGGAGCTCAAGCGCAGGGCGTGAACACTCTGCGCGTGCTCAACTGAGTCCAGGCGGTCAGCGCTTTTCGCGCTTGAATTGCAGCACGTTGGCCGGGGGTTTTTGAACGCGCCGGCCCACACGCTTTTCCGACAGCGCGTATTTGAGGCTTGCCCCCACGGTCACTGCGCAGATCGCCAGGATCAAACCAGCCCACACCCAGTGGGGAAGGAACAACGCGGCTTCGATCTGGCCGGTGTCGGACAGGATTGGTTCCCCGTTGATCACCGCGCGCTCCGTAAACAGGTAATTGAAATCGCGCAGCATGCTCATTGCGCCCAACACGCCCAGAAACTGGAGCGTAAACCGCGTGACACCGCCAGGCGCGCGCCACGCGATCATGGAAATGGCGGCGGCGACCAAAGGCAAAACGAAGTATCCCACGGGCGATCGCACATAGAGGATGACCGAGACAAAAATGGCGGCGGCGGTGGCCCATAAGGCCGGGCGCCAGAGCCGTTCGTGCGCGCTAGCGAGAATGAGGGCAGCGCCAGCGACACACGGAGCCAGCGGGCCGCCGACGGCGATAGCCGCGCGCGAAAAGGCGGAGATATCGACGTCGACCCGGCTTTGCGCCACGCCCGAGCCATCGGCGAAAATTCGCAATTGCTCAAAATCCTGGCCCAGCGCCAAGGCGGTGAGCCCGTGGCCCATTTCGTGGAACCACGTGGTTAGGATCACAAACGGATAGATCAGGTAATTGCCAAACGGCAGGGCGGGCAAAGCAAGCACCACCACAACCGCGAGTATCAAGCGCCCAACTTGTTCGGCCTGGCTTCCGCGTTGGACCATGGAGCGCATCGGCTTTCCCTAACCCTGCTCAGCCTGATTACCAGCGGCGGCCTTAGCTGTGAGCAACGGCTCAGGGGGGCTGTCGGGGTCTACGCGCCCATGCGCACTGACCTTTGTCCGATAGTGATTGGCGGCCTCTTCATCTTCGGCGCGTTGCTCTTGGAGGATCGACCAGGAGGCAAGGAATAGCCCGGCGACCAATGGCCCGATCACAATACCGGAGAAGCCAGCCAGCGAGAGCCCGCCGAACGTGGTCACCATAATGATCCAGTCCGGAATACCCGTGTCGCGGCCGACCAGAATAGGGCGCAGAATATTGTCCGCCGAGCTTATGACGAAGAACCCGGCTGCGAGAACAAAAACACCTTCCCAGATATTGCCCGAAATCAGCAGGAAAGCGCCAACTGGCACCCAAACTATACCCGTTCCAATGGCCGGGATTAGCGAGAAAAAGCCCATGATCACGCCCAAAAGCAAAGCGGATTGCATCCCGATAATCAGGAATGTGATCGCGCCCAGCGCCCCTTGGACGATGCCGACGACCACCGAACCTTTGACGGTGGCGCGCACAATGCCCAGGAAGCGTTCCGCCAGTCGATCCGCGATCTCGCGCTCGACCGGGGCGGAATGCAGGATCGTCTCTCCAATGCGCTTGCCGTCGCGCAAGAGGAAGAACACCACGTAGAGCCCAAGGCCAAAGCTTAGAAAAAAGCCAAAGGCGCTGCCGGTGATTGAAACCGCCTGATTGGCAATTATTCCAGCGCTTTCTGCGAGAAATTGCTGAACGCGTTCTTGAATAGCCGAGAAATCGGAGAGCCCGAAATCGTCCACAAAAGCCCGCGCCCATTCAGGCAATGCGATGTAGACAGTATCGACCCACGCGGCGACGTCGATGGGTTCTTCGCGCACCGAGTTCACGATCTCGAAGGATTCCTGAACCACCAGCGTTCCAACCCACAAAGCGGGCAGCAGAACCGCGAACAGGATGATGATGAGCGCCAGCGAGGCGGCCCAGTTGCGCCGACCTCGACATTTCTTGAGTGACCATTGGTACAGGGGCTGGAACATGATCGCGGCCAAAGCCGACCACAACAGCGTGGTCGCAAACGGCCACACGATCACCACGAACATGAAGGTGACCGCCGCCAATATCAGCAGGAAGCTGATCTGTTTGAGCTCAGATGTGTGGTGCGGTTCGCCTGTCATATCATCCACGAATAGCTTGCGTTAAAACGTGCGCCATTAAGCCGCCGGGCGCGCACGACCAGCACAACTTAGGAAGCGGTCTAGACGTCCAGATTGGCCACATTCAGCGCGTTGTCTTGAATAAACTCGCGGCGCGGTTCGACGACATCGCCCATGAGGCGCGTGAATATCTCGTCGGTCACATCCGCGTCTTCGACCTTCACTTGCAGCAGCGCTCGGTTTTCCGGATCGAGCGTGGTCTCCCATAGCTGCTCGGCGTTCATTTCACCCAGACCCTTGTAGCGCTGGATCGAGAGGCCCTTGCGCCCAGCGGCAAACACCGCGTCGAGCAATTGCGTGGGGCGCATGATCGCGTCTTCGATCATCGGCGCGGGCTCGTCCGGCTCCACATCATCGGCTGGCACGGTGTCGGGCTCATCCACCGCATCGCTCGCTTTGACCAAGCGGACGGGCGACGCAAAAGCTTCGGCCTGTGTTCCTGCCAGACCGTGCAGCTTGTGCGCTTCGGTGCTGATGAGGAAGCGCGCGTCGATATCGTGGACATCGGTGACGCCGCGCCAGAGGCGGGAGAACTGGACCGATCCATCATCAAGAACGCGCGCGCTCCACTTGGCTTCGGGATCGCCCATCTGCATCCGGCTGGCCGTCAGATCGAGCGCGGCGGCACGAGTGTCGGGCGAAAGCTGCGGGTCGAGCGCTCCGGAAAGAGCCATCTGCTCGACAATCGCCAGATCATAGCGGCGCGGAACAAAGGCGAGCAGGTTCTTGAGGCGCAACGCTTGATCCACCAGCGCGCGTAGATCCTCGCCAGAGCGCGCGCCACCTTGCGTTTCGAGCACGCGTCCTTGCAGGCCCGCTTCGACCAGATAGCGATCCAGCGCGGGCTGATCTTTCAGATAGACCTCGCTGCGGCCCTTCGCGACTTTGAACAAAGGGGGCTGCGCGATGAACAGGTGCCCGGCTTTGACGATTTCGGGCATTTGGCGATGGAAAAAAGTGAGCAGGAGCGTGCGAATATGCGCGCCGTCGACATCGGCGTCGGTCATGATAACGATCTTGTGATAGCGCAGCTTTTCAAGGTCGAATTCGTCGCGAATGCCGGTGCCCATCGCTTGGATCAGTGTGCCGACTTCTTTTGAGCTGATGATCCGATCAAAACGCGCGCGCTCGACATTGAGGATCTTCCCCTTAAGCGGCAGGATCGCTTGCGTCTTGCGGTCGCGCCCTTGCTTGGCCGAACCGCCGGCGGAATCACCCTCGACCAGAAACAGCTCGGCCTTGGTTGCGTCGCGTTCCTGGCAGTCCGCGAGCTTGCCCGGCAGCGAAGCTACGCTCATCGCGCCCTTGCGGCTCATCTCGCGGGCGCGGCGCGCCGCTTCGCGAGCCGCCGCAGCGTCGACGATCTTCTGGATGATCGCCTTGGCGTCGTTCGGATTCTCCTCGAGCCAATCGTTCATCTTCTCGCTCATGAGAGATTCGAGCGGCTGGCGAACCTCGGAGGAAACCAGCTTGTCTTTGGTCTGCGAAGAGAATTTGGGATCGGGCAGCTTCACGCTGACAATAGCGGTCAGGCCTTCGCGCATGTCTTCGCCCGAAAGCGAGACCTTTTCCTTCTTCAGAAGGCCCGAGCGATCCGCGTAGGCGTTGAGCGTGCGCGTCAGCGCCGCGCGGAAGGCCGCAAGGTGCGTGCCGCCATCGCGTTGCGGGATGTTGTTGGTGAAGGTCAGGACGTTTTCGTAATAGCTGTCGTTCCATTCCAGCGCGACGTCGATGCCGATGCCGTCCTTCTCCGCGGACACTGAAATCGGCTCGGCGATCAGCGCTTCCTTGTTGCGGTCGAGCCACTTAACGAACGCCGCGATACCGCCTTCGTAGAACAGGTCGTGCTCGATCGGCTCTTCGTGGCGTTTGTCACGAAGCAGGATGCGCACACCCGAATTGAGAAAAGCCAGCTCGCGGTAGCGGTGCTCCAACTTGTCAAAATCGTACTCGGTGACGTTTTTGAACGTCTTATTCGAGTGGTGGAAGGTGACGCGCGTGCCCTTCTTGAAGCCGTTTTCGTCGGGGTTCTGATCGACTTGAGGCGCGTCTCCCAAGACTTTCATCGGGCCGACGCTGTCGCCGTGCTCAAAGCGCATCCAGTGCTCTTGACCATCGCGCCAGATTTTAAGCTCGAGCCATTCGGAAAGCGCGTTCACCACTGAAACGCCCACGCCGTGCAGGCCGCCGGAGACTTTGTAAGCATTATCGTCCGACGTGTTTTCGAACTTACCGCCCGCGTGCAACTGCGTCATGATGACTTCAGCTGCGGAAACGCCCTCTTCCTTGTGCATGCCCACCGGAATGCCGCGACCGTTATCTTCGACGCTGACGCTGCCGTCAGGGTTCAACTCGATCAGAACAAGGTCGCAATGCCCGGCCAAAGCTTCGTCGATGGCGTTGTCCGAAACCTCGAACACCATGTGGTGCAGGCCCGATCCATCGTCGGTGTCGCCGATATACATTCCCGGCCGCTTGCGCACCGCATCAAGGCCTTTGAGCACCTTGATGGAATCGGCGCCGTATTCGCCGCCTTGCTTGTTGGATTCAGGGGAATTGGTGCTGCTCTCGTCCATGCCCATTATATAGGGCCGATCACCCCATTTCCCAAATACTCTCGCCGATCCAGATCGGCTTTTCCACCGATCGCTCCCCAGCCGCCCGAGCTGGCTCAGCGCAGTGTGGGAAAGGCTGCTCGAAACCGGATATCGCCCTGCCAAACTTGTTCGTGCAGAAGCTGTGTAAGGCTTTGGCGGGCGGGAAGCGGAAACTGGCTCTCATAGCATTGCAGCGCGTTCTCGGTTGCCTGCAAATCCGGCTCCTCATAGCGGATGCGGTCGGTCAGCAAATCGTCCGAAGTCGTGGCCCAGTCTTCGAACTGAGGCAGCGTGTCCTCTTCGAGCAGTGGGAAGGCGGCGTAGAGCACATCGGGCCGACCCGGCCCCAATTCAGCCGCCGCTTGGGTCACAATCGCGCTGATCATGCGGTGATCGGCGTGGCCATAGCCGCCATCCGGTCCCCACGTCATGATCACGTCCGGCTTGGTTTCCCGGATCGCCTCACTCGTGAGAGCGAGCGCGCGTTTCGCGGCGCTGTCGGGCGCTCTGGCTAAAGTGGCGAGCGCACCGTCGCCCAACTGCCAAAAGACTGGCTCTTCCAAACCGAGCGCATAGGCCGCGCACCGTCCCTCGCTCTCGCGCAGCTTGGCGATCTCTTCGCTGTCCTCAAGCTCGCTTGATCCCGGGCCTGCGTCGCCCGATGTCGCGTAAATCAGAGTGACCGTGCCGCCTCCGCGCGCCACCCGCGCCAACACCGGAGCGATCGTGATCTCGTCGTCCGGATGCGCGAGAATGGCAAGGATAGACGGCGGAGCCGGGCGCGCGGGGGCGGCAGATTCGTCTTGTGCCTTGACCGCTAATGGAGCGAGCAAAGCCGCGAACACTAATGCCGATTTCCAAATAGGTTGGCGTCTGATTGTCATTCTCCTCAAGCGTTCCATCGCACGGTGGAGACGGACGGTAAAGAAAGCGACAAGCGCGCTTGAACCGGCGTGACGCGTGGTGCAGGTGAGGCTGCATGGAGAGAGAGAACCCGACAGACCCCGCGCTGCGCGAACAGATCGTTGCGGCGCTTGAGCAACCCTTTGGTTCCTACATGGATATCTTGACCGGCTGGGCGCGCGCGCAGCCGGACGCCATCGCTCTGGTTGACGAGCGCGGCGATGTCGCTTGGGCCGAGCTGATCGGCCTTGTCGAGCGGCTGGCGGCGCGTTTGATCGAGACGGGGTTGGAGCGCGGGCAATCGGTCGCGATCCTTGGCACAAGCCGGATCGAATACGCGCTGGTTTTCCTCGCCGCCGTTCGCGCGGGTGGCGTCGCCGCTCCGCTGACGACGAGCGCCTCGCCCGAGCAACTTGCTGGGATGGCGAAGGATTCCGGTGCCAAGCACCTCTTTATCGACGCCGCCAAAGCCGCCGAGCTTGGCCCTGATTTCATGGCGGACTTGATCCGCGTGCCCTTGGAGGAGATCGAGAGGTGGATGGCGCCGCCGGGTTCGCGCGCGCCTGCGTTCACACCGGACAAAAGCGATCCGTTCAACATCATTTATTCCTCGGGCACGACCGGCATTCCCAAGGGCATCCTTCACAGCCACATCATGCGCTGGCGACAGTTCGGCGCGACGGCCTTGTCCTATCTCAGCGCGGGTCTTCCCGTGCGATCTTTGGCGTCGACGCCGCTCTATTCCAACACGACGATGGTCGCCTTTCTCGCGCCGCTGCTTGCGGGCGGGACGGTTCGGATCATGGGCAAGTTCGATTGCGCGCGCTGGTTGGAGAACGCGCAAGGCGGCCAGACCACGCTCACCATGCTGGTCCCGGTCCAGTATCAGCGGCTGATGGATTTCCCGGATTTTGACGAATTCGACCTCAGCTCGATCGCTATCAAATACTGCACTTCCGCGCCTTTCTCCGCCGAGCTCAAGCGGCAGGTGCTGGGTCGCATGCCCGGCGGTCTGATCGAGATCTATTCGATGACCGAGGGCGGTGTGGTGTGCCTGCTCGCGTGCCACGAATTTCCGGAAAAGCTTCACACGGTCGGGCGACCTGCGCCGGGCAGCGAGATGAAAGTGCTCGACGATGGCGACAACGAAGTTCCGCCGGGCACGCCGGGCAATCTGATCGGGCGCAGCCAAACCATGATGTCGGGCTACAAAAACCGCCCAGACAAGACCACCGAAGCGCAATATGTCGACGCCGAGGGCGGCGTGTGGATGCGCATGGGCGATATCGGCCGGGTGGACGAAGACGGTTTCGTCGAATTGGTCGGCCGCGCCAAGGACATGATCATTTCGGGCGGGTTCAATATTTTTCCCAGCGATCTGGAAGCGGAGCTGGAGCGCGAGGGTAGTGTCGTGGAAGCCGCCGTTGTCGGCGTGGAATCGCGGCAATGGGGAGAGACGCCCGTTGGTTTCGTTGTGCTGAAAGGCGAGGGAGCGGAATGCGAGAACGTGTTGGCGGCGGTGAACGCGCGTTTGGGCAAGACACAGCGCCTCTCCGCGCTGTACCCGATTGATGAAATGCCGCGCAGCCATATCGGCAAGCTGTTGAAAACCGAGCTGCGCGAGCGGGCTCAAAGCCTTTTCGACGCCCCGTAAAAAAGCGGGCGCGGCCCCGCGTGGTGGCAGAGCCGCGCCCGTCTTTGTGGGTTATCGTTCGCTTAAATGATGTAAGCGTTGAACGACGCCGCGCTGAACCCGAGGGCGAGTACCAGGGCGACGACTTTTTCTGAGACGTAGCTCATATCGTTTCTCCTTGCGCGGGCGCGCCCCATGCGCGCCTTGCCTGCATAGATAGGTACGCATGAAGGGTTAAAAAGATTACCCCCGGAAGTAATAAAATAATCTATCAGTGAAATAGAAATTCTTGGCCGGTCGGTCGGTGGCGCAAGAACGGGATGTGTGAGCGAAGGCGCGGCCACCAAGTTTCGGGGGGGAGGGGCGACCGCGCCTTGCTCACTGTGCGGACCTGCTTTGGGCTCGGGGGCCCTCACGCCGATCCCGGGGCGCAAGGGGAACCGAACACTTGTGAAGCGAGGCTTCGGGGAAAGCCTGTGTGCGTCGGTGACATGAGCGGGCGCTGGAACGCCAAGGCTCAGGTCAGGCGGACGCCGCTTCGAAGAGCAAGTCCATCAGCTGATAGGCCCGATCCGTTTTCGGCTAACGGGCTATCAAAAGCGAGCGCAGTATGGAGAGGGGAGAACTGCGCTGATCGCTTGCGATGCGATTTAGTGTTCGATTTGGTCGAACTCAAATGCGAAAACGCCAAAATAGAATGAAAAAAATGCAACTCAAGTCGTCTCGAAGCGAGGCTCAACGAAAAAGCCGCCGGGCTGTTTGGCCCAGCGGCTTTTGTCTGATCACGCCGGCTTGCGCGACGCGAGAGAGATTATGTCCTCAATTCGCCGAAACGCGCGTGGTCGTCTCCGAACGCTTGGCAAGAGCGATACGCTCTGCCTGCGCCAGCGCTTCGGTGCGCGCCTTAGCGATGCACACTTCGTCCCGAATGGGGCGGCCGTAGGTGTAGCGCGAAGCTTTGGAGATTTCACAGGCTTCCTCGAGCTTCGCGTCGATGCGGGCTTCAAGCTCGGCGCGGCCCTCGTTCGTGTTCACGTCAAGGCCGGTGGTGTCGATACGAACGGTCACGACGGTTTCAGCGACGGGAGCCTCGGCCAGAGCCGGAGCGGCCAGACTGGTCAGAGCGATAAGGGGTAGGATCGTACGCATAGTCCAAATATCCTTTGCGGAGAGAGTGTTTGTTTCCCGGGCCGTTGACCGACCTTCAGTTGTTATTTGAAACCTTGGTGCATTGCACAAGATGATTGTGCAAATGCGAAGAGCGCCAGATTGGTTCCAAAAATCGCAAGAAAAGTCGCCCGTTTTCCGGGAACCATTGCAAGTGCCGCACAATCACGTGCTTCCATGGAAGCGTGGGTGTCCGGCAAATGCCATGTCCGAGAGGACAAACGCGGAGAGGCGCTGGACAGCTGGGCGCGCCGTTGGGTAATCGGCGCGCATGACAGCGCTCCCCTCCGATTCCGCCATCCCCGATTGCATTCTGATTGTCGATTTTGGCAGTCAGGTCACACAGCTCATCGCCCGGCGCGTGCGCGAGGCTGGCGTCTATTCAGAGATCGCGCCGTTTTCGATGGCCGAAGACGCGTTTCGCCGTCTGAAGCCCAAGGGCATTATCCTCTCTGGCTCCCCCGCCAGCGTGCCCGATGAAGGCTCGCCGCGCTGCCCGCAGAGTTTCTTTGAAGCCGGCGTTCCGATCCTTGGCATTTGCTACGGCCAACAGGTGATGAGCCACCAGTTGGGTGGCGAAGTGCGCCCTGGCCACGAAACGGGCGAAGGCGGCGAATTTGGCCGCGCGTTCCTGACCGTGACCAAACCCTGCGCGCTGTTCGATGGCCTCTGGCAAGAAGGCGAGCGCCACCAGGTCTGGATGAGCCACGGCGACAAGGTCACTCAGTTCGCGCCCGGATTTGAGATCGTCGCCACCAGCGACGGCGCCCCGTTCGCCGTGATCGCGGATGAAAAGCGCAAGTTTTACGGCACGCAGTTCCACCCCGAAGTGGTCCACACGCCCGACGGTGGCAAGCTGCTTGCCAACTTCGTGCGCCATGTCTGCGGGCTGGCGGGCGACTGGACGATGGCGGAGTTCCGCAAGACCAAGATCGCCGAGATCCGCGAGCAAGTCGGCGACAAACGCGTGATCTGCGGCCTGTCCGGCGGGGTCGACAGCGCGGTCGCGGCGGTGCTGATCCACGAAGCGATCGGCGATCAGCTCACTTGCGTCTATGTCGATCATGGCCTGATGCGCCTCAACGAGACCGAGCAAGTCGTCACCCTGTTCCGCGACCACTATAACATACCGTTGATCGCCGTGGACGCCGAGGAGACCTTCTTGGCCGGTCTGGCTGGCGTTTCGGACCCTGAAAAAAAGCGCAAGTTCATCGGCGGCGCCTTCATCGACCTGTTCGAAGCGGAAGCCAAAAAAGTCGGCGGCGCGGACTTTCTCGCGCAAGGGACACTTTACCCTGATGTGATCGAGAGTGTGAGCTTCACCGGCGGGCCTTCGGTTACGATCAAAAGCCACCACAATGTTGGCGGCTTGCCCGAACGCATGAACATGGATCTGGTCGAGCCGCTTCGCGAACTCTTCAAGGATGAAGTGCGCGAGCTGGGCCGTGAGCTTGGTTTGCCCGAAGCCTTTGTCGGCCGCCATCCTTTCCCGGGGCCTGGCCTTGCCATCCGCATTCCGGGCGAGGTCACCAAGGAACGCTGCGATATCCTTCGCAAGGCCGACGCTATCTACCTCGAAGAGATCCGCAACGCAGGGCTGTACGATGCGATCTGGCAGGCCTTTGCGGTGCTGCTTCCGGTCAAGACGGTCGGCGTTATGGGCGACGCGCGCACCTATGACAGCGTGTGCGGGCTGCGCGCGGTGACCAGCACCGACGGCATGACCGCCGATGTCTATCCGTTTGACGCGTCTTTCCTTACCCAAGTGGCCACGCGGATTGTCAACGAGGTTCAGGGCATCAACCGCGTGGTGTACGATTACACCTCCAAACCGCCCGGAACGATTGAGTGGGAGTAAGGCGATAAGGTCTATTCCCCGTTTTTTGCGCTATTCACATAGGTCGTGCCGCCGAAGGTGACGCGGATCTCTCCGGCCTCGCCGGTGACAAAGGTGCCTTCTTGACCATCCTGAGGATCAATGAACGTCGCCTCGCCCGTCTTGACTAACGTGAACTGGAAGCCGGAGGGCGCTGAACCAATCATGACGGGCGGTTTGGCCGTGAGCGTGAAGGCAACGCTTTCGCTTCCGGCGCGCATCCAATCCCCAAGGTAAGGCTGCAGCTCTTCTTTATCAGCCCCCAGGCGTTTGCGGGTGATAAGCGCGCGGACGGGCCATTGGTAAGTGACGTTCGCGGTGCGTCCGATATCGCCCACAAGCGCAAATCCGCGGTCCGAGTTTACCACCGAGATAATGGCGTCGCGCGTCGCGGGGTATGCCATGAAGTTCGATTTGTAACCCCGGTTGGAGCCAGAATGGCTGAGCCGGATCGCGCCATCAATCTCGGCGACGCCTATGCCCAGGCCATATTCGCTGGCGATGGGCTTGGTCATTTCGGCCGCGACCTCAGGATCAATGCCGGCGGATCCATCGCCATCCATCGCCATCATCAGCGCGCGCACAAAACGCAGATATTCGCGCGGAGTGCTCCACAGGCTCGCGGCGGCCTGTTCGGGATGGATACGCCAGCCACCGGGGATCATGTCGCCCGAAGACTGGAACCCCCGCGCAACATTGTTCCGCTCGAAACTCTCGGCTGTGCCCGAGGCGAATGTGGAACGTTCCATCCCGATCGGATCAAGAACCAGTCGGCGCATAGCCGCCGGAAACGCCTCGCCGCTTACCACTTCGGCCCAGTGCTGCGCGACGGTGAAGCCGCCGCCCGAATAGCGGCGCTCGCCATCCGGGTTGGGCTTGACCACGACGGGTTGCGTGTTGGTTCCGCCGGTTCCTTCAATGACCTCGCGCGTGGAGGGCACGGGATCGCTCATCAGATAGCCTGGAAAGCCGGATACGGTCGTCCCATTGGTGTGGGAAAGGAGTTTGCGCAGCGTGATCGGCACGCCGTCGGGGTTGAGCCGTTCGAGATCTAGGCCCGTGAGGCTGCCAGAGATATCTTCATCGAGGCTTACGCCTTTCTCGAAAGCTAGCGCTATAATTCCGGCGGCGGCCACAGTCTTGGAAAGCGAGGCGAGCTGAAAAAGCGTCTCTTCGTCGACGCTATCGCCATAAGCGCGCGCCCAGGCAATCTCGCCATTGCGCATCACCGCAACACTTGCGGCGCGAACGTCCAGCTGCTTGCGCCTCTCTTCAAGCGAGAGACGGCGATCCTCCTCGCCTTCAAAAATCACCAGCGGAACCAGAGCGCCGTCAATGTCCGCACTGGTGGATGCCGCCGGCTGAGCCAGACTGGCATTGGACAAGGCCGCAAGCGATAGAGTAGCCGCGCCGAAAGCAAGGAATCGAAGACTTTTCATTCGTCCACAAGACCTTCTGCCGCTCGATTGAGCAACCATTTTCGGACAAGAGCATTTTGGCTATAGATAAACGCTATTTTGCACGACAAAACGAAAGCATCGCTGTGATCTCAACTCGTCTTCTCCCCGCCGCTCTTCTCGTAACTCTGGGCGCCTGCGCGCAGGCTCCGGCAGAGCCCGCACCGCTGGCTGAAGGCGCTTGGAGCGTCGACGCGAGCGCGTCCAGCCTGTCCTATGTTAGCGTCAAGGCGGGCGAGATCGCCGAGGCGAACAGCTTCTCCGGCCTTTCAGGCAGCGTCACGCCTGAGGGCGCGGCGAGCGTCGAAATTGATCTTGCCACGATCGAGACGAAAGTTGACATCCGCAACGAACGTATGCGCGACATCTTCTTTGAAGTCGCGGAATTTCCCACCGCGAGCGTCAACGCGCAAATCGATCCGGCGGCTTTTGAGACGCTCGCCATCGGCGAGAGCATGGTTCAACCTCTCAAAGCGACGCTGAATGTGAAGGGCGTCGAAGCGCCGGTCGATACGAAAGTCTCCGTCACGCGCACCGGCGAGGACGGAGTTCTCGTCACGTCGATTGAGCCGGTCATCATCTACGCCGACGCGCTCAAGCTTAACGAGGGGCTGGCGACGCTCCAAGAACTGGCGGGTCTCCCTTCGATCACGCCGGCTGTGCCCGTGAGCTTCTCCATCGCGTTCAAGCGTTAACACGCGACGTCCGCGCGTGCAGCTCGACCTGGGATCAGACCCGCGCACCGAGACGCTGCGAAACGCGCAAAGCCAGCTGATCGCCCGCTTTGGCCGGATTGTGCGCCCATCCGAAAAGCGTCGTGATCCTGTGTGGGTGCTGGTCCACGGGGTGATTGGCGCGCAGACGAAGACGGCCGCCTCCAACGCCTCGACCGACGCTCTGATCGCTGAGTTTGGAAGCTGGGACATGGTCGCGGAGGTGGCCGTGGCCGAGCTCGAGAGTCGCCTCCAGCGCCAGACCTTCCCCAGCGTGGCTGCGGAGCGACTCAAAGCGTGCCTCAACGCGATCATCGCCGAGCGCGGCAGCGTGGACCTGCGCCATCTCTCCAATCTCGACACGCACGAAGCTATGGCGTGGCTCGAAACGCTGCCCGGCGTCGCGCGCAAGAATTCGGCCGGGGTGATGAACGCCAGCACCTTCAATCGGCGCGCCATGGTGATCGACGGGCATCATCGGCGGATCATGCAGCGTATGGGGGTAGTCCCCGCGAAGGCGGACACCGCCAAAACTTACAACGCGCTGATGCCGATCGTCCCGGAGGAATGGTCCGCCGCCGACATGGATGAGCATCACCTACTGCTCAAGAAGCTGGGTCAGACCTTTTGCCGCCCCCGCCGCGCCGAATGCGATCAGTGCCCGGTGCGCGCCGATTGCAAAACGGGAACCGGCCAAGCCGCTTGAGCGCTTTGGTCTCATGCTGTCCGAGCCGCAAGTCGAAGAGGTGTACCGCGCGCTGGCCAAGGCGATGCCGGGCCGCACCAAAGACGCCAAGGGGCCTAAAGGGCAGCCCGATGCATTCCGATCGTGCGTCTCCTGCATGCTCTCCGCCCAGTCGCTCGATCGCAACACCGCCGCCGCGACGAAAGCGCTTTTTGCGCTCGCTAAGACGCCCGGAGAGATGCTCGCTCTCGACGATGAGGTGATCGCGGAGGCGATCAAGCCCTGCGGGCTCTACAACATGAAAACAAAGAACATCCGCAAGTTCTGCACCGCTTTGCTGGAGGAGCATGGCGGGGTGGTGCCCGACACACGCGACGGCTTGATGGGCCTGCCGGGCATTGGCCGCAAATGCGCGGATATCGTGATGAGCTTCACCTTCGGGCAAGATGTTATCGCGGTCGACACGCATGTGCACCGCGTGTGCAACCGGATCGGCCTGACCGACGCCAAAACCGCCGACAAGACCGCGCATCAACTCGAAGAGCGTTCGCCCGACTGGGCGATGGCCGATGGACACTTTTGGCTGATCCAGTTTGGCAAACGCGTGTGCCGCGCGCGCACGCCCAAATGCGCGATCTGCGTGGTGAGCGATCTGTGCGAGACGGGACCAATCGAAAAGGCGGCCAGCTAACGTTACGGCGCGCTGCGTTACCCCGCCCTTGGTAAAAACCGCGCTTGCAACGCGTCCCATTCTCGGCTTGTCTCCCCGTCAAAGACGACAAAGAAAACGAATCCGGGAGGACATCATGAAAACAGCGATCACCGAAATGTTCGGCATTGAGCATCCGATTATTCAGGGCGGGATGCACTATGTCGGGTTTGCGGAGATGGCAGCGGCGGTTTCAAACGCCGGGGGGCTGGGCATCATCACTGGCCTGACGCAAGGCACGCCTGAAAAGCTCGCCAACGAAATCGCGCGCTGCAAGGACATGACCGACAAGCCGTTTGGCGTGAACCTCACCATTCTGCCCACGCTGACCCCGCCCGATTATCCCGGCCTTGTGAAAGCCGTCATCGATGGCGGGGTGAAGGTGGTGGAAACCGCTGGCCGCAACCCGGTCGAGCTGTTGCCGCCGCTCAAGGACGCCGGGATCAAGGTGATCCACAAATGCACCAGCGTGCGCCACTCCCTGAAGGCGCAGGACATTGGCTGTGACGCGGTGAGCGTTGATGGCTTTGAGTGCGGCGGTCACCCGGGCGAAGACGATATTCCGAACTTCATTCTGCTGCCGCGCGCGGCGGATGAGCTGGACATTCCGTTCGTATCATCGGGCGGTATGGCCGATGGCCGCAGCCTTGTCGCCAGCCTCGCGATGGGCGCGCAGGGGATGAATATGGGCACCCGCTTCATCGCCACGAAGGAAGCGCCCGTGCACCAGAACGTGAAAGACGCGATTGTCGCGGCAAGCGAACTCGACACGCGCCTCGTCATGCGCCCGCTGCGCAACACGGAGCGCGTGCTGGCCAACGCGGCGGTTGATCGTCTGCTTGAGAAGGAAAAAGAGCTGGGCGACGCGATCACCATCCAGGATATCCTGCCCGAAGTCGCCGGCGTCTATCCTTCGATCATGATGGAAGGCGATATGGATAAGGGTGCGTGGAGCTGCGGCATGGTCGCCGGTCTCATCAACGATGTCCCGACCTGCAAGGAACTGATCGACGGCATCATGGAAGAAGCCGAAGCAATCCTCGCGCGGATGAATGGGATGGCTGCGGTCCGCGAGGCCGCCGCCGCCTAAGCTTGGCAGCCCATTCAGCTGCTTTCTTAAGGGGACGCAGAGAAAAAGAAATCGGCCCTGGCGTTTTTCGCGCTGGGGCCGATTTGGTTTCTACCCTTCCTTGTCTTCCTTGATCCGGGTGTAGGGAACAAAATCAACAAAGGTCACCGCGCCTGTGAAGATGCGGGTGAACGGATCGATCGTGTTGGCGATGTCCTGGCGGCAGAACTGTGTGCCTCCGCCGAAGCGACGGGTGACCAGCGTATCGCGATCGTCGATCTGCTCCGGGTCGCGGGTTTCTTGCACGTAGATCGTGTTTCCGCGCCCAAAAACGTAGGCCGTGCCATCGATCGCCTGAATATTGTCGGTCGGAAGCGAGCGGATGCAGTTCTGGGGCTCGCCCGGCTCACGCCCTTCGAGCAGTTTCGCGAGCCGCTTTTCGCCCTTGGTCATTTCTTTGGGCGCTTCTTCCGAAGTCTCGGTTTCGACGTCCGCCTGCGCCAACACCGACGCGGCTGTGCACAGCGACACTCCAGCGGCCAACGCCATGGCGATGTGGCGTGGATGGGTGCGTGATGTACGTTTCATGTGCAAATCTCCCTCGCGGTAATGCGACCCCCTAATGCTATTCCCACGATATGAACCGTAGCTGAGCGTGCGCGCAAGCCGAATGGCCCGCCTTAGGGCCGTTAGGCCTCCGTTTGGTTGTCCGCCGGACCGCCCCGGAGAATGAAGCGTCGGTCGCAATAGCCGCAATCGACAAGGCCGCTTTCGTCAATCTGAAGAAAGACACGCGGGTGACCCAGGGCTGCCGGCCGGTAGCCCGCGCCGCCACGGATATCGCCCGCGCCATCGCAGCTGACACGGCGTTGATCGACAAAGGTGATTTCGCGTTCGAGGGTTTGCATGCCCGACCAAATACAAGCGGTTCTTTGCAAATTCAATCGTTCTTGCCGCGGAAGTTGCGCACGCGATTGCGCGCGGCGAAGACACAGCGGCCTTGCGCCGCGTCGCGGCTTCTTTATGGCGAGGCGGATGGCTCAAGACCCCTCCGCTCAGCCCGCGATCCGGATCGATAGTCTCGCGAAACGATACGCGCCGCCTAAGGGGGCGACGGGCGCGGACTCGGAAGGAAAACTGGCGCTCGGAGGTGTCAGCTTTGATGTTCCCGAAGGTTCGATCTTCGGCCTGCTCGGACCCAATGGCGCGGGCAAGTCGACGCTGATCAATATTCTCGCCGGGTTGGTCAACAAGACCAGCGGCACTGCCGAAATCTGGGGCTTTGACATCGACCAGCAGCGCCGCAACGCCAGCCGCGCCATAGGTATCGTGCCGCAGGAAATCGTCTTCGATCCCTTTTTCACGCCTTACGAAGTGCTGGAGAACCAGGGCGGCTTCTACGGCATCCCAGCCGCGCTCCGCCGCAGCGAGGAATTGCTCGAAGCGGTTCGCCTATCGGACAAACGCAACGCCTACGCGCGAACTCTGTCTGGCGGGATGAAGCGCCGTCTGCTGGTGGCCAAAGCGATGGTGCATTCGCCGCCGATTCTCGTTCTGGACGAGCCGACGGCGGGCGTGGACGTGGAGCTGCGCCGGCAATTGTGGGAGCTTGTGTCTGAGCTGAACCGCGAAGGCGTGACCGTGGTGCTCACCACCCACTATCTCGAAGAGGCCGAGGAATTGTGCGATCGCATTGCGATCATCAATCACGGCCAGCTCATCGCGAATAAGCCGACGCAGGACCTCATAGAAATGGCGCGCGAGAAGATCGTGGCGGTCACCGTCGCCAATGATCTGGACGAAGCGCCGACTCATTCGGCGTTTCACAAAGTTGAACTGTCGGGCCCGCGCGGGGTCGAAATCACGTATGACAAGGACGAGATGTCGGCCGGGCAGGTGCTGGCGATCCTGCAGCAGCAGGGTCTGACCATAGAGGATGTGACCACGCGGGAGGCGGACTTGGAAGACGTGTTTGTGCAGCTGACGGGGACCGGCGCTTAGAAGGGGGATTGGCGGAATGCGGGCATGGCTATCGGCTTTGGCGCTGGCGTCGCTTTCGGGATGCGGCTGGCTGGCCTATTCGGATGAAAGCACCCTGCCCGAAAGCTCGCCCGCAGACCCCGACGCGGGTATCCCGCGCGCCGAACAGCCCGCCGCCTGCCCATCCGAAGGGGCCGCCTTGCAAGTGCTGGGCAGCGGCGGGCCGATTGCCGAAGGACCCGGAGCGCCGGGTCGCGCGGGGGCGTCTTACCTGTTCTGGATTGACGGCACACCGCGCCTTTTGATTGACGCCGGGGCGGGCAGCTTTCTGCGTTTTGCCGAAGCGGGCGCGCGCATCGCCAGCCTCGACGCTATCCTGATCTCGCACTACCACGCCGATCACACGGGCGATCTGGCGGGCATCCTCAACAGCGGCGGATTTGAAGGGCGCACCGAGCCTCTCCCGGTAGTCGGTCCGGACGCCGCCCCGCGCTTCCCCAGCACAGCGGAATTTCTCCGCCGCCTGCTCGACAAGGAAACCGGCGTGTTTTCGCACAATGGCGGCTATCTGGACGGGACCGAGGGCAAACCGCTCCTCCAACCGCGCAGCATCCCAACGGAGGAGGGCGCAAGCCCGCCCGTCGGCCTTGACGTCTCGAACGATTATTCGGTCACCGCGCACCCGATCCATCATGGGCCCGCGCCTTCGATTGGCTTCGTGATTGAAATCGATGGCAAGTCGGTCGTTCTGGGCAGCGATCAGAGCTTTCTGAGCGAGCGCTTTCTCACCGATCTCACCGGCTCCAAACCCGATATCCTGATCGCGCACCACGTCATCAACGGCGAACCCGGCCAACCGCGCGGTCTGCATCGCACGCCCGAGGAGATTGGCGAATTGGCGAGCGCGCTCGAGCCCACGCGCCTTGTGCTGAGCCACAATATGGAGCGCTCGCTGAGCCGGCTCGACGATGGGCTGAAAGCGATTGCGCTGAACTACTCAGGCCCCGTCAGCGTGGCCGCCGATTTGGATTGTTACGCGCTCTAGCCTCGCCGCCTTCGTCCCGCTGCTCCCTTGCCTCACAGCGCTGCGCAGGCCATGGGCGGGCGCATGAACGAACCGCGTGAAACCTATGATGTGATCGTAGTCGGCTCCGGCGCCGCCGGGCTGACCGCCGCGCTTGAGCTAGCGGAGACTAAGCGCGTGCTCGTGCTCGCCAAGGGATCGCTCACCAGCGGATCGACCGCGTGGGCGCAAGGCGGGATCGCCGCTGTGCTCGACGCAGGGGACACATTTGAAAACCACGTGCGTGATACGATGGTGGCGGGCGCCGGATTGAACGACCGCGAAACGGTGGAGTTTGTGATCGAGCGCGCGCCGGCGAGTATCAGTCGGCTGTGCGATCTGGGCGTGCCGTTCAATCAGGAAAGCGGCGATCTGCACCTCACCCGCGAAGGCGGCCATTCGCACCGGCGCATCGTGCATGTCGACGACGCGACCGGCTGGGCGGTGCAGGAAGCGCTGCTCAAAGCCGCCGAGGCCTCACCCAACATCACTATGCTGGGCGGGCGCACCGCGATTGACTTGATCACCGACCGCCACCGCGAGCAATTCTCCGCCGCGGGCCGGGTGTGGGGCGTCTACGCGCTCAACGAAGAGACGGGCCGGGTGGAACGGCACACCGCGCGCGCGACCATTTTGGCGGCGGGCGGCGCGGGGCGCGTCTACCAGTTTTCGACCGCGCCGCGCGGCGCGACGGGCGATGGCATCGCGATGGCGTGGCGCGCAGGCGCGCGCGTGTCCAACATGGAAATGATGCAGTTCCACCCGACCTGCCTTTACAATCTGGAGGTCAAGAACTTCCTGATCACCGAGGCGGTGCGCGGCGAGGGCGGGCAACTCTACAATCCGCGCACGGGCAAGCGCTTCATGAAATTCTACGATCCCGAGCGTATGGAGCTGGCCCCGCGCGATGTCGTCGCCCGCGCGATTGACGCTGAGATCAAGCGCTTCGGCCTGGATTTTGTCCATCTCGACATCAGCCACCAGGATCCCGAGTTCGTGAAGGAGCACTTCCCGACGATCTACGAAAAGCTGATCGGCCTTGGCATCGATATGACCAAAGAGCCGATCCCGGTCGTGCCTGCGCAGCACTACACCTGCGGCGGCGTGGTGGTGGACCTGTTTGCGCGCACCGATCTACCGGGCCTGTGGGCGGCGGGCGAATGCACCGAAAGCGGCCTGCACGGCGCAAACCGCTTGGCGTCCAACTCGCTGCTCGAGTGCTTTGTCTATGGCGAGGCGGCGGCTTCGGACATCCTCACGATGTGGGACCAACTGGACGAACCGCCCGCCATCCTGCCGTGGGACGAAAGCCGCGTGACGGACAGCGACGAAGAGGTCGTCATCAAGCAGAACTGGACCGAGATCCGCCGGTTCATGTGGAACTATGTCGGCATCGTCCGCACCACCAAGCGGCTGGAGCGCGCCAAGAACCGCATCGATCTGCTGATGAAAGAGGTCGACGATTATTACGGCCAGTTCTGCGTGACGACTGACCTGATCGAGCTGCGCAACCTACTTCAAGCGGCGCAGCTGATCGTGCGCAGCGCGCTGGCCCGCAAGGAAAGCCGCGGCCTGCACTACACGATGGACTTTCCGGAGCTCAACGAGACAAGCGAGCCACGGGACACGGTGCTGGTGCCGTGAAGCATGATGTCCTTAGATCGGTGGTGCACAACGCTCTCGACAGTCTGACATCTGGCTGTTCGTTCGTTTTTTCACTCGATGATTTCAATTTTCCGTTCTGGCAATTTGTTTGGTCGATGCCTGACGGGGTGATTGAAGCCGACCTGACCTCGGGTGAGATTCCTAACCCGGCTGCGCATTCAGGCTCGATTGCGTATCGAAGACTCGAAGGCGCTATGAAGATTGTTGCAAAAGAGTTGCCTGACTTTCTTCGGAAAAATCGCTGTGATCCGAGACAAGTAGAGAGCATTCATGCCCGCTTCGAGACCAACTTCAAACGTAGGCAGTACGTCTACATTCGGATTGTACGTTCGGGCGGCAGAGTGACCGAAGACCTCTACTCTGGCATTCCGCTGAGGCGCCTGAAGATCCTCGATCATTTGGGCCGGATTCGCCGCGCTTCGGTTTTCGGTACAGGTCTAAGCAAGGCTTAGCTCGCTAGAGGCATCGGATGCGAATTCTAGCATCAATGGGTTTGTCGCTTATCGTCCCTGCGCTCGTAACCAACGCGGCGTCGGCTCAGCAGGCTGAACCTTCAGAGGATGCGGCCCAAAACGCCATCATCGTCACCGCGCAGCGCTCCGGCGCGCCTATGTGGACTATTGATACCAACAGCGGGACGGTCATTCTGGTCGGCGAAATTCGGCGGGTGCCCAAGGTCACGCCTTGGCAGCCCGATCGCCTGAAAGAGGCGACCTCGGAAGCGGACCGCGTCATTATCGGCGCGCGGCCCAAGTTTTCACCGGGCGATTTTTTCCGCCTGATCTTTCGCGGCGGGCGCTTTACCAAATTGCCCGACAAGACCGTGGCGGGCGACTATCTCGACACCGCCCAGCGCGCGCGGCTGGCTGCGCTAGAAGAGCAATACGACAAGGACTATGATCGCGGCTCGTTCCTGATCACCAGTTTCAACCTGCTCGCGCGCCAGCTCGATTTTGACGACGACACGCTCAGCGACGACGCCACCGATATCGTGCGCAAGGCGGCCAAGAAGGCCGATATCCCGATTATCCGGCCCGAGCGGTTTCGCGGCGAAGATTTGCTGGATGACCTCTCCGAAGCCGATCCCGCGAGCCATATACCCTGCCTCGAAGCCGCGATGACGGCGACCGAAGCGGGACCGGAGATCATCGAGCGGCGCGGGCGCGACTGGACCAAGTTTGATGTCGTGGGCGTGATGCAAAACCCGCTCGAAATCGCGCTCGGCACCTGCTGGCCTTGGGCGGACCCCGAAGTCGGCACGCAGATCCGCGACCAATGGACGGGGATGATCACCGAGGCGAGCGCGCAGAACGGCGTAAGCGTCGCGGTCGTGCCCTTGCGCCTTCTGGCCGAAGAGGACGGCGTGCTCGATCAACTCGACGCGCAGGATTTCCTCATCAGCGGCCCCGAGTGGCGCGCCGAATAGCGATCACGCTGTTCACGGCGTTTTCCCTTCGTCGTCGCCAGTTGTTCGTTTGTCGTCGTCTCACCCCTTCTGAACGACACAAACGTTCGCATATCGATTACACATTGCTCTAAAATTGCGTGCTGGCATGATTCCGGTGACGTCAAAGGCCACACCCCCGAAGGCCGAAGACGTCGGATCGACCCACCAAGCCGAGCGCTAGCGGGTATGGGCTGATGCCCTGCTGCTCAACGCTGACCGGCCGATCATCCCGAAATGTAACCTGGAGGATGATCCAATGCTAAAACGTGACCGTACCCACCTTCCTCATTCTGCCCTTTGCGCCCTTGCATTGGGCGCCCTAACCCCGCTCGCCGCCAGCCCTGCCTTGGCGGGCAATGCAACGCCCATCGAAGTGACCTCGATGCCGGAAATGAAGCAGTGGCAGAAAGATGTTTCGCGCCAGCTTGATAACGCGCTTGAGCGCGCGCCAAGCCGGAACGCGATCGTTCCCGATACCGGCGTCGTGCAGGTGGCCTTCAAACTGGGTGAGGATGGACGGGCTGAGAAGCTGAAGACTCTGTCGAACAGCGCGGATTGGGCCGCTGAACGCATGGCGATACGCGCCGTGAAGCGTCTCAAGACGCTCGCGGAGGCGCCCGTTTACAATGTGCAGGAGCGTCGCTTCCTGGCGAACATCATCTTCGCCGAAACCCGCGCGCAGTATGATGAGTTGTCGCGCAATCTTGCACAGTCAGAGCGTGCCCGGATCGCGTCCAGCGCGGCGGAGGACGACTTCCTCGTCCTCGGGGGTTAGCAGCCCCTTTCCCCTTGACCGTTGGCGGTGGACGGGGTGGCCGCCCCGCTGAACCAGCGCTCCATGCGTTTGGCGAGGCGGGGCGGTTTGCGCGCCCAACGCTTGACGCCTCCCCCGCGCTCCTTAGTCTGCGTGTCAAACGAAAGTGAGAGACGGAGACCCCATTGCCCAAAGTTGTAACGCCGATCACCGGCACCGAGATTTTCTACGAAGAAGCTGGCGAGCGCTCGAACGAGACCATTTTGCTGGTGATGGGGCTGGGCGTGCAGATGATCCACTGGCCGATCGAATTTGTCGACGCGCTGGTGGATCGTGGCTTTCACGTGGTGCGGTTTGACAACCGCGACATCGGATTGAGCCAGAAGATGGGCGAGGCCAAGCCCCCGCATTTCGCGTGGCAATTGCTGCGCGCGCGGATCGGCTGGAAAGCCAAAGTGCCCTATTCGCTAAGTGCGATGGCGGACGATGCGGCGGGCCTGCTTGACGCTCTTGAGATCGACAAGGCGCACGCCGTGGGCGCTTCGATGGGCGGGATGATCAGCCAGCTTCTCGCGATCAACCACCGTGAAAAGCTGATGTCGCTCACCTCGATCATGTCGACCACCGGTAGCGCCAAAATCCCGCCAGCGGACAAGGCCGCCATGCAGGCGCTGACCAAGCGCCCGGGCTCGCTTGAGGAAGAGGTTCTGGTGGAGCACGGGATGAATGTCCTGCGCGCGATTGGCAGCCCTGGTTTCCCACGCGATGAGGACTTTGCACGCGAACGCGTGCGCGCCAGCGTGCAGCGCAGCGTCTATCCGATGGGCCTGCCGCGCCAATTGGCGGCGATCATCGACGATGGCGACCGCACCCAGCGCTTGGGTTCGGTCACCACGCCGACTTTGGTGATGCACGGCGAAGACGATCCGTTGGTGAAGCTCGCCGCCGGTGAGGCGACCGCAGAGGCGATCCCGGGCGCCCGCTTGGTCACGGTGCCGGGCTGGGGCCACGATTTCCCGCTCGAACTGGTGGATCAATTCGCCGATGAAATCGCGAATCACGCGCGCGGTGTGGGCGCGAACCAGCGCGAAGCGGCTGAATAAGCGACGCTCGCGTCCAACACGCAGAGACGGGCCGGTTGCCGTTACGACGGCGCGAACAAATCGGCCCATCAACGCAACAAAATTGCAATCGCGTTGGCGAAAGATTCAAGGATTGATTCACATGATTCAATCACCAAATTTTTCTTCACAGATTCAATTTGGGGGTTGCGCAACTCGCGACTCAAGCTTTGACCACGCGTCGCGGCTATGTTGCACTGCAGCACAGAGCGAAAATCGTCGCGATCATGGTTAAAAGCCCGTTGACGAGAGTCCGCGCTCGATTCAGTATCTAGTGGTTCGGTTCGCGGGGACCCCACAAGCTTTGGTGATTTCTCCGGCGCCTCACTGCTAAAGTGTGTCGGCGCTGACAGGAGAAGAGTCGCTCAACGCAAGGCCCCCGAGGACGGTGGAGAACTCGGCGGACAAGCCTGTCGAAACCCTGAGGATTCGCTCCGGGGTGGACGAAACAGGGGGCAAGGCTGTCGACAAGGTGTTGAGAACAGAGTTGGAACATTGGTGTTTACCAGACGTTCTATCTCGTGCGATGAATGGGTGCGATTGATGGATTTTAAGGCGAGTGACAGCGTGCCAGGCGAAACAGACACAGCGGACGTCCTGACCGAGACCGAAGCGAGCAACGAAAAGGCGATAGACATGGCAAAGTCCGACGCTGGAAGCGAAGAACTGATTGCGGCCAAAGGCGCGGAAGCGCTCGGCAACGCAGTGGCCGCCGCGGCCAAGGAAGCCGCGAGCTCCGATAGCAAGAAGGTCAACGATCGCCGCTTCAACATCAAGATGGATGAAGCGCGTGACGCCAACCTCACCGAGTTTGGCAAGGAAACGCTGATCGACCGTTATCTGCTGCCCGGAGAGAAGTTTCAGGATCTTTTCGCGCGCGTCGCGGACGCTTACGCCGACGATCAGGATCACGCGCAGCGCCTGTACGATTACATTTCGAACCTGTGGTTCATGCCTGCGACCCCCGTTCTGTCGAACGGCGGTACGTCGCGCGGCCTGCCCATTAGCTGCTACCTCAACTCGGTGTCGGACAGCCTTGGCGGCATCGTCGGCACGTGGAACGAGAATGTGTGGCTCGCCTCCAAAGGCGGCGGCATCGGCACCTATTGGGGCAATGTGCGCGGCATTGGCGAGCCCGTTGGCCTCAACGGCAAGACCAGCGGCATCATTCCGTTCGTGCGGGTGATGGACAGTCTGACGCTGGCGATTTCGCAAGGATCGCTGCGGCGCGGTTCGGCGGCGTGCTATCTCGACATCAGCCACCCCGAAATCGAGGAATTCCTCGAAATTCGCAAACCTTCGGGCGACTTCAACCGCAAGGCGCTCAATCTCCACCACGGGGTGCTGGTGACCGACGAGTTCATGGAAGCGGTGCGCAACGGCGACAAGTTCGAACTCAAATCGCCCAAGACGGGCGATGTGCGCGGCGAAGTCGACGCGCGTTCGCTGTTCCAGAAGCTGGTCGAAACCCGCCTCGCAACCGGCGAACCTTACATCGTCTTCAACGACACCGTGAACCGCATGATGCCCAAGCATCACCGTGATCTCGGCCTTAAGGTTTCGACCTCGAACCTGTGTAGTGAAATCACGCTGCCGACCGGCATCGATCACCTCGGAAACGATCGCACCGCGGTGTGCTGCCTCTCCTCGCTCAACCTCGAAAAGTGGGACGAGTGGAACGGCGACAAGATGTTCATCGAGGACGTGATGCGTT
>JBCDAE010000009.1:0-101925 GCA_039186235.1 Pseudomonadota bacterium | reverse complement strand
GAAGAACGCCATCACCGGGATGACCGCGCCGTTCATCGTCATCGAAACGCTCATCGCGTCCAAGGGGATCTGATCGAACAGCACTTCCATGTCCGCGACCGTATCGATCGCCACGCCCGCCTTGCCGACATCGCCGACGACGCGCGGGTGATCGGAATCGTAGCCTCGGTGGGTGGCCAGATCGAACGCAACCGAAAGACCCTTTTGCCCCGCCGCCAGATTGCGACGGTAGAAGGCGTTGGACTCTTCGGCGGTCGAAAACCCAGCGTATTGCCGGATCGTCCACGGGCGCCCCGCGTACATGCTCGCCTTCACCCCGCGCGTGAACGGCGCGAAGCCCGGCAGACCCGGATCAAACCCTGCGTGATCTTCCGCTGTGTAGAGCGGCTTGATCGGGAAGCCCTCGGGCGTGTCCCAGGTGAGGTCGCGCCCCTTCACTTCCTTGTCAGCGAGAGCGTTCCAATCGGCGGGGGTTGGCGGGGTCGGTTTGTCAGTCATCGGGAGGCTCTTATCACACAAAACCCCCGGTGGAAGGTCCACCGGGGGCATAATCCGTAGCGTCGATTGAGAGCTAGGCTCCTTTGAATTCGGCCTTGCGCTTTTGCAGGAAGGCCATGCCGCCTTCCATCGCGTCCGCCGTGGCGCCGGCGACGCGTTGCCCTTCGGCTTCGGCCAACATCACTTCGGTAACGTTGCCATCGAGCGCGATGCTGATGTTGCGCTTCATCGTTTTGATCGCGACCGTCGGCCCGTTGGCGAGCTTTTCCGCCAAAGCGCGCGCTTCGTCCATAAGCAGCTCGTCAGCGACGCATTTGTAGACCAGGCCCCACTCTTCGGCCTGCTTGCCGCTGATCTTCTCACCCAGCATCATCATGCGCGTGGCGCGCGCGCGGCCAATCGCGCGGGCGATGAGCCAGGTCGACGCGCCATCGGGCACGAGGCCGATATTGACGAAGGCCTGCAAGAAGTAAGAGCTCTCCGCCGCGATGGTGAAATCCGCCGCGAGCGCGAGGCTGCAACCCACGCCCGCCGCCGGGCCGTTAACCGCGCAGATCACCGGCACTTCAGCGCGCAGGATCTGGCTGATCGCGGGGTTGTAATGCTGGGAAAGCGCCTGGTGCGAGCCGCCTTTGGAGCCGAGCGCGCTGCCATCGCCGCGCGCCGAAAGATCCGCGCCCGAGCAAAAGCCCTTGCCCTCGCCCGTGATCAGCACCGCGCGCGTGTCGCCCAGATCGTAAAAGACCTGCGCGATTTCGTCCGCCATTTGCGGTGCCATGGCGTTCAAACGGTCGGGCTTGTTCAGCGTGATCGTGGTCAGGGGGCCATCGGTGTCAACGCGGATATGTTCGTAGCTCACTTGTCTCTCCCAAGGGTGTGTGAGTGTCGTCTGGTTTTCATTCGCAACGGAGTGTGCCGTGCGCGGGGCATAACCGCAAGGGCGTTACGACGCGCTACGTTCTTTTGATAGCGAAGCGGTTCGGGATCAGTTCGACCAGTGCGCGTCGTCCTTGGGCGTTTCCATGATCTCGGTCAGCATCCCCTGCATATCCTTGGGGTGGACGAAGAAGATCGGCGTGCCGTGCGCGCCGATGCGCGTGGGGCCCAGGATGCGCTTGCCCATCTCCTCGAACTCGGCGCGCGCCTCTTCGATATCGGGCACTTCAAAGCACACGTGATGCTGCCCGCCGAGCGGGTTCTTGTCGAGAAAGCCGCTAAGCGGGCTGTCAGGGCCGAGCGGTTCGATGAGCTCGATCTGGGTGCCTTCGGTGCCGTTTTCTCCGGGCGTGTCGACAAAGCAGACTTTGACGCCCTGCGCTTCAAGATCGAACGGCTCATGGATTTTCGTCGCGCCCATGACGTCGCGATAATGGGCGATGGAATCGGCAATCGAAGGCGTGGCGTATCCCACGTGGTTCATGCGGCCTAGTTTCATTTTTTCCACCTCGTCATTCCGGCGAAGGCCGGAATCCAGCCTGCGACGGTCCAATTCTGGACCCCGGCCTTCGCCGGGGTGACGGCCTTGCTCGATGCCGCCTAGTTTCATTTCATAAATCCAACAGCGTTCTTGCGCCAAGTAACGTCGACGCGAACCCCGTGATCGCAAAGACGACGAAGCAGAACCAATACTGAAGTGGACTATCCTTCCGATTACTCCGCAACAGCTCAGGGAAAGCGCCTCTCTGCAAACCTCGATATGCGTACCATATCGATAGGGGTCCAATTGCGAGCCCCCCAATGGCCCGACGCGATGGTGACAACGTCTCGAATGGATCGACAAAGGCGATTATCGCAACCGTCAGCACAACTAAAAAGAATGCGATGTAAGTTGCATCTGATCGCTGTTTAGCCATCACAAAGGAATATTATCGTGCTTCTTCCAAGGGTTCTCCAACCGCTTGCTCCGCAGCTTCCGCAGCCCCAGCGCCACCCTGCGCCGCGTGGAGTGCGGGTGGATCACCTCGTCGATATAGCCGCGCTGCGCGGCCACGAAGGGGTTAGCGAAGCGGTCTTCGTATTCCTTGGTTTTCTCGGCAATTTTGTCCGGATCGTCGCGGTCTTGGCGGAAGATGATCTCCACCGCGCCTTTCGCGCCCATCACGGCAATTTCGGCGGTGGGCCAGGCGTAGTTCAAATCGCCGCGCAGGTGCTTTGAGGCCATCACGTCGTACGCGCCGCCATAGGCCTTGCGGGTGATGATGGTGATCTTGGGCACGGTCGCCTCGGCGTAGGCGAAGAGCAGCTTCGCGCCGTGTTTGATGATGCCGCCCATTTCCTGCGCCGTGCCGGGCAGGAAGCCGGGTACGTCGACAAAGGTGACAATCGGGATCTCGAACGCGTCGCAGAAGCGCACAAAGCGCGCCGCCTTCTTGGACGAGGCAATATCGAGCACGCCCGCCAGTACCATCGGCTGGTTCGCGACCACGCCCACGGTGCGCCCTTCGACCCGGCCAAAGCCGCAAATGATGTTCGCCGCGTGCGCGGGTTGGATCTCGAAGAACTCGCCTTCGTCGAGCGTCTTCTTGATCACCTCGTGCATGTCGTAAGGCTGGTTCGGGTTGTCCGGGATCAGCGTGTCGAGCGATTCTTCCAAGCGATCCCACGGATCGCCCGTTGGAATTTCCGGACCCATTTCGCCGGTCGCCTCGGGCCGGTTGGAAAGCGGCAGGTAATCGAAGAACCGCCGCGTCGCGAGCAGCGCCTCGACGTCGTTTTCATAAGCGATATCGGCGACGCTCGTCTTGGTCGTGTGCGTGATCGCGCCGCCCAGCTCTTCCTGCGTGACCTCCTCGTTGGTGACCGTCTTCACCACGTCCGGCCCGGTGACGAACATATAAGAGCTGTCTTTCACCATGAAGATGAAGTCGGTCATCGCGGGGCTGTACACCGCCCCGCCCGCACAAGGCCCCATGATGAGGCTGATCTGCGGCACGACGCCGCTGGCGAGGACGTTGCGCTGAAACACCTCGGCGTAGCCGCCCAAGGACGCCACGCCTTCCTGAATGCGCGCGCCGCCTGAATCGTTGAGACCAATTACGGGCGCGCCGACTTTCATTGCGGTGTCCATGATCTTGCAGATTTTTTCCGCGTGACGCTTCGACAGCGATCCGCCGAAGACGGTGAAATCCTGGCTGAACACGTAGACGAGGCGACCGTTGATCGTGCCACTGCCGGTGACCACGCCATCGCCGGGGATACGCTGGTCTTCCATGCCGAAATCCATGCAATCGTGCTCGACATAGGTGTCGACCTCTTCGAAGCTGCCTTCGTCAAGCAGCACGTCGAGCCGTTCGCGCGCGGTCAGCTTGCCTTTGGCGTGCTGCGCGTCGATGCGCTTTTGCCCGCCTCCCAGATGAGCGGCTTGGCGGCGGCGTTCCATTTCAGCGATATTGGCGGACACGTATGGGGGCTCCTCTCGATCTCTTGACGGGTCGTTGCCTTAGGCGGCGTCAGGCGTCAACGTGCGCGCGAAAGGAAGACCTTGGATGCCGCACGCGGATTGCCTTGTGATTGGAGCCGGGATTGCCGGGCTTTCGCTGGCGGCGCGCCTATCGAAATCGATGAAGGTGGTGGTGCTGGAGGCGGAGAGCGCGGCGGGATACCACGCGTCGGGCCGCAGCGTGGCGTTTGCGCATTTTGGTCTCGGCGAAAACACGGTGCGCGCGTTAACCGCGGCGAGCCTGCCCGAGTTTCTGGAGATGGAGGGCCCGTCGGGCGCGCCGATTGCGAGCGTGCAGCCCGCTTTGCACATCGCGCGCGCGGATGAGGCCGAGGCTTTCGAGGCTCTGGCGCAGGTGCACCAGCGCTACGGCGCGCGGTTTGAAATCCTACAAGGCGAAGAGATTCAGAAGGTTGCGCCCGTTTTGAAGGTGGGGCCAGAGGCGGCGCACCGGGCGATCCTCGACACCGGCTCGCTCAAGCTCGACACCGACGCGATGCTCCAGCGCCACCTCGCCGATTTGCGCGCCGCCGGGGGCGAGCTGGTGACCGGCGCCAAAGTTCTCTCCATCGCTCACACGCGCAACCTTTGGGAACTTCACACCCCCTCCGACACCTTCCAATCCCCCAAAATCGTCAACGCCGCAGGCGCTTGGGCAGATGAAATTGCGCGCCTCGCAGGAGTGCAACCCATCGGCCTCGAACCGCGCCGCCGGACGGTCATCAGCTTTGCCGCTCCACCCGACACCGACGTGTCGCGCTGGCCATTCGTTAAGACCGTCGGCAAAGGATTTTACATGCTGCCCGAGGGGAAAACGCAATTCCTCGCCTCATCGATGGATCAGACACCCAGCGCGCCCTGCGACGCCACGGCTGAAGAGCTGGACATCGCCGTCGCCGCCGACCGCATCGTCAACGCCACCGACCTTGCAATACACCGCATCGCGCATTCTTGGGCGGGCTTGCGCAGCTTTGCCCCCGACGAACGCCCCGTCATTGGAGAGGCCGCGGAGGCATCCAGCTTCTTCTGGTGCGCAGGCCAAGGCGGGTACGGATTCCAGACGTCAGCGGCGCTTTCTCGTCTGGCCACCTGCTGCATTACCGGAGAGCCTTGGCCTCCTGATTTGGTTGAGGCTGGGGTGACGCCCGGAGTGTTCTCACCCGCGCGCTTCGCGGCCTAAGCGTTACTTCAGCAGGACCAGTTCTTCGGCCATGGTCGGGTGGATAGCTGTGGTCGCGTCAAAGTCCGCTTTGGTGAGGCCGGCTTTCACCGCAACCGCTGCCGCTTGCATGATTTCAGGGCTTTCGGGCCCAATCATATGCACGCCGACGATCCGGTCGTTAGCCGCGTCGACCACCATCTTGTAAAGCCCGCGTTCGCTGCGGCCGGCGACGACGTTCTTCATCGGGCGAAAGTCGGATTGGTAGACACGGATATTGCCCAGCCGGTTGCGGGCCTCGCCCTCGGTCATGCCCACAGCGGCAATAGGCGGGTGGCTGAAAACGGCGCTGGGAATGCACGAATGGTCCACCGCGTAGGGTTCGCCAGAGCCGAACACGCTGTCGGCAAAGGCCTGACCTTCGCGAATAGCCACCGGGGTCAGTTGCACTCTGTCGGTCACGTCGCCGACCGCGTAAATGTGGTCCACATTGGTCTTGGAGAAGGCGTCGACCTTGATTTCGCCGCCCTTGCCCAGTTCCACGCCGACCTTCTCCAAGCCCAGCCCTTCGGTATTCGGGACACGGCCCGTGGCGATCATGACTTGATCGTAGACACGCTCATCTTCGTTGGTCATCTTGACCAACAAAGTCCCATCGTCCTGCTTCTTGACCCACTCAAATTGCACGTTGAAGCAAAAGTCGATGCCCTTGATCAGGCTGATCTGGAGCAGCCGATCGCGCAAAGCAGGGTCGTAAGCGCGCAGGATAACGTCGGAGCGATTGGCGATCGTGACCTTGCTGCCAAACTCGTTGAAGATGCCCGCGAATTCGTTGGCGATATAGCCGCCACCGGCGATCAGGATTCGCTTGGGCACGTCTTCGAGATGGAACGCTTCGTTTGAAGTGATGCAGTGCTCGTTGCCTTCGAATTCGGGCATATGCGGCTTCGCGCCCGTGGCGATGAGGATATATTTGGCGGTGACGACTTTGCCGCTGGCCAGGGTAATTTCGTGCTCGCCGGTTATCTCCGCGCGTTCTTCAAAAACAGTGACGTCGTGATTGGACAGCGTTTCGCCGTAGAGACCTTCAAGCCGTGTGACATCGTTTTGGACAATGTCACGCAGGCGGACCCAGTCAAAGCTCTTGCCTTGGATGTCCCAGCCAAACTGCTTGGCGTCTTCCAAATCTTCGGCGAAATGCGCGCCGTAAACGAGCATCTTCTTCGGCACACAGCCTCGGATCACGCAGGTTCCCCCGACGCGGTACTCTTCCGCCGCCGCCACGCGGGCACCATGCGCGGCCGCGACCCGGCTGGCGCGCACTCCGCCAGATCCAATACCAATAGTGAAGAGATCAAAATCGTACTGCGTTCCAGGCATAACTGTGTGCCTCCCGTTCCTTATTCGGAGCGAGATATGGTCGCGTTACAGCCCCGTGCCAACCGTCAGGTTTCGAGAAACAATCCGTTATCCTGCAAAAGCTGATACGCCTTGCAGTCGGCAATCGTGATCAAGTCCGGATCGCGCACCCCGGTGTTGCGCTTTAGAAGGTAATGGACCGCCTTCTTGGTGCCGTCCCCAATGCCGGTCAGCGCAACCATCACGTCGGGATCGTGATCGAGCACCCTGTCAAACAGCATCGATGTGTTCATGGGGTCAAAACCGAAACCCAAAAAGCCAAGGCGCCGTCCCGAAGCGATTTCGGCCATCAAGAAGCTGGAGAAGCGTTTATCCCGCGTGCGTTCGGACGCGGTGTAAATACCCTTGGCTACGGCCAGCCAGTCTTCCGGCGTTTCGTCGCCCCATTCGCACGTTTGCCCAGCACCGGGGTTCCAAGGCAAGGAACCTGGGCTTCCGTAAGGATGAACGATACGCAGGTGCGTGCTCACCAGCTCACGCGCTTCGTCCATAGGCATGCCGAACGCCATGGTCAGCACCCAGGGCATGTAATGCTCTATGGCGCGGTCATAATTGAAGCACACAAGGCTGAGCTTATCGAAACACTGTTCGGCCTGCGCACGCGGTACGCCTTTGGTGATCAATTGACCCAGCTGGAACAGCCAGTTCTCTGTCCCGCGCAATGGCAAATCGCCCGCGTCGCGCGGCTCAACTGCAAGCGTGGACTTCGATTCCGCCTGCAGCGTGTAGTAGGCGAGCGCGATCTTTCCGACCGCGATCACATTCGCGTTGTCGCTGCCATATTGTTCCAGCACCGCGTCGATCGAAGTCGTGACACGGCTCGCCTGCTTGATCGTTTTGCCGGCTTCGAGAAGCGCCTCATAGGTCGTGCCTAGGCGCTCCGCGTTTGCCTCGAAAATCTCAGCCAAGGCGACCATGTCGCGCGTTTGGACTTGGCTGCCTAAACGATCGAAGTCGAAGCCGGCGGCGATGCGAGTCAAAAGCTCGGTGCCGTCGGGCATCTCGATTTCGCAATTGGCGCCCGCGCCTATGACCAGCGTGGTTTCTGTCCGGATCATGTTGCGCGCCTTTGCTCCCGTCGTTTGCCGAAGGGGTTAGGCTCACATGGTTAAAAATCGGGTAAGGCGCACCTCAGCAAATCCAAGACTTAGGAGCGGCCTCCTCCACCGCCTGAACGCGGACGACGCCCACCGGGCCCTCTACGGTTTCCTCGACCGCTGCGTGGAGGCTGACCACCTTGAGCTTTTCCTTGAGGGCGTCCCTTACGAGCCGTGTGTTTAGCGGGCGGTTTGCGCTTCGAGGGCGTGTCCGAGCCGCTTGCGCCCGCCGGCCTCGGCTTGATCTTCTTTTTCGAGACGCGCGTTTGCCCGCGTGGGGGCGGCTTAGTGGGGCCCACGCCTTCGACGACCGCTCGGAAATTCTCTGGCAAATCCAACCGGTCGAGGCTCGCGCCGGTCGTCTTTTGAATGTCCTTGAGATACGCGCGCTCATCTTCGGCGCAAAAGGCAATCGCGACGCCGTCTCGCCCAGCCCGCGCGGTGCGGCCAATGCGGTGGACGTATTGCTCGGGAACATTGGGCAGTTCGTAGTTGATAACGTGCGATACGCCCGGAATGTCGATTCCGCGCGCCGCAACATCGGTCGCGACAAGGATCTTGGTTTTCCCACGTTTGAATTCATCGAGCGCGCGCAGGCGCTGACCCTGCGTCTTGTTCCCGTGAATGGCGTTGGCCTGGATGCCGGCTCGGCTAAGCTTCTTCACGATACGGTCCGCGCCGTGCTTGGTCCGCGCAAAGATCAGCACCAAGTCAAACTCTCCGGGCACGCGGTGGCGGCCCGAAAGCACCAGTTCAAGCAGAGCGGGCTTTTCATCCTGCTGCACCATGAAGAGAAACTGTTCGATCCGCTCAGCGGTCGTGCTTTCCGGCGTCACCGAGACCTGCACGGGATTGGTGCAATAGCCAGAGACAAGCTCTCGGATTTGCTTGGGCATGGTCGCGCTGAAAAACAGCGTCTGGCGCTCTTTGGGCACCAATTGGTTGATCCGACGCAGCGCGTGGATGAAGCCAAGGTCAAGCATTTGGTCGGCTTCGTCGAGCACGAGCACTTCGACACCCGACAGGTTGAACGCTTTCTGATCGATCAAATCGAGCAGACGGCCGGGGGTCGCGACCAGAATGTCGGTCCCGCGATGAAGCTTGTTGCGATCCTTGTTGACGCTGGTGCCGCCAACAATCGACTGCACTTTAAGCCCGGCCAGCGCGCCGTAATCCTTGGCGCTGGCGGCTATTTGCCCCGCCAGCTCGCGGGTCGGCGCCAACACCAGCATGCGGCAGGATTTGAAGGGGATACGATTGTCAGCCTCGCGCAAACGATCGATGCCAGGCAGCATGAACGCGGCGGTTTTGCCGGTTCCCGTTTGCGCAATGCCAAGCAGATCGCGACCCTCCAGCACAGGCGGGATGGCCTGTTCCTGGATCGGCGTGGGAGTGGAATAGCCCTTGAGATCAAGAGCCTGAAGAACGGGCTGCGAAAGCCCGAGATCGGAAAACTGTGTCATGTAAACTCGCAAAAAGTGCGACGCGCACGCGAAAAATGGGCGTGCGAAGCGCGGGGTTTGAGACCGCCCGCGTGAATTGGGAAGTTTTTAGGGTATGTGAAGCGCTGCCGGGGCGGTTGTTGTACAGAGCCACCGCTTCACGCTGGCAAGATCGCGCTTCGTGTTGACGCCCAAATGGTTGCTGCGCTGCAAAAAGTCAAAGCAATTCGGAAACTACCGCAACCCCGCCGCTTCCATTAGCGCCTGTGTGCTCGGATCAAACTCACCCTCGCCCGCGTCGATCCGCTTGGCGATATCCTTGCCCAACTCCACGCCAAACTGATCAAACGGGTTGATTCCCATCAGGACCGCGTTGGCGAAGGTGCGGTGTTCGTGAAAGGCGATCAGCGCACCCAGAGTGGCGGGGTCGAGATCGTCGAGAAGGAACGTGGTCGAGGGCCGATCGCCGGGATAGGCGCGCGCGGGGTCCTTGGAGTTTGGCTTTCCCGCCATCAGCGCCGCGCCTTGCGCAAGGCAGTTCATCAAGAGAATGCGATGGTGGACGGGGTCCAAGGCGTCACCTAGCGCCACGCTGGCGATGAAATCGACGGGCACGAGATGCGTGCCTTGGTGCAGCAGTTGGAACACGGCGTGCTGCGCATCCGTGCCAACGCCGCCCCACGTGATCGGCGCGGTCGGTCCGCTGACTGGACCGCCTTCCACCGTCACGCTCTTGCCATTCGACTCCATTTCCAATTGCTGGAGATAGCTCGGAAACAGCGCCAATCGCTCGTCATAAGCGAAAACGGCGCGCGTTTGGCACCCACGAACGCGCGCGTAATATTGGTCGGCAAAAGCGGCGAGCAGGGGCGCGTTAGCTCGGCCTGACGTTTCGCGAAAATGAGTGTCTACTGCCTGCGCACCGGCGAGGAATTCCTGGAACTCCTCCATTCCAATCGCCAGCGCGATGGGGAAACCGATGCTGGACCAAAGCGAGTACCGCCCTCCGACGCTTTCCATGAAGGGCAGGATTCGCGTCTCATCGACGCCCCACTCAACAGCTTTTTCCGGGTTCGCCGTCAGCGCGATTACCCGCCCGCTTGGATCGGCCACACCTTCGCGCTCCAACCACGCCAAAGCGCTTCGAGCGTTGGTCATCGTTTCGGTTGTTGTGAACGTCTTTGATGCGACCGCCATCAGGGTTTTTTCCGCATCGCACGCCGCAAAGGCTTGCTCAAGCGCTAACCCATCAATGTTCGAGACGACATGCACGTCGACCTTGGCGAGATCGCGGGTCAACGCGTCGATAGCCAAGGCCGGGCCTAAGGCTGATCCTCCGATCCCGATATGGATCAGGTGCTTTACGTCTCCGAAGGCGCCTTCGTGGATGGCCTCCACTAGCATGCCCATGCGCCGTAAAAGCGCCGCCGCTTCTTCGGTGTCAGCGTCGCTGCCGCTGCCCCGCAGCGCGCCATGATTGGCCGGGCGTCCTTCGGTGACATTCACAACTTGCCCATCGAACAGCGCCTCGCGCGCTTCAACGAAGCCCGCCGCCTCGACAAGCTCCTCGAACGCATCGAGCATAGGGCCATCCAAATGGGTTTTCGAAAAGTCGACACGCATTCCGCTGACCTCACCCTCGACGCCCGGCCATTCGAGACGCTGTGTGAAGGCCTCAGCTCTATTCGGATCTTGCGCAAAGAGCTCTTTAAGGGGCCTGGAAGGCATCGAGCGTACCTTCTCCAAGGCCCGAGTCATCACCTCCGCGCGTTGTACCATGATCGACCAATCCCCTTTGCGTGTCACAATTTGCGCGCCTAAGGATGCTTTCGATGGATGTTAACCCCCAAACCAATCCTTCTTCAGAATCTTCAAACGCTGCGATGCCCTCGCTCGCCAGCAAACCCATAGATGAAGAGGACGCGCAAAAAGGCGATAGCCCACTCAGCTTTGCCTGGTTTCTGGTGAAGCTGGTTTTGGCGGTGCTTATCCTGCGCAGCTTCGTAATCGCGCCTTTTTCCATCCCTTCGGAGAGCATGCTGCCCCGCTTGTGGCACGGCGACTTTCTGATCGCGACGAAATGGTCGTACGGATATTCCAGCTTCTCCCTGCCATTTAGCGCTCCACTCATTCCGGGCCGAATATTCGCCAACGAGCCGGAGCGAGGCGATATTGTGATCTTCAAACATCCCATCGACCAAACCGACTATGTGAAACGCGTGATCGGGTTGCCTGGTGACACGATTACGATGCGCAATGGGCAAATCGTTTTGAATGGGGCGGCGGTTTCAAAGGAGAAAATCGGCGATTTCGTCTTTGAAGTCACGCCCAACGCTCCTTGCCGAGAAAGCGGAACCGAACGCGCCGCCAATGGCAGCTATCCATCATGCTCCTACAAACGATTTCGAGAACGATTGCCCTCCGGCGTGACTTACGATGTGCTCGATTTCGGATTGGGACCGGGGGACTTTACACCTCTCACGACCGTGCCGGATGGACATGTTTTCGTACTGGGCGACAACAGGGACTTTTCCCGAGACAGTCGTTTTCCTGCCCTTGCGGGAGACGCCGTGGGCCTTGTCCCCCAAGCCAACCTCGTGGGACGCGTCAGTGTGATCTTTTGGTCGACCGATGGCAACGCCGAATGGCTAAAACCGTGGACATGGTTTAGCTCCGCGCGCTGGGACAGGATTGGCACAACCCTATGAGAGATAATGATGAGGGCCTTAGCGGCGAAACGCGCGATTGGCTGAACGCACAGGGCCTCAATGTAAAGGACGACGAACGGTGGCTGCGCGCGCTCACGCATGGCAGTTTCAACGGAACCGTCTCCGCCAATTCGGGCCAAGCCGCCGTTGGAGACTATCAGAGGCTGGAGTTTCTGGGAGACCGCGTCTTGGGCCTTGCGGTCGCCGCTTGGCTGTTCCGCGCGGGTGACGCCGCTGAAGGACAGCTCTCGCAGCGGCTCAACGCGTTGGTTAGCGGCGCAACATGTGCGCGAATCGCTCGCTCCATAGGATTGCCGGATCACATCCGACTGGGAAAGCAGGCGCGCGAAGACGGCGGCGCGGATAGCGACAACATCCTTGGTGACGTTATGGAAGCGCTCATTGGCGCGTGCTTCCTCGAAAACGGCTTTGAGGCCGCGCGCGATGTCGTTTACGATCTGTGGGCGGAGGAACTGGCCGGCAACGCGGGCAAGGCCAAGCACCCCAAAAGCGCTCTGCAGGAATGGGCCGCTCACAATCGCCGGGCGATGCCGACTTACGCGGTGATTGACCGCAGCGGACCCGACCACGCCATGCGCTTTACGGTCGAAGTAAGCATCCCGTCTTTGGGATCGGCCAAGGGCACCGCCAGCAGCAAAGGCGAAGCGGAAAAACGGGCCGCGGAGGCCTTTTTGGAGGAATTCGGGTGAGTGATGTGAACGCCCAAACACAATGCGGTGTGGTAGCGGTGATCGGCGCGCCGAACGCAGGCAAATCGACATTAGTCAATCAATTGGTCGGTCAGAAGGTCGCCATAACTTCGGCCAAAGCGCAAACGACGCGCGCGCGCATGCTGGGGATTGCGCTTCATGACGAGGCTCAGATCATTCTGGTCGACACACCCGGTATCTTTGCGCCCAAACGCCGACTCGATCGCGCGATGGTCAACGCGGCGTGGGAAGGCACGGATAGCGCCGACGCGATCCTGTTGATCGTCGACCCGATCAAGCAACGTCGCCACGAACTCGAGCCCATCCTCGAAGCGCTGGAGAAGCGGCCGGAACGCAAGATATTGGTGCTCAACAAGGTCGACAAATCCAAAAAGGAGCCGTTGCTGGCGCTCACTCAAGAACTCTCGCAGCGGATCGGTTTTGAAGAGATCTTCTTCGTCTCCGCGCTGGATGGAGAGGGAGTGGCCGAGATGAAGGAAGCTCTCGCTAAGTTGATGCCCGAAGGCGTCTGGATGTATCCCGAAGATCCGGTTTCGGACGCGTCCGAACGCCTGCTGGCGGCCGAAATCACGCGTGAACAGCTGTACGCTCAGCTGCACGAGGAACTGCCCTACGACACCGCAGTCCGGCCCGAGCTCTACAAGTTCCGGCCCGACGGCAGTCTTGAAATTCATCAGCAGATCGTGGTCGCGCGCGAAACGCAGCGCCCCATCGTACTGGGCAAAGGCGGTCAGAAAATCAAAGCCATCGGCGAGGCCGCGCGCAAAGAGCTCTCAGAAGTGCTCGGCGTGACCGTGCACCTCTACCTGCATGTCAAACATTCCGAAGGATGGAGCGAGGACAAAGAGGTGTTCGAAGAAATGGGGCTCGACTGGGTGAAGTGAGCCGTTCAACAATCCTCATGATTGCTGGATTTGGCGACAATTCCAGCATGTACGATCCGCTGCTGGCGACCGATTTGGCCGAGCAGAATGAGCTTGTTCCCCTCGACCTTCCGGGTTTTGGCGCTGAGCCACTAGGGGTAGAAACAACTCTGGCAACACTCGCCCAGTTTGTGGCCGAGAAGGCGAAAACGCACAGCGCCGACACGATTATCGCGCATTCAGTCGCTTCGATCATTGCATCTCTAGCGGCTCTGACAGAGGGCTCGCCCCTCAATCATGTAATATCACTCGAGGGCAATTTGACCGCTGAGGACGCCTATTTCTCCGGTCGCGCCGCTGAACACGTCACAGCGGCGAGCTTTCGCGATTGGTTCCTCCCTCGCCTTACCAAGAAGAGTAAGGGCGATCCCATTCTAGCGCGTTACGCTGAAGAGGTCGCAAAGGCCGATCCGAAAGCGCTCTGGGAGCTGGGCTGCGACGCCAAGCGGTTTTCCGACCACGAGCACCCTGGCGAAACGCTCCAAGGAGCTGGCCTGGTCACATACATATTCAATCCGGACAACTGCCCCGAAAGCTCGGTGGCATGGCTTTCTGAAAGTGGGATCAATTCCGTGCAGTTACCCGGAGCTACCCATTGGCCGACACTGGACAAGCCCAATGCCCTTTCTCGAAGAATCAGCGAGACCCTTCGCGACTAGAAATGGCGTCACCCCCGCCCAAGCTTCTCCAGCTTGGCTCGTAGCGCGCTCTCATCAAACGGCTTGACGATGTAATCGTCGGCGCCTGCGCCAATGCCTTCGTGGATATCCTTGGCTTCCCCGTTCGAGGTGCAAAACACCACGGTGGGCGCTTTTGGTGTCGGAATGGCCCGCAAACGACGGACGAACTCGATACCGTCCATTTCGGGCATATTCCAATCGGTCAGGACCAGATCCGGCATCGCGTTTTTGCAGCGCGCGAGCGCTTCTTCGCCGTCTTGCGCCTCGATGGGGACATAGCCGAGCGACTTTGCAATCTTGGCCGACACTTTGCGGATCACCCGGCTGTCATCGACGATGAGACAGGCTTTGGCCGCGCTCGCCTGACGGGCCCCCGGGTTGGCATGGTCGCGCGCCGCCTTCGCCGCCGCCACAATGTCGTCCGTGCTTGCGCCAGCGTGGGGTTCGGTCACGGTCCCTTCTTGCGACGCTCCAACGGCGTCACGCACGCTGTGGGGCTCACCCATCGGCGCATCACCTTGTGGGATCTCGTTAAGCCGCTCTTTGAGCGTCTTCCCTTGGCCAGAACCCCTGTTGGGGCCGGTCGTGCGTTTGATCAGATTTTGAATGGCTCGACCTCCCCGGCGAGAGACGCAAACGCACCCTCGTCTTCATACGCGCCGTCATCACCGTGTTCGGAATCGACGCCATCAAGCTCGCCCGGCGTCACCCGCACATGCAGATAAGGCATCCAAACATCGCCGAATTCCGCTTTCTGATACCACACATCCAGAACGTCGTAGCTGGCCCAGATGCCGTCGGGCTCGCGAAGGCGAATGCCCTCTCCGATGCGCGGCACAGCGGCGAATCGAATGCGCTCCTGGCTCTGGTGAGTCTCGTTCTGGACTTCGATTTCAATCACGGCATGGTCCCCGGTCTGTCGAAAGGTCTAGGGCACAATGCTAAAGGATTTACGAACGCCGAGCGGCTTTTTGCGTTTCTCGCTGAGGCGGGCAGAAAGACCTTTTAGTTCACTCCATCTCATTGAGAAGTATGAAATAAAATCAATCCGATTGCCACCAGGTGCCGATCATTTGGCCGCGGCTTTCTTCTTGGCCGGTGCCTTTTTCTTGGTTGCCGTTTTCTTGCGTGTCTTCTTCTTGGCCGGGCCTTTGGCGGCGCGTTCGTCAATCAAGGTGATCGCCTGCTCTACGGTCACGTCTTCCGGCTTCACGTCCTTTGGAATGGTCGCGTTGGTGCTGCCGTCGGTGACGTAGGGACCATAGCGGCCGGGCATGACCTTCATCTCGCCGCCGCTGGTCGGGTGCTCTCCCAGCGTCTTGATCGGCTCTGCCTTCTGACGCCCCCCGCCTTTGCGGTTCGCCGCTTCGGCGAGCAAGGCGACGGCGGCGTTCATCCCGGTTTCGAACACGTCGAGTGTCGAATTCAGCTTGGCGTATTTCCCATCGTGGCGAAGGTAGGGGCCATAGCGACCAATCGCGGCTTCGATCTCTTTCCCGGTTTCGGGATGAGCGCCGATGATCCGCGGCAGATCAAGCAGTTTCGCTGCCCAGTCCAGATTGAAATCGTCGAGATCCTTCGGGATCGAGGCGCGGACTTTTTTCTCATCGCGCTCCATTTCGACATAGGGGCCGAAGCGGCCGGACTTGCGATGTATCTCCGCTCCGGTTTCAGGGTGCGCGCCCATCAGGCCGTCTTCCGCGGCGTCAGATCCATCCCCGCCCGGTTGAGCAAAGCGGCGAGTGTACTTGCATTCCGGATAGTTCTGGCACGCTACAAAGGCGCCGAAGCGGCCACCGCGAAGGCTCAGGCGTCCGTTTTCGCGCCCTTCTTTCTCGCACAGCGGGCAATGGCGCGGGTCTTTCCCATCTTCGCGCGGCGGGAAGAGATAGTCGGAAAGATATTCGTCCAGCACTTCTGTGACTTCGGACGGCAGTTTCTCCATGACCTCTTCGGTCTTGGGTTTGAAGTCGCGCCAGAATTTCGCGAGCAATTCCTTATAGTTCTCACGCCCGTCAGAAACCGTGTCGAGCTCGTCTTCCATCCCCGCTGTGAAGTCGTAGGCGACGTAGTTGGGAAAGAAGCGTTCAAGAAACGCGGTCAGCAACCGCCCCGATTCCTCGGCGAAAAACCGTTTGCTTTCCACGCGCACATAGGAGCGATCGCGCAGTGTCTGAATGGTGGACGCGTAGGTCGAAGGGCGACCAATGCCGAGTTCCTCCAGCCGCTTAACAAGCGAGGCTTCCGAGAAACGCGGCGGTGGCTGAGTGAAGTGCTGGTTGGCTTCGACCGCGTTCTTGGCGGGCGTGTCACCGGCCTTGAGGACGGGAAGCAGGCCGTCTTCATCCTCTTCCTTGTCGTCAAACCCTTCCTGATAGACTGCGAAGAAGCCGGGGAAGACCACGACCTGGCCCGTCGCGCGCAATTCGTGCTGGCCCGTGGCGTCGCGCAAGGTCACGGTGGTGCGTTCCAACTGCGCAGCGGACATCTGGCTCGCCATAGCGCGCTTCCAGATCAGGGCGTACAGCTTCGCTTCGTCGCCGCTGCCGAAGTGATCGATCGCGAAATTGGTCGGGCGGATGGCCTCGTGCGCTTCCTGCGCGTTCTTGGCCTTGGTCGCGTAGTAACGCGGCTTTTCAGGGCAGTAGGAGACATCGTAGCGCTCCCCTATGGCCTCACGGCAGGCGAAGATGGCGGAATTGTCCATCTGCACGCCATCGGTCCGCATGTAGGTGATTTTGCCCGCTTCGTAGAGCCGCTGCGCGGTGCTCATCGTTTGACTGGCGGAGAAGCCCAGCTTGCGCGCCGCTTCCTGCTGCATGGTCGACGTTGTGAAGGGAGGCGCGGGGTTCCGCTTAAGGGGTTTCTTCTCAACGTCTTCGACGGTGAAGCGTCCCGCCTCGACCGCCGCCTTGGCTTCAAGCGCGATGCCTTCGTGACCAAGGCTCAGCTTATCGAGCTTTTCGCCTTTGAACTTAACGAGGCGCGCGTCGAATTCGGTGGAATCGTGTTGGAGCTTGGCAAGGACCGACCAATACTCGTCGGGCTTGAACGCTTCGATTTCGCGCTCACGCTCGACGATCAGTCGCAAGGCAACCGACTGAACGCGGCCCGCCGATTTCGCGCCCGGCAGCTTGCGCCACAAGACAGGCGAGAGGGTAAATCCAAACAGATAATCGAGCGCGCGGCGGCCCAGATAGGCGTCGATCAAATCCTGATCCAGATCGCGCGGCGCGGCCATCGCGTCCGTCACAGCCTTTTTGGTGATCGCGTTGAAGGTCACCCTTTCGACCTGTGTCGGGAGCGCACGGCGTTTCTTGAGCAGATCAAGGACGTGCCAGCTGATCGCCTCGCCCTCGCGATCGGGGTCAGTGGCCAGAACCAGCCGCGAGGCGTCCTTCGCCGCGTCAGCGATGGCTTTCACCTGCTCGCGATTGCGCTTGTCCGAATAGACCTCCCAATCCATCGCGAAGTCCTCATCGGGCCGCACGCTGCCATCCTTGGGCGGCAGGTCACGAACATGCCCGTAGGAGGCGAGAACTTTGAAGTCCTTGCCCAGATACTTTTCGATGGTCTTCGCCTTAGCGGGCGATTCAACAATAACGAGTTGCATGAGAGAGGTCAGATTTCCTTACACGTGCGTATACGCGCGAGGGTGATGGCGGTTTCAAGAAGTCGTCAAGTGAGAGATTTGAAAAAAATGTCAATCGCACCTTGCGCCGTACCGCGATCCAGAGAGCCCGATCTCAGCCTGCAAGACTGACGGTGCCGCCATCGTGGCGCTCTAGACTTCCAGACAGTTCCAGTTCGAGCAACACCATGTGAACCTCGGCTGCTTCAACCCCCGACTGGCGAATGAGCTCGTCGACCGCGATGGGCGCTTTCGTGAGGAGATGCGCGATATCACGGCTCTGATCCGCCTTCGCCTCACCCCATTCCATGTCTCGCAGTTCGGCGAAGTCGAAAGGCGCAGCCGGTTCGTTCACGTGAAAGGTTGATCGCGGCGCGCCGGTAAAGCCTTCCAGCAGCTCCATCACATCGTCCACGCTTTGCACCAGAACCGCTCCGTCGCGGATCAATTGATTGGCCCCCAGCGACCGGGTGTCGAGCGGCGATCCCGGGATGGCCATAACTTCGCGGCCCGCCTCTCCGGCCAAGCGCGCGGTTATGAGGGTGCCGGATTTGGGCGCCGCTTCAACCACAAGAGTGCCGCTGGCCAAACCTGCGATAATCCGGTTGCGGCTGGGGAAATGGCGGCCGCGAGGCTCCGTGCCCGGCGGTTGTTCCGCCAGCAACAGCCCCTCCTCGGCGATCTGCTCCTGAAGGTCCGAATGCTGGGGAGGATAGGCGATGTCGATCCCGCTCGCGATCACTCCAATCGTGCGTGGAAACGCGCCCTCGTGGCACGAGCCGTCGATCCCGCGCGCTAACCCTGAGACGACGCAATAGCCGTTCTGCGAAAGCTCACTGGCCCAATCGCGTGCTAGTTTGACCGAGGCCGCCGACGCGTTGCGCGCGCCGACCATGGCCACGCAGGGCTGGTTCGCGAGCGCAAGATCGCCCCGGCACATCAAGATAGGAGGCGCGCTTTCGATCTCGCCAAGGAGCGCGGGATAATCATCCTGATCGTGAAAGAGGTAGCGCGCGCCTGCCGCAATCACCCCTTCAATCTCCGCCTCAATCCGGTCCGACTTTGCGGGTTTGTACGGTGTCTTTCCACGCGATCCGAGGTCGGGCAGCGCCTCGATGGCTGCCTCGGCCGTACCGAAACGGGCAAGCAGCGCGCGATAACTGACCGGTCCGATATTGGGCGAACGAAGCAGCCGGATGCGCGCAAACGCTTCGGGCTGCGAAAGGCTCACTGATCGCTGGCCTTCCGGCCAGAGCCGATCTTGGGCTCTTGCCCCGCAAACAGGCGCTTGATGTTCTCATTGTGCTTGACCACCACGATCACCTGGATTGCCAGCAAGGGCAGGAAAAACGGTGCGATTGCCTCAAAGCCCAAGAACGGGGCCAGAAAGGCGGCAACAGCGGCAAAGCTCACCGAACATAGCGAGGCAATGGAGGATGTCCGTGTCAGCGCGATAGCGACCGCCCACACGGCTCCGCAGGCGAGGAAAAGAGGCCAGGATAGCGCCGCGCATACGCCTGAAGCGGTGGCGAATCCCTTGCCCCCCTTGAACGCCAACCACGGCGTGAAGCAGTGTCCCGCGACCGCTCCGACAGCGGCGATACCTTCGGTGCCGGGCAGGAACGCGCGGGCCAACAAAACCGCCGCAACACCCTTGCCCGCGTCCAGCAAAAGCGTGGCCACTGCGACGCCTTTGTTGCCCGTGCGCAGAACGTTGGTCGCCCCGATAGAGCCGCTTCCGATATCGCGCACATCGCCCAGTCCGGCTGCACGCACGAAGATCAATCCAAACGGTATCGACCCCAAGACGAAGCCAAGCCCCGCGGCCAGCAAAAGGTTCATTGTCCCATCCCTATTCGAGCGGAGCGTGCGGCGCCCCTCCCCTTGTCCATTGATCCCGCTCTAAAAGTAAGTAGGGCACCTCGACAAGGTCGCAGATGCACGGAAACCCTCACTTTGGACCCAAAATCGCCAATCCTTCTTTTTGACACCGGAGTGGGCGGGCTGACTGTGCACGCTGCCCTGCGCGAACTTTTGCCGGACGCCCCCGTCATCTACGCCGCCGATTACGCCGGGCTGCCCTATGGTGAGAAGACCGAGGCGGAGGTGGCCGCCAGAGTGGCCGGATTGTTGGGCCGGATGGCGGAGCGCTGGCATCCGCGGTTGGTCTGCATCGCCTGCAACACCGCGTCCACGATTGCGCTTGGCATGGTGCGAGAGGTGCTGGAGATTCCCATCGTTGGCACCGTGCCCGCGATCAAACCAGCGGCAAACGCCACGAAAAGCGACACGTTTGCTTTGATCGGCACGAACGCCACCATTCGCCAATCTTATGTCGATGATCTTGAAGCGCAGTTTGCGAATGGCAAGCGGCTTATCCGGATTGCGGCTCCAGAATTGGTCGAATTAGCCGAAGCCAAGCTGCGCGGAGAACCCATCGAGATCGACGCGATTAAGGCGATCGCAGCGCAATTGCGAGAGAAGTCGGAAGGCGAGCCAATCGATTGCCTCGTTCTGGCTTGCACGCACTTCCCGCTCTTAGCTGACGAGTTTTCCCAGGTGTTTGGAGCCGACATCAAGCTTATCGACGGAGCGGAAGGGATCGCGCGTCGCATTGCGCACTTGACCCAAGAGCAAGACTTCAACCGTAAGGGTCCCGATCGCTTTGTGACCACAGGCTCGCTTGAGCGCACGCACGGCTTAGCCAAGGCTCTGGGCAAACGTGGATTCGGCGCGATCGAAAGCTTTGCCAGCTCCGAAAAGGATTGATGCAACCGCTTGCGAAACGGTTGCAAAGATCGCGGTGGCCAAACCGATCACTCTAACCTAAATCCTGCGTGAAACAATGTTGGGTCCGGTGGGTTATGGAGCTAACGAATCTCAGGCCCACACGGTGAAACGCTGTCGGCTAAGAGCCGTGGACCACAGTAAGAGCGCTACGAATTGAATTACGATCAAGTCTTCGACCAAGCGATTGATCGCCTGCATGAAGAGGGGCGGTATCGCGTCTTCATCGACATTTTGCGCAACAAGGGTGCCTACCCGAACGCGCGGTGTTTTCACGGGCATAACGGCCCGAAGCCGATCACCGTGTGGTGTTCGAACGATTATCTCGCAATGGGCCAGCACGATGTCGTGATCCAAGCGATGGAAGAGGCGCTGCACGATGTGGGTGCGGGCTCGGGCGGGACGCGCAATATCGGCGGCAATACGCACTTGCATGTTGAGCTTGAAGAAGAGCTCGCCGACCTTCACGGTAAGGAAGGCGCGCTGCTGTTCACATCGGGCTATGTCTCGAACGACGCGACGCTTTCGACGCTGGGCAAGCTGCTTCCCGGATGCGTGATCTTTTCTGACGAGTTGAACCACGCCAGCATGATCGCGGGCATCCGCAATTCCGGCTGCGAAAAGCGCATCTACCGCCATAACGATATGGCGCATCTGGAAGAGCTTCTAGCCGCCGAAGACGCTGAAACGCCCAAAATCATCGCGTTCGAAAGCGTCTATTCGATGGAAGGCGACACCGCGCCAATCCACGCAATCTGCGACTTGGCCGAGAAGTACAAGGCGCTCACCTATATCGATGAAGTCCACGCGGTCGGCATGTACGGGGCACGCGGCGGCGGCATTTCTGAGCGAGACAACGCGGCGCACCGCATCGACATTATCGAAGGCACGCTGGGCAAGGCATTTGGCGTAATGGGCGGCTACATCACCGCCGAACAGCGCGTGATCGACTGCATTCGCTCTTACGCGCCCGGATTTATCTTCACGACATCGCTCAGCCCGGTTTTAGTGGCCGGCGTGCTGGCCTCAGTCAAACACCTCAAAGGTTCAAACGTGGAGCGCAACGCGCAGCAACGCGCCGCCGCCATGCTGAAACTCAAGTTTGCGGAAGCCGGTTTGCCGGTGATGGATTCCACCACCCATATCGTCCCGCTAATGATGGGCGATCCGGTGCGGGCGAAGAAGATCAGCGACATCTTGCTCGCCGAATACGGCGTCTATGTGCAGCCGATCAATTTCCCGACGGTGCCACGCGGAACCGAGCGCCTGCGTTTCACGCCCGGCCCGCATCACACCGATGAGATGATGGACGAATTGACCGATGCGTTGGTTGAAATCTGGGATCGGTTGGAACTCAGCTTGCGCGAGGCGGCGTAACGCCAAAATGCATCACGCTCGCGTCGCCATCCTACTAACGTTGATAGCGGCGCTTGTTCTAGGCACGCATTTGATAATCCCACCCGCTTTCGCGTCCAAGCGCGGCACCGTCGAATTTGACGCAACTTTGGGCGCTCCCATCACAATTGTGCAAATCGGTGAAGAGAGCTTTCGCTTCGCATTGGATCCGCTGCTTGGCCCGTTCGTGACCGTCAATCCAGACGCGCAAGATCGGCTGGCAGTCAAATCCATCCGTGATGAGGGGATCAAGGCCAAGATCGACGGCGTAGAGATCAAGGGATCGCTGGCCAAAATCGTCTTGCGCGCGGGGCAAAGGCGCCACACGGTCGAAGCCGCGCTTATGGGGCGCGATCACCTGCCAGAGGGAAAGGCTCAAAGCTACGATATCGCGGGCGGGTTCGAAGCTCTGCCCGGCCACTATGTCGTCGTTCATCTTAACCGGGAGATCACAGGACCAACGCGCGAAATAACACTTTCACGCCAAAGTAACGACCTGCGGCCAGGGTTTCCTATCGGCGTCGCCGATCTAGACATGCGCTTAAATGTGCACTTCGCCAATTCGACAACATGGTTGGATCGCCGCGCGGCCGAGGCCCTGATCAACCTGCAGTTGCTCGAAGCCACTGGCGAAATCACCGAGATACCCGTCTGGTATGGGTTGCGAATGTCGGTGCAGCGTGTGCTTCCACTAAAGCCCATTGCTCTAAAGGGTATTGCGCTGACCAAACTTCAGGCGCGCACGAGCGAAACGCTCATTTTGCCCGAGCCCGACGAAAACGTGATCTTGGTCCAGCGCACAAAACAAGGTGCGCAATTGCCAAGTATTCTGCTCGGGTTTGATACGCTTAAGCAATGCGCCAAGCTCGTCTTTGATCAGCGCAAGCGACGCATGACCCTAACATGCCCGGCTTAAAGCGGCCGGCTTAGGCGCTTGAACCCAAAGCCATTGCCCGTCACAATCCTCCGCCAGAGAGGTAGGGAGAGGAAATATGGCCACGACATTTGATCGCGCTCAGATCGATACGGGCGCGCTTTGCATCAAACCGATGACACCTGCGATTGGCGCAGAGATCCTCGACATTGATCTGGGTTCGCCGGACATTGGCGACCGTATTCCCGAAATTCGTGCCGCTTTGCTCAAACACGGCGTGATTTTCTTTCGCGATCAGACGTTGACGCAAGAACAGCATATCGCCTTTGCGCGCCATTTTGGCGATCTTGAAGTGCATCCAGCGACACCCAAAGACCAACCCAACCCCGAAGTCCTGCGCATTACGCACGGGCCAGAAAGCCGGGGCCAGGAAAACTATTGGCACTCCGACGTCACCTGGCGCGAGCGCCCTTCCCTGGGTTCTATCCTGCTCGCGCGTGAAGTGCCCGAATGCGGCGGCGACACGCTGTTCGCCAATATGCATCAGGCCTATGAGCGCTTGTCCGAGTCAATGAAACAGCATTGCGAAAGCCTCACCGCCGTGCACGACATTGCCCGCGTCTTCGCGAAGCGTTTGGGCAAGGCACCCGAAGACCTGCACGACAAGTACCCGCCCATGCGTCACCCCGTGATCCGCACGCACCCCGAAACCGGCGAACGCGCGATCTATGTGAACACCGCCTTCACCAGCCGCATAGAGGGACTCAGCGCGAAAGAAAGCGCGTGGCTGCTCGACCACCTTTACGCCACCGCTAAGGACGCCGAAATCCAGTGCCGGTTCCGATGGCAAGCGGGCTCGATTGCCTTTTGGGACAACCGCGTGTGCCAGCATCTGGCGGTCAGCGACTATTTCCCTGCGCGTCGGGTCATGGAACGGGTGACTATCGCCGGCGACAAGCCCTTTTTCACGCCGTGACACGCCGCGTGCCGTAACGTCCTTTGCGCTGGCTCGCGGCTGCGCTAGCTCTCCACCAAATCCAAGATTCGGGAGAGAAACACGTGGCATCGCAATTCGGTTCGCCGGACCAAACATTCGCCGAGGTGGTGCATGGCCGCCGCTCTATTCGCGGCTACCTCGACAAGCCTGTCCCACAGGATCTGATCGAAGAAGTCCTCGCCATGGCGATGCGCTCGCCCTCTTCCATGAACACCCAGCCCTATCATTTCCACGTGATCACGGGAGAGCCGCTTGATCGCATCCGCAAGGGCAACACCGAGCGTATTCTGGCGGGCGAGCCCGACAGTCGCGAGTTTCGCAAAGGGCACCCGTTTCAGGGCATTCACCGCGATCGCCAGGTGGGCTGCGCCATCCAGCTGTTCGAGGCCATGGGGATCGAGCGCGACGACAAGGAAAAGCGGCAGGATTGGGTGCTGCGCGGCTTTCGCCAGTTTGACGCGCCGGTCTGCGTCATCGTGACCTACGACAAGGAGCTTTCGGACGCCGATGACACGGTGTTCGACTGCGGCGCGGTGACCACGGCGCTGGTCAACGCCGCTTGGTCCAAAGGGCTCGGCTGCGTCATCAACAGCCAAGGGATCATGCAGTCACCGGTTGTGCGCGAACACGCCAGCATTCCGGACGATCAGGTCATCATGAAAGCCGTCGCAATGGGCTGGCCAGACCCCGATTTCCCCGCGAACCCCGTGAAGATCACACGCCGTGAGGTCAATGAAGCCGCGCGGTTCGTCGGGTTTGACTAAAGCGCTCTAGCCAGCGGCGCCCTTGGTGTTCACCACCAAGATGTCGGCGTCCAAGAACCGCAGCATATCGTTGGTGTTGCTGCCCAACGTGGCTTGCCGGAAGCCGGTGGCGCCGTGGCTGCCCAGAACGACAAGCGCGTCCTCGTGTTTCTTGAGACCGTCGTTGACCGCGTCGTACGCGCCGCCGTGCACCAGAGAAGTCGTGGCCTCAGCAAGGCGCGGCTCGCGTTCAGCCAGTTCGTTCATAAACTCGGCGAGGCGTTCGCCTTCCTGACCGGCGGTTTCATCGGCAACATAGCCGTCGCGTTGAAAGCCCTCGAACGGCACGTGCCAGGCGTGTGCGACGTGGATGGCGGCTTCGGGAAACATGCGCGCCGCTTCGATGATGGCGTGCGCGGATCCCGGCGAAAAGTCGGTGCCCGCCACGATCTGTTTGTAGGCGTCGCGCGTGCGCTTTTTCACGATCAGCACGGGCTTGGTCGTGTTGCGCAGCACGTAATCGACCGCCGTGCCAAGGAAGAAGTCTCCGAACGAGTTATACCGCGCGGGGCCGATAAGCAGCATTCCCGCGTCGGAGTTCTCGCACGCGTCTGCAATCGCAACCGGAGGAGACCCTTGCGGATAGGCGTATTCTATGGGGCCACCGCCTTGGTCGGTGCCTGCAGGATACCCAACGCACTGCTCCATGCGGTGATCGAGCTCCTCTTTTGTCGGTGCGTTCTTCTTGGCCGCCTCTTGCGCATAGAGGAAACGGATAGGATTTTTGGTGTCGCGCCCCATTTGCAGCGCGCGATCAATCGCACGGTCCGCGCGGGATGAAAAATCGGTGGCGACAAGAATATAGGGGTTGGTCATGGTGTCTCCTCCAGTGTGGAGCAGACCATAGCATCAAAGCGTCATTGTAAATTGACAATTGTCAATTTTATTTGACGCTAACTATCGTTACCGCAGCGCGATTACGTTATCCGCCTGCGGACGTTGGCGCGAACCATCGAACAGGCTCATCATTGGCTCGTTGGCTACAACAACGGTAACGGCGTCTCCATAACCGTTGAAGCCCGTCTTCATGGCCGCTCCATAGGCCCCGAGCATGCCGATTTCGATATAATCGCCGGCTTGAATATCGCCAGGGAGGGGGAATGGCCCCGCCATGTAATCTGCGTCGTCGCAGGTGGGGCCATAAAAGGCGAAATCGGCGATCGGATCACGCAAGTCATCTTCCAACGCAGCGACAGGGAACCGCCAGTCAACATGGGCCGCGTCGTAGAGCGCGCCATAGGCTCCGTCGTTGATGTAGAGTTCGTTCCCGCGACGCTTCGTCACCTGCACAATCATCGAGGAGTATTCCGCGCACAGCGCCCGGCCCGGTTCGCACCACAATTCCGCGTTGTAGGCGATGGGGAGCGCTTCGAAATGCTGGTTGATGATCGCGAAATAGTCTTCGAGCGGGGGTGGTTCCATGTCGGGATACACGCTTGGGAAACCGCCGCCTACGTCGATCATGTCGATTACAACGCTCGCTTGCGCAATGGCGGCGCGCGTGCGGTCGAGGGCTTGCACGAAGGCAAACGGCGTCATCGCCTGGCTGCCGACGTGGAAGCACACGCCCAGCCAGTCGCAGTGCTGGCGCGCCCTTTGAAGCAATTCGGGCGCATCGGTAAGGTCGCACCCGAATTTGGCGGCCAGGCTTAGCTCGGAATACTCGCTGGAGACGCGCAGCCGCACGCATAGGCGCAAGTCGACCGCGTCCTCGCCCGTTTCGGGATCGCGACACGCCTCGACGATCTTGTCGAGCTCTTCTTCGGTGTCGAGCGCGAAGGTTTTGACGCCGTGCTGAAAATAGGCCTCTCGAATGGCGCTCTTCGTCTTGATCGGGTGCATGAAGCACAGCTCTGCCCCGCCAAGGAGCCCGCGGACGAGACGCACCTCCGCGATCGAGGCCACATCGTAATGCGTGACGCCCGCGTCCCACAAAGCGGTGATGAGATCGGGCGCCGGATTGGCTTTGACGGCGTAAAGCACCTTGCCCGGAAACTTCTCGATGAAGAAGCGGGCGGCACGCTTCGCAGCGTGGGGGCGGTTGAGAATAACGGGTTCGTCCGGCGCCAGGGCGCGAACTACAGACCGAGCGTCAGGATAGATGTGCAACTCAAGGGACCCCCAGAGGTTTAGCTGTTGAACCAAACGGTGTGAGGCTGCCTTGCGGTAAGTGTCCCTTGGGGCAGCGGAAGCGTGGATTTAATCAGGCACCCGCGCTTTGCAAGCAAAATCGTTCTGGCGCGGTTTGGTTCCGCGACAAACGGACAGTTCTAGAAGGCGATCCGCGGGGTCTGATCAACGGTGCCGCGCTCGCTATCGTCGAGACGATTGAAGTCCGCTTCGCGAAAGCCGAGGACGCCGGCGAACACAACCGCCGGGAACGCCTCGCGAGCCGCGTTGAACCGCGCGACGGCGGCGTTGAGCGCTCGGCGCGCGGCGGCCAGCTTGTCCTCGACATCGGCCAGTTCGCGCTGAAGCTCCTGAAAGTTCGCGCTGGCCTTAAGCTCGGGGTAGGATTCGCCCAGCGCCAAAAGGTTGCCAAGCGCGGCGGAAAGGCCCTGCTCAGCCGCGCTGTTCGGTTCGCCTTGAGCGGCCGCGTTGCGCGCGGAAATCACCGCTTCCAACGTGCTGGCTTCGTGACTGGCGTACCCTTTGACCGTCTCGACCAGATTGGGGATCAGATCGTGGCGTTGGCGCAGCTGCGCGTCGATATCGGCGACGCCCTGGCGCACGTTCTGGCGAAGGCCCACCAGCTGATTGTAAATCCCGATGAGCAGGAACGCGCCCGCCACCGCGATCACGACGATTGCGGAGGTCCAAAACCATCCAAAGATTTCCACCATCAGCGTACCCCTGTCTTAACCTTCGGTCGGTATATTAGGCTCCAAGTGTTAAGATAAGGCAATTCGCCTTGCGAAACAGGGGAAACAAACCGCGATGAAGGTCGATGTCGACGCGCTGATGGCTGGCGAACTTGGCCAATGGCTCGCCGCGCAATCGTCCATGCGCGAAGCGGCGGTTCAAAAAGCGACCAATCGCTGGGTTTGGAGCGCGGCCATCGCCGCCTTCCCCTTGGCGTGGATCTGGATTGTCGTGGATGGTGAAGGCTCATGGCGCCTTGTCCTAACCGCCATCGCCGCAATTGCGGTGGCGATTTGGGGCTATGTACCAATCGGCGAAGCGACCAAATCGATCAAAATCGGGATCAATTCCGCGATCGCGCAAAGCTTTGGACTTTCCTTTGAACATGACGTGGAATCGGGGCATGAATTCGACGCTGCCAAGACTTACGGCCTTTTGCCAAGTTACGACCGTAGAGATCTGGAAGATAACTGGTTTGGTGAACTCGAAGGGCACTCTTTCAGCCTTTATGAAGTCCATCTGGAAGAACGTCGAGGCTCGGGCAAAAATCGGCGTTGGGTCACCGTATTTCGCGGCGCTTTGATCACTATGGCCTTTGGCCGTGACTTCCGCTCCACCACTCTGCTGCAACGCGCGGGCCAGCACCGCAAATGGCTGGGCCTTGGCGGCAAGAAAGACACGGTCCGCTTCTCCGGCCATGAGCTTGCCTATGTTGACCAAGTGCACCCCGCGTTTGAGGATTCCTTTGATCTGTACAGCGACGATGCGGTCGAAGCCCGCGTATTGGCCCATCCCGCCTATATCGAGCACTTGGTCGCCCTAGAACGCGCGTTTCACGGCGACGCGGTGCGCGCGCTGTTCCATCGGGGCCAAGTCATCATCGCGGTAGAGACCAAGCGACTGTTCGAAAGCGGGTCGATCAAATCGCATGAAGATCGCGAGCGGGTGGAGGAAGCCGCGGAGCAATTCAGCACGCTCGCGCGCTTGGCTCTCGCGATAAATCAAAACGAACGCGGCCGCGCTTTAGGAAGCGCCGGGCAGGACGAAGCGCGCACTTTTGGCGCCCGCAGCGCGCTTGGCGGCGGGTTTGGTCGCAAGAGTTAGCGCGTTTCCGCTCAACTTAGGCGGTCGCGGAAGTCCTCGTATTCGAAGCGTTTGACGCATTCGAGCGCGTCGGTCTCACTGTCCCAAAGCCAGATCGAGGGAAGCTGCACGCCGTTGAAGGTGTTGGTTTTCACCATCGAATAGTGCGCCTGATCAAGGAAAGCGAAGCGCGCGCCCGCTTCGGCCGGGACCGGCAAGCGATACTCGCCGATGACATCGCCAGCTAGGCAGGACGGACCGCCCAGTCGGATCGGGACTTGCGCGTCATCATTGAGCTCGCCCAGCATGGCGGGCCGATACGGCGCTTCGAGCACGTCGGGCATGTGGCAGGTCGCCGAGATATCGGTGATGCCCACCGGGCCATCGTTGAACATTGAATCAAGCAGGGTGCCGACGAGTATGCCCGCGTCGAGCGCCACCGCCTCCCCCGGCTCCAGAATGATCTCCGCGCCTGTGTCTTCCGCGGCGTCTTTGAGAAACTCGACCAGTTCCTCGCGCTCGTAATCGGCGCGGGTGATGTGGTGCCCGCCGCCCATATTGATCCATTTGAGTTGACCGAACCACGGTTCGATCGCGTCGAACACGCGGTCCCATGTTTGGCGCAGCGGTTCAAAGGTCTGCTCGCACAGATTGTGGAAGTGGATGCCCTCCACGCCCTCCATATGCTCCTCGGTCAGCTGGTCGAGGGGGAAACCGAGCCGCGAGCCGGGCGCGCTGGGATCGTACTTAGGCACTTCGCCCGTGGCGATCATCGGGTTGATGCGCAGACCCACCGAGACATCGCCGCCCGTGGTCGCCGCGTGATCAAGGATCAGCGCGGCGCGCTTGATCTGCGTCGGCGAATTGAAGATCACGTGGTCGGACAGCCGGCAGACTTCCTCCAAGTCTTCCGGCTTGTAGGCGGCCGAATAAGTCGCGATCTCGCCGTCGTAGAACTCGCTCGCCAGACGCGCTTCCCAGAGGCCGCTCGTGGACACGCCGTCGAGGTATTCACCCAAGATGGGCGCGACCGACCACATCGAAAACGCCTTGAGCGCGGCAAAGACCTTGCAGCCCGCCTCATCGCGAATGTCGGCGAGGATCTGGCAATTGGCGCGTATCTTCGCCGCGTCGACTACGAAGGCGGGCGTGTCGACGCGCGACAAGTCAAACTGGGCAAAAGCGCCCGGATCACCGGCTTGGGTTTGCATCAGGCCACCGGCACTTTAGTGTTGCCGCTAGCATCGCGAACCGAATAGCTGAAGGGCACATCCTCCCAGCCCGCTTTCGCGCCGCCATGCTGGCCATCGACGCCAATCGCTGCGATGCCGCCGCCAAACTTGTAGCCACGATCGGTGATCCGCTTGAGCGCGGCCTCGCATGCCAATTGGGGCGACATGCCTTGGCGCATCAGCTCGACCACGTGGTAGCAAGGCAAGAAACGCATCATCACATCGCCATTGCCCGTCGCGACCGCGCCGCCGACTTCCTGATCGCCATAAGCGCCCGCCCCCGGGATCGGGCTGTCGCCCACACGGCCCGGGATCTTGAACTCGCGCCCGTTGGTGGAGCACCCGACCGAGAGGTTGCCATCCGCGTCCACCGCTATCGAACCGACTGTGTCGTGGCCGGGCAGCGTGTCTTTGTCGAAAGGCTCGGGATCAAAGGCGTCGGTCGGCTCGCCCTTGGCTGCCCAGTCCACCCACGCCTTTTGCGAGCGCAGATTGGTGAGCGAGGTTTCCGTAAAGCCCATGCGCGCGGCAAAGCGGGTCGCGTCATCACCCACGATCAGCGTGTGTTGGGTTTCCTCCATCACCTTGCGCGCGACCGAGATGGCGCGCTTGATGCGCTTCAAGCAACCCACCCCGCCCCAATCGTGGGTAGGCCCCCACAGGATGGTGGCGTCCAGTGTAGTTTCGCCCACTTCGTTGGGAACGCCGCCATAGCCTACATAGTACTCGTCCGGCAGCAGTTCGACGTGGTTGATCGCCTTCTCAACCGCGTCGATGGCTGAACCGCCACCCGCAAGAACCGGCCACCCTTCTTCGTTAGCGCCGGGGCCGAAGTCCCAAGTTGTAAGGAGAAAGGGCCCGCTCGCCTTGCCCGAAGCCGCGCCCGTCGCTTGAGCCGAAAGCCGCGTGGTGGCGGCTACGCCAGCCGCGGCGCTGGACGCTCCGATGAAAGAGCGCCTCGAAAACCTCGATTTATGATCGGTCATGTTCCCTCCCCTTGGGCTTACTTCGAGCCACTAAGATCACTGTTCAAAGCGCGCATCACCTCGGCCAACGCTGGATCGCTTCCGTCGCTGGCAGTGCTCGCGGGCATGATCGGATAGTCGGCGACATAGTCCTCGCGTGGTGTTCCATCGACGTGGAACAGCGCCTCTCCGCCAAGATCGACGCGCGCGCCGCTGAGACGCAAATCGCGGTTCCACAAACCGCCTAGAAGATCACCCATATCTGATCCGATGGATATCGCTTGGGTGGCGGCGTCCATGCCGATCACAATGCCCTCGCCCATGCTGCCTGTCCATTTGCCGTGAAGCACGAAAACGGGCCCAGCGTACTGTGGCTCGCGCGGGTAAACGTATTCGATGAATTGTCGCGGCACGGTGTACTCGCGTTCGAACACAGGAATGCGGTGCATCTGATAGGGGGCAATAACAGGCGTAAAATGGCCGATGATGGAACGCGCTACTTCTGTGTTTCCGCCGCTGGGAGTCTCGCGCATATCTAGGATCACCGCGCGCGCGCCAGCGGCCTGCTCCATAATCGCGTCAAAAGCTGCAATCGTATCGTTGTTTCCGAGCGAATTGAGCACGGTGATGTGCGCGATGTCGTCATCCTCGCCCACAAAACGCAGCGTTACGAGGTCCCGGTCGGCTAGCGATCGCGCGTAATCAAGCGTTGAAACTAGCTCAACACTACGCGCGCTGCCGTCGGAGTCCATTACGCGCAGCCTTCGACCGAAGCCGCGCGTCCCGTTGACCGCCAAAGTCAGCCCGTAATCGCGCTGCGCCGGTGTTGGAGCGACGAGCACTGGCCCAAACGGATGCATGGCCGCTGCATTTGGGTACTTGTCACCGATCTCCAAAATCATATCGCCGGGCCGCAACCCCGCTTCGAAAGCGGGCGAGCCGCGACGCACGTCCTCAATCACGGCCTCGCCATCGACAAATCGCGCCGACATATCTGCCGCCGTCATCACGATGGAATAATCGCTTTGATCAAAGGGCCCGACGATGAGGTGCGGATCCATAAAGGTCAGCGCGGTCTGATGGATAATCCTCCGAAAGGCGGCCTTATCTGGGGTCTCTTTCGCGAGCGTTTTTGAGCGCTCTAACTGCGCCTCCACATCGATATCGTCGCGTTCGATATAGGCGTAGGCGCCACGAAGTAGCCCCTCGAACTCATCCCAAGCGGCACCGGCGTCCCATTGACCAGCCGATGCTTTTTCGGGCTGGCTTGCAACTGCCGCTGGCACCGGCGACACCAACAGCAAAGCTGCTGCGAGCCAGAGAACGCGCATCAGAAACTCACCGGCCCATCGAGCTCCTTCACCTGCCACGGCAGGCCGTGCTGGTTGAGCATGTCCATAAACGGATCGGGGTCCATTTCTTCCATATTGAAGACCCCCTCTCCGCTCCAGATGCCTTGCACCATCATCGCCGCGCCGATCATCGCGGGTACGCCGGTGGTGTAGCTCACCGCTTGGTTGCCGGTTTCCTCGTAGGCGGCTTCGTGGCTGCAGATGTTTTTGATGTAGAAGGTCTTCTCGCCTGACCCATCGGGCGCTTCGCCGGTCGCGATGCAGCCGATATTGGTGTTACCCTTGGTGGTCTCGCCCAAAGTCTCGGGCTTGGGCAGCACGGCGGCGAGGAATTGCAGCGGGATGATTTCCTTGCCTTGGTAAAGGATCGGTTCGATCCCGGTCATGCCAACATTCTGCAGCACGGTGAGGTGCTTGATGTACTCATCGCCAAAGGTCATCCAGAAGCGCGCGCGTTCCATTTCCGGGTTGAACTTGGAGAGGCTTTCGAGCTCCTCGTGATACATCAGATACGCTTGCCGCGTGCCAACTTCATCAAAATCAAACGGGGTCGAGACCTGCATGGCGGGCGTTTCAACCCACTCGCCGTTCTCCCAGTGCCGCGCGGGCGCGGTCACTTCGCGGATGTTGATCTCCGGATTGAAGTTGGTGGCAAAGGCCTGGCCGTGATCGCCGCCGTTGCAATCGAGGATATCGAGCGTGCGGATGGTCTTTAGCTTGTGCTTCTTGAGCCACATGGTGAAGACGGACGTGACGCCCGGATCAAACCCGCTACCCAGAAGCGCCATCAGCGAGGCGTCCTTGAAGCGGTCGTGATAGGCCCATTGCCACTTGTATTCGAACTTGGCCTCGTCCTTGGGCTCGTAATTGGCGGTGTCGAGATAATGCGCGCCCGCTTCCAAACACGCGTCCATGATCGGCAGATCCTGATAGGGGAGCGCAAGGTTGACCACGTGTGTCGCGCTGATCTGTTTGATCAGATTGACCATGGCGGGCACTTCTTCGGCGTCGATCTCGTAAGTTGGCACGGTCACGCCGGTGCGGGTTTTCACCGAGGCGGCAATGGCTTCGCATTTGGACAGCGTGCGGCTGGCGAGGTGGATTTCGGGGAAGATCGCGGAATTCATCGCCATCTTGTGCAAGCAGACCGAGCTAACGCCCCCTGCCCCGATCACGAGTACCTTTGCCATCATCAACACCTTTCAAATTCGAATCTTGCGCTGCCTCTAGGGCAATGCGCTAAGGCGGACAAATGATCCGCACACCCACGCATCAGGGCACGCACGACGCGGCGCATTCCGTGTCCCAAATCCTGCCCATGACCCCGCTCTTGCCCGTCGAAATCGGTGGCGTGGCCTGCTTCATCAAGGCGGAGAATCTGCAACCGATTGGCGCGTTCAAGATCCGAGGCGCGTGGTGGCGGCTGTCCAACCTTTCTCAGGCAGAGCGCGCCGCCGGGGTGGTCGCTGTCTCTTCTGGCAATCACGCGCAAGGCGTCGCGTGGGCGGCCAAGCGCCTCGGTATCAGTGCCGTTATCGTGATGCCGCGCGACGCGCCGCGCGTGAAGCTGGAAAATACGCGCGCGTTAGGCGCTGACGTGGTGCTCTACGACCGTCCCGGCGAGGACCGCGACGAAGTGGCGGCCAAGCTGATTGAGGAGCGCGGCGGAACGCTGGTCCACGCCTTTGGCGATCCGTGGGTGATCGAAGGACAAGGCAGCGCAGGCGTCGAATTGATCGAGCAAATGGGCGACGATGGGCCAAGCCAAATCCTCGCGTGCTGCGGCGGGGGTGGTCTGGCCGCTGGGTTGGCGCTGGCTTGCCCCAACGCAGCCATACATGTGGTCGAGCCCATGGGTTGGGACATGGTTGGGCGGGCGATCGAGGTGGGCGAAATCGTGCAAGCTTCGCCTGACGCCCCCTCCACTATTTGCGACGCGCTTCAGCCGACCGCGACCAAGCGCGTCAACCTAGACGTCCTCAAGGATCGAGCTGAACCCGGCCTCACCGTGACCGACGACGAAGTGCGCGCCGCGCAGCGCTGGGCCTTCGCCAATCTGCGCATGGTCATCGAACCCGGCGGAGCCGCCGCGCTCGCCGCCGCCTTGGCGGGCAAGGTCGGACTGGACGCGCGCAGCGTCATCATGATCACCGGCGGAAACGCCGACCCCGACGCCTTCGCCCAGACCATCGCCGCGTAGCCGGCACCGCTCAACGCGTCTGTGGAAACCGTCACAGGACCGACATGCAGCGCCCCTAATGCCAAAGAATTGACGCATTTCGGAGCGCTACAAAATGACGGTTCAACCCAAGCGTATCATCTCGGACGCGGTCGTCCGCCAGGACGTGAGCCCCAAGGACAAACTGCTCGATAAAGCCTTTGCCCTGGCCTTTAACGGCCTGGTCTACGCCCAAATCTGGGAAGATCCCGTGGTCGATATGGAAGGGCTCGCGATTGAGCCAGACAGCCGGGTGATGAGCATCGCGAGCGGATCGTGCAACGCGCTTTCGTACCTAACAGCGAACCCGGCCAGCGTCACCGCGGTCGATCTCAACAAGGCCCACGTCGCGCTGGGCCAGCTGAAGATCACCGCTATCAAGCACTTACCCAATTACGAGCGCTTCTGCCGGTTCTTCCAACACGCCGACCACAAAGAGAACAAGGCGGTCTACAAGGAGATGATCGCGCCGTTCCTCGACGCAGAGAGCCGCAAGTATTGGGAGAAGCGCGACCTGAAGGGCCGCAAGCGCATCTCGTATTTCACCAAGGGGCTCTATAAACGCGGCCTGTTGGGCAATTTCATCGGTCTCGCCCACCTGTTTGCGAAGCTGTATAAAATCGATCTTTCCAAGCTTCTCGAAGCCGAGACAATGGAAGAGCAGCGCGAAGTCTTCGAGCGCGAGTTGGCACCGGTGTTCGACAAGAAGTTCATACGTTGGTTGACCGACCAGCCCGCTTCTTTGTTTGGCCTTGGCATCCCTCCCGCGCAATACGCCGAACTGGCGGGCGACGAGCGGATGGCCGAGGTGCTGCGTCGTCGCCTCGAAAAGCTGGCGTGCGACTTTGAGATCAAGGACAATTACTTCGCGTGGCAGGCCTTCGGTCGCAGCTACAGCCGGCATATGGATGCGCCCCTGCCGCCCTATCTTCAGCGCAAGAATTGGGATGTTATGCGCGAGCGGATTGATCGGCTGGATGTCGTTCGCGGCAATATGGTCAAATGGATCGGCGATCGTGACGAAGCGAGCATGGACCGGTTCGTCTTGCTCGACGCGCAGGATTGGATGAACAACGCCCAGCTTGACGAGCTGTGGGGCCGGATCACCCGCGCGTCGCGCCCCGGCGCGCGCGTGTTGTTCCGCACCGCCGCCGTGCCCACCATGCTCCCCGGACGGCTTGACGACGCGATCCTATCAAAGTGGCGGTATCTTGAAGAGCAATCGCTCGATCTGACCGCTCGCGATCGGTCGTCCATTTACGGCGGCGTACACGTCTACGAGCTCATCTAGTGGGCAGCACCAACACGAAAACGGTGCCCGGCCACGCGGCCCTTATGGACCGTGTCTATAAGGGTCAGCGCCATATCTATGATCTTACCCGCAAGTACTACCTTTTCGGGCGCGACACTCTGATCGATGGCCTCAACGCGCGTCCTGGAATGCGCGTGCTAGAAGTCGCGTGCGGAACAGGACGCAACATGGCCAAGATCCGCAAGGCTTGGCCGAGTGTCCGACTGTTCGGCCTCGATATCTCCGAAGAGATGCTGAAAAACGCGCGCAAGGCTTTGGGTGTCGACGCGGTTCTGGGAGCGGGCGACGCGTGCGCGTTCAACGCGGCCGAGCTTTTTGGCGAGGACCGGTTCGAGCGCGTCATCCTCTCCTACTCGCTCTCCATGATCCCCGACTGGGAAGGCGCGCTTGAACACGCTGCGGCGCAACTGGCGCCGGGCGGGGAATTGCATGTGGTGGATTTCGGCGATCTTACCGGGCTTCCGGGCCCGCTCGAGAGAGCGCTTCACGCCTGGCTGGCCAAGTTTCATGTCCAAACGCGCAGTCAGCTTCCACAAGCGTGCGAGCGTATTGCGGCGACGCGTGGGCTTTCGCATCGCGCCAGGCGCGGCAAACTCGGCTACTTTCAACTGCACGTCCTGACCGCGCCGAGCTGAACCGATCTCTAATCGGTTGCAATTGACAACCGCTCCGCCCTCTCGCAGGAGTGGCTAGAAGAGAGATAGGGGGTCATTTTCATGCAAGCGCAAATGCTCGCACCCGCGGCGGTGCTGGTTCTTTGGACCATTGTTATCCTGTTTTGGATCATCCCGGCCCGGTTCGGCGCAATCGCCAAGCTGGAGGACAAGTCCAATCTTGGGAAGCGCGGCGGACGGGGAAATGACCTCGAAGGGGTGATCCCCGACAAGGCGAATTGGCCCGCCCACAACCACACGCACCTGCACGAGCAGCCGACCTTGTTTTACGCGACCGTCGTGATCCTGGCGATCATGGGACCAAGCGGGCTCGATGTGCTTCTCGCCTGGATTTATGTCGGCCTTCGCATTGTCCACTCGCTTTGGCAGATCCTCGTGAACGCCATCCCCGTGCGCTTTTTGCTGTTCCTTGCCAGCTCCATAGCGTTGATTGCGCTGGCCTTCCGAGCGGTGATGGTGACTGTGTTCGCTGATCCTTCGGCGCTTCCCGCCTAAGCCCCCCGATCCAATGAGAGAGAGCATCATCCTTATGGGTATGGACATTCTGCAACCGGCGGTCGCGCTGATGATCTGGACGATGATTATCTGGGCGTGGATGTACGTGACCCGCATCCCCGCCATGCAAAAGGCGCATATTCAGCCGGATGAGGCGCAGCTGACGGGACTTCTCGACCAGCGGCTGCCGCCGCAGGTGCAGTGGAAAGCGCATAACTACAATCACTTGCACGAAGCGCCGACCGTCTTTTACGCCGTCGCGATTATCCTTGCGATGCTGGGCGCTGGGGATGGCATGAACGCGTTCCTAGGCTGGATCTATGTCGGTCTGCGTGTGGCGCACTCGATCGTTCACGTCACCGCGAACAAGGTGATGGTGCGGTTCGTCCTGTTCCTGCTTTCCAGCGTTGTGCTGATCGCGCTGATCTTCGATGCTGCGATGATCGTGTTTGGCTCGGGAACGGAACTGCAGGGTGCGGGGCTCTTAAAGGCTGGTTAGAACGCCAACCTCGTAAGTCGCCAAGGAGTGGTTCTGCACTCCTTGACGAGCGCTTACTCTGCGGCCTCGGCTTCCACTTCGGCGCTGTCTTCCAGCGTGGCTAAGAAGCGTTCACCATCGAGCGCGGCCATGCACCCCATGCCCGCCGCGGTCACCGCCTGGCGATACACGTGGTCGGTCACATCGCCCGCCGCAAACACACCGGGAACAGCCGTCTTGGGCGTCCCGGGCTCAACGTCCAGATAGCCAGCGTCGTCCATCGAAAGCTTGCCTTTGAACAGCTCGGTCGCCGGCGCGTGGCCAATCGCCACGAACGCGCCGTCAGCCGCAATCGTCGAGGTCTCGCCGGTTTGAGTGTCCTTGAGCACGAGGTGGCTCAGCGCGCCGTCCTCGCCCGCTTCAAAGCTCTCGACCGTCTTGTTCCAGAGCACGCTGGTCTTGTCGGACTTGAACAGGCGCTCTTGCAGTATCTTCTCCGCGCGTAGTTCGTCGCGACGGTGGATGAGCGTCACGTCATCCGAATGGTTGGTGAGGTAAAGCGCCTCTTCCACCGCGGTGTTTCCGCCGCCGATCACCACGACCTTTTTACCGCGATAAAAGAACCCGTCGCACGTCGCGCAGGCCGAAACGCCCTTGCCGCCCAGCGCCTGTTCGCCCGGCGCACCGAGCCACTTGGCCTGCGCGCCCGTCGCGATGACGATTGTGTCGGCGATGTACTCATCGCCGCTGTCGCCGACGGCGCGAAATGGCGATCCGTTTTCAAGGTCAACTTCGGTGATGATGTCGTACATCATGTGCGTGCCAACATGCTCGGCCTGCGCCTTCATTTCCTCCATCAGCCAAGGGCCCTGCACCACGTCACGATAGCCGGGATAGTTTTCGACATCGGTCGTGATCGTCAGCTGACCGCCGGGCTGAAGGCCCTGCACCACGATCGGCTCCAACATCGCGCGCGCGGCGTAGATGGCTGCGGAGTACCCCGCCGGGCCGGAGCCGATAATGAGCATCTTAGTGCGATGTGTAGCCATGTCAGTGTCTCTTAAAGTGTCTTATGTCGGTTATAAGGTGAATATGGGAGCGCCTGACCGGCTTGTCACGCCACGAACCTGTCCCTGAGGCGAGCTTTCCTTGCCTCATCCACACCTAAACTTTGCGCAAGGTAGGTGTCGATCGATCCGTGATCGCGCTCAACCTCGCTAATGTAAGTGGCGATGTATTCCGGCCGGACATTCATGAGGTTTTCAATCGCCCCATCCTCGATCCCATCGTACACCTCGCGCATTCGCGGAAGCGATTGATTTTCCAGAATATGCTTGGTCAGCGCGTCGTTGGTGCGCAGGAATTCGGCGATCACATCGTCCTTGTGGACGCCCAAAACGTGCAGCAGAAGGCTGGCCGCAATCCCGGTGCGGTCCTTGCCAGCGAAGCAATGGACCAGACTTCCCCCGTCTTGCGTTTCAAGCGCCTCAAAATAACGCCCAAACATATCAATCATCGCCGGATTGACGGGCATGCGCGTGTAAACGGCAATCATGCGATCGAAGGCGCGCTGCGTCGTCATCGTCACCGGTTCACCGTCCCCCATATGCGGAGGTGAGTTGCTGGTCTCGCCGTCATAGGCGACGATGTGCGCGTCGAAGTCCTCGTGGCGACGGCACGGGAATTTCTCGCGTTCCGTCAGCCCGCGTAAATCAATGATCGTGCGCACGCCAAGCGCCTGAAACGCTTGCAAATCTTCATCGGTCGCGTCGCGATGCTGACCGGACCGAAACAGCAATCCGGTTTTGACACGCCCACCTCCCGGAGTTGTCCATCCCCCGTAATCTCGCAGATTGTGAATGCCCTCGGTCGGCAAAAAACGGCTGGTGTGTGGATCTCGAATCATGCCGTCACATGTGGAGCGGCTCTGACCCCGCCGCAACGCCTAAAAATAGGGTTGGCGACCAATGAAACTAATCAATGGGTGGTCGAACCCTTACCCAAACTACGGCATCGGCCAAATGAAGCGGAGCGAGACTGCACGCGACACTGTCTGCAACTCAGTCGCATTTTCTTTAAGACTCGTCTTGACAGTCATTCTCAGTAGCATAAGCGCGGCTTACTTGTGAGTCATTCGCAAAAGGGATAAATCTTGAGCACCAATTTCGTAAGCGCTTCGAGCGTCGCGCTAGTTGCCGCGCTAAGCATTTCGAGCCAAGCCGCCTTGGCTCAACAAACCACAGCCGATCAGGAAGTGGTGGATCCGCAAGATCCTGTCATCACAGTCATTGCCACTCGTTCGGCAACGGACGCGTTCGATTTTCCCGGCCAGGTCACGGTCATCGATCGCGATCTGATTGACGACTTCAACGCCAGCACGCTGCAGGATATCTTTGTCGCTATCCCCAGCACCACTTTCGACAGTGGCCCGCGCCGCACCGGGGACGCGCCTTCAATCCGCGGCCTGTCCGGCAACGGCGTTCTGATATTCCAGGATGGCGCACGTCAGAGCTTTATCTCCGGACACGATGGACGCTTTTTCATCGATCCCGAGCTTGTGCAGACCATCGAGGTTGTTCGTGGCCCTAGCTCAGCGCTCTATGGTTCGGGCGCACTTGGAGGCGTTATCGCCACGCGCACGATTACAGCCGCAGACATGCTGAACGAAGGGGAGCGCTTCGGCGTTCGGCTCAACACCGGCTTTCAGAGCGTAAACGATGAATTTCGTGTTGGTGTGACGGGCGCGGCGCAGTCTTCCGACGGCGTGTGGGATGTGCTGGGCAACGTGACCTATCGCGACGCTGGTAACATTGAACTCGGCAACGGCTCCACCCTCCCCGCCGACGATGAGATTCTCTCCAATCTCTTCAAGGTTACGGTTCGACCAAGCGACGCCATTGAGATCTATGGCTCGTTCGCCGCTTTCAACAGCGACTCGACCGACCCAAGCAACCCGCAAGGTATCAACCTAGCCGGCCCGGCCAATGAGCTCGTTTTCCGCGATATCACCAGTGAGACCGCTCAGGCGGGGCTGACTTGGAACCCCGATACGCCCGCAATCGATCTCAACCTAGTCGGCTATTACACCAATAATTCGGTCGAAGAAGACGAGGTGTCCAGCGATCGGATTGCGGACCGCCAGGTCGAAACGATCGGCCTTTTGATCGATAACCGTTCCCGCTTCGAACTGGGTGAAGGCTCTAACCTCACACTGACCTATGGCGGCGAGTATTATCGCGACGAACAGACCGGAATCGACACCGACACAGCCGATGGAACGCGCGGCGGAGTGCCTGACGCGCAGACCGACTTTGTCGGACTGTTCGTTCAGGCCGAGCTCACACTTGCGTCTCTTGGTCCAGTCCCAGGCGAACTGACTTTTATCCCTGGTATCCGCTGGGACTCTTTCAATTCCTCATCCGATGACGATGCGTTCGAGATCGATGACGAAGAGTTCTCGCCCAAAATTGGCGTGTCCTACGAGCCAATTCCGGAGTTGTTGTTCTTCGGAAACTACGCGCTCGGTTTTCGCGCTCCCTCTTTTAACGAGGCGTTTGCCGACGGCGCGCACTTTGTAATCCCTGATCTTTCAGCGCCGCCCGGCCCGATGGGGCCGCGATTCGTGACCAATACCTTCGTTGGCAATCCCAATCTGCAGGCCGAGGAATCCGAAACCTACGAATTTGGGGTCGGTTTGCAGTTGGACGATCTTTTGAGCGATGGTGATAGGCTGTCGGTCAAAGGCTCTTATTACAACAGCGCTGTCGACAACCTGATCGGGCTCGATGTCAACATTCCAGCCGGCTGTTTCGTCGCCAGCCCGTTCGTTCCCCCATGCGGATCAGGGCCCGAATTCAACAATATAAGTCAGAACGTGAATATCCAGAACGCGGAGATAGACGGGTTCGAAGTCGAGTTCTCCTACGCCTCGGACTATTTCTACGCGCGCGGCAACTTCTCAAGCATTGACGGCGTCGACGCCGGAACTGGCGAGTTTCTGGAAGGGGTGTTGCAGCCCGACACGCTGTTTGTCGACATCGGGACACGAATTGGAGACAGTGGTCTCCGGCTTGGTGTTCGCACCATCTACGCGACCGAGTTCGACGAAGTGAACGAGCCGCTCGACGCGCGCGACGACTATTTTGTGAACGACCTTTATCTCGTGTTCGAGCCCGAGAAAGGACCGCTCAAGGGCTTTCGTGTCGATCTTGGTGTCGACAACGTGGCTGATAGCGATTTTGAAGTGGTCTTCGCCGGGGTGAGCCAACCGGGCCGCAACTATAAGGCCGCCTTGACGTGGTCAAAGGGCTTCTAAAGCTCTGCCAATTATTGTATGTTATTCTCAATAGCATAAATTTGTGGGACATATCTGATGCCAAATATCTCTAAGACTTTGCTGGCCGCCAGCCTTGCCGCCCTCGCCCTTACGTCGGCTCCAGCGCCCGCGTTCGCCGAGGATCCGATTGTGCGAGGTGATGAGGCTGCCAAAGCCGCGTTTGAGCAGGATCGTGCGACGATCCTATCCATGGCGGGCGATTACGCGGTGACATTCGACATGCGTGAGACAACGCCTTGGTTGGCAGACTACAAGCCAATCGATAGCAAGATTTCCGGGGGTTACGAATCCGTTCGCGTTGTTGAAGACACGGGCTCAAAGATTGCGCTCCAGCACTTGCTGGTCGTTGGTCCCAAGGAAAGCCCGTATGTTGTAAAGCACTGGCGGCAGGATTGGGAGTATCAGCCCAGCCAGATGCTAACCTTCTCCGGAGGCGACACGTGGGAATTGACCGACGTTCCGGAAGCGGCGCGCGCCGGTAGTTGGTCTCAAACGGTTTATCAGGTCGATGACAGCCCGCGCTATGCCGGGATTGGAACTTGGAAAACCGTCGAAGGTATCGAGACGTGGGTTTCGAACCGTACAGCGCGGCCTCTCGCTCGACGTGACGCGGTCCGTCAACCAATCTATGATCGCTACTTTGGGATCAATCGTCATCAGATCAGTCCCGTCGGCTGGATCCATTGGCAAGACAACATGAAGCTGATGTCGGCCAAGAATGGCTCAGATGATATGGTGCCGGTCGTTCAGGAGTCGGTGCTTAATACCTACGAGCGCTACGACGGCTATAACGTGGCGGCCGCAGAAGACTACTGGTCCAAAACGGAGAGTTATTGGGCGGCTATCCGCGCCAAATGGGATGAGGTCAGCCTCGCTAACGGTGGCATCCAGATTGAACAGAATCCCGAAGTCGGAACGTCTATCGCCGGGGAGCTTCTGAAGATGGCTGACGCCATCAAGAACGGCGAAACCACATCTGACGAAGCCACCGAAACAGCGCTCGCGATGATTGAAGAGGGTACAAGCTCGGCGCGTACCGGCGGCTAACGTCCGTCCTTACCCAACCCAGAGACTGCTCCCACACAGTCTCTTTAGCCCCGATCGGTGTCCTGCTCTTCACCGGTCGGGGCTTTCCCTTATTCGTCTCGCCTCCAGATCCCGTGAGCGGTGCACACCGCCCTGTAATCATACACCGGGTTTGCATCTCCACCCAAACTTGGTGCACAACACCAATAGCGATTACAGCGAGTTGAGAGCGTGGCCCCCGCCCGACCGAGACTTGCTCGCCACAGGGGGGGACTTGGTGTCGCTTGGGACGGTATCAGATTGGTGTAATTTTGCGCGCGCATGGCTCCTCGCGGCTGCCATGCTCTGGGGCCTCAGTCCTAACCTAGCCTTTGCTCAACAAGCGGAAATCGAACCGTCAGAACCAAATGGTGCAAGCCTCGCTCCAGTCGCCGATCCAACACCGGACCAGGAGGCCCTCGCCCAAGCCCAGCTGCAAGCTATCGAAGCTCGAAATGAGCAGAACCGTCTGATCGAGAGTCAGTTGGATGATTTGACCTCAACGGAAGCCGCGCAATCAGAACTCAGAAGCAAGCTTGCGGAAGCCATATCCAGTCAGAGGGCAATCACCGAACTGGCAAACACGTGGCAGATCAAAGCTGAGAGGCTCGCCCGTGAAGAGGCCGCGTCCTCCACTATCGACAGCGCATATGATGAACTTGTCGAAGCCCTCACGGCAGCACGCGCCGATTTAAGGGCATCTTTGCGAGGCAAGAGTGACCTGAGCCGAGAGCAAATTCGCCCACAACCCATTAATCCTCTTTTGGACGAAAGCCGCACGGAAGTTGGACAACTCAACGCGAAGTACACGAAGCTCCAAACCAATGCCGATGCCCTCGAGGCGGCATTGGCTGAGACCCAACTATCTCAAAAGGCAACACATTTCGACGCGGTCCGTGGTCTGAACTCGGCACGGCTTACGCTCATACCGGACCTAACCGATGAAAAAAGGCGGCGAGTGACAGGGTTTGGTCGAGAGGGCGTGGCTCAGGTGGGACGAGAGATCGATCAACTCCTCCTCGAAGGCGGATACTACTTGCAAATCGGCCCTCAAGAACTCCGCGTCGACGCAAATTTGACCCCAAAGCTCGTGTTCGAAATCATGTGGATCGCGCTTGCGTCCCTGGTCTTTCGTTTTTGGCGGGTGCGGGGTGATGGATTGCTTGTCCAAGCGCGACGACGGGAAATCGCCCAGAAGTCCGGAAGTGCCCGATCGGCTCTCAAGATCCGGTGGTTAGCAATCTGGAGGGGGATCAGGCGCCCATTAGACTGGACGGTGTTCCTTCTGTTGCTTCGCTGGCTTTGGCCCGCAGAGCACTATTATTCAGGCGTTGCTATCGTTTGGCTGGTGCTTTTTTGGACCAGCTGCACATTTTTGCTGCTGCGGTTCATCAACGAGATCGCCAAGGGCACATCCCAGAGCGATCCACGCGCCGAATTGCGTTGGCGGTCGCTTCGCGCTGTCGGATTTGTTCTCCTCGCCATCATTTTGGCGCTCCAGGTGCTTGCGCAGGTTGTCGGGCGCGGCACGGTTTTTTCTTGGGTCGCGGGCCTTACGTGGATCGCCGTCCCTGTGTTGCTCACGATTATCACGGTCTGGTGGCACGAACGTATTCGGGCGCTGGCCGAAACCGAAGCGGAACGCAGCGGTTTTCTGGCGTGGATCGCGCAGCGCCCATTTGCGGTTACCACGTTGCTTCCATACATGCTGGCTGGCGCGAACCTACTAACAAAAAGTGTGCGCTCAACGATCTCACGCGAAGTGTCACGATTTGCCCTTGTAAGGGAACTTGGCCGACAAAAGGAACGCGACGAAGCGGCCAAGAAGGTGGCGGAGAACAAGGCAAGCGGGATGTACCGCGCCCTCCCACACGACAAGGCGCTTTTTCTCTTTCCGCATCGCACGCCAACCATCAAAGCCGACAATCGCTTTTGGCCGAAAGGCTTTTCGATCCCGAAGCTGAGGCCGGGAACGATTACCGCCGTGATTGGCGATCGTGGTTTGGGAAAATCCACTTTAATGCGTGACACTGCCGATGCAGCCGAAGAGTTTGATCAGAAAATCTATCTCACGGTCGACGCGCGCGGGTTATCGGGCGTCCTAGACGATCTAACATCTGATCTGCAGCTCAAGTGCGATAGCACAGACATCGACTCGATCGCCGATTCGATAAAAGTCCTTCCACTACGGCTTCTCATCGCGATCGATGATCTCCATCGCCTTATAGTTCCAGCCATCAATGGACTGATCGAGTTTGACCAATTGACGCGCCTGGCAAGAGGGATCGGGCCCCAATCCGTGGTTGTCACGACCATAGAACATACAAGTTGGGACTTTCTCGAACGTGCGCGGCAGGACCGGCTTGTTTTCGACAGTGTTATCAAGATGCCGCGGTGGTCCCTCGAAGAAGTGCGAGACCTCATCGAACGCCGCACCAGTGAGGCCGGGATCGAAGCCGATTTCGCAAAGGTCATCGACAGCGGCGCCTTCGCCATCGAAGAAGACCTCTCCCCAGAAGAACGAAAAAAGTTCCAGTATTTTCGTCGGTTGCATGACTACACCGATGGGAATCCGGCGATTGCGCTGGAATACTGGCGGCGTTCGCTATTTGTTGTTGCCGAGACCGGGAAAGTCGTTGCGCTCACATTTGAAAGACCGAACGCGGAAGAGCTCTCAAACCTTCCCACGCCCGCTCTTCTGGTGATGCGTGTCATCCTGCAGATGGGAAGAGCGCAAGTGAGCGCGCTCGAACGCAGCACACATCTCCCCTCTCCAACGATTTCCGGCATCTTGCGCCGTTTGGAACGGCTGGGAGCGGTCACAACCGAAGAGGGATGCTACCTTATCGCGCTCGATTGGTGGCTAGAGGTTCGGCGCCTCCTTGAACGGCGCAATTTGGTCGTCAGGAGGGACGAATGAAACCGTTTGGTCACCCGATCTGGCTCCTGTTTTTAACGCTGGCAGCGGTGTTCTTCTCTGGGCCAGCATTCGCGCAGGATGGAAGCCCATCGAACCCAATCACCGATCTTTCACGCATCCTTCGATGGAGTGGGGTGATCGTTTCAGTCCTTTGGATCGCAGGCGCGCTCATATTCCTTCGAGTTTCTAAGGGCTTTGTTGAATCGTTCGGAGGCGACTTTTCGGCCAGCCGTCTGACGGTCCAGAAGATATACACGATCGTTCAGTTCATCGTGTACATCACCTCGACGGTTGCGGTGATCCTGCTGTCTTTCCGCATCGACGAAACCACCATGGCCGTCATCGGTGGCTCGCTAGCCGTGGCGGTCGGGTTCGCGATGAAGGACTTAGTAGCCTCTTACATCGCCGGATTAATCATCATGCTCGACCGTCCTTTCAATGTGGGCGATCGCGTGAAGTTCGCTGGCGAATATGGTGACGTTATTGAGGTCGGCCTGAGATCCGTGCGGATGCGGACACTGGATGACAGCATAGTCACCATTCCAAACAGCAAATTTCTGACCGACATCACAGTCTCGGGAAACGCTGGTGAACTGGATATGCAAGTGGTCATCGACTTTGTGATTGCGACTGACCAAGACGCCGAAACCGCGCGCACAATTATCACCGAAGCTGCGCTTTCGAGCCGTTACATCTATCTAGCGAAGCCGCTTACTGTGCTGATCAATCAATGGTATAACGAGCGCGCTTTCGGCATTCGCTTGCGGCTAAAGGCTTATGTCCTAGACACGCGGTACGAAAAAGAATTCGAATCCGACATCAGCACTCGCGTCATTCAAGAGTTCCAAGCGCGAGGAATTCGCTTCGATTGCAACGCGCGACCCCAAACCGCTCTTTCGACCGTTGGCTAACTGAAGAACCCTTGGCTCAACTTACGCCGCTGGTTCTGTCTGTTTCCACGTTTGCAGCAGCGTATCGTACTCAATGGTGATGGGCGCTGGGTCTTCGTCAGCCAATTTTGCCTTTGGCGCACCGGGTTGGTTGAACCAGTAGGCAGAGTCACGTGCCTCGTTGAGACTGGGCCCAAGATCACCTTGCAGACCTGATCGTTCGAGCCGCTCGAGCACCCGTTCTTGCTGCTCGCAAAGCGCATCAAGCGCGGCCTGCGGCGTCTTTGTACCTGAGGAGGCATCGCCAATATTCTGCCACCACAATTGCGCCAGGCGCGGATAGTCTGGAACGTTTGTGCCTGTCGGGGACCAGCGCGTGCGAGCAGGCGAACGGTAGAACTCGATCAGGCCTCCAAGCTTGGGCGCTCGTTCAGTGAAAGACTCGTGCTGGATGGTGGATTCTCGAATAAAGGTAAGCCCCACATGCGCCTTCTTCACATCAACCGTCTTCGACGTGACAAACTGCGCGTAGAGCCAAGCGGCTTTGGCGCGATCATCGGGGGTCGATTTCATGAGCGTCCAAGACCCGGCGTCTTGATAGCCAACCTTCATGCCCTCTTCCCAATAAGCTCCGTGGGGACTGGGTGCCATACGCCAACGTGGGGTTCCGTCTTCGTAAAGAACCGCTGAAGCCTCTTCACCCACCATGTTAGCGGTGAAGGTTGTGTACCAAAAGATCTGTTGCGCGATCGCACCCTGAGCCGGCACGGGACCGGCCTCCGAGAACGTCATGCCGGCGGCTGAGGGGGGCGAAAAGTCGCTCAACCACTTCGAGTATTTGGCCAGCGCGTAGACAGCGGCCGGAGAGTTCGTAGCGCCGCCTCGCACGACGCAAGAGCCTACAGGTTGCGATTGCTCGTTGACCCGAATGCCCCACTCGTCGACCGGGAGACCATTGGGCTCTCCGACGGATCCCATGCCAGCCATCGACATCCAGGCGTCGGTGAAGCGCCAGCCAAGCGAGGGATCTTTTTTCCCATAGTCCATACTGCCGAAGACTTGCTTCCCGTCGATCTCGCGGCCTGTGAAGAACTCAGCAATGTCCTCGTAGGCGGCCCAGTTCACGGGAACACCCAGATCGTATCCGTATTTGGATTTGAAATCGGCTTTGATCGTCGGGTCGGTGAACCAGTCGTACCGGAACCAGTATAGGTTCGCGAACTGCTGATCAGGCAGCTGATAGAGCCTCCCATCCGGACCCGTCGTAAAATCGGTGCCGATAAAGTCCGCAAGGTCGAGATTTGGGTTGGTAACTTCGCGTCCCTCTCCCGCCATCCAGTCGGTGAGGTTGCGCACCTGCTGATAGCGCCAATGGGTACCGATCAGGTCTGAATCGTTCACGTAGGCGTCGTAGATATTCTCGTCCGACTGCATTTGGGTTTGCAGCTTCTCCACCACATCGCCCTCGCCAATCAGATCGTGCGTAACGGTGATGCCGGTCATGGCCGAAAAGGCGGGCGCCAGAACCTTGGATTCGTATTCGTGCGTTGCGATCGTTTCGGAAACGACAGAGATTTGCATACCGCGAAACGCCGCCGACGCCTCCATGAACCAGGCAAGCTCGGCCTCCTGCTCTTCACGGCTCAAAACCGACATGTCGCCGATCTCCTCGTCGAGGAACCGCGTAGCCGCGACGAGCCGCTCCTCGTCGCTAAGGACCGGACCTGTCGTGTCCCCAGCGTCCGAGCAGGACCACAGGGCGAGGCTCGCAATCGCGAGAGTTGAGGCCATCAAGATTTTCATAGTTTAATCCGATCGTCTGTATTCAAACCCAGCGAAACACGCAGGCGGCAAAAACCACGCAAATGGCCAAAGCTCCGTATTGCGGCGCGTCGAGCAGCCCAACCCAGGCTAGGTTGATAAAAGCTGATCCCAGAAGAGAGATAAAGAGGCGATCGCCGCGCGTGGTTTCAATTCCTAACGCGCCCATACGCGCGACACTTGGAAACCTGATCTGCAAAATCGTCATGCAAACCAAGGTTGCGCCAATGGCCACGAAGAACAACGCCGTGGGCCAAGTCCAGGCCATCCATTCCATTTAGGAAATCTCTCCCATTTCCCTGCCCCTACACACGTCCCAGTGCGAAGCCTTTGGCAATGTAGCCGCGGACAAAATAGATCACAATCGCGCCCGGGATAATGGTGAGCACTCCCGCCGCTGCGAGCACTCCCCAATCGAGACCAGAAGCCGAAACAGTCCGCGTCATCGTTGCCGTGATCGGCTTTGCATCGACGCTTGTGAGGGTGCGGCTGAGCAACAGTTCGACCCAGCTGAACATGAAACAAAAGAACGCTGTCACGCCGATACCCGGTGCGATCATTGGAATGAAAATTCGAACGAAGAACCGTGTGAACCCATAGCCATCGATAAACGCGGTCTCGTCAATTTCTCGCGGAACACCGCGCATGAACCCTTCCAAAATCCAGACCGCAAGCGGGACGCTGAAAAGGCAATGGGCCAACGCTACGGCAATATGAGTGTCAAACAACTCTACACTCGAATAAAGCTGAAAGAATGGCAGCGCAAAAACCGCTGGCGGCGCCATACGATTGGTGAGCAGCCAGAAGAACAAGTGGTTGTCGCCAAGGAAACGGTACCGGCTGAAAGCGTAAGCGGCAGGCAACGCCACGATCAAGGAAATCAGCGTGTTTAGAGTGACATAGATAAAGCTGTTCACATAGCCCATGTACCAGGCAGGGTCGGTCAGGATCGTTCGATAGTTCGCCAGCGTCAGGTTTTCCGGGAACAGAGTGAACGAACCCAGGATCTCGGAATTAGATTTTAAGCTCATGCCGATGAGCCAGTAAATCGGCGCCAACAAGAAGAGCAAATAGGCAACCATCACAAACCGCGGCCAAAACCGTCTGGTCCCACTCGCGTGTGCCTTGGATACCGCGTTCATGATCCGGCCTCATCTTTGTCCGTGGCGATCATCACCGTGTAAAGAACGTAAGAAATCAACAGGATCACAAGGAAATACATCAAAGAGAACGCGGCCGCTGGGCCAATATCGAATTGGCCGAGGGCCATCTTCACAAGATCGATTGAAAGGAACGTGGTTGCGTTGCCGGGGCCGCCTCCGGTCAACACAAAGGGCTCCGTGTAGATCATAAAGCTATCCATAAAGCGCAGAAGGATCGCGATAATCAGCACAGACCGCATCTTAGGCAGCTCAATGTAGCGGAAAACGCTCCATCGGCTTGCCTGATCGATCTTGGCGGCTTGATAGTACGCGGGAGGTATCGAGCGCAGTCCCGAGTAGGCCAGCAAGGCGACCAATGACGTCCAATGCCACACGTCCATCACGACGACGATAAACCATGCGTCCAACGCGTCCTGTGCGTAATTGAAAGAGATACCGAGGCTGTTCAGACTTCGGCCTAGCAGTCCAATATCCTCACGCCCGAAGACCTGCCATATGGTGCCCACGACGTTGTACGGAATGAGGAGTGGGAGAGCGATAAGGACCAGGCAAAGCGACGCCCAGCCTCCCCTCTTTGGCATGCTCAAGGCGACCAATATGCCCAAAGGGATTTCGATCAACAAGATGATCGCCGAAAAGAGAAGCTGCCGACCAAATGCGTCCCACAATCGCTGTGTTCGCAGCAATTCGTAGTACCACTCAAGACCGACCCAGAAGAACTCGTTACCCCCAAAGCTGTCTTGGAACGAGTAATTCACAACGGTCATCATCGGGATGATCGAGGAAAACGCGACCAAGATCAGGACCGGCAAAACAAGCAGCCAGGCGCGTTGATTGGTTGTCTTATCCATCAGCCAGATACCTGCTCGGCTGGAGAAGCTCCTGCAGGTTCGATCCGCCAATTATCACAGAAAAGCGACACACTCCCTGGATCAAAGGTCACTTTAGTCATGTCCGGCCCAATTTCGGTTGCGGCGTCCACAATGATGTTGAACTCCGACCCCAAGAGCGAAGCGTTCACGAGCTTTTGTCGTCCTGTATCGCGCACGCGCTTTATCACTACCGGAAGCCCCTCATCAGCCGTGAGTCTGACAGACTCTGGTCGGACGCCCAGACTGATTTGCCCTTGTGGCTCGCCGTAGTCATCTCCGAGAGTGATGGCCTCACCATCTATCTTGGCGTACCGGCCTTGGAGGGTAGCCGGCAAAATGTTCATGCCCGGTGACCCGATGAAGTAACCCACAAAAGTATGCGCCGGCGATTCAAAAAGCTCCTGCGGCGTACCAATTTGAACGATCGATCCTTCGTGCATAACCACGACCTTGTCAGCGAAAGTCAGCGCTTCGGTCTGATCATGGGTCACATAGATCATAGTGTGGCCGAACTCCCGGTGCAGCGCCTTGAGTTGCGTGCGCAATTCCCACTTCAGGTGGGGATCGATGACGGTCAGCGGTTCATCGAAGAGGATCGCGTTCACATCTTCACGAACCATCCCGCGCCCAAGCGAGATTTTCTGCTTTAGATCCGCGGTGAGCCCCCTCGCCTTTCGATCAAGAGAGTCCTCCAAACCTAGCATGCGCGCGAGGCGCTCCACTCGCGGGGCTATAGACCCAGCGTCCATACCCCTGTTTTGCAATGGGAAAGCCAGGTTTTGCCTCACCGTCATCGTGTCGTAGACGACCGGAAACTGGAAAACCTGCGCTATGTTGCGTTCGGCCGTCGAGGCTTGGGTTACGTCCCGATCATCAAACAAGATCCGTCCTTGCGTGGGCTGGATCAAGCCCGACATTATGTTGAGCAGCGTGGTTTTGCCGCAGCCACTTGGGCCAAGAAGCGCGTAAGCGTGTCCGTCTTCCCAACTCAGATTCACGTCTTTCAAGGCGAAATCGCCAAGACCGTGAGGATTGGGATGGTAGCTGTGCGCTAAGCTATCGAGCGTGATCGAGGCCAAGGCTTAAACCCTCACCGCCGCCAAAGCTTGATCGGGAGCGCTCACCAAACTCCCATCGGGATCGAAGTAGAGTACGTCTTTGGGACTAAGGCTCAGCTCGAAGCGCTCGCCTATTTCGAGAGCCCGCGGGCCGGGCAAAAGGCCTATCCAACTTAAGCCCGCGACATCAACATGAATGAAGGTTTCCGAACCTGTCAGCTCGGTCGCCGTCAGGATGGCCTCGAAAGCAATCTCGCCCGCTTCTGGCGAGCCCAGCTTCAGATGGTGAGCCCTGAAACCGGCGCGGTATTCGCTATCGCACATCTCGATCTCGCAAGGGACCGATTGGCCGGCGGGGAAACGGATGCGTTCGCCCGACTTCTGGACTGGAACAAAGTTCATCGGCGGATCGGAATAGACGCGCGCCGTGACCTCGTTTGCCGGTTTTCGATAGACTTCAGTCGATGGGCCAAACTGGGTCACGCGCCCTTCCCAAAGCGTTGCCGTGTTTCCGCCTAGCAGTAGGGCTTCTTCGGGCTCTGTCGTTGCATAAACAAAAATGGCGCCCGACGCGGCGAACAGTTTTGGAATCTCGATGCGGAGTTCTTCACGAAGCTTGTAATCCAGATTGGCCAATGGCTCGTCCATGAGGACAAGCCCCGCATCTTTCACCAGAGCTCGCGCCATGGCGCAGCGTTGCTGCTGCCCGCCAGAGATCTCGTTGGGTCTTCGCTCCAATAAGGGAGTCAGCTGCAAAAGTTCCGCCGTCTCACGAACCCGTTTCTCGATATCGGATGGCGACTGACCGCGCAGCTTCAATGGCGATGCGATGTTGTCGTAGACGCTCATGGAGGGGTAGTTGACGAACTGCTGGTAGACCATCGCGATGTCGCGCTTTTGAACCCTCACCCCGGTAACATCTTCTCCTTTCCAGAAGACGCGGCCACCGTCGGGCGCATCGAGGCCAGCCATCAACCGCATCAGACTTGTCTTGCCGGCCGATGTTGGACCAAGCAGAACGTTCATCGTGCCAGGCTTGAGCTCAAGACTAGTGGCGTAAATGTGCGTCTGGCCACCAGGGGATTTTGATACGTCTTGGAGGCGCAGCGTCATGAGGGGGACCATCGCGCAATACGAACTGGCCCGCAATTCAGAACCATGCGCTTTCAACGATTTCGAAAAGCCCGCTGACGGAGTGGCACAGCGGAAACGAGGTGGGGCGCTGGGGCAAGCCGGAAGGGATTGCCCCTCTCCCCCTTAGACACGATTTCGTCAGCCGAGTTTTGCCGTGATGAGCAGGCCGCTGGTATTAACTCCGTCGCTTTGCATGGCACCACCTAACCTTGTCGTGTTGGATCGTCCATGAAGGCTCGAAACAACCGATATTCGGTTGACATAGCGAGGCGAAGATCGCTATCGGCGCGCCCCTACCTGCGGTTTGCCCATCGGCAAGGATCGCAATGTGCCCAGATGGCGGAATTGGTAGACGCACCGTCTTCAGGTGGCGGCGCTCGCAAGGGCGTGGAGGTTCGAGTCCTCTTCTGGGCACCATTTCTCTCAAATACCGACGCAAGCTGCTGCTTGAGGCGCTTTCGGTCTGCTAGTGATTGCCACTTTCGGGCCGCTGAGTGATCCTTGTAAGCCGTTTCGGTATGGGATTCTAATCCGCGTACCCGATAGCTTCTGCGAGTTTTCAGCGCGCACTCCAACAGAACCTCGCACGCGGCAGGAGGTAGTTCAGTGCCAGCCATCCGAATCGATTGCGTGGCGTCAAAAAAGTAAGCGTGCGCAAACAAGCGGAGATGTGCGATTCCGCATTGCTGGTAGCGGAGGAGGGACTCGAACCCCCGACACGCGGATTATGATTCCGCTGCTCTAACCACCTGAGCTACTCCGCCCCATTCGCCTGAATACCGGGCATCGCGAGGCGCAAAGCCTCAAGCGAGCGGCGCGTTTAGGGCGCGTTGAAGCGTCGGTCAACTCCTAGCACGCTTCGGCGGAGCTTTTTGACCCTATGGCCTCGAGCGCCCCCGAAACGCGCTGCGTTTGATCAGTTTCCAGGGCCCGTCTTGATATAGGTGAAGCTCGAGGGACGGAAACGTGAAAAGGCCATGCTGCGCGCGTCTTTCAACCTCAAGAGCCAGGTCGGCCTGAAGCGCCCTCGCCTCGCGCTTGCTCACCTTGTTCTGGATAGTGATATGCGGGCGTGGCTCATGCAGATCCTGCTCGGTCAGATTGCCATGAAAGTGATCCGCAACAATCGCGCGCAACGCTAACAGGTCGGGTGAATCAACGCTGATCGCTGTGCCGGTCCCCAAGTCCATTACCCCCGAGATCTGCGCGCTTGGTGCGGCAAACTCACTGGCTAGTCGCGGGATAAAGGCTTTGAGCTCGTCTAACAGCGAGGGCGCGAAAGAATGGAACAGCGTGACGTGCGCGTGCAAATGATTGCGCTCAGGCGGGTAATGCGCGCACCTCAGGCGATCCGCCCAAGAGTGAATCTCTGGCGGGAGAGCAGCCGTCAGAATGAACGGACGGGCCATGGTCTTCTTTTAGCGCGCGCCAACAAAGGGCGGCCAAACAGGCAACCTCTGATCACCGCCCCACCCTCACATTTCTCCACGTTCGCGGCGGATCTGGTACCAGCGCGCAACGTTAGCCTCGTGCTCTTCGCCCGTTTCGGCAAATCTGTGACCACCTGTGCCGTCCGCCACCATAAAGAGAGCGCTCGTTTGCGCTGGGTTTAGCACGGCGGCCAGGCTCTCACGCCCAGGATTGGTAATGGGCCCCACTGGCAAGCCCGTGAGCGTGTAGGTATTGTAGCCGTTGACGGCATCAATCTCGGATCTGCGAATGCGGCGTCCGAGAGGCTTTCCCTTGGTGATCGGATAAATGATTGTTGGGTCGGCCTGAAGCCGCATGCCGGTCCGGACCCGGTTTGAATAGAGCCCCGCAACAAGGCTGCGCTCTTCCGGCTTGCCCGTTTCCTTTTCGACAATGGAGGCAAGAATAATCGCTTCTCGGGGCGTGGAAACCGCTGCCAGCGGACCTCGCTTTGCCCACTCCTCTTCGAGCGCCCGGTTCATCGCGGATTGCATTTGCTCGACAAGTTGCGCACGCGACTGACCGCGCTCGTAAGCGTAGGTGTCTGGAAGAACCGACCCTTCGTCTGGCACATCGATCTCGCCAGTGAGCAGGTCTATCGCCATCAAACGCTCGTGAACGAGAACAGAGGGCATCCCTTCAGGGATGGTCACGAAACGCCGGATGACATCACCCGACTGAAAAGCGGTTAGGATAGCGCTCTGGTCCATTTGAGGTGTAAGGTTGAATTCGCCGGCCTTGATGGGTTCCGACGATCCAAACAGCTTCGCGCGCAGCAGGAAGCCATCGGCGGAGGAGATAAGGCCTTCCGCCTCCAGCTTGCGCGCCACGGCGCTGAGCGACGAGCCAGATGGAACGACGAAGGAGGTCTCCTCCTCAATCGTGGCTGACCCGAGAAGACCGGGGGCTAGTATCGCAGCGCCCGCAAGAGCCGCGATCAGGGCGGCCAAAAGCAGCCCGACCCGTTTCACGCTAGTCGACCCTTTGCATGATCAGCGAAGCGTTCGTCCCGCCAAAGCCAAAGCTGTTGTTCAACACCGCGCGCACTTCGCGCTTTTTGGCCTTCAGAGGAACGAGATCGATCCCCTCGGTGCCCTCATCGGGATCGTGCAGGTTAAGCGTAGGCGGAACCACACCATCACGCATCGCAAGAACGCAGAACACCGCCTCAACCGCACCTGCGCCGCCCAATAGGTGACCGATGGCGCTCTTGGTCGAGCTCATGGAAGCGCCGCCCAGATCATCGCCCAGCACGCGTTTCACCGCTGCCAGCTCAATTGTGTCGGCCATCGTGCTGGTGCCGTGCGCGTTAACGTAGTCGATATCTCCCGGCTCGAGCCCGGCCTTCTTCATCGCCATACGCATAGACAGCTCAGCGCCTTTGCCTTCCGGGTGCGGCGCGGTGACGTGATAAGCGTCGCCGGAAAGGCCATAACCGGTGACTTCAGCGTAGATTTTCGCACCGCGCGCTTTGGCGTGCTCATATTCCTCGAGCACGAGAATGCCGGCGCCCTCTCCCATGACAAACCCTTCGCGCGCCTTGTCATAGGGGCGGCTCGCTTCGGTCGGGCGGTCGTTGAAACTGGTGTTGAGCGCGCGCGCCTGAGCGAAACCGGCGATGCCGAGCGGGTTGACGGTGCTTTCCGCTCCGCCCGCCAGCATGATATCCGCATCGTCCATAGCGATCATTCGCGCTGCGTCGCCGATCGAATGCGCGCCCGTTGAACACGCGGTTACGACGGCGTGATTAGGCCCCATAAAACCGTACTTGATCTGCACTTGGCCGGTGACAAGATTGATCAGGCGACCATGCACAAAGTGCGGACTAACACGGCCAGGGCCACGCTCGTGCAGGTTGACCGATTCCTTCTCAATCCCCGGCAGACCACCAATACCAGCGCCGATCGAGCAGCCTGTGCGCTCTTTCATAGCGTCAGTCATTTCGGTGAGACCAGCGTCTTCGATCGCCTGGCCAGCCGCATCGATGCCGTAGACTATGAACGGGTCAACCTGACGCTGAACTTTTCCATCGACACGCTTGTCCGCGTCAAATCCCCAGGGGTGATCGGCGGGCTTCACCTCACACGCAATCTTGCACTTTTGCGCTTCGGGATCGAACTTCGTGATTGGTCCGGCGCCGCTCTCGCCCGCAATGAGATTGGACCAGGAGGTTTCGACATCGCCGCCCAGCGGGGTGACAAGGCCGAGACCGGTTACAACAACACGACGCATTCCACTCTCCAAAAAAGCTACAGGCCCGAAGGCCCTTTCGGGCTCGGGCCTGTGAGCGTATCGCCCGCTTAGCGGACGTCTAACCGTCGCTAGCTTAGCCGGCGTTCTCGTCGATAAACTTGGTCGCATCGCCAACGGTCGAGATTTTTTCGGCCGCATCGTCGGGGATTTCGACGCCGAATTCTTCTTCGAACGCCATCACCAGTTCGACGATATCGAGGCTATCAGCGCCCAGATCATCGATGAAGCTTGCATCTTGGGTAACTTTGTCGCCTTCGACCCCAAGGTGCTCGACAACAATTTTCTGCACGCGGTCGGCAGTATCGCTCATGTGTATCCCTCGTAATTCTGTGGGGTGTTAAAACTGTTCCTCGCCCCTAGAGGTCGGTGCGGTTCAGCGCAAGTCAAGATAGCGCGCGGCCTTTGCAACCCTGTGGAGTCCGTCAGCCAAATAGGGCCCGCGCATCCTGGAGCGCAATGTCTTCACGCGCTTTCAGGCTCTCCAGTATCTTGTATTTGTGCGCCGTGCCAAAGGTGATGATCGCGGTTAGCCCCTGCCCTGATATGGCATCAAGCGCGCTTGCGATCAGGTCGGTATGGGCGCGATTTATCGCGGTCCAACCACCCGCACCCAAATCCGCGTCGAAGTGTCGTGCATAGGGTTCGCGAGAGGCAGCGACCAGATGATCAAATCGATCCGTATGAATAAAAAGTGGATCATCCGAGCGACCGGCTACGGCTTTTGCAAAAGCTCGATTAGCGGCCATGTGCTCGGCCCACTGCTGCGCTCGTGACTTGTCTTGCTCAATGCCCTTAAGCGCTTCGCGTCGGTTGGCCGCGATTTCGGGGGTCCAAGCTGCGGCCCCAACCACACGCCAGCCAAGCCGCTCGCTTAGGGGGATCAACACATCGGTGTATTCCGGAAAGACCCTGGTGCGCGGTTCTGTAACCTCTCCCGATCGGCGGTAGCTGTCTAAGGCGATCTGAGCGCGGTCGGGCGGAATTTCGGTTATGATGACGTCGGGTCTGGCTCTCACTAAAGCGGTTTCAAGCACCGCTAGCGAATAGGCGCTACTGGTTCGGTGGCGGCGATGTATGGTTCCGATTACATAGACGCTGGTGACACGTGACCTATGTGCCGCGGCGAAATTGCAACCCGTGAACACTTCCGCACTGCAAAGAAACGCCGCTCCTGTTTGCAAAGCGTGTCGGCGAGAGACTGAAGTCATATTCCTTCTTTCGATCAAGTTTGCGCGAGGTTACGGCGCTCCTAGAGGACGCTTCATTTGAGACGAGCATGCTGACATTCTACAGCGAACACCAGACCACCCACGCCCCTTTGCGCGAACTCAACAACGGTGACTGGATGGATTTTGCCGAAAGCCCCGCGCGGCTGGATTCAATCTTGGCCGAAGTGCCCAAGTTCACTGTTTCAGTGGATCACGGCATGGAGGCCATCTTGGCGGTCCACGACGCAGACTATGTCGAGTTTCTGCAGAACGCTCATAGGGAATGGCTTGAGCAGGGGCGCGAGGGTGACGCCATCGGCTACGCCTTTCCCGTGCGCGGTCGCCGCGCGCTCAAGCACGATCGGATAGACGCGCGCCTCGGGCAGTTTGGCTTTGACGCAGCGTCCCCGATCGCATCTGGAACCTACACTTCAGCTTATTGGGCCGCGCAATCCGCGTTGAGCGCGCTCGACGCCATTGCTTCAAGCGAGGCCAAACAGGCCTTCGCGCTGTGCCGCCCGCCAGGTCATCACTGTGGCCGCGACTACTTCGGTGGCTACTGTTACCTGAACAACGCCGCAATCGTTGCTCGCGCGGCGACGACTGAGGGACTAGGTCCTGTCGCCATCCTCGATGTGGATTACCACCACGGCAACGGGACGCAGGATATCTTCTATGAAGACCCAAGCGTCTTCTTCGCCTCGATCCATGCCGATCCGAAGAGCGATTACCCGTATTTCTGGGGCCACGCCGACGAGAGCGGCGCAGGGGATGGCAAAGGATTCAACTTTAACCAGCCGCTGCCACGTGGAACCACATGGGAAGCGTACGCCCCGGCCCTAGATAAAGCGCTCAAACGCATCGCCTCTTTCGGTGCCAAAACACTCATTGTGAGCTATGGCGCCGATACCTTCGAAAACGATCCAATTTCTGCATTCAAGCTGACGACGGCCGACATGCACCGCATAGGCGCGAGAATCCGCACGCTCGATTTGCCTACGCTTACAGTCATGGAGGGCGGCTACCAGATCAATGCTCTGGGTAAGAACGTCCAGGCCTACCTTTCCGGCCTCCAGCCGAGCTGAGCGCCCGTGCTCACAGCCTATTGTGCGCCACCTGCAATGTACCTGCTCTCGCGCGCGGCGAGCTGAAAGGCAGCGCGTTCACGGCTGGCAATCCGCCCAAGGCCAAACGAAGGATAGTCGCGCCCTGGATCGACTCGGAGCGCTTTGGCGTAATAGGATTGCGCCGTCACCAGATTGCCTTCGGCCTCGTGGCAGAGCCCGATATTGAAGAGCACGGAAACATGGGCCGGGTTGCGATCCTCTAGATCCTGAAAGGCGAGACAAGCACCATATGCATCATTCTTCGTCAGCTTGACAGCCTCCTTGAACGCCTTGCGATCCGCGCCTTCCAGTCCTTTGCGCATTTCCATGATGCGAATGCCTTCGACACGTGCCTGGGGTGCCAGATCAAGCCTCACATCTTGCGCAAGCTGATTGATAAGCAGGCCGCTCATTTCAAGAGGCGAGGGAATGAGGCGTCATCGCGGCAATAACGAACCACTTCAATCAGCGGCTGGTTATTGGCGTAAAGCAACCGGCCATCGACGCTGGTCAGCGCGAGGCGCGGGTGGACCTCGACCGAAAGCTGAAAGCAGGGAATGCGAATTTCCTCGCGCCGTACGCAATCGCCGTCGCGATCACGCTCCACGCATTGGCGCTGCGTCCGCCATCCAGAGCGCTGCTCAAACACATCGCCGCGCAGCGTGCCTGAAAACACGGCATCGACATCGCTGGGAACCTGAGTGCCGACGCCGGGCTGATTGTTGTGAAACACGGTGCCCCAAGCAAACGCGCTACTGGCTTGAGCCACTCGAAAAAACCGCTCGCCATCAACCGCAGCGCTGCCCAGCGTCTGCATGATGGCGACCTGAGCATCTGGGCCCGCAGGCCCGGCAATCCGATCAATCGCGATCACTTCGATATCGCCGGGCAAATCGACGCTGGCGGCGTAGGCCCCCTCAACTGTCAAGGTTTCGGCTTGAACCGGAGCGCCGCACCCAAGCACAGCCATCGCACCTAACATGATTCTCGCAAGAGACTTCGCAGGCTTCGCAAACATCGGATCAAACCCCCAATTGCAATGACACCCTTCCTATGGCGCGCCCGCAATGTCGGCGTTCTGAATGTTTGTGTTTGGTGCTGTTCAGGTTTCTTATCATAAATCTGAACGGTGCCGCTGTCAGTCCTTCTTGGGTGGTTCAACCACGCGAAGGTGAAGTTCACGCAGTTGCGCCGGTTCCGGCTTGGACGGCGCGCCCATCAGCAGGTCTTCGGCCTTCTGGTTCATCGGGAAGAGCGTCACCTCGCGCAGGTTTTTCGCGCCCACCAACAGCATCACGATGCGATCGACGCCAGCGGCCATTCCACCATGCGGCGGGGCACCGTACTGGAACGCGCGGTACATGCCGCCGAATTCACGCTCGACATCGTCTTTCGACAGGCCAACGATTTCAAAGGCTTTCACCATTGTCTCCGGCTTGTGGTTCCGGATCGAACCCGAGGCGATCTCATAGCCGTTGCAGACGAGATCATATTGGTACGCGTTGATCTCGAGCGGATCGGTGTTCTCTAGCGCTTCCAGTTCGCCCTGCGGCATCGAGAAGGGGTTGTGGCTGAAGTCGACCTTCTTGGCGTCTTCATCGTACTCGTAAAACGGGAAGTCGATGATCCAGCACAGATCAAAGCGATCCTCGTCGATCAGCTCCAACTGTTCGCCAATCTCGATACGAGCCGCGCCAGCAAGTTTCGCTGCGTCCGAGGCTTTACCAGCCGCAAAGAACAGGCCGTCGTTCTCGCCAAGACCCAGCTCTGCGTAGAGCTCCGCCATGCGATCCGCACCATGGTTCTTGGCAATCGGGCCGCCGAATTCGCCACTTTTGCGGGTGACGTAGCCCAAGCCAGCGTAGCCTTCCTTGCGCGCCCAATTGTTCATGTCGTCGAAGAACTTGCGGCTTTTCTCATGCGTGTTGGGTGCTGGGATCACGCGGACCACACCGCCGCCGCCAACGATCTTCTCAAAAAGGCCAAAGCCCGATTTTTCGAAGTGGCTGGTGACATCCGATATGATCAGAGGGTTGCGTAGATCCGGCTTGTCTGAGCCGTATTTCATCATCGCTTCGGCGTAAGGGACGCGCGGGAATTCGCCCGCTTTGGTCACCGGCTTGCCTTCGGCAAAGGCTTCGAACACGCCCGCCATCACCGGCTCCATCGTGTCCCACACCTCTTCTTGCGTGACGAAGCTCATTTCAAGGTCAAGCTGGTAAAACTCGCCCGGCAGACGGTCCGCGCGCGGATCTTCGTCGCGGAAGCAGGGCGCAATCTGGAAGTAGCGGTCGAAACCCGCGACCATCAGCAATTGCTTGTACTGCTGAGGCGCTTGCGGAAGCGCGTAGAATTGGCCCGCGTGCAATCGGCTCGGCACCAAGAAATCCCTCGCGCCCTCGGGGCTGGAAGCAGTCAGGATCGGCGTCGAGAACTCGTTAAAGCCCGCCTCATTCATCCGCGCGCGAATGTCCGCCACAATCTTCGTGCGCGTCATCAAGTTCGCGTGCAGCGTCTCGCGGCGCAAGTCGAGGAAGCGGTACTTGAGGCGCGTGTCCTCGGGATAGGGCTGCTCGTCCGCCACCGGGAGAGGAAGCTCTTCCGCCGCGCTTTGCACAGTGATGCTGCGCGCGAAGACTTCGATCTCCCCGGTCGTCAGTTTCGGATTGACGGTGTCAGCCGAACGCGCCTTCACCTCACCCTCAATCGTCACCACGCTTTCGGCCCGCAATCGATCCAACACCGGCAGCGCGGGCGAATCGACATCCGCCACAACCTGCGTGATCCCATAGTGATCGCGCAAATCGATAAACAACACGCCGCCAAAATCGCGTTTGCGGTGCAACCAGCCCGAAAGGCGTACAGTTTCACCGACATTCGCCGAGGAAAGCTGGGCACAAGTGTGACTACGATAGAGGTGCATCTAAACTCTTGTCCTGTTCGAAGGTATGCCCCAAAGGGCGCGTGGCCGCGAGCTGCTTCAATGGGCAGCGCGGCTATCTGGCGCGCTAACAGGGCAAGCGCCCCCTTTTGTCAAGGGAAGCGCGTCTTTGGGAAAACACCCCGAGAGCGGCACTCCGCTCCAACGCAAGAAGATGACATGAAAATACACGACCTGATCACAACCACTGACGCGCTTGCCGATCTATGCGCGCGGCTCTCCAAATCCGAATTCGTCACTGTCGACACCGAATTCATGCGAGAGAACACCTACTGGCCCGAACTATGCCTCGTGCAGATCGCCAACACCGAAGAAGCCGCCGCAATTGATCCTCTTGCCGAGGGTCTCGATATGTCGCCGCTACTCGAGCTGTTGACCGAAAATGAGGATGTGCTGAAGGTCTTCCACGCTGGCGGGCAAGATGTCGAGATAATCGTCAATCTCACGGGCAAAACGCCCAGCCCGGTTTTCGATACGCAGATCGCGATGATGGCGATCAGCCAGTCCGAACAGATCGGCTACGCCAATCTGGTGGAAACCTGGCTCAACATCACGATCGACAAAGGCGCGCGCTTCACCGATTGGAGCCGCCGCCCACTGACCGAGCGCCAGATCGAATACGCGATCGGTGACGTGACCCATCTCTCCAAGATCTTCCCCAAGATACTGAAAAAGCTGATCAAGACGGGCCGCGGAGCGTGGCTTGATGCTGAAATGGAAAAGCTTGCCGACGCGGCCAAGTACATCATCGATCCGGACACATCCTGGAAGCGCATCCGATCGCCGGGGCGCAACCCGCAAGTTCTTGGTCGCCTTAAGGCTCTGGCCGCCTGGCGCGAGGGAGAGGCGCAGCACAAGAACATTCCGCGCGGACGCATCATGCGCGATGAGACCCTTGCCGATATTGCCAGCCATCCGCCGAAAAAGCAGGGCGACCTTGCAAAGGTCCGTGGGCTTTCGGCGGCTTGGAAGGACAACGATATCGGTAAGCGGATGATGAAGATCATCGCGGACGCCGAACCGTTGCCCAAATCGGAAATGCCGGAGAAGATGAAGCGCGGCGCGCCGCTTGGCAAAGAGGGCGCGCTTGTCGCTGACCTCCTCAAGCTGTTGCTCAAAATCCGCGCCCGTGAAATCGACGTGGCGGCGCGCCTGCTTACTCGGGCGGACGAGATGGAGGCGCTGGCGGCAGGTGTCCGCGATCTCAAAGTCTTGCAGGGCTGGCGCTATGAAGTGTTCGGGAAAGACGCACTCGAACTGGTCGAGGGTAAGCTCGCCTTCGCGGTGCAGAATGGCAAGCTCGTGATGACTCACATTGATGATATGCAAGCGAGTATGGAAGACGCGCTGGCGGCGGAGTAAGGAGCGCGCATGAGCACTTATCTGCCTACTATCAAACAGTTGCAATATCTCGTTGCGCTTCATGAAACGAAGCACTTCGGGCGTGCCGCTGATGCGAGCTTTGTGTCGCAGTCCACTCTTTCAGCTGGCATTCGCGAGTTGGAATCGCTGCTGGGAGTGACCCTAGTCGAACGTTCGCGCCGCGTGGTCCGCTTTACATCTTTGGGCGAGCAAGTTGTGGCCAAGGCGAACCGGCTTCTGCGCGAGGCGGAAGAACTTTCTGATCTTGTCCAAGCGGCGGGCAAGCCGTTGTCTGGCCAATTGCGAATGAGTGTAATTCCAACGATTGCGCCTTTCGTTCTGCCGCGCCTCTTGCCCCGCCTGCGCACCGAGAGGCCGGATCTGCAATTGATGCTGCGCGAAGAAACCAGTCAGGACGCAATTGAGAGCCTGCAGCATGGGCGCAGCGATTGCGTGTTGCTCGCCCTGCCCTTCGACACCGGTGATGTGGAATTTGAACACATCGACGATGATCGGCTGTTCGTGGCCTTCCCCAAAGATGATCCGCGCGATCCTCCGGCCACCATTGCGCCGGACGCTATCGATCAGGGCCGGCTATTGTTGCTCGAAGACGGGCACTGCCTGCGCGATCACGCGCTTGCCGCGTGCAACCGGTCTGAATTGCGGGCTAGCGCCAGCATGATCGGCACAAGCCTCCACACACTGGTGCAAATGGTCGACAACGATCTGGGCCTGACCATGCTTCCTGAAATGGCCGTGGAGGCCGGAATACTGAGCGGCACCGATGTGGTCGCACGGCCTGTCGAGAGCGAGAACGCCAAACGCGAAATCGTTCTGGCGTGGCGTCGCAATTCTCCGAGAGAAGCCGATTTCCGATTGTTAGCGGAAGAGTTGCGGGCCGGTTAAGGTGGTGCGAAGCCACCTGCCGCCGGTCGTAGAGACGTATTTAAGTCACCTTGTCGAAAACATCAGGCTAATCCTGAGAGATCGTCTTGTTGGATTGTATCTCCATGGCTCCGCCGTACAATCGGACTTCCGTCCAGAGCAAAGTGACATCGATGTATTGGGCTTGGTCTCTGGCAAACTGAACGATCTTGATCGCGAACGTCTGACTGATAGTCTCAGTCACAAGTCCCTTCCCGTTCCCGCGCGTGGACTGGAATTTCTTCTCTGCACGGCCGAAAGCGCCCGCAATCCGGTTTTCGCGTTTCGCTATGAGTATGCCCTTTCAACAGGCGTCGAATGGGGGACGGTATGGGAGCCAGGCGGCTGCACGAGCGACACTCTCGTTCATGCGCTCGTCTGCCAAAAGTCTGGGCGCGCGCTCTATGGCCCGCCTCCCGAGCAAGCCTTTGGGACAGTATCTCAAAACCTCCTCAAAAGGGCGCTTATCGCAGAGCTGGAATGGCATATTCGCGAGCTGACCAAGCAGACCGACCCCCTATTGCTCGCGAACGCGATCCTCAACGCTGCGCGATCAGTTTACGCATCGCGAAGCGGGCAGATAGTCTCCAAGACCGAGGGAGCTCAGCTTTGGTTAAAGGATCATCCGTCAGACTCGCTGGTCCTTGGCGCGCTATCGTTTCGGAGCGGCGAAGGCCCCTTTGCGCCCGAGACCAGTGAGGTTGCCGAATTCATCAAAAGAGCCATCGAAACAGTCAAGCAGGTCGATATGTGAACGCGCCCAGCAACGGCGCTCTTGCGTCGCGCGCCCGATGCCTGCATTCCTCGCCAGCGAACCAAATCAGGGGGAATCATGCGCAAGACTATCGCGTTCGGATTGGGATTTGCTTGCGCCGTCTCGTGCGCTTTGGCCCCCACCCCACTCTCCGCGCATCCCGCAGGCCACGACGAAACGGTTCTCCCCTGGCAAGAGGCTACGTCTTGGCCCGATCGCATCGTTGTCACGATCGATGGAGACCCATCGACGACGCTCACCGTCACCTGGCGCACCGACAAGAGCGCAACCCAAACGCGGGCCGAGATTGCGCTGGCGCGGCCGGACGCTCGATTTGACCTTGAAGCGGTTTCGCTCGAGGCTCAGACCGAACGGCTGAATCTGACAAAGAGCATTGGCGAAGAACGCATTTTCGATGTGCCGCTCAACGAAGACCTCCCCGAGACGCACCATCACACAATCCGGTTTGATGACCTTCAGCCCGATACGCTCTACGCCTACCGGGTTCAGGGCGCGGAAGGGAAATGGAGCGAATGGTTCCAAACGCGCACCGCGCCCCGCACCGGACCGATCCGCTTTATCTATTTGGGGGACGCGCAGAACAACTTGGATTCGCATTGGCCGCGCGTGATCCGCGAGGCCTTTCGCACTGCGCCAGATGCCCGCTTTGTCCTGCACGCCGGAGACATGGTCAACCGTGGATCGCGCGATCTCGAATGGGCGAACTGGTTCAAGGCCGGCGGATTCATCCACGGAATGATCCCGGTAATCGGCGTAACCGGAAATCACGAATACGATTGGTTTCCGTTGCCTGACAACGAGATTGCAAAGCTTCTCTCGATCTTATGGCGCCCGCAGTTTCGCTTCCCGCTTGAGCCAGACCTCTCGCCGGAGCTGCAGGAAACGGTCTACGCCATACCCTATTCGCCGGACCTCGATGTCTTCGTCCTGAACACAAACATCCCCGACCTCTCAGAACAGGTGGAATGGCTCGACCGTAAACTGGCCGAAAGCAAGGCCCGCTGGCGCATCGTCACCATGCACCATCCTGTGTTCTCTTCAGGCCGAGGCCGTGACAGCCCGGAGCGAAGGGACGCGCTGCTGCCGGTGCTTCTCAAACATGAGGTCGACCTGGTCCTCCAAGGCCATGACCACACCTACGCGCGCGGCAATATTGCGGCACAGCAAAGCCAAGAAGCGCAAGCTCCAGCGCGCCAGGCCGCGACAAAAGGCGAAGAAATCACCAGCATGTTCGTCAATTCGGTTTCGGGGTCGAAAATGTACCCCTTCAACGATGACGGCTGGGACAGTTACGCGCCTACGGGAGTGAAGCTCGATCGCAAGGGTGAGAACACGCAGTTCTTCCAAGTCATCACGATTGAGGACGGAAATCTCGTCTATGCCGCCTACACCTCGGACGGCGAGATCTATGACGGATTTGAACTCGAAAAAGGCGAGGATGGACGCAAGACTTTGTCGAATACGCCCGACCTGCCGGAACAGCGCCTTTTCGGTAACACTCTGCCGTACACCCAACTCAAGGAGTGAAGCGGCGGCCTCTTCCGCACGCCAAAAGAAAAGGGGGGCGAACCTAGGTGGTCCGCCCCCTTCCTTATGGGTCAATTGCGCCGAGGCCTACATGCCGTCCACGCTCTTGCTGACGAGCACGTTGACCGCCACGCGGCGGTTTTGCGCGCGGCCTTCCGCGGTGGAATTGTCAGCCGTCGGATCGGAATCGGCGAAACCTGAAGGCGCGAGCATACGATAAGGCTTCCAGCCGCATTGTTGCTGCAGATAGTTCACCACGCGTCCGGCGCGCTTTTCGCTGAGTTCCTGATTGATCTCATAGCTGCCGGTCGAATCGGTGTAGCCAACGACAAGAAGCAGAGCGTTTTCCATTGCATCGGCTTCTTCCGCGGCTTCGCAAAGCTCGGTACGTGAAGCTGGCGAAAGGCTGTACTTGCCCGTGTCGAAATAGACGTTGGTCGTGCCCTTCACGTTGTACTTGTCGATATCGCCAAAACGGCCACGAAGCGCTTCGGCGGCTTGCGCGTTGCGCTCGGTCGCGAGCTTGTTTTCGCCGATCGCTGCACCTTGCTGAGCAAACTTTTGCTGCGTGCCGCTCTGCACGATTTGCGCGGTCTTGAGGTCGCTGGCTTTGAGACGAACCTTGCTCGCCACTAGGCCGCTGCCCCACTGCACGGTTTCCACTTTCACTGGGATACCGTTGAGAAGTTGGTCCATGCCAAGTTGATCGCGCGCAAGACCGAGAAAGCCCCCGCTCGCCTTGATTTCGGTGCCTTCGCCAATCGTGATCATTGAACTGTTGCCGTTGGCCTCAGTGACCTCGACCTTGTTCCCTGCACGGGCGGAGACAAAGCCTTCAATCTCGGGGCCGACCGGGAAGCCCGAAAGGTCGGCCGGGGGAGAACCGGTCACCAGTACGCCATCTTCGGTCGTTGCTTCATTTGGCAGGTCTTGAGCGCCTGCCGAAACGCTCGCCACAAGAGCAATTGCGCTGATGGCCGTCGTGGCCGCCACAATCCCTCGCATAATTCTTCTCCTTAAATCCATTTCTGACCCGCGCCGTTTCCCTCAGGGCACGGGGTGACCCTGTTCTTCTTGCCGTTCCGACGCTCACTCCGCTCAAAACGGGGTAAGTGATGGACGGTCAAGGTTTAACGGAGTGTCAAGACGACCACATGAGCCGTGCGAACGTTCAGACGCCTCAAAGAGGCGATTTAGTCCATATGTTTGAGGCCAACGCGCAAGTAATCCCACCCCGTGATGCAGGTCAAAACAGCCGCCGCCCACAGCGTAGAAAGGCCGATGATGTGCATCCAGCTTTCCTCAATTGTCGTGCATTGGTCCCCGAGGTTTTGGCACGGCTGTCCATGCAAAGCGCCGCCCGCAATCAACGCTCCCAGCGAAATGAGCTGAAACGTGGTCTTCCACTTGGCGAGTTTGGACACGGGAACCGATACCTGAATACCGCCCAGAAACTCTCTCAAGCCGGACACGGCAATTTCGCGCATCAAGATGATGAGCCCCGCGATGACGTGGAAATCGCCAACATACGGCCCCCTCAAATAACCTTGCGCGGTCAGGACCAGTATGACGGTCGCCACCATGATCTTGTCGGCAATAGGATCAAGGAAGATGCCCAGTTTAGACACCGTGCCCTGCGCGCGCGCAAGGTAGCCATCAAAGAAGTCCGTAATTGCGATCAAGCAATACAACACAAAGCCAATGGCATATCCCAGCGCCCAGTGCGGCCACCAGAGAAAGAAACCCAAAAGTGGCAGAGCCAGAATGCGGCTGAGAGTAAGTATGTTGGGCAAAGTCCACATAACACCATCGCCCCTAGCGCGCTGTGGGGCTGCACAAAAGAGGCCCAGGGTCTCTTGTCCATTGACGACTGCACAAATGGTTTCAGCTTGGGGCTGGACCAGCTAAGTCTTGTGCAACCACGCTTACGCGCTATTTGGGACGCGGCGGGCTAAAGCCCAACGTCAACATGACATGACCACTTCCACGCATCTTCTGCGCAAGAAGCGCTTCCTGCCTCTGATGGTCACGCAGTTCTTCAACGCGTTTAACGACAACGTTTTCAAGACCGCGCTAGTGCTGTTCGTGGTGTACACGATTTACAGCGATGAACGCCAAGAGGCGCTTTTTAGCGGCATCGCGTCGGTCGTCTTTATCGCGCCGTTTGTTTTGTTTTCCGCCCTTGCTGGGCAATTGGCTGATACGAACGATAAGGCGCGCATTATCCGCATCGTGAAACTGTGCGAAATTGGCTGGGCTTCGCTCGGTGCGGCTGGTCTATTTATGGCATGGCAGGGAGTAGCCGTTCACACGTTTGCGATTCCGCTACTGCTCCTTGTGGTGTTTCTGGCTGCCACGCAGTCCACGTTTTTGGCGCCGATCAAATACTCAATTCTTCCGCAGCACCTTGAAAAAGATGAAGTTCTGCCGGGCACAGGGTTGATTGAGGCCAGCACCTACATAGCCATCCTTGCCGGGACCATTTTGGCCGGTTTCATCTCTGTTGAAGCGGCGATGGTGATTATCGTGGTCACCTCCTTCGTCGGGTACTTTTCGGCTCGGTTTGTGCCTGATGCGCCTCCGCAGAGCGATTACGAGATGCACTTTCCGCTGCTTGAGCCGTACGCCGAGAAGGTCCCCAATAAGGCGCTGCGTTGGCTTGGATGGCCCATTGTAGCCATGGCCGATCAACTTGTGATGACGTGGAAGCTCGTGCGCGAAACGATGGGAAACCGCGAAATATGGCTTTCCATTGTGGCGATCAGCTTTTTTTGGACGATCGGCGCGGTTCTGTTCATTCAGTTTCCGCCGCTTGCAAAGAACCAGCTTTTGGCAAGCAAAGAGGTCGCCAGCTTGTTCCTGGTGGTGTTCTCGGTTGGAATTGCGATCGGTTCTCTGGGGATCAACGCGCTCTTGAAAGGTGAGGTTTCCGCGCGTTACGCTCCTGCCTCCGTTGTGGTGATGGGCGCTTTTTTGGTCGGCTTCTACATCATCGCGAAAGCTTGGATCCCAAACGAAACTGGAGAACTCCTCCCCGTCCAGTCATGGATATTGGAACCACTCGCGATCCCGCTTTCCCTAACCCTTCTGGGAATATCGACGGCGGGCGGTTTCTTTGTTGTGCCGCTATACGCGTTTCTCACCACACGTTGCGAGCACGACGCGGCCAGTCGCACGATCGCTGCAAACAATTTTGTCAACTCGCTAGGAATGATCTTGGGGTCCGCCATCGCCATTGGTTTGACGTTTGTCGGATTGGCGGTCGTGGACCAATTGCTTTTGGCCGGCGCGATGACAGTCATTTCCGCCTGGTTGGCCTGGCTGCTCTACTCGGCAGAACGGGACGCTCGCGAGAGTGCAAGTTCCGATCGCGAGATCGGCGCCAGCGACCATGATGAGGCAGACCGGGCCGAAGCAGCGGAATAGCTCTAATTGGCCCGAAGCCGGGCGATAACCGACCTAGACGCTGCTGTACCCTAGATGATGAACGCTAGAATCGCGGCGGTTGCTGCAACATACACACTGGCGAAGCCACGAGCATCTTCCATCGTCAGGCGCCAGAGCGCTTCGGCTGGAATGTCGAACAAGTCGCGCCGAATATAGGGCGGAAGGTTCATGCGAAACGGATGACGGGCCGTTTCGTCCGTTAAAACAAGGGCGCGACGTTCCCTTAGCGGCTGCATTTCCCGGTTCTCCCGATTATGTGTGGCAAGTCTGGCGTTAACACTTTTTTAACGTTTCACCACGCGGCGCTTATCCCTTGTCGCAGAGCGGGACAGTTAGGCTTTGGACTAACGGGGACTTGTCTTTCATCATCCCGATTGGGTGGTTTGCGCAGACGTGCGCGCGCAGCTAGAGGCGCATCGGACGGATGGGAGAAGTGTAATGAGTGTTGGGAGCCGTAGCGCGGCCGAACTGCTGGTCGATTGCCTCGTAGAGCAAGGCACAGACCGCATTTTCACCGTGCCTGGCGAGAGCTTTTTAGCGGTTCTCGATGCTCTACACCAACGCTCAACCATCGAAACGATAACGTGCCGGCAGGAGGGCGGAGCCGCCTTTATGGCGTGCGCGGACGGCGCGTTGAGCGCGGCGGACACTCTAAAGCCGGGCGTCGCGTTTGTAACGCGCGGTCCGGGCGCGACCAACGCCAGCATCGGCGTGCATGTGGCGCACCAGGATTCACAACCCATGATATTGTTCGTCGGCGATGTCGCCCGCCCGATGGGCGACCGCGAGGGCTTTCAAGAGATTGATTTCGCAGCTTTCTTTGGGCCGATCTGCAAATGGGCCGCGCGCATCGATGACGCCGCGCGAATTCCCGAATACGTCGCTCGTGCCTACTCTGTGGCCGTCAGCGGTCGTCCGGGACCGGTCGTTTTGGCGCTGCCAGAGGACATGCTGTGCGATGCGGTGCCCGACGCGCTGAAGCCGCGCCCAGCCGTGACGCGCCCGGCGCAAGCCGTTTGCCCGGACGCCATGCAAGCCATGCTTGCTCTAATTGCCGACGCCGCCAGTCCGGTTGCCATAATAGGCGGGGCGGGTTGGAACGCCAAGGCGCGCGAACACTTCCAGGTTTTTGCGGAGCGTATTGGTCTTCCGGTGGCCACCGCCTTTCGCCGACAAGACGCCATTTCGCCTTCCTCACCCGTTTACGCGGGCAATCTTGGCTATGGCCCCAATCCAAAGCTCGTCGAGAGAGTCAAGCAGGCCGATCTGGTTCTGGCCGTCGGCGCGCGGCTAGGTGAGGCAACCACCGACGGGTACACCTTCCCCACGCTCGAACACCCCGATCAAATACTCATTCATGTCCACCCGGATCCAGATGAGTTAGGACGCGTGTACCGCGCGGATCTGTCGCTGGCCTGTGCGGTCGATGAGTTTGCCGAGGCGGCAGCCTTGTGGGAAGATGATGCCATCATCCCGTTCGATGCCGGCCAAGAAGCGCATCGCGACTGGGAAGATTGGTGCAAACATACGCCTTCTGATCGTCCGCCCGCGCTCGATATGGGCGCCTGCGTGACCGCCCTACGCGAAGCCTGGCCGCCGGATACGATCATCGCGAACGGAGCAGGGAATTTTGCCGGGTGGTGGCACCGCTATTGGCGATACGATGGTCATCCGACGCAGTTGGCGCCAACCGCTGGCGCCATGGGCTACGGTCTACCCGCAGCCGTTGCGGCGGCTCTGCGTTATCCCGACCGCAGCGTTGTCGCCGTCGCTGGCGATGGCGATTTCCTCATGAACGGCCAAGAACTGGCCACCGCCGCGCAGTTTGGCGTGGACCTGTTGGTTCTGATCGTGGACAACGGCGCCTACGGCACGATCCGCATGCACCAGGAACGCGAATACCCCGGGCGGGTTTCGGCCACCGAGCTGTCTAACCCAGATTTCGCCGCGCTAGGATCTGCCTATGGCGCGTGGAGCACGCGGGTCGAAACCACCGAGGGCTTTGCTGAGGCGCTGGCCGAGGCGCGAAACCAAAAGGGCTTACGGCTCATCCATATGGTCATTGAGGTGGAGCAGCTCGCCGCAAGCGGTGCAACGGTAAGCGGGCTACGCGCCAATTCGCGATAAGGCGATTACCCCTCCGCCATCTTGCAGATGACGTCCCACTCATCAGGTTTGATCTTGGCGACAGATAGGCGCGAGAGACGCACCAGTTCGCAATCGGCCAATTCGGGTGTCTGTTTGATTGCCTTTAGAGTGACGGGATGGTCGAACTTGCGCTTGGGTTTGATCTTCACCGCTGCCCATTTCCCGGTCTCGTCGGTCGGATCGAGAATACCATCGACCGTGATGGTCACGATCCCGACAATCTCAAGTCCTTCGCGCGAGTGATAGAAAAAGGCTTCATCACCGACTCTCATGGCTTGAAGATTGTTTTTCGCCAGATGGTTGCGCACGCCGTCCCAAACGCCCTCCTCTTCGGCAACAAGATCATCCCAGCTGTATTTGAACGGCTCAGATTTCATCAGCCAGTAGTTTCGGGATTTGTTGGGCATGGCGAGTTTGGCCTCCTTGTTCTCAGGATAATCAATTCTTGAATGGATCGCTTAGGAACTAGCGCGCGGGCCGTGCCCTCGCCAACCCTCCCGCCACCTCAAACTCAGCGATTAACCCGATTTTCACCGAAACCAACGCATAGGAGCACGCTGCGAAAACGGAAAAAGAGGGGCCAAGAGAACCGGCCATGAGTTTCGAGGGGCAAATCCCGGGGAATGATCCCCTGTCAACGCCAAGCAACAACAAGGCCGAACGCGACCTTGTAGCGCTCGGCATCGCGTTCGCAGCGATCTGTATGTTTGTCGCCACGGGAGGCACCGTCCTTCCCGAGGTCGTTCGATCCCTATCGCAGGGTGAAGCGGCGCCGAGCGACCCGCTCGTCAACGCGATGCTGCTCAACATTGCCTTGGTGATCTTCAGCTGGCGGCGCTATCGCCAATTGCGCGAGGAGATCGCCACGCGCAAAGCCGCGGAAACCCACGCGCGCCAACTCTCCACGATTGATCCCCTTACCGGCTGCCTGAATCGCCGCGCGATGACCCAGCTTGCCGAATCCACGCGCCGCAACGCCAACCCCAACGGGCGAGCGCTGGCATACATCATGATCGATATCGATAACTTCAAGCAGATCAACGACATGAACGGGCACTTGGTCGGCGATACCGTGCTTGTCGAATGCGCGAAAAGGATTCGCGCGATCTTGCCAAAGGAAGCGTCCTTCGCACGACTGGGCGGCGACGAATTCGCCTGCACTCTTGATTACGATCCGGCCACACCTGAGCGAATTGAAGACCTTGTGATCCGCATTTACGAAGCGATAGCTGACCCTGTTAAGACCGAGAATGGAGAGATTGATGTTGCTCTCTCGATCGGCATTTCCACCGACTATGACGAGCACGGTTTCAACCCACTCGTCAAAAGTTCGGATGAGCTGATGCAATACGCGGACATTGCCATGTATCACGCCAAGAAGCAGGGCAAGAACCGCTTCTTCTGGTTTGAACCAAGCATGGAAAGCGAGCTTCGTTTTCGCAACCAAGTGGAAACGGGTATCCGTCGCGGATTGGCGGAGGGTGAGTTCGTACCCTACTACGAACAGCAAATCGACATCGAGACTGGCGAAATCGTGGGCTTTGAAATGCTGGCGCGCTGGCAATCGCCCAATCTTGGCCTCGTGAGCCCGGAGATCTTTATTCCGGTCGCCGAAGAAATGGGCGTGATCTCGGATCTATCTGATCAATTGATGGATCAAGCTTTCGAAGACGCCGCGGAATGGGCGGATAATCTAACGCTGTCGATCAACATTTCGCCAGTCCAGCTGCGCGATCCCTGGTTTGCGCAAAAGCTTCTCAAGCGTCTGGTTGAAGCCAAATTCCCGCCGCATCGGCTAGACATTGAAATCACCGAAAGCTGTCTGCACGAGAACATCAGCGTCGTTCGTTCAATGATCACCAGCCTGCGCAACCAAGGTGTACGCGTCAGCCTGGATGATTTTGGAACCGGCTACTCAAGTCTGGAACAGCTGCGCACACTGCCTTTTGACCGGTTGAAGATCGACCGTACATTCATCGGAGAACTGGCAAGTCCTGATGGAAACTCGCGCATAGTCGACGCGATCGTCTCGATCGGGCGCGGTCTCGACATGCCGATCACCGCCGAAGGCATTGAGACCGAGCAAATCCTCGAAGCGCTGCGCAATATCGGCGACCTGAAGGGCCAAGGCTACCTGTATGGTCAGCCCGAACCTGCCCAAGATGTTCGCGAGCGTTTGGAGATGCACGGTCTGCTGGGCTCGCAAAGCGAGCGCCCGACCGATGGCATCGCCAAAGCCCGCCTTAAGAGCGCCGCGTCGCCGGCACGTCACGATCCCAAAGAAATCCTGCGCCGCGCTAAAGGGTAACCTAAACTGGCTAACGGAAGGTCGGCTCGTCTAGCTGCACTTTACGGAATGGCTGCAGGGGCATAGATGCGCCCGTCATGCGCGTTCCCTTCATCAAAATGCACGGCCTTGGAAACGACTTTGTCGTGCTGGACGCGCGCGCGCAGAGTCTGCCCGAAATGACGCCCGGCTGCGCCAAGGCCTTAGCGGACCGGCGCGAAGGAATAGGCTGCGATCAGGTAATTGTGCTGGAGCCTACAAACGAAGCTGACGATATCGCCGATTTTCGGATGCGCATCTTCAATTCGGATGGCGGTGAAGTCGAAGCGTGCGGGAACGCCAGCCGAGCGGTTGCCATGTTGCACGGGTCCCCGGCCAAAGTGAAAACGGCGGGAGGCGTCATTGCTCTTGAGCCGAACGCGTCCGGCGCCAGTGTGGACATGGGTGAGCCTCGTTTTGAGTGGGACGCCATTCCATTGGCTTACGCGATGGACACTAGCGAGATGCCAGTGGGTTGGGACACGCTGAACACCCCGATGGCGGTCAATGTCGGCAACCCGCACGTCGTCTTTTTTGTCGATGATTCAAACGCGATAGACCTCGAACGCCTCGGCCCCGAAATCGAGAAAGACGCGCTGTTCTCGCAAGGCGTGAACGTGAATGTGGCCAGCTTGGTAGCCGAAAACCACCTCGCTTTGCGTGTGTGGGAGCGCGGGGCGGGATTAACTCGAGCCTGCGGAACCGGAGCCTGCGCCACCGCGGTTGCAGCGATCGCGAAGAGGCTGGCGGAAAGCCCGGTGCGAGTATCTTTGCCAGGCGGCGATCTCGAGATCGAATGGCAACCTGGCGGCTCGATCCAAATGACAGGCCCAGCCACCGAGGCTTTTCGCGGCGAATTCGAGTGGGAGGATTACGCGTGACCGCACCCTCCACGTTGAAAGCGCCCTCGCCCACACAGTCAGGGCCCGAAGTCATCTCTCTCGGGTGCCGGCTGAACATATCCGAGAGCGAACGGATGAAGGCGATGCTGGCTGACGCTGGGGACGTCGTGGTGGTCAATTCATGCGCCGTCACCTCCGAAGCGGTACGCCAAACACGCCAAGCGATCCGCCGTGCGCGACGCGATCGGCCCGACGCGCGGTTGATCGTGACCGGGTGCGCTGCGGATATTGAGCGCGACGCGATCGTCGCCATGCCTGAAGTGGACGGCGTGGTCGCTAACGAGTCAAAACTAGATCCACGCGCTTGGAACGCTCCTGCGCCCGAAGCTCCCTTGCCTCCAACCCGCACCCGGGCGTTTGTGGCGGTGCAAAACGGATGCGATCATGCCTGCACTTTCTGCGTCATTCCCCAAGGGCGCGGGGTCAGTCGATCGCTGCAAATTCCGCAGGCGCTTGACCAAGTGGCAAAGCACATTGACGAAGGGGCCAAGGAAGTCGTTCTAACCGGCGTCGATCTGACCAGCTGGGGGCAGGATTTCGCCCAGCCCAGTGGCCTCGGTGAGCTCGTTCAAGCGATCCTACGCGCCTTTCCGACCCTCGACCGGCTGCGCCTCTCCTCGGTTGACGGCGTGGAGATTGACGAGAAGCTCTTTGACCTCATTGCCAACGAGCCGCGCGTCATGCCGCATCTGCATCTGTCGCTTCAGCATGGGCATGATTTGATGCTCAAGCGGATGAAGCGGCGGCACCTGCGGGCGGACGCGGTTGATCTCGTATCGCGTCTAAGGTCGGCTCGGCCCGAGATCGCCGTGGGCGCCGACTTGATCGCAGGTTTTCCAACCGAAACGGAAGAGCATCACGCAGCTAATCTCTCGATCATCAAAGCGCTCGACATCGTTCACGGCCACATCTTTCCCTATTCGCCCCGCCCCGGAACGCCAGCCGCCCGAATGCCGCAACTGGATCGCGGTGTCGTCAAAGCCCGCGCGGCGGATCTTCGCGCAGCCGTCGCAGAGCGTCGTTCGGCATGGCTCAAGGGCTTTGTGGGCCAAACGCTAAGCGTGCTCGCCGAACGCGATGGCACGGGCTATGCGCCCTCCTACGCGCGTGTCGCGCTTCCCGAAGACGCGCGCCCGGGCAAGATCATGCATATTGAAATACGCAAACTGGACGGAGGTCTCCTTCGGTGAGTGAAGGACAAACAAGCTGGAGCGACAGGCTCCTAGGCGGCTTTCGCAAGACATCGGAACGGCTATCGGACAACCTCGCGGGACTGGCGGGCGGCGGCAAGCTGTCGGACGCAGCGCTCGATGACATCGAGGACGCGCTCATCGTCTCCGACCTTGGTCCCAAGGCTGCCGGGCGCATCCGCGATCGTTTGGCTGAAAAGCGCTTTGGCGATCAAATCACGCAGGAAGAGCTCAAGGAAGCGGTAGCGGAAGAGATCGCGGAAATTCTGCGTCCCGTGGCCAAACCGCTTGAGATAACCGCCTTCCCTCGCCCGCAAGTTATCTTGGTCATCGGGGTCAATGGATCAGGCAAGACCACTACGATCGCCAAGCTCGCGCACCTCTTCACCGAAGACGATTACGGTGTCCTTTTGGCCGCGGGGGATACGTTTCGAGCCGCCGCCATCGGTCAATTGGCGACATGGGCGGGCCGCGCGGGTGTCGATATCGTGCGCGGGCCCGAAGGCGGCGATCCGGCCAGCATCGTGTTCGACGCGGTAAAGCAGGCGACCGATACTGGGATTGACGCTCTTGTCGTCGACACCGCCGGACGTTTGCAGAACAAGCGCGAGTTGATGGACGAATTGGCGAAGATACGCCGCGTTCTGGGACGCCTCAACGAAAGCGCTCCGCACGACGTGGTGCTGGTACTCGACGCGACGAACGGACAGAACGCTCTTTCCCAGATCGACGTGTTTCAGGAAGTGGCTGGCGTCACTGGCCTCGTCATGACCAAGCTTGATGGCACCGCGCGCGGCGGCGTCCTCGTCGCGGCCGCCGAACAATATGGCTTGCCGATCCACGCGATTGGTGTGGGGGAGAAGATGGAAGACTTGCGCCCCTTCGATCCCGATCTCGTGGCTCGCGTCATCGCAGGAGTGGCCTGAGGTGGACGATACGCAACCTGAAGAGACAAAAAAAGCCAGCAGCGGGTGGCTTAATCTGCTGATCGACTATGGGCCGCTGCTCGTCTTTTTGCTCGTATACCGTCAGCTTTTACCCGAAGAATCCACCGCCGATGGCGAAATTCGAGCCATCCTGTATGGCACTGGCGCCTTTATGGCGGCCGCCGTGGTCGCGTTGATCGCCAGTCGAACGCTGCTTGGCAAAATCTCACCGATGCTGTGGTTTTCAACTGTGCTGATCGTAGGCTTTGGCGCGCTCACCATCGCGTTCGGCGACCCGACTTTCGTGCAGTTGAAACCCACCATCATCTACTCGGTGATGGGAGCCGCGCTGCTTATCGGCTGGATGCGGGGCGTGGCCCTACTCAGGATTCTGTTAGAGGCTGCGTTTGACGGCCTTAGCGCGGAGGGCTGGCTCAAACTCTCACGAAACTGGGCTATCTTCTTCTTTTTCCTGGCCGGTCTTAACGAGGTTTTGCGCGCGCTTTACAACGAAGCGAACGGAAATTTTGAAACCTGGCTGTGGGCCAAATTTGCCGTGTTCATGCCGCTGACCTTCCTTTTCACCTTCGCGAATATCCCAATGCTCTTGAAGCATGGTCTCGATGTAGGCCAAGACGAGGAGTGACAAGGTCAAAGGGGAGGCTTCACGTGCGCTATAGATCGAAAGTTGCAAGGTCACTGCTGGCCATTGCTGGTCTTGGACTGGCTCAGTTCGGATCGGTCCAAGCGCATCCGCTTTTCACCCAGCAGACCTCCGCCAAAGCGCCCGCCACCGCCTCTTACGATCCCACGACCTTGCCTCTGCGCGAAAGGGCTGCGGTGATTGATCGGATTCTGGCAGAGCGGCTGGACACTCTGATCCCGCAAATCATGCACGAAGAAGGCGTCGATATGTGGCTCTTGATGAGCCGCGAGTACTTCGAGGACCCCGTCACCGCCTCGATGCTTGACGCCAAGAGCATGAGCGCACGCCGACGCACGATCCTGGTGTTCTTCGATCCCGGCGAGGGAAAACCAATCGAGCGATTGACAGTGAGCCGCTATGGGCTCGCTGGACTGTTTGAACCATCTTGGGATCCGGCTGATCAGCCCGATCAATGGCAGGCTGTCGCGGACATCGTGGCCGAGCGCGATCCAAAGCGCATCTCCATCAACGTTTCCGACGCGACGCGCTTTGCCGACGGCATGACCAAGAGCCAATACGACGCGATGATGGCCAAGCTGTCCCCTGCCTATCGCGAGCGCGTTGTATCTGGCGAGACGTTGAGCACAAAGTGGCTGGAAACCCGTATCGCGTCCGAGCTTGAGCTTTACCCTAGCATCGTTGCCACGGCGCATTCGCTTATTGCGACGGCCCTCTCCAACAAAGTCATAACGCCCGGCGTCACGACCTGCGCCGATGTGCAGTGGTGGTATCGCGAACGGCTCAGAGAGCTCGGATTAAAGCCATGGTTCCACCCAAGCTTTGGCCTTCAGCGTGAGGGCGAAGAGGGCATCCTTGACGGAGACACTGTCATTGAGCCCGGCGACCTGGTGTGGACAGACTTTGGCATCACCTATCTACGCCTCAACACTGACACGCAGCACTTGGCCTACGTCCTCAAGCCCGGCGAAACCCAAGTCCCGGCGGGGCTTCAAGCAGGGCTCACCAACTCGAACCGCGTGCAGGACATTCTGACAGAGAGCTTTGACGTTAGGCTTTCCGGGAACGAAGTCTTGGCCAAAGCCCGCGCTCAAGCGATCGCCGAAGGCCTCGATCCCTCGATCTACACCCACCCGCTGGGCCTTCATGGCCATGGCGCTGGGCCGTCGATCGGTTTTTGGGACAACCAGGAACCCGACCCGCGCGGGGAAGACAAAGTGCGCGCGAACACCGCGTGGGCAATCGAGCTGACCAGCTACGCCAACGTCCCCGAATGGGGCGGCCAACGCGTCGACTTCCGTACCGAAGAAGACGCGTTCTTTGATGGTGCGACCGTGCGCTACCTTGACGGGCGGCAGACGCGGATCACCGTGATTGAGGCGGAGTGATCGTGGCGGGCGCTCGACTCAGCGATGGGAGCGCCGGCGATGTCGACTATGGCGACATAGGCTCAAGCTACAGCCGGTACCGCCAACCCGATCCGGTCATCGAGGCGCAGCTTCACCGCGCTTTGGGCGATGCCAAATCCGTTTTGAACGTGGGTGCGGGCGCAGGCTCCTACGAGCCGACCGATCGTGAGGTCACGGCGGTAGAGCCGTCAGCCTCGATGCGCGCCCAGCGTCCTCCCCATTTGAGCCGAGCCATCGATGCGGTCGCCGAAGACCTGCCCTTCGAAGAAAACAGCTTCGATGCGTCTATGGCCAGCGTGACGATTCACCAATGGTCGGACCTGGAGAAAGGCTTAGCGGAAATGCGGCGTGTGACGCGCGGCCCGGTCGTCCTTTTGGTCTGCGATCCCGCGCGCATGCACGCTTACTGGCTGAACGATTACATCCCTGAAGTAAGAGAGAACGAGGCGCGTCGCTTCCCGCAGCTGGAACGAATTACGAAGGCGCTTGGGGGAAACGTCGCAATTGAACCCGTACCGGTACCGCTTGATTGCCGCGACGGTTTCAACGAGGCCTATTACGGTCGGCCCGAGATGTTCCTCAATGCAAACGCACGGTTGGCCTGTTCAAGCTGGAGCCTTGTGCCGAAGGCGGCCGTAGAGCGCTTTGTCGAAGCCCTGTCCGCCGACCTAAAGAGCGGGGCATGGGATGAAAAATACGGCCACTGGCGCGAAGAGCGTTTCTTTGATGGCCCCTTGCGCGTGGTTGTCGGCACGCGCAGCTAGCGACCGCAAAGCCTCATTTCTACCTTCGTCTTAGCCGCTCGTTCCAGCCTTGGCCATCTTCGAAGCGGCGCCGGTGCAGCTTAGGAAGGCGATTCCGGCAAAGAGCATGTTGATCCCCACCATCAGCCCGACCAGCGATAGCGACACACCGCTAGTGAGACCGAACAACGCGTAGAAGCCTAGCGCCAGAGACAAGAGGCCTGAGGCAAGAAACAGACCCCATGACCGCTCCGGCCTGATCTTGAGCGCAAGCACCATCCGCACCGCGCCGTCAGCGATGAAATTGACGCCAAGGATGATCGTTATCGCGAACATGCCTGCAAGCGGATCGGTCAGCAGGAAAATCCCTCCCACCAGATAAATCACCGCGAACAGCAGCTGGAAGCCAAACCCGCCCCACTCCTTCGCTCGAAACGCATGGATCAACGCAAAAGTGCCGCCAATTAGCATGGCCCCGCCTACGAGCAGGCTGATCGAGAGAGTGACGAAATAGGGAAAGAGCAGCGCGCCGATCCCGGTGAGCGCGAACAACACGCCCAGTCCGACAAACCATCCGCGCAGGGTGCCTGCCTCAGGCTCCGCCATTGATTCGCTCGACATATTTACCCCCGATCCCATGTGATTCACTCGTTCGACCATACAGTGAATAGCACTCCAAAGCGAATGATTACGGGCAGTTGAGCACCGATTCAGCTCTCCCCCGCCGTCTCATATCCCAACCGCTGATAGGCCTCGAGCGCGGCCATCAGGAATGCCTCTGCGTCATCGTGGTTGAACAAGATTCCAACATTATCGAAATTGAGGAACAACCGATCTCCATCGCCCGCGAAGCCGGTCGTGCCGATGCTGATTGTGGCCTCTCCTTCGAGCTTGGCGAAGTCTTTGACGAGGCGTTTGAAATCGACAGTGGTGGGCATAGCGCTTCTCCTCGTAGCCCGTGGGCCTAAATCTCCACCTGACTGCCCAGCTCCACCACGCGGTTCGTCGGCAGTTTGAAAAAGTCCATCGCGCTCGCTGCGTTGCGCAGCATCCAGGCGAAGATCTTCTCACGCCAGATCGGCATGCCGGGCTTGTCGCTGGCCAGCAGCGTTTGGCGCGACAGGAAGAAACTGGTGTGCATCATGTCGAAATGACCACCGCAATAAAAGCCCATGCCTTCGAGGCCCTTTGGAACGTCGGTTTCTTCCATAAAGCCATAATGGAGCACGGCGCGGTAGAACCCGTCGCCCATATCCTTGTATTCGCATCGCTCCGCCGGGTCGACATAGGGCACGTCCTGAATATCGACGGTCAGGATCACCACGCGTTCGTGCAGCACTTTGTTGTGCTTGATATTGTGGAGCAGCGCGGACGGCACGCCCGACGATTGGCTCGCCATAAAGATCGCGGTGCCCGGCACGCGGGTGGCGGAGTTTTTGGCGCTTTTGGCAAAGATCTCCATTGGCAGCGCGTGTTCGCTCATGCGCGCGCGCATCAGGTTGCGACCGCGCGCCCAGGTGGTGAGCAGAAGGAAGGCGATGAAGCCGATGAGGAGCGGGAACCAGCCGCCTTGGGGTACCTTGGTCAGGTTCGCTGCAAAGTAGGCACCATCCACGATGAGAAACAGCACCACCACCGGCGCGGCGTACCACCATTTCCATTTCCACACACCCACGAACAGCACGCCCATCAAGAGCGTATCAATCGTAACCGCCCCCGTCACCGCGATGCCATAGGCGCTCGCCAGATTGGACGAGTTCTGGAAGGTCAGAACCAATATGATCACTGCGATCATCAGCGCCCAATTGACCACGGGAATATAGATCTGCCCGCCTTCGGTTTCACTGGTGTGGCGGATCGAAAGGCGCGGAATGTACCCCATCTGGATCGCTTGATGGGTTATCGAGAACGCGCCCGAGATAACGGCTTGGCTGGCGATGAAGGTGGCAACCGTGGCGAGCAGCACCAGCGGAAGACGGTATTCCTCATTGGCGAGGAAGAAGAACGGTGACTGGATAGCTTGAGCCGCTTGCTCTGGCGGGAGACCGATAATCATCGCGCCTTGTCCAAAATAGTTCAGCAGCAAGCAGGGCATAACAAAGCCGAACCAGCTCAAGCGCATCGGTCCGCGGCCAAAGTGGCCCATATCGGAATACAGCGCTTCCGATCCCGTCACGGCCAGCACTACGCTGCCCAAAGCGAGGAAAGCCAGCCAGCCATCCAGAACGAAGAAGTTCACAGCGTGGTGCGGCGAGAGCGCCCACAGGATCTCAGGCGTCTTGATAATCTGATACAGGCCAAGCCCCGCGATCACCGTAAAGTAGACGATCATGACAGGCGCAAAGAGCGCGCCCACTTTGGCCGTCCCGCGCTTTTGCAGGATGAACAGGAAAATCAGCAGAACGAGCGCAATGGGAATGACGTACCGCGACAGCCCCTGATCAACGACGGTAAGGCCCTCAACCGCCGAGAGCACCGAAATCGCGGGCGTAATCATGGAATCGCCGTAAAACAGGCTGGTCGCAAACACGCCCAAAAGGACCGCGACCCAACCGTATTTTGACTTTGAAATGCTTCGCGAAATCAGCGCGACCAAAGCGAGGCTGCCGCCCTGCCCCTTGTTGTCGGCGCGCATGAGGATGGTGACGTATTGGATCGCCACCACCAGCGTCATCGACCAGAAAATCAGGCTGATGACGCCGAGAACGTGCGGCGCGTCCAAGGCGAGCGGATGCGGACCGATAAACGTCTCACGGAAGGCGTAGAGCGGGCTGGTGCCGATATCGCCAAACACGATCCCGATCGCGCCCACCGCCAGCGCGGTCTTGGACGCCGCGTGGCCATGCCCCGCCTTATCGGGGTGCGAAACCGGTGTGTGGGGGGATGGTGCGTCGCTCATGCTCTATTGGATTTCCCGAACCGAGGCTTCCTCAAGCCGCTCAAATGGTACTGCCCTGCTTCGCGTTCCGTTTCGCGAAGGCCGCGCCTCTAGCACCGCGTCTTAGCGCCTGCAACATAGCTGTCCCTTCAAGCGTCGGTGTCCCTATTGAAGAAGGGGCGCGTTGGCGATCATCTGGTCGAGGCGCGAAACGCGAGTTTCAAGTTCCTCGCGCCACGGCGCGTCGGCGGGGGAGCGGTCAAGCAGGCTCGCCCAAACCTCACGCGCGGCACGGATTTCGCCTGACTGAAGGTAGGAGAAGCCGAGAAAATAGTCGGCAGCCGGGCTGGCCGGATCGAGCCGACGCGCCTGCGCGTAGGCGTAGCTGGCCGCAGGGGTCACATTGCCATCCGAATGGCCGACCAGCGCCATGCCCAGTGCCAACCAGCTTTCGACGTGGTTGGGATTGCGGCTCAGTCCGCCACGAAGCGCCTTGGCCGCGTCGTCAAACCGGCCTCGGCGCGCGTATCCATCGGAAAACATGAGATAGTCAGGCTTAGGCTGGACCGGGTCGAACAAGGCCCGCCGCGCGTTGACCATCTCTTCTCCCGACGTCGGAGCCTTGGCCTGCACCGCTTTGGGCTGGCTCGATTTCGTCGGCGAACCCTGCCACGCGTATCCCGCGAGGCCAAAGAGCAGCATCGCACCGAAAATCGTCCAGCCTTCGCGCGGGAGACGCAAAGCCAAGGCCGCGATGGCGAAGGCCGTCCCCGCCACTAAAAGGACAGCGACCCAGCCGATCACGGAGCCACCCCGCCATCGGACCGCACACGCCCCAGGCGGCGCATCAGAACTAGGAACACCACGGCCAGCAAAAGAGCGGGAATGGCAAAGAGCGGCCAGGTCGTCGCGCTCACTTCAGGCTGATAGCTCACATAATCGCCATAGCGTTCAACCAGCCACGCGCGGATCTCATCGGGGCTTTGCCCCGCCTGAATGCGCACGCGCACCTGATGGCGCATATCCCCGGCCATCGGCGCGTCGCTGTCCGCAATGCTCTGCGACTGGCATTTGAGACAGCGCAGGGTGAGCATGAGCGCGGTCGCTTCCGCCTCAAGAGCGGGATCGTCCAGTTGGGTGTAGGCATACGGCGCCGGCGGCACCGCACTCTGCGCGAAGAGAGGCGAGGCGATCAAAGCGATGGCCAGAGCGAGAGCCCGGATCATTGCGCGTCTCTCAATTGCTGCAGCAGTCTAGGCACGTCACCTTCGCGGATATCGCCTATATGCTGGTGGCGGATGATGCCCTGCCCATCGATCACGAAGGTCTCTGGCACCCCGGAGGAGCCGAGTTCCAGCTGGATTTCCGACCGATCATCCGCGCCAATCCGGCTATACGGATTGCCGTGGCGCGCCAGAAACTTCGCGACATCGTCAGGCCTATCGCGAATGGCGATGCCAATGATCTCAGCTCCGTTGGCGCGCAGCTCTTCCAACTGCGGCGCTTCAGCGATGCAAGGAAGGCACCAGCTCGCCCATACGTTGAGCAATTTGGGCTTGCCATCGCGAAAGTGTTCGATGGTCACGCCAGGGCGATCTTGGGTCGCCGCGCGCAAAGCAAACTCGGGCAGCGGCTTGCCGATCATCTGGCTTTTGACGAACTCGTCCTTGGGCTGCGTGAGCATAAAGGCCGCGAGCACCGCGATCCCCACGAAAAGGACTAGTGGGACCCATATCCAGATGCGGCTTGGAAATGAAGAGGTCACTCCGCAGGCTCCGGCGAAGTTTGGACAGTTGTGCCGAGCGATGAGGCGAGCTGCGCCTTCTCTTGACGGCGTTCCGCCCCGACGCGGACAGCCGCGCGCCGTTTGAGATCGACCTGAAGGCGCCCCACGATCGAAATCGCGCCGCCCAGAGCGATCATAAGACCGCCGTACCAGATGAAGGTGACAAACGGCTTCCACCACACGCGCAATTGCCAGCGCTGTTGGCCATCGGGGCCGATCCCGGCCGCATCGCCGATCACTGCGTAAAGCTGCCCGTCCCAAGTGGTCAAAAGCGCGCTTTCGCTGGTGGCTTGCGGCGGCGCCCAAAAGCTCCGGGCCTGCGGGGCGAGAACAACAGGATCACCCTCACCGCGATGGACCGCCAAACGCGCTTCAATGGCCGTCCAGTTCGGGCCGGAAACCGGGTCCACGCTTTCAAGTTGGACGGTCCAACCGCCAATCTGTTCCACCCCGCCCGGGCTGACAGCGGCTAAGCGTTCTTGCGAAAAGGCGCTCTCGCTCGCCATCCCGAAAAGCGACACGGCTACGCCCAAATGGGCCAGCACCATGCCCCACGTTGCAGTGGGCACGCGGGTGAGATTGCGGTCCCTTAGAGGCAGCAAGGCGGCCACAACCAAGGCGCCAGACAGCGCAAGACCCAAAATGGGAAGCACCGGGTAATCGCCTAGGAACACGACCAACGCGACGATAAGCAACGCCACTCCGCCCAAGATCGCGAGTTCCGGCTGAACACGCGCCGGGCTGTCATCCTTCCATCGAAGCAGCGGCCCAACCGCCATTACGATAAACATCGGAACCGCGAAAATCGCGCCCGCCGGATTGAAATAAGGCGGACCCACCGAAACGCGCACATCGAACGCCTCGGTCAAAACCGGATAGAGCGTCCCAAGCAGCACGATGGCTAGGATTGCGCAGAGCATCACGTTGTTGAACACCAAGGCGCCTTCGCGGCTTGACGCGGTGAAACGCTTGCCTTCGGCCACGGAACTGGCGCGTAGAGCAAAGATCGTCAGGCTTCCGCCGATGTATAGGCCCAGCAAAACCAAAAGCAGCGTCCCGCGCTCCGGGTCCACGGCAAAAGCGTGCACGCTGGTGATAACGCCTGAACGCACCAGGAAAGTTCCCAGCATGCTCATCGAAAAGGCGACCACACCGAGCATAATGGTCCAGGTGCGCAGCGCGTCGCGCGCGGCGAGAACGCTCACTGAATGGAGCAAAGCGGTCGCTGCAAGCCAAGGCATGAGGGAGGCGTTCTCGACCGGATCCCAGAACCACCAGCCGCCCCAGCCCAGTTCATAATACGCCCAATAGGATCCAGCGGTGATGCCAAAGGTCAGGAAGACCCACGCGCCCAGCACCCATGGTCGCATCACCTTTGCGAAGTTGGGGTTCACCTGCTTCGTGATGAGCGCGCCCATAGCGAGGCTAAAGGCGACAGAAAGGCCGACATAACCGACATAAAGCGTCGGTGGATGGATCGCGAGGCCGATATCTTGGAGCAAGGGATTGAGGCCGATCCCTTCTGCGGCGGGCACAGGCAGTCGCTCGAACGGGTTCGAGCTGAAAAGGAGGAAAACGTAAAAGCCCAGCGCCACGAAACCCTGCACGCTCAGCGTCGCGGATATCGTGCGTTCTGGCAGGCGCCGCTCGGCGAAGGCCAAGAGACCGCCGGACAGGGCCAGCACCGCGACCCACAAAAGCATCGAGCCCTCATGGTTCCCCCAAGTGCCCGTGAGCTTGTATAGGAGCGGCTTCAGCGAATGGGAGTTGGTCGCGACCAGCTTGACCGAGAGATCGGTGATCGCAAATGAATAGAGCAATGTGGCGAAGGCCAAAGCCGCGAGGAACGCCTGCACCACGGCCGCGGGCCGCGCGTAGAGAGCAAAAGGCGACGCCTGATCTTCGGGCGTTCTCAGAGCCAACGCTCCAGAGACGATTTGCAACACCGCCAGGGCGGCGGCGAGCCACAGGGCGGCGTGTCCAATTTCGGCTATCATGCGCGCACGGCCCTATTCAAATCCCGACCGTGGTCTCCGCGACCTTGTCTTGCGCCTGGTGCGCTTCGAGACCTTCCAATTCCTTGGGCACGTAGTTCTCATCGTGCTTGGCCAAGAGATTGGTCGCCAGAAAGGTGCCGTCGGCTTGCAAGCTGCCTTCAGCCACGACGCCGGAACCTTCGACGAACAGATCGGGCAGGATCCCACTGTAGCGCACAGCGACGGTGTTGGCGGTGTTGCCCGTGACGATGAAGTTCACCGTCACACCGTCCGCCTCGGTCGCGAGCGAACCCGCCTGCACCATGCCGCCCAGCCTGACAGGTTGGCCAATCTCGGGCGGCGTCTGCGCCATTTGCTCGGGCAGATAGAAATAGTTCGCCTGATTGCGCAGCGCCCACACGGCGATTAGACCCGCCGCCACAATCGCCAGCAAGGCCAAGACGACAAGGGTCATACGCTGGTGTTTGGCATTTATCGGAGCGTTGGCTGTGCTCATCGGCGTTTCACCTCATCGCGTCGCTTTTCAGCCTGACGCATCGAGTACCAGCTCCAGATGATCAAGGCGCCCATCGCCAAAATCAAGATCGCGTAGGCGGCGATCACATAGTCCCATTGGGGCAGGCTTTCGCGCATCAGGCCGGCTCCATCGCGGCGCTGGCGCTAGGCAGTGGCTCATCTTGGAGAGCGCGGCGACGAAGACGCGCTTCAACCTGCTGTTCGGCGATCAGCGCGCGCATCCGCATCAGGACAATGGCGCCGAAAAGCAATGAAAACCCTAGCACCGCCACGAGCAACGGAACCAAGAAAACACCATCAATCGCGCTCTTGCCGGCCGTCAGGCTCGGCGGCTGATGGAGCGAATTCCACCACACAACGCTGCGGTTGATGATGGGGATATTGATCGCACCCAAAAGGCCGAAAATCGCGGCGATCTTGGGGGACGCGCCTTCGCGCGCGGTCGCCTGAGCCAGCGCGAGATAGCCGATATAAAGGAACATTAGCACAAGCATGCTGGTCAGACGTCCGTCCCACACCCACCACGTGCCCCAGGTCGGGCGGCCCCAGATCGACCCCGTGACGAGACACACGATGGTGAAAATCAGCCCCGGCACCGCGATCGCGCGCGCGGACAAACCGGCCAGCGGATGCTTCCAGATCAGAAGAGCCGCGGACGAGAACGCGATACCTGTCCACCCTCCCATGCCGAGCCATGCGGCCGGCACGTGAATGAAGAGGATGCGAACGGTCTCTCCCATCAATTGATCTGGTGGCACAGCTTGCACACCAAGATTGGTCAGCCACCCGGGCAAGGCGGGCAAAAGCCCATAGGCCACAACCGCGCCCGACAACGCCAAACCGCTCCAAAAAAGAAGCGGCGTCAACCAGCTGGCGAGCGACAAAAAGCGCTTAGGATTGGCGTAGATATGCACGTGCTTAGGGCCTTGCCCTATTCTAGTAGCTTGCCGCCCCCTCGCAAGGGCGCAAATTTCTCAAGTCGAGCGCGATTGCGGGCAACTCGCGCTTATCCGCGACCAATCAGCTTCTGCGCCATACGGTCGGCCACGATGTCAGGCGAGGTGCCGGTGGACGCGCTTTCCTGCCAGATTTCCTCCAGCCGCCCGGGTATCAATTCGATACGCTCGCGCACTTCCTGCACCGAGCCCACACGGCCCTCGCGCCGCGCCAGGTATTCCCACGCTACCGAGATGATTCCACCCGCGTTGATCACGTAGTCGGGCGCGTAAAGGATATCGCGCTGGAACAGCGGCTCTCCGTGATGCGCGCGCGCAAGCTGGTTGTTGGCCCCGCCCGCAACGATCGCGGTGTCGAGCGCGGCGATGCTGTCTTCATTCAGGATCGCGCCAAGCGCGTTGGGACTCAGCACATCGCACGGCGTCGTCATGATCGCGTCGGCATCCACGGCGACCGCGTCCAATTCATCGGCGAGTTCTTGCGCGGCCTTGGCGTTGATATCGGCCAATGTCAGTTTGGCGCCATCTTTGGCGAGCAGCCGCGCGACGCCTCCGCCGACACTTCCCACGCCTTGCACCGCGATGTGCACGCCCTTGGCGCTGTCTTTGCCCAGCTTGTGCCGGATGGCCGCACAAATGCCGAGATAGATACCGTAGGACGTAAACGGTCCAGGATCACCGCCTGCCGCGTTGTCACCAGAGACGGGCAAACCCGAAACGTGCGCCGTGCGCTTTGAGAGAGCGACCATATCCGCTTCGCTCATGCCGACATCTTCAGCGGTGACATACTGGCCGTTCAGAGCCTCCACCGCGTCGCCGAACGCGGCAAGCAATTCCGGGGTCTTGGTGCGCGCGTCGTCGGCCAGAATCACGGCTTTGCCGCCCCCCATGGGCAGGCCCGCCATCGCGTTCTTGTAGCTCATACCGCGCGACAGACGCAGTGCGTCGCGCAGACCGTCTTTGGGATCAGGATAGTGCCAGAAGCGCGTGCCGCCCGCGCCAGGGCCAAGATGCGACGAATGCACCGCGATAATGGCTGTCAGACCCGACTTACGCTCGCGCACGACCTGCACAAGTTCATGATCATCAAAATCGGGTTCGGTCCAGAAAGCGGTCATACGCGTGTTACACCCCACAATAGCCACGCCAAAGCCAGGGGCGATCGGAAACACCGGGTCGAACTTGGGAAAAATGGGGCGATCGAGGGGTCTCGAACCCCCGACCTCCGGTACCACAAACCGGCGCTCTAACCAACTGAGCTACGATCGCCACACATCCGCCCATCTCGCCAGCCCTTTCGCCGCCAAGCCTGCGTAAGCGGTCGGCTTTACGCATGGCTAAGTGGGGGTCAAGGCCGCCATAAGCGGGCGCGAGCCTGTTGCACAAAGCTCCTCTCAAGGGAAGCGAAAACTTACCTCTCGAAACGCAAACGTAATAATCTTTCAAGGCCCGCTGCGTGGCTTGAATACCACTTGGTCAGGCGGGCCCCGGCCTCTAGATTTCGGACATGGAATTAAACTCTGATTCTTCGGCGGAACGGTTGCTGCATCACGCGGCCATGCAGCGCCTTCCAACGCCGAAAGCGGAGATCTTTCAATGCCGCGATTTTGTGAATGCGGAGCTTCGCGATGAGCTGATAAAGCTCATCGACCAAGACCGGCGCCCCTCGACGATAGCCGATGACAATGGCGACCAGTATTTTCGCACGTCAGAAACATGCGATCTGCGGCGCGCGGAGCCCGCGGTGCAGGAATTGGAGACGATGCTCACCAAGCTTTCCGGCATAGATCCCGCGCATGGCGAGCCGCTTCAGGGGCAACGTTACGCGGTGGGGCAGGAGTTTAAAGCGCACACCGACTACTTCACACCAGGTGGCGCGGATTGGGAGCAATACTGCGCCGTCTCCGGCCAGCGCACCTGGACGTTCATGATCTATCTCAACGAGGTGGACGCGGGCGGCGCCACTCGGTTCAAGGCGGTGGGAAAGACGTTCCAACCCGAGGCGGGCAAGCTTTTGTGCTGGAACAACCGGCGCCCTGATCTGAGCGAGAATCCGAACACGCTGCATCACGGGATGAAAGTGCGAAAAGGCACCAAATACGTGATTACGAAGTGGTACCGTGAGAGGCCGTGGGGATGATTGTCTGAGGGCTGGTGAGTTCAGCCGTGCGCGCCGGTGGCCGTAAGTTGCAGGCCCACGGCCCCGATCAGGATCATCGCGATAAAGACAAACTGGAGCGCGCCCAGTCGCTCATCAAAGGCGAAAATGCCGATCAAGCTCGCCGCAACGATCCCGACGCCCGACCAAATCGCGTAAACCACGCCCACGGGCAGCGCCTTCATCGCGGGGGCGAGAAACCAGAAACAGGCCGAATAACAAGCGATCGACAGAACGCCCCAGAGCGGTTTCTCAAAACCATCCGACAGCTTGAGCAGAAAGGTGCCCATCACTTCGAGAAAGATGGCACCGGCTAGGAAAAGCCATGGAGACATGCTCCCGCCCTACCGCGCGACCTGCCAAAGAAAAAGGGCGCTCCCGAAGGAACACCCTCTTTCGTCCATCGCGAGCCTTACAGGCTCTGAGCGATTACTTCTTGAGGCTAAGACCGCCAAAGCGTTTGTTGAACGCCGCGACACGGCCGCCTTCTTGAACCTGGCGGTTGCCGCCGGTCCACGCCGGGTGGCTTGTGGGGTCGATATCGAGAGCGAGCACATCGCCTTCTTTGCCCCAGGTCGAACGGGTCTGAAACTCGGTGCCATCGGTCATCTTGACCGTGATCATGTGATAATCGGGGTGCCCTTCGGCTTTCATCGTCTTAGTCCTTCATAGCCTTGGTCCGGTTCCGACCGGGCCTGCTGTTTGTTGGGAAGCGGCGCGCTTAGGGCGATTGAACGCCAAACGCAAGGGGATTCGCCGCCAAGCGTCCCTTCACTCAGTCCTCAGGCGCGTCGGCAACCATGGCGGTGAAGTCCGCTTGGCAGGTGACTTTACCCTCCACGCTCGCTTTGCCCGAGAACTTGTGGATCTGGCGCCGCGATTGGGTGAGCTCAACTTCCAGATCAAGCAAGCATCCCGGCGTCACCGGCGCGCGGAATTTGGCGCTTTCAATGCCCATGAAGAGCACCAGCTTGCCCGAGCCGGCAAGGCCAAGTGTCTCCATGCCCAAAATGCCAGCGGCCTGCGCCATCGCTTCGATCTGGAGAACGCCTGGCATAATCGGAGCTCCGGGGAAGTGCCCCTGAAAGAACTCTTCGTTCATGCTCACGGCCTTCACCGCGTGGATACGTTCGCCCAAATCGATGCGTTTGACCCGATCCACCAGCAAAAGCGGGTACCGGTGCGGCAACGCTTTGAGCACCTTTTGGATATCGTAATCCACGATGGGCTCATTTTCGCCCTGCGTGATTTCGTTTTCGCTGCTCATAAACTGCCCCGGTACCGCTTGGACCGGCTTAGCGCCCGGCTGGCGCTTGGGTGTTTTGCTGCTCTTGCTGTTGCTGAGCCGCCCGCGCGCGCGCTTCCTGAATAACAAGGCGGCGCTGAATATCCTGGAAAATCTGCACGCTGTTGGGGCTGGGTTGCCAGCCAGCGGGCGGAACAATGCCGACCGCGGTCACCTTGGCGGCCAGGTTTGTGGCGACCGCGCCGCTGATATCGGCGCCTTCGGCTGCGAATTGGAGGCTGGCCGGGTCAACCACCATAACGATCTGCTGCGCCGCTGCGACTTCGGTGAGGGCCGCCTGATACTGGGCAAGAACCTGTTCGACGGCGTAGACTTGCGCGCCGGTGATCTGGTTCTCGATCACACCGATTTCATTACGAAGCGTCTGAATCTGTTGAAAATTGGCTCCTGATTGGAGCGCCGCGGTCTCATCCTGATCAATCGTGCCATTGCTGTTGGTGTCGTACGGGGTCAACAAATTGTTGAGCTCGGTCTGCTTGGTCTGAACCGTCTGCAATTGCGCCGCATACGTGGTGCTGACTTGCTGGAACGCCGTTGTGAGGCTGGGGACGCGGAGCAGCGTGCCGCTTACACTGGATGTAGCTACACTGCCCTGGACCTGCGCGGCCAACGGAGCGGTGGTGAAGGCGGCGGCCGCAAGGCTTGCCGATGCGATAAATTTAGTGATCGTTTTCATTAGAACTGTGTTCCTACGTTAAACTGCAGAGTTTTTGTGTCGTCGCCTTCGACGCTCCGCACAATATGGGCAAGGTCGATCCGGAACGGACCAAACGGTGAATTCCAGTTGACCCCGATGCCGACGGCAATACGCGGGCTCGCCGAATTGCCAAGGAAAGTCTCTCGAATGTTCGAATTCGGGAGAACTTCACGGCGGTTCGGATCCCCGTTGGCGTCGACCGCTTCGCTGGTCAGAACGCGGATCGGGACGCCGTTGGCATCCACGATCGGGTCCCCGTTCGCGTCAACCGTCGTTGAGAAGATCGGAAGCCCGGTTTCGGGATCGACAAGTTGGATGCCGTTAGGATTGTCCTGCAAAACCGGCGTTGTGACCGCCCATAGCGCGCCGACATCGACAAACACCGAAGGCCTCAAGCCCAGTTCTCGCGCGCCCGAACCCAGAGGGATTTCCAACTCCGCGCGGCCAAGATAGTAATTGCGGCCACCAATGGAATCGTCACGGGTTTGGTCTTCGTCGGTAAACAGGATGGGATTACCGTCGTCATCCAGAACCGCGTTGTTCGTCGCCGGATCGCGGGAGTAGAACTGCGTCAACACACGCGGACCGATACCGCGAATATCGAATCCGCGGATTTGCGGCTCCCCAAGGAAAAAGCGGTCCGTCAGCAGAATATCATCGACGCCTTCGCCTTCGCGCTCCTGAAGGGGGAGGATCGTTCCGCCTTCAGCGGAAAGCGAGAAGACAAAACCGGAATTCCCAATTCCCCAGAATTTGCGGGCGCGGCCGCGGAAGCGCAGATACTCCACATCGCCGCCAAGTCCCGCCCATTCTGTGCTAAGCGAAACCTGTTCGCCGCGTGTCGGACGGAAAGCGGAATTTAGTGAATTGTAGTTGAGACTAAGGCCCAAGATTGAGCTCAGGCGCTCGCCCAAGGCGTCGCACAAGAACCGGCCAGCAATAAGCGGGTTACACTCTGTTATGCCGTCGCCATTGAGATCAGAAAAGAACTGATCCTCGTCGAGCGATACTTCATCGTAGTTAAGCGTGTAGCTGCCGATGAGGCTCATATACTCGGTCAACGGCACGCCGATACGCGCAGAGAAGCCCGTTGTTGCCTGCTCAAAGGTCGTTTCGTCGCGGTCGTTCAGGTTAAACTGACTGAAGTCACGGCGGTAGATATCGACGCCCGCGGAGATATTGCGGTCAAACAGATAGGGTTCTGTGAAGCTGATCTGCGCCTGGCTGGAAAACTGCGAATAGTTGACGCTTAGCCCGATCGTTTGGCCACGCCCACGGAAGTTGCGCTGGCGGATAGAAGCCGCCAAAATGAATTGCTCGATCGAGGAGAACCCGGCCGAAAACTGCAGTTCGCCGGTCGGCTGCTCTTCGATGTTGGCTTCTAGAATAATCCGGTCCGGCGCTGAGCCCTGAACCTGATTGACCTCGAAGTTCTCCTGAAAATAGCCCAGCGAGTTGATGCGGGCGGTCGTCCGCGCAACTCCGATCGAGTTGAACGCGTCGCCTTCGGACAAACGAAACTCGCGCCGGATCACCTTGTCCTGTGTCAATGTGTTGCCGTTCACATCAACCCGTTCGACATAGACGCGCGGCGCCTGGCGCAAAATGAACGTGATGTTCATTTCCAGCTCGTCCTTGTTGCGGTCAAAGCGAGGCTGAACGTCGGCAAAGGCGTATCCAAACCGGCCCGCCAATTCGGAAAGCTGCTCGACGGTGTCTTCCACCGCTTTAGCGTCGTACCAATCGCCCGTTTTCATGGAGAGACCCGCTTCCAAACGGTCTCCATCAAAATCGCGCAGCTGGCTATCGACCTCAACCTCGCCGAATTTGTAGCGCTCGCCCTCTTCCACCACATAGGTGATGATGAAGTCTTTTTGGTCCGGGGTCAGCTCGGCCACAGCGGAGACGACGCGGAAATCCGCGTACCCTTCTGTCAGATAAAACTGACGCAGTTTTTGCTGGTCAAACGCCAGACGATCCGGGTCGTAGCTGGTGTTGGAGCTGAAGAAGCTGGTGAGACGCGCCTGCTTCGTCACCATCTCGCCGCGCAGCTGACCGTCCGAAAACTGCTCGTTCCCGATAATGTTGATCTGGCGAACCTTGGATTTGGGGCCTTCGCTGATTTCGAAAACCACGTCGACGCGGTTCTGGGGCAGTTGCACCATTTTTGGTTCGACCGTCGCCGCAAATCGGCCTTGACGCTTATAGAGCTCGATAATGCGAGCCACGTCCGCTCGAACTTTCGAGCGGGTGAAAATCTGGCGCGGGGCCAACTTGATTTCGGGAAGGATTTTCTCGGCGTCGAGACGGTCGTTCCCTTCCAGCACAATCCGGTTGATCACCGGGTTTTCAACCACAGTGATCACCACGTTGCCATCGCGGTTGGCGATGCGGAAATCCGCGAAGAGTTCGGTCGCGCCCAAATCCTTCAGCGCCTGGTCGCCAGCGGCAGCGGTGAATTCATCTCCCACGCGCAAGCGAATGTATGAGAGAATAGTCGTAGGCTCGAGACGCTCAGCGCCGGCGACGCTGATCGTACGGATAATGTTGCTTGAGGGCGCGGGTGCAGGTGCCGGGGCCGGTGTGGGCGCAGGGGTCGGTTGGGTGGTTGGGGCCGCTTTTGGCGGTGTTTCTTGCGCAAGCGCCAGCGTCGGCACGCCAGCCAGCATCGTGGTGCAGGTCAGAGCAATCGCCAGTCGTCCGGCCGACGGCATCTGGCTGGAAGGGGCAGACTTCACATTGGACGCCGCCGCGCCCGCTGCCTTGCTTCGTGTCATGTCCGTAAGAATTCCCGTTCAACCCGTAACTGCACAGCCGAAACGATTGTCTCGACTCTTTTGGGGCAACACCATTTTCCAGTTCTATCCTGCCTCACCAGGTAGAACCGGCTCTCCCCTCGCCTGTCCCCGTATTTCCGTTTGCCTCTGCCCGATGCGAAAGGAGCAATCAAGGAGCCAAACGGCTCGTCAACGGCCCTTTCGTCGCGTTTCCCCGGCTAACTGCCGAAGAGGCCTCCAATCAGTGGCAGCGAAGTCACATCGTTGAACGTGACCACCACCATGAACGTAAGCACCAACGCAATGCCGGTGCGATACGCCCATTCGGTTGCTTGCGGCCCCACTGGCTTACGCCGGACCGCTTCGACGGCGTAGAACGCTAGGTGCCCGCCATCGAGTGCGGGAATTGGCAAGAAGTTGATGAACGCTAAGTTAAGCGAAATGAGCGCGAGCAATTCAATAAACGGAACCGGCCCAAGGCTGAGCCGTTCGCCCGCCACTTTACCGATTTTGACCGGCCCGCCGAGCTCTTTGATCGAACGCTGACCGATCACGACCTGCTTGATCCCGGTGATCATCATCTGCGTGATCGTGATGCAGCGATCGATTGCCATGGGGATCGTCGCCAGGAGCGGCACTTTTTCCCAAGTGACCGAAAGAGAATTGGGGTCCGGCCCGACGCCAATCAGCCCCCTATCGCCCTTATTTCCAAACCCATCGTCGTCGGTTACGCGCAGAGTGCGCACGTCATAGGTGAAACTCTCACCACCTCGATCCACCTCGATCGACAGAACCTGATCGGGGTAAAGCGCCACGTTCTCGACAACCTGATCGAATGTCGATGTTGGCACGCCGTCAATCGAGACGATGCGATCACCAATCTCGATCCCAGCCTCTCGCGCTGGCGATTGCTCGCCAAAAATGGCGACCGTCGTGGATTCCTCAGAAAACGAGGGCTTGCCCAAAATGGCGAAGAAACCGGCCAAAATAGCGATGGCGACCAGCAGATTGGTGACAGGCCCCGCCGCGACAATCAGCGCGCGCTTCCACAAAGCGGCCTGTTGAAAGGCGTCCGCGTCCGCCGGAGCGTTCACATCGGGCACGCTCGCGGGGTTCATATCGCCCTTGAACTGGACGTATCCGCCCAGCGGCAGCGCCGAAACGCGCCAACGCGTGCCGCGCCGGTCGGTCCACCCGAACAGCTCTTTGCCGAATCCGATCGAAAACGCCTCGGCGTGCACGCCAAACCAGCGGCCCACGAGGTAGTGGCCCAGTTCATGCACGGTCACCAGCGGGCCAAGCAGCAGCGGGAAGCCGATGACGTACATCCAGAAGGGGGGCGATTCAAACACGGGTGCTCTCTAACACATCTGTAGCCACAGCCCTCGTCTTCGCGTCGAGCTCTAGCACGTCTTCCAGTGATCCCGGCGCGGCGGAGGTCACTGCACGGAGGGTTTCCTCCACCAGTGCGGTGATCTGAAGGAAACCGATTTCACCATTAAGAAACGCGCCAACTGCGATTTCGTTCGCGGCGTTGAGGATGGCGGGCGCCCCGCCCCCGGCTTGGATCGCTTCGCGGCAGATGCGCGTGGCCGGGAAAAGCTCTTCGTTTGGCGCTTCGAAGGTCAGCGTGCCGACCTTGGTTAGATCGAGCGGTTCAAGCGGCGTTTTCATGCGCTCAGGATAGGCAAGGCATGACGCAATCGGCACCCGCATATCCGACGGACCCAATTGGGCGAGAACCGAGCGGTCGCGGTATTCGACCATCGAATGCACGATGCTCTGCGGGTGCACGACGATTTCGATGTTCTCAAGGCCTACGGGGAACAGGTGATGGGCCTCGATGTATTCCAGCCCTTTGTTCATCAGCGTGGCGCTGTCGATCGTGATCTTCGCGCCCATCGACCAGTTGGGGTGTTTCAGCGCCTGCTCGCGCGTGACCGATTTGAGCGCATCGGCGTCGAAAGTGCGAAACGGGCCGCCGCTCGCAGTCAAGAGAATGCGCCGCACTTCCGCGATGTCGTTGCCCGCAAGACACTGAAAAATGGCGTTATGTTCAGAATCGGTAGGGAGCAGTGTCGCTCCAGCGCGCTTCACTGCCGATTTCAGGATATCCCCAGCCGATACAAGAGCTTCCTTGTTGGCGAGCGCCACGGTGCCGCCCGTCTCCACCGCCGCCATGGTGGGCGCAAGCCCCGCGCAGCCGACAATCGCCGCGACCGTCATATCGACCGGGCGCGCGGCGGCTTCGCACAAAGCCTGTTCGCCGCCCGCGGCTTCGATCCCGCTTCCCTCCAGCGCGTCGCGCAGCTCGGGCAGGCATTTCTCATCGCCAACCACCGCAATTTTCGCTCCAAACTCGCGCGCAAGGCCCGCCAGTTCGGTCGCGCTGCAATTGGCGGTCAGCGCCTCGATTTCCCAATCGCGGGGATTGTGGCGCACCAGATCCAGGGTGGACGCGCCAATCGAGCCGGTCGCTCCGAGAAGTGTCAGGCGGCGCGTCATCAGAACCCGCCTCCCGACAAGCTGCGCACCACGCTGATGCAGAAAAGCACGAAGAACACCGCCAAAAACCCATCCACCCGATCAAACACGCCGCCATGGCCGGGAATGAGGTTGCTGGAGTCTTTCACACCCGCTCGCCTTTTCATCCAACTCTCAAAGAAGTCACCCGCTTGCGCGACAACCGCGACGACGATCCCTGCAATCACCGCGAGCGCGAGCGCCATCTCGCTGACGACGCCCATATTGTCCGGGAACACACCTGTTAGAACCACCGCCATGAACACCAAACTTGCGCCCAACGCGCCACCGCCCAGCCCGGCCCACGTCTTGGAAGGGCTCAGTGTGGGCGCAATCTTCGGTCCTCCCACGGCACGCCCGACAAAATACGCACCCACATCCACCGAGATAACGGGCGCGATGTAGAGGATGGCCACGCCTAGCGCCCCGTACATGGTTCGGACTTCAATCATCGCGAGGGCGGCCCCCGCAATGTAGAGCCCGCCGAGGATCAGCCACACAACCTGCTTCAAAGCCGAAAGCCCCATCGCGCCGACCAGGCGGCTCAATTCCCAAAGCGTCGCAAGGGCAATCAGTAGGACAAACACGGTCCACACGGTGCCGCCGAACCAAAGCGCAGCCCCGGCGATGGCGACCATCACGACACCCGACGCGAAACGAACGGGCAAGTCCGACACCCCAGCTTTCGGATCGCGCACCCGCTCCGGGATATCGGGAAGGATGTCCTCAACGTCCGCCATAGCGGCGCTCCCGGCCTGAAAAGTCGGATAGGGCCTGGGCCAGGTGCTCGGGTTTGAAATCCGGCCAAAGCGTGTCGACAAACAGCATCTCGGTGTAGGCGGCCTGCCACAGCAAAAAATTCGACAAGCGCACTTCGCCGCTGGTGCGGATCAGGAGGTCAAGCGGCGGAAGATCGTGCGTGTCCAGCTCGGCCTCGATCGCCACCGCTGTAATGTCGCCCTTCGCCGCCGCTTTCGTGGCCGCGCGTGCGATTTCGTGCTGGCTGCCGTAGTTCAGCGCCACCGCCAGCGTCTGATGCCCGCCGGCCGTCTGCGCCAAAGCGTCTTCCAACATCGCAACAATATCAGGCGCGAGCGATTGCCAATCGCCGATGATTTTCAGCTTCACGCCGTTTTCGACAAATTCGGGCAGGTCCGACTTAATGAAGCGGCGCATCAAATTCATCAGGTCGTCGACCTCATCCTCCGGGCGCTTCCAGTTTTCCGACGAGAAGGCGTAAAGCGTCAGGCACTCCAACCCCAGCGGCTCAATACCGCGAACCAGCCGCCGCACCGCCTCGACGCCGCGCTGATGGCCGACCGCGCGCGGCAGTCCGCGCCGCTTTGCCCAGCGGCCATTGCCGTCCATAATTATGGCGACGTGTCTGGCGCGACCTTCGTCCAATACCCCTCCTGATAGCCTAACCGTCCCGGATCTGACGCCCGGCATAGCTTATTGGGTCAGGATTTCCTGCTCTTTCTTCGCAGCCGCCTCATCGGTTTCGGCGACATGCGTGTCGGTCAGCTTCTGGACCTCGTCCTCCAACCGCTTGCGCTCGTCTTCGGAGATTTCCTTCTTCTTCTCGTCCGCCTTGAGGCTTTCCATCGCGTCGCGGCGCACGTTGCGGATCGCGATCTTGGCCTTCTCCGCGTACTGGCCAGCGAGTTTCGCCAACTCCTTGCGGCGCTCTTCGGTGAGATCGGGCATCGGGAGACGCAGGGTCTGACCGTCGATCATCGGGTTGAGGCCCAGATTGGCGTGGGCAATACCCTTTTCCACCGCGATGAGGTTCGACTTGTCCCACACCTGCACGCTGAGCATACGCGGCTCTGGCGCCGAAACCGTCGCGACCTGGTTGAGTGGCATCATCGAGCCGTAAACCTCCACCTGCACGGGATCGAGCAAGCTGGTGTTGGCACGGCCCGTTCTGAGGCCCGAGAGATCGCTCTTGAGCGCTTCCACCGCACCCGTCATGCGGCGCTCAATATCAGCCTTGTCGTACTGCATTACCAATTAGTCCTTTTGTACAATCGTCTGCACGCCCTCGCCCGCCAGAACGCGCGCGACATTGCCCTTCTCACGGATCGAAAAGACCATGATCGGGATGTCGTTTTCGCGGCACAGCGCCACGGCGGTGGCGTCCATCACCTTCAGGTTTTGGCTTAGAACGTGGTCATAAGAAATGGTGTCGAAGCGCTTGGCTTCAGGGTTGTGCTTGGGATCGCTGTCATAGACCCCGTCGACGCTGGTCCCCTTGAGCAGCGCGTCGCAATTCATTTCCGCCGCTCGCAACGCCGCGCCCGTGTCGGTGGTGAAAAACGGGTTTCCTGTGCCCGCCGCGAAGATAACGATCCGGCCCTTTTGAAGGTGCCGTTCCGCACGGCGGCGAATGTAGGGCTCGCACACGGATGACATTGGGATCGCGGATTGCACGCGGGTCTGCACCCCAGCCTGCTCCAGCGCGTTCTGCATCGCCAGCGCGTTCATTACGGTCGCGAGCATACCCATGTAATCGCCAGTGGTGCGATCTAACCCGCGCGCCGCGCCCGCGACGCCGCGAAAGATGTTTCCGCCCCCGATAACAAGGCACACTTCGAGGCCAGTATCCTTCGCCGCCTTCACCTCTTCGGCGAGGCGCGCAACATAGGCGGGGTCAATCCCGTATTCCTGTTCGCCCATCAGCACCTCGCCCGAAAGCTTGAGGAGGACGCGCTTGATTTCAGGAAGGGCCATAGATCGGATGCTCTTGGGGCAGAAGTTGCAGTTGGCGCGCTTTAGCGAGCCTCTTTCCGTTGCGCAAAGGGTAAGCGGAGAAGCGGCTTGCTTGCCCACCAAAAAGGGCCGCCCCACCCCAGAAAGGTGCAGCGGCCCTCAAAGATTTGGGACGGAGGAGTCGGCTCAGCCGCCGACAGCCGCCGCGACTTCAGCGGCGAAGTCGCTCTCTTCGACTTCGATGCCTTCGCCAAGTTGGAAACGGACATAGTCAACGAGCTTGATCGACGCGCCCGCGCTTTTGGCGACATTGGCAACGTGCTGCTCAACAGTGGCTTTGTTGTCTTTGACAAACAACTGGCTGAGGAGCGCGTTCTCTTTCGCGTATTTCTTGATCGCGCCTTCGACCATCTTTTCCTGCACGTTTTCGGGCTTACCGCTTTCGGCTGCCTTTTCCTGAGCGATTGCACGCTCACGCTCGATCACGGTCGGGTCGAGACCTTCGGCGTCGAGCGCTTGCGGGAACATGGCGGCGGCGTGCTGTGCGATGTCCTTACCAAGCTCAGCCAGAACGTCTGCGCCTGCATCGCTTTCCAAAGCCACGAGAACGCCAATCTTGCCAAGGCCATCAGCCGCCGCGTTGTGCATGTAGGGAACGACAGCGCCCTGCGAGACCGACACGGCCTTCATACGACGAACCGTCTGGTTCTCGCCGATGGTCGCAATGTTGTCGGTCAGCTTCTCGGTGATCGTCCCACCATCAGGATAGTCGGCCGCCTTGAGCGCCTCGATATCGTCCGAGTTAAGGCCAAGCGCGACCGAGGTCGTCTTACGGACAAAGTCCTGAAACTGCTCGTTCTTGGCGACGAAGTCGGTTTCCGAGTTGACTTCGATAGCCACGCCCTTGGTGCCTTCGACCGCGAGGCCAACGAGACCTTCCGCAGCGGTGCGGCTCGACTTTTTCTGAGCGGTCGCAAGGCCCTTGGCGCGCAGCGCGTCCACGGCGGCTTCGATGTCGCCATCAGCCTCGGTCAGCGCCTTTTTGGCGTCCATCATGCCGGCACCGGTTTTTTCACGGAGCTTCTTCACGTCCGCAACGGAGAAATTGGCCATTGGGGTATCCTTTGTTTTGTCTCATGCGCCGAAAGGGGGTGAGCAGATTGTTGCTTCCCCTCGGGTGTTGCCCGGCGCGCTAAATTGGTTTTGTGACGGGCGGTTGACGCCGCCCGTCATGAAGGGAGCGAAGGGCTCAGGCGGTGGCGGCCGGAGCCTCTTCCGCTGGAGCTTCCTCAGCGGTGACTTCCGGCGCTTCGGCCGGCGGTTCCGCCATCGCGCCAACGTCGGCACCGGAATCGGCGACGGCGCCGCCACGACCGGCGTTGGCCGCGTCGCTGATCGCCTGGCAATACAGACGCACGGCGCGACTGGCGTCGTCGTTGCCCGGAACCGGGAAGGCTATGCCGCTAGGGTCGACGTTGGTGTCGAGAACCGCGATCACCGGAATGCCAAGCACGGCGGCTTCCTTGATGGCGAGGTCTTCCTTGTTCGCGTCGATCACGAACATCACGTCCGGCACGCCGCCCATATCGCGGATGCCGCCAAGCGAAAGCTCAAGCTTGTCACGCTCACGCGTCAGCTGAAGAACTTCCTTCTTGGTGAAGCCGCTGGTGTCGCCCGAAAGCTGCTCTTCCAGCGTCTTCAAACGGCGGATCGAGCCGCTGATCGTCTTCCAGTTGGTGAGCATGCCGCCCAGCCAACGGTGGTTCACGAAGTGCTGACCCGCTT
>JBCDAE010000008.1:0-107779 GCA_039186235.1 Pseudomonadota bacterium | reverse complement strand
GCGATGACGTTCGCGTCGAGGAATTCGTGGTAGAGGTCGTTCCCCTCACGGGTGCGTTCACCCACACCGGCGAACACGGACACGCCGCCGTGGCCCTTCGCGATGTTGTTGATGAGCTCCTGAATAAGCACGGTCTTGCCGACGCCGGCACCGCCAAACAGGCCGATCTTACCGCCTTTGGCGTAGGGGGCGAGCAGGTCGATGACCTTGATGCCCGTGACCAGAATGGCAGCCTCGGTGGACTGGTCCACGAAGGGAGGGGCTTCGGCGTGGATCGGAGCGGACTGGTCGGCGCCAATCGGGCCGCGCTCGTCAATCGCTTCGCCGACGACGTTCATGATGCGGCCCAGCGTCTTGGGACCGACGGGAACGCTGATCTGCGCGCCGGTGTTGATGACTTCGCCGCCGCGGGTGAGACCTTCGGTCGAGTCCATCGCGATGGTGCGGACGGTGTTTTCACCGAGGTGCTGGGCGACTTCGAGAACGAGCGTCTTGCCGTCGTTCTTGGTTTCAAGCGCGGTGAGGATCGGCGGCAGTTCGCCTTCGAACTGCACGTCGACGACGGCGCCGATGACCTGGGCAATCGTGCCGGCGGTGGTCAGGTTAGCGGGTGCGGTGGCCATGTTGGGTTTCCTGATTGGAAGTGATTTTGCGGTGCCTTACGCGCCTTGCGCGCAGACCGTTTCGGGTTCTTGAAGGACGTATTCGCCTTCGACTTCGGACAGCACGCCTTCGTGGCGCAGATACTCATCCTTGCCGAGGCCGTACTTGCAGGTGAAGTCGTGGCTGCCCATGCCTTGCGCGCGGCATTCGGCGAGGTTGACTTCCTTGGCGGAAGGGCACGCGGCGGCGAACTTTTCGGCGAACGTGTCGCGGTTAGGCGGAAGCAGCTTCGGACCGCTCTTCTCAAGCGCGGCCTTCATTTCGTTCGCGGTCGGCTTCTTGGGCTCTTCTTCAGCCGGGGCTTCCGAGCAAGCCGCAAGAGCGAGCGGGGCGAGGATAAGGAGTTTCTTGATCATAGTGCTTCTGCGCCTGCAATGATTTCAATGAGTTCGGTCGTAATCGCGGCCTGACGGCTGCGGTTGTACTGGATCGTCAGCTTGTTGATGAGATCGCCCGCGTTGCGCGTGGCGTTGTCCATCGCGGTCATCGAGGCGCCTTGCTCCGACGCTTCGCGCTCCAACAGAGCGCCGAACAGCTGCGTTTTCACGTAGCGCGGCAGCAGCTCTTCGAGGATTTCCTCTTCGCCCGGCTCATACTCAACCACGGCTCCGCTGTCGTCCGAGGTGTCGGGCGAGGGTACCGGGATCAGCTGGTTGACCGTCGGGTCCTGCGCCAGCGCCGATTTGAAAGTCGGGAAGATCAGGTGCGCGACATCGAACATGCCGCCGTTGAACAGGTCGATCAGTTCGGTGGCGATCGCGTCGGCTTCTTCAAAGCCCGGCGTCTTAACGGTCGAGGTGTCGTATCCGCCGCCGATCTTATCCGCGTAGTCCCGCTTCAACGGCGCGCGGCCTTTCTTGCCGACGAGGTAGAAATCGACGTCTTTGCCTTGGCCGATCAGCTCTTCCGCCTTGGCCTTGGCGGCCTTGACGAGGTTGGAGTTGAGACCGCCGCACAGGCCCTTGTCGGTGTTCACGACCACCAGCAGGTGCCGCTTATCCGATCCGGTGCCGGCCAGCAGCTTGGGCGCGCTGTCGCCCGAGACCTTGCCCGCGAGCGAGGCCATCACCGCGCCGAGACGCTCGGCGTAGGGACGGCCCGCTTCCGCAGCCGCCTGCGCACGGCGCAGCTTGGCCGCGGCGACCATCTGTTTGGCCTTGGTGATCTTCTGGGTCGATTTGACCGAGTTGATCCGACCTTTGAGTTCCTTGAGTGAGGGCACTTACCCTTGCTCCTTAAGCGAACTGCTTGGCGAAGGTGTCGAGAGCCGCGACGGTGCGGTCCTTGATATCGCCTTCGAACTTCTTCGTTTCGCGGATGTCGTCGAGGATATCCGCGTGGTTGGCGCGGATAAACGCGAGCATCTGCTCTTCGTATTCGCCCACGCGGTTCACATCGACGGCGTCGACATAGCCGTTGGTGCCCGCGAAGATCGACACGGTCTGCTCTTCAAACGGCATCGGCGAGAACTGGGCCTGCTTAAGCAGCTCGGTCAGGCGCGCACCGCGGTTCAGCAGTTTCTGCGTCGCGGCGTCGAGGTCCGAACCGAACTGCGCGAAGGCCGCCATTTCGCGATATTGCGCGAGGTCGAGCTTCATCGAGCCCGAAACCTTCTTCATCGCCTTGGTCTGGGCCGAACCGCCCACACGGCTGACCGACAGGCCGACGTTAATCGCCGGACGGATGCCCTGATAGAACAGGTCGGTTTCGAGGAAGATCTGGCCGTCGGTGATCGAAATCACGTTGGTCGGAATGTAAGCCGACACGTCGCCCGCCTGCGTTTCGATGATCGGCAGGGCGGTGAGCGATCCGTGGCCGTTTTCTTCGTTCATCTTCGCGGCGCGCTCAAGCAGGCGGCTGTGGAGATAGAACACGTCGCCCGGATAGGCTTCGCGACCCGGAGGACGACGCAGCAAGAGCGACATCTGACGATAGGCAACCGCTTGTTTGGAAAGGTCGTCGTACACGATCACGGCGTGCATGCCGTTGTCGCGGAAAAACTCACCCATCGCGCAGCCGGTGTAGGGCGCGAGGTATTGAAGCGGGGCGGGCTCCGAAGCGGTCGCGGCGACAACGATGGAGTATTCCATCGCGCCGTTCTCTTCGAGCTGCTTCACGATCTGGGCGACGGTCGAACGCTTTTGACCCACCGCGACATAGACACAGTAGAGCTTCTTCTTCTCGTCGTCGCCTTCGTTGACGGGCTTCTGGTTGATGAAGGTGTCAATCGCGACGGCGGTCTTGCCGGTCTGACGGTCACCAATGATCAGCTCGCGCTGGCCACGGCCGACGGGCACGAGAGCGTCGATCGCTTTAAGACCGGTTTGCACGGGTTCGCTGACGGATTCGCGCGGGATGATGCCCGGCGCTTTGACTTCGACACGCTGGCGCTCGGTCGCTTCGATCGGGCCTTTGCCGTCGATCGGATTGCCCAGAGCGTCGACCACGCGGCCCAGCAGGCCTTTGCCAACCGGCACGTCCACGATCGTTTCGGTGCGCTTGACGGTGTCGCCTTCTTTGATCTCGGCGTCCGAGCCAAAGATCACGACGCCGACATTGTCAGCTTCCAGGTTCAGAGCCATACCCTGAACGCCGTTGGCGAATTCGACCATCTCACCGGCCTGCACCTTGTCGAGGCCGTGGATGCGGGCGATGCCGTCTCCCACGCTCAAAACGGTGCCCACTTCGCTGACTTCAGCTTCGGTGCCGAAATTGGCGATCTGGTCCTTGATGACCTTGGAGATTTCTGCGGCGCGGATTTCCATTATCGTGTTCCTTTAAGCCTTCATGGCTTGCGCTAGGGAGTTCAAACGGGTGCGGATCGAGGCGTCGATGCGCTGCGATCCAATGGTAACTACAAGTCCGCCGAGCAGATCGGGGTCGACATCGGCGGTGAGCATAACCGTGCGGCCTTCGCGCGCGGTTAGCTTGTCTTTGAGAGTGGCGATCTGGGCGTCGCTGAGCGGGTGAGCGCTGGTGACGGTGGCCGTCACTTCGCCGCGCTGCGCGGCGGCGATCACCTTAAACGCGGCGATCATATCGGGCAGGGCCGAAAGACGACGATTGCCCGCCAGAACGCCGAGGAAGTTAGCGGTGAGATCCGACAGTTCCAGGTGCTTGGCGACACTGGCCACCGCGTCGCCTTGGGCTGATCGTGTCAGCTGCGGGTTGGTGGTGACGTTGGCCAGATCGTCCGAATCGCTGAGAGCCTGACCAAGCTTTTCAAGGTCGGTTTCGACGGCGGTCACGGTGCCGTTCTCGCTCGCAAGCTCGAACAGCGCCGAGGCGTAGCGTCCTGCTAGGCTGGCCTGAATACCGGCGGAAATATCCACGCGCTCGTACATCCTTCTTGGGAGGCGTTAAAACTGGTTGCGGCGCCTCGAACGAGAAGTGTCCCAATGGGCGCGTTGCAACGGCCCTGTCCAAGGCTGGCGCGCGCCTAGCACCGAGGTTTGTAGGATGCAAGCGGTGCAGTCTGGGAATACGTTGGACAGCGCGAAAAGTTCAGATTATCGAGGATTACCGTTCGGTAAGTGACGGCTTTCGATAGCGATGGTATTGCTGCGTGCAAGTGGGAGAGAGAAAAATGCAACTCAAAGCGATGGCCCCCCAATGCGGGGTCGAGATTTCGGGTGTCGAGCTTGCAAGCTGCAGCGACTCCGAAATGGAAGCTATCCAAAACGCCATCTACGAGCACGGCGTGGCCGTGTTTCGCGATCAGACCTTTACCCCTGAAGAGCATATCGCCTTTGCGAAGCGCTGGGGCGGGATCGATATCAACAACTACTTCCCGTTGAACGAGGCGTATCCCGAGATCGCCTTGGTCAAGAAGGAGCCAGATCAGGAGACGAATATCGGCGGCGCGTGGCACACCGATCATTCCTACGATCAAATCCCAGCCATGGGCTCCATTCTGGTCGCGCGCATCCTTCCCCCCGCTGGTGGCGACACGATGTGGGCGCATATGGGCGCGGCGTACGACGCCTTGCCCGACGACGTGAAGGAAGCGATCGAAGGTCTTGAGGCGTACCACACCGCTGATCACGTCTACAAAGCCGACGGGATTTACGCGCAGACCGATCAGGGCAAGAGCCTGCGCGGCCACGATGTCGACACCGGCGCGGTCCATCCCGTTGTCATCCGCCACCCGCACACCGGTCGCAAGCTGCTTTACGTCAATATGTCTTTCACGATGCACTTTGTCGGGAAGACGCGCGAGGAAAGCCTGCCGCTGTTGAAGAAACTGTTCGACGCCGGGCTAACCGATACCAATCAGTGCCGCCTGCAATGGAAGCCGGGCACGGTCGCGATTTGGGACAACCGCACGACGTGGCACAATGCGATGAACGATTATCAAGGCCACGCGCGCGAAATGCACCGCATCACGCTGAGCGGGGAAGCGATCGCGGCTTAGCTTTCCTCCGCGCGGGGCTCGGCAGGGATTTCGGAAGGGGTATCGGCTTTCTCTCCGCCTCGTCCCATATCGGCCTGCGCGATTTGCAAATACGCGGCGCGGGTTGAACCGACGAGGCGCTGACTGTTTGCGTTTGGCCTAAGGCTATAGAGGCCCTTCAGATACGCGCGGTCGAGCTGGGTCAGCCCGATCGGGGCTTCGCGGGGTCCGTCCTCAAACAGCGTCATGATCGACGCGGCATCAAGCTTGTCATAGTCGAGCAGACGTCGAGGCGAGCCAATCAGATACATCGTGGCGTAATCGGCCAGTTGGTTGATGTGAACATCCTCCAACTCGCGGACGTCGAACACGACGACCGAGTTAGCGCGCGCGTAACTGTAGCATCGCACGACTAGCGACGCTCGGCATCCGTTGTTGGCGGGGATATCAATACCCGCGTTTTCAAACAGGACCGCGCCGCCAGCTCCCACCACGCCGCCACCGGCTGAACCGGGTGAACCGCCATTCTCGCTTCGTAGGCTTGTGCTGTTCCATCCGATCACCGGATCCTTGCGATAAAGCGCGCTGCGAATCTCATAATTGACGCTTGGGTTAAAAAGCAGCGGCTGCCAATCGCGCATGCGTTCAATAAGCGCGTCGGGATCGTCGACCACGAGGACCAAAGCGTTTGCTCGACACGGCGCGGAATCGACTTCAAGCGAGGCGTCTTTCGCGTTGTTTCGAATCCGCTCGGCCACGCGCTGGTTAAGGGCATCGCCAAGCCCGGCCACGCTTAAGCACAGCGGATCAAGAAACCGCGGGATCGGTTCACCGTTGGTTTCGCTTTGCGCGAGTTGGTAAATGTTCTTCGAGATAGCCCTTCGGGTCAGCGGGCGTTCTCCCACGACATTGATTTCCGGTATCGGCTCGGTGCGGATTGTGACGGTTTCGGGATCGGTTTGGGCCTGCGCCGCGGCGCTCATTGAAACCGCTACAGCCAAACACGCGGCCCCTATCCACCGGGACAAGAATCCATCCACCATCGTCAAGCTCCTGATCAGCGATGCAACACTTTGAATACACTCGCAGTGCCAGCCTGAACCTTCGATGAGTCTCGGCAGTATTATTTTGGATTAGCGCCTAACCCAGTGTGAAGTTGGCCCAGGCAAACGGAACCACTGAAAGCACCGCGAAACCCACCGCGACTTGCCACCATTTGCGCACGAAGATCATCGCCGCGAACAACACCAGGAAAATCGTATCAGGGACGACGACCCACATGTCTTTGATCGAATGCGCGTCCAAGGCCGTGCTAACCGCGAAAGTGAGGTGGACGACCGCAAAGTAACCGGCGAAGAGCGTCCACTGGTAGGCGCGGTTTTCCTGATAGTAGTCGGCGAGGTCGAGCCCTTCTTCCGGAATGGAATCCGGGAAAGAGACCGCCGCGAGCAGAGCCAGCAGGATCATCTCGATCATAATCGGTAGAAACTCGGCTAGGCTGAACGCATCGCTTTCATCGCGCGTCATGGTCCAGTTCACCGCGCCCCACCAGAAGGCCAGAATCGCGAGCAAAACAAACGCGGCGAAAAGGGGCTGAGCCCAATGCCATTTGACGTTTTTGGCGCGCACAACCTTGTTTAGGTGTTCGAGCTCAAACGCGATCGCGACCCCCAGCACAACGGACGCCAGAACAAGCGCCTGTTCCATCAATTGGCCTCGGCGTCGAGCGTCGGCCCCGACAGCGCGGCTTCACAGGTGTAAACAAGCCTTTCATTGGGCCGTTTAGGCAGTTGCGAGATCACCGTCGCCTGCTGTTCGCCCAAGACCCGCGCGGCGTCGGTCACTCCGCATTCCGGCGGGCTGTAACTGTCGCGCGCCTCGCGGGCGGCTTCCATCGCCGCGCGTCCGACAAGATAGCGATCGGTCTGGAAGATACGGGTTTGCGGATCGTATCGGTTCAGCGCGACGGCGGTCTCATCGTCGTTGATAAACACACGCGTCCACTCGCCGTTCAGCAATCCATATTGCGTGCGTCCGTTGACGCACCCATCCGCGGCCCAATCGAATTCGACATCGTCGGTGCGCGCGCCCGTCACCCGACTTCGTTCGGGGACAAAGGTGCAAATCAGGGTGCCGTCCCCAGCCAGCGAAGGCTGGGTCACTTGACCCGCGTCCGGATCGGTCGTCTCACCGAGAATGGCCGCCACTCGATCTTCGAGTTCGGAGAAACCGGGCCGGGTTATCCAGACCAGCACCATCGCGATGATACACGCGCCCGAGAACCCGGCGGCGATTATCGCCCGAGGGCTGGGCATGGAACGCGCGAATTCGCCGTCTGGTCCAGTCGCGCCGCTTTTGCGCAAGCGGGCGGCGGCCCAGCCGCAGATGATCGCCAAAGCAAACAGCACTAGGGCGAGAGCTACGGCGTTGTCGCGCGCTTCGGTTATGTCGAACAAGGCCTGCATACGCGCCGCCTCGCGCGCTTCTCTCGCTTTGGCTTCGCGAGCGGCGATGCGCTCGCGCGCCTCGGCTCGTTCGGCTTCGAAGCGGGCCAGCTCCGCCGCGTTGAGTTCGTCAAAAGAACGGCAGGGCAGGGCGTTGGTTGTGGGTTCAATCGAATTGGACCGTAGGAAGGGCAGCAATTCCCGGAGCGACACCGCAAAATAGAACTCCGCATCGGAGCCGTCTGAATCCGCGCCAAAGGAATTCACTCCCACAACGCGCCCGCACGAATCGAGCAAAGGGCCGCCTGAATTTCCTCGCGCGATCGGGGCGGTGTGCAACAGCGTGTCGAATTGGCGGCTTGGTCGCTGGCCGGACAGAAAACCGCGCGTTTTCACAGGAGGTTGCGCGCGGAAGATATCCGCGATCTCCAACCCTTGCGCGAGATCCACATTCATGGGGTATCCCACCGCCGAAACCTCGCCCAGGTCGCCGCTGACCACGCCCGCAATGGTCAGAGCCGGAAGGCGCAAGCCGTCTTCGGCAATTTCAAGCAGAGCAAGATCGTTGCGCGGGGAGACTGAGACCGCGCGCGCAAACGCCCCGTTGCTGGCGTTGCCCACACTTTCGGATGGGACCACGCCGATCCGCAAGGTGTCATCCTGCAATGCTTCGCGAATAACGTGGGCGTTGGTGACGATAAGGGTCGGCGTCACCGCAAAGCCGCTGCCGTGGCTGATGGGGATGACGGACTCTTCGCCATCAGCGCTTTGGGTGTCGATCAAAACCACGCGAACCACCCCGCGCGCCGCAGCTTCGACATCGCCCGGATCTGCCCTAGCGGGAGCGGATACCGCCACCAAAACAGCCGCAGCCCAAACGAAAAGGAACAATCGCATCATTGGCTTCGTCTTACGCAGAGGTCCCGCCGCAAAGCAACATTGGTGCGTAGCGCTATCCTGAGCGGGCCTTTCGCGTGGACGCTACAAGTCAGTAAGCGACGAAATCATCGCGGTACTTGGCGTTGGCGCGCGCCTTTAGCTCGCGCGTGACCGGTACGGTGACCGAACCCAGGATCAGGTCGCTGTATTCGCCGAGCAATTTGAACATAATGAAGTGGTCCCCATCCATACCAACCATGAAGGAGATCTGAGTCTCCTCAATATCGGGGCATGACGTCACACTGGGCTTGGCGTTGTTGGCCATTGTTTCATTCAGACTTCGGCAAAGGGACGCTGGGATGGTTGTGTTCCAGTCGCTTGGGAAGATGTCTTTGAGGGTCACCTCCTCGTCGTCTGTCTGGTCCCAGAAGATGTAGTCGCCTTCGCGCTCCGGCAGCATCTTTGGGGCGCCCGCGTCCTCAAAGGTTTCGAGGAATTTCACGCTAATGATGCGCTTGCCCACCGGATCACCCATCGCCCACAAGCCTCGGAACGAAATGGGCGCGCGCTTACCATCGGCAACCATCGCGTCCGCGCGCTTGGTCATTGTCTGAAAATCTTCTTCGGCCCGCTCTCTAAGCGCCCAACTGAGGCCGCTATAGGAACTGACCTGGGCACCATTCCATGAGTAGTCGAAATCGAGGTTGACCGTGTCGCGGTCGTAATAGTGCGGAGCTGGGTAGTGCTGGCGACCCGCGCGCTGGATGAGGGGTTGCTTTTCACTCGGCGCGAAACCGCTAAACGCGCCGCGGTACGTTGGACGGATCGCGCTCAACAGTTTTGCGGTGAGCGGCACTTCAACCAGATACGGCCCCTCCGCGTAAGAACCCGCCTCGCCATTGAGCGCGCTGAAGCTCAAATGGAGCGAGCCGTCGTCTTGCTTTTCAAAGTCGATAATGATCCGGTCAAAGTCCGGGCAAGTCGTGTTGTATTCCCAAGTGTCTTTGGCGAAACGTTCGGCACTAAGTCCCGCGCACCAATGCTCTCTTATCTGCCCATTCCATGCACTTGATCCAAAGACGTCGCTCCATGAGATCTCTCGATTGAGTTCGGTGTCATAGAGGCCCGCATACAGAAATTGGCCAGCCGGTCGGTTGTTGGTGTAGCCCGAAGCGATGAGAGGGGTGAGGCGTCCAACTTTCGTGCCGGACTGCCAATAAGTGTGCTGCTCATCGCGATAGCTTCGGCCCGACGGGCCATCATACTCGAGCAGTGTGGTGAGGTCCTCGTTGACTCTCTCACGAGCCAATTCGACCACACCGGGCAGAGCTTCGAGGGCTTTCTCATACCCGAAATAGTAGTCGCTGCCTTGGAGAGTGTATTTGGTGTCGACGACTTCGATTCCCGCGCTGTTGGTCTTGACCGTGGTGGTCGAAGCGATGGCGCTGAGCGCTCCTGCGGATGATGTAGGAGCGACGCTTTGCGGGACAGCTGGCGCGCTGGCTGGGGCTGCCGCGCGAGGAGTGGCGCTGGCTGGGGCGGTTGATCGAGCCGGCGCCGGCGAGGCGGGGGTGGGTGCAGCAGAGCTGGGTGCGGGCGCGGCTCCCGGGAGCTGCGGGCGCATGTGCTCCGGCACTCCTGGCAGCGGATTGCCTGACGAAACGCCCAAGCTCGCCATCATCGAATCCGCCATGCATTGCGATTTCACCTGCCAAAAGCGGCTGTATTTCCCCTGATCAACCGGCTGCGAGTGTCCGTCATCCTTGAAGAGGGAAGCCAGCTCATTGTCGTCGATCCCGGCTTGGCGCGACTTGGTGATCGTGCATGGGCAGGAATCCGGCATCGTAACTTCGGTGGCGCGGCACGAAGCTTCGAGCTGTTCATCTCCTGAATTTTGAGCGTAACTTGGAAAAGCGACCAACGCCGCAAACGCCGATGCTGTGATCGAAGCACTCTTTAATTTCATTCGCTTACCCCCAGTGTCGACGAATATTGCCTACATATTCAGTTTTTATGCGTCAGGACAATGAACTAGGATTTCGCCCATCCTAAAGGTTGAGCGCAAGTCGCGGGACGCGCGGCTTCGCGTTATAGAGCATCTTTCAGGCCATGACACAGGACCATACTCTTACCGATGATGATCGCTGGCGGATTGCGCTCGCCAAGGATCGCCGCTTTGATGGCGTGTTCGTAACAGGGGTGCACTCCACCGGTATCTACTGCAGGCCCAGCTGCCCTGCGCGCGCGCCACTGCGCAAGAACGTCCGGTTCTACGCCACTCCAGCTGACGCGAGGGCCGCCGGATTGCGACCGTGCAAACGCTGTTCGCCCGACACGCAAAGCGCCGAAGAGGCCTGTGTGCTGGCCGCTATCGCGACAATCCGCGAAGCGACAGCGCGTGGCGAGACTGTCAGCTTGGAGCAGCTTTCAGATCTCACCGGCTATTCGCCGACGCACTTCCAACGACTCTTTTCGCGCACCGTTGGCCTCTCGCCAGCGGCCTTCGCGCGCGCTCTGCGCGAAGAACGCGTGCGCGCTGAATTGGCTAATGGCCTCGGCGTAAGCGACGCGCTGTACGCGGCGGGATATTCCGCGCCGTCGCGGTTTTATGCGGATATGAAAGGTAAACTGGGAATGAGCGCGAGCGATTGGAGCCAAGGCGGCGCTGGGCGGCGGATACACTGGCGGGTGATCTCAACATCGTTGGGCGCCATGCTTGTCGCCGCGACATCAAAAGGCGTGTGCTGCTTATCCTTCAACGAAGGCGAAGCGGAATTGCGCGCGCGTTTTCCCAAGGCCGAACTGGTCGAGGCGGGCGGAGACTTCGCCGCGTTGTTCGATCAGGTCGTCGCTGCTGTCGAAGCGCCAGGGGCAGGGGGCGGGGAAGCGATCCCGCTCGACGTCAAAGGCACCGCGTTCCAGCAGCGTGTGTGGAGCGCGCTGCGGCAGATACCCGCGGGTGAAACGCGCAGCTATGGCGAGCTGGCCGCCGCTTTGGGCAATCCCAAGGCCAGCCGTGCCGTGGGCAGCGCGAACGGCGCGAACAACATTGCTGTTCTGATCCCGTGCCACAGAGTGGTGCAGGCCGATGGATCGATCGGCGGTTATGCCTACGGGCCCCAGATCAAGCGCGAATTGCTCGAACGCGAAAACGCACCCCTCGAGAAAAAGCTGCTGTGAGGCGGGAACAAATCTGAACTGAAGCGTTCACTATTTCAAACCAGCGCTTTTGCGCGTTGAAAAGTGGACCACTTTTGATGACCGATTTCCCGCTCGACAATGCGACCGAGCTTGAGACCATTTCCGGCACTCGCCTGAAATCCTCCGCGGGCGAGGCCTACTGGAATTTCACCTCGGCTTTTGGAGGCTGGGCTTTGGCGCTGGGCTACAGCGCGGTGCAGAAAGCGTGTCCGCAAACGGGTATGTTGGCGAGCGCGACCGCGAGCTTTCTCAAGCCGCTCCCGTCGTCCGGGTTGGAAATCGATGTGCGCCCGCTGCGCGAAGGGCGGCGCACGAATTTCATCCGCACCGAGTTCAGCGGAGAAGGCGAAGCGTCCGATCTGGTCTTCGCCGCCGACTATGTCTTCAGCGATATGAAGGCGAAGGAGCTCGACTATTCAGGCGGCTTTCCCGAGGTGAAAGCGCCAGATGAAGCGCCCCGCTTGCCCGACACCCCGGGGCCCAAATTCTTGAGCCGTTACGAACAGCGGGTCGCCTTGGGTCAGCCGTTCAGCGCGCAAGAGTGCCCGCATTCGGCCTTCTGGGTGCGCGATACGGCGGATAGGCCATGGGACGCCAAGGCGCTGCTCGCGCTGTCCGACACCCCAATGCCGCGCACCTTCTTTCTCGACACGACCCCACGCTTTGGCGCGACCGTCCAATACGATCTGCACGTGATGTGCTCGGCGCAGGAGCTGGAAGCGTGCGGCAGCGACTTTCTGCTCGTCGAAGCTTCGAGCGATCGCGTCTATTCGGGACGCTTCAGCCAGGCCACGCGCATTTGGTCGCGCGAAGGGCGGTTGCTGGCGATCTCGAACCAATTGGCGTTCTATTGAGCCCAGCCTTAACGCGCGGCGACGCCCGACGGCTTCTTGGCCAAAGCGCTGGCGGGGTAAGGGCGTTTTCCTACAGGGTTAGCGAGCGGCTATGGCGGCTAGTAGGTGCCGCCCTACACCTTTTGAGAGGAACATCTTTTCACATTGGTGCGCGCTCAAAGTTGACAGATCGCGGTGGCCCGTCGGTGTCGCCTTTGCTCGTATTGGGCTGAATTCATGCATATATATCAATAATTTGAGTGCATTTCTGCAAAGGCGACAGGGTGTCGCCTTTGTCAACTTTGACGCCCCTAAAAAACGCCAGGCTCAAGCGTTCTTTATGGTCAGGCCTCCGTCGACCGGGATCACCGCTCCCGTGATGAAGCTGGCTGAAGGCAGGACCAGCGACAGCGTCATATGCGCCACCTCTTCAGGGAAGCCATAACGGCGCAAAGGCACGCGGCGCTTGGCGTAGATTTCCTTGTGTTCTTCGGGGATCGCGTCGGTGATGCCGGTGCGGATTGGGCCGGGGCACACGCAATTCACTGTGATGCCATCGCGCCCCAGATCGACCGCCATTCCGCGGGTGAGTCCGATCACACCATGCTTGGCCGCGACATAGGGGGAATTGCCTGGAGTGGCTCCCAAGCCTTCGGTGGAGGCGATGTTGACGATGCGGGGATGCGCGCTTTGGCGAAGATGCGGCATCGCGGCGCGGATGATACGCTGGTGCGCCGTGAGCATCGCCTCAAGGCTCGCGCCCCACACATCGGGATACTGATCGTCTTCGACCAAAGCGTGTTTGGCAAAGCCCGCGTTGTTCACGAGGATATCCAGCCCGCCAAACTTGTCCGCGGTGGCGGTGACAACCCGAGCGATCGCCGCCTTATCCGTGACATCCAAGGCCATCGGCTTGGCCTTGCCCGAATAGCCGGCCTCGGCGATTTCCTGATCCACCTCGTCGCATTTGGCTTGGTCCAAGTCGGTCACCGCCACGTTAGCGCCTTGAGAGGCAAACAGATGCGCCGTCGCGCGCCCCATGCCGCTCGCCGCCCCGGTGATCAACGCGGTCTGCCCGGCGATGGATCGGCTGAGGTCTTTATAAGGCTCCATCCTCGCGCGCCTCAATCGAGCTTGGGCGGGAAGCCGGGCTCGGCCTTCGCCATGGCCCGCTGGTAGGCGTCGCGCGCGCCGATGCGTTTGAGATAAGCCTGCAAATTGGGCTTGTCGTCGATCGGCTGTTCGCGAAAGGCGCGGCTGGTGGTGAGCTGAAACACCATCATGATGTCCGCGGTGGTGAGCTGCGAGCCGCCAAAATAGTCCGCTTCGCCTAGCCGCCGCTCAACCTGCCCCCACGCGTTATTCACCCGGTTCATCATGGGCGCGGGCATCTCCGCCCCCGTAAACGACACCGCGATCTGCATCATGCCGTTGGTCATGAAGGTCGCGTTGGCGAAGTGGAACCAATAGAGATGATCGGCGAAGTCGGGGTGATCTGGGCCGGGCACGAGTTCCGTATCGGGCGCGTACTTGCCGACAATGTATTCGACGATGGCGCCGCTTTCGCCCAGAAGCACCTTGTTGTCCTCTGGCCCATCCTCAATCAGCGGCGCGATCTGCATCGGGTGCAGCGCCTTCAATTCCGGTGGGGCAAGGCGGGTTTCAGGATCGCGATTGTAGAGTTTCAGATCGTATTCCAGACCCAGCTCTTCGCACAGCCAGACGATGCGCTCGGACTGCGAGATACGAAGGTGGTGGATGGTCAGCATTGGGTGGCTCTCCCTCATAGGATTCGCGCTTGCCTTAGGCTGCGACGGGCGCGGGGGCGAGGCGAAATTTCGGCCGATCGCCATAGGTCGCCCAGCGCCACAGATATTCCAATGGACCGTAGCGATAGCGCGCCAGCCATGCGTGGCACGCGATCGTCGTGAGGCCAAAGAAGCCGAACATGAAAACAAGCGAGGTCATGGGAGGCCAAACACCGGCTAATCCCGCGCCAAGGGGCGAATAAAGCCCCATCAGCACCGCGCCATGCAGGACATAGGCGGTCAGAGCCATACGCCCCACCGGCGCAAAGACTAGGGCAAGCCGCCTCCAGCGCGAATGGAACAGCAAGATCAAGAGCAGCGCGTAACCAAGCGCTTGTAAGGGGACAGCGATGGGGTGGAGGAGGGCGTAGGCGCCTTCGGGCCCTGCGATGAATTTCTCATCAATCGCCAATCCTATCGCATCGAGCGCAATGGCCAGCGGCAGGACGGCGAGCGCGAGCTTGCGAATGGGCACGAGATAGTCGCCTAGGTGGTCCATCCAGCCGCGCTGCACGATCCAAGCGCCGATGAGGAAGCGGCCGAAAATGTAGAGACCCCAGCCAAGAAAGGCGCCGTATACAAACTCGCGCAGCAAAAAGGCTTGGCCGGTGGTGAAGACCCAGTTCCAATAGTCGCCTTGGGCAAACGCGTCGGCCTGAACCGATTCGAATGTCTTCCATCCAAGGTCCGCGCTCGGCAAAAGGACCGCGGCAATCGCTCTTCCGCCGACCACCAGAATCAAGCCCAAGGCGAGTTTTACGCCAGCCGGAATGTTGCGGAGCGCCAGCAGCACCATGCCGAGCAAAGCGTAGACATGCAGCACATCGCCCGGGAAGACCAGGAAGACGTTGACAAGCCCGATCAGGAGAAGGACCAGAAGGCGGCGGAAATAGACCCTTTCAAACGCTGCTCCGCGCTTTTGAAGCCGCTCCATCATGACCCAGAAGCCCATCCCAAACAACGTCGCGAACAGCGTGTTGCCCTTGTCGAGGAAAAACAGATCGCTGAACAGCAACACGGCGTTCTGGACCGGGTCTGCTTTCTGAGCCGCTTGCCAGGTTGGATCGGCGGAGAGCATATGAAACACCCCGCCGACAAAGTGGACGAAGAAGACGGCGAACAGCGCGAAACCGCGAAGCACGTCTAGTTCGCCGATACGGTCCGCTGAACCAATCGGTGCCGTTGCGCTCATGGGCCCCCCTTCATGCGCGCCGGTTTGCCCCCCGGCTCAGGCGCGCGCCCATCCTTTGCGGGCGGGCTCGAGAGAGTCGAGAAATTTATCGGCGCTCTCCAGATAATCGCGCTTCTTCTCCTCCTCCATCCGATCCCAAGTGGCGTAAATCCGACCGATGCGGTGGTTCTTGGACAGCCGTTCGCGGTGCGTATCCATGAAGTGCCAATAGAGCGGGTTGAAGGGGCACGCGTCCTCGCCCGTTTTTTGGCTGACCTTGTAGCGGCAGGTTTTGCAGTAATCGGACATCTTATTGATGTAATTGCCCGAAGCCGCATACGGCTTGGTGGCCAGCTTTCCACCGTCGGCGTAAAGGATCATTCCTGAGACATTGGGCAGCTCGACCCACTGATAAGCGTCGGCGTAGACCGCGAGATACCAGTCCTGGACGTCTTGCGGGTCGATCCCGGCGATCAGGCAGAAATTTCCCAGCACCATCAGGCGCTGAATATGGTGCGCGTGGGCGTTGTCGTGCGTGGAGCGGATGCAGTCGGACAGGCAGCGCATGTCGGTTTCACCGGTCCAGAAGAATTCGGGCAGTGGGCGCGTCGCTTCCATCTCGTTGTCGGTTTCGAGTCCCGGCATGTGCAGCCAATAAAAGCCGCGCACATATTCGCGCCATCCGATGATTTGGCGGATGAAGCCCTCGACCGAGTTGATTGGCGCGCGGCCCTCCTCGTGCGCAGCTTCGGCGCGCTCGCACAGTTCGAGCGGGTCGAGCAGGCCGCAATTGAGGCTGGTCGACAGCATCGAGTGGTACATGTCGTCCGAGCCGTGGACCATGGCGTCCTGATAGGGGCCGAATTTCTCGATCCGTTCCTTGAAGAAGGCGTCGGCGGCGGTGCTCGCCTGCTCCGCCGTCACGGGCCATAGGAACGTGTCGAGATTGCCGAAGTGATCGCCGAAGCGCTCTTCCACAAGAACCATGACTTCGCGCGTTATCGTGTCTGGTTCGAATTTTGGGACAGGCGGGGGATTGAGATCAGCGTTACCGTCTTTTGGGGGCGGTTCGCGATTGGCCTTGTCGTAGTTCCAGTCGCCACCCTTAGGCTTGCCGTCGTCGTGCATCAGGATGCCGGTGCGCTTGCGCATTTCGCGGTAGAAATGCTCCATCGTCAAATGCTTGCGCCCCTCGGCCCACGCGCGGAACGTCGCGTGGTCGCAGACAAAGCGGGTGTCAGGCCGAATGGAGACGTCGCACGCGAATTTGTCGGGCCATTCTTCGATCGCTCGCTGGACTCGCCATTCGCCCGCTTCGGTGATGCGGACTTCGCGCGGATTGTGGCGTTCGATGGCGCGCGCGACTTCGCCGGTGAAGCTGCCCGAATTGCCCTCATCGTCGAGCTTTATGTAATCGACACGCCAGCCGTCCGCGCGCAGCTCCTCGGCAAAATGGCGCATGGCGGAGAAGATCAGAACGATCTTTTGCTTGTGGTGTTTGACGTAAGTGGCCTCGTCCCAGACCTCCATCATCAGGACGACCGTGTCGTCTTTGGAAGCGTCGGCAAGGCTGGAGAGAGAGCGAGAAAGCTGATCGCCCAGAACGGGCACTAGGATAGGTCGAGACATCGCAAGGCCAACGTCCCAACCCGCTAAGAGTGCCCGCTATTTCTTGGTCGAAGGGTCGGCTTCGCCTGCGGTTTGCGCAGAGGCGTCAGCGATTTCCGCAGTGGGGGCTTTGGGCGCACCGAAGTCGGCACGAAGGAAAGCCTGGCTTGGGGCGAATTTGAACTTCGAAACGCCGTGTTTTAGCAGGACGGACCCGCCGCACGACGTGTCCCGCTTCATATGGCCTCCGGCGGCGAAATCGCGGCGGGCTTCGTCTTCCGTTTCGCGAAAGTAGATTTCGTTTACGTGATTGCCGGTTGACCCGTTGATCCATTTGTAAGCGGTCGGGGAACGCGCGCGGAGATATCCCAACCACGCGTTGACCACCGCATCGGCGTGGGCCGGGGCGATCACTTCGGGGCCCTTGATCTCCATAGGATCATTCGTGCTGACCTTGTAAACCCAACTGGTGCAGCGATCGACGGTGCGCGGTTCGTACACCGCCAGCATGACGTACCACGTTTTGCCCAGTTCGGCTGGTTCGTCGTCCTTTACCTCTTTCGCGGGAGCTGGCTTCGCGTCGGCTGAGGTTTGTGGCGTAGGCTCAGCGGCCAGCGCCACGCTGGTCAGCGCGGAGCTAGCGATCAAAGTGGTCACGGTTTTCCAAGCGTTCATGGCTGAGCTTTGTCCAACTTTCGAAAGACATAGGCTGGCACAATTGAGTTAGCATTCGCCTAAAGTGCCGCTAACACTCTGGCATTAAAAGAACACTGCGCGCCAAATCGTGGCGATGCGGCCCGCGTCGTGTCGGTTTCAGCCGCCGAGAAAGCGAGGACTATTGCGGTCTTTGCTGATCAATGGCGGCTTGCGCTGCCTCCCGAAAGGCGGGGTCAAAAAGCATGGCTCTGAGCAGGACTTCGGCTGCCTCGCGTTCGCCAATTCGCGCAAGCGCAGAGGCGTAAGCGTATCGAAATTCCTTAACCCCGCGATTGGCCAAGAACGCCCGACCCAATCGGTCGAGCGCGTCTCGGGGCGGGTCGATACCCTCTTCGAGATAGGACTGATAGGCAACGGCCGCCGCCAGAGGGTACGTCTCTGGCTGCGCGGCGAGCGGATCGAGCTCACGGCGCAAAGCGGCAAACTCTTCGCTCAGGTCTTCGTCTAGATCCGCCTTGAGCAGGCGGCCGATTGTAATCTCGGCTTTCAGGATGCGGGCCGGTGCGTGGTCAGGATCCAGCTCAAGCGCGCGATTAACCGCGGCCCAAGCGAGCCTGTCTGAATAGGTGGTTGCGGGAACAATGATCTGGTTGTTCGAAAAGCCAAATCCCCGGAAGTTTGGCTCACCCCCAAACAGGCTCTTTCTCACCCGCTCGTATTCAGACGCTGCGTATTCGTGCCAGACATCAGCGCTGTTGGCATGCTTCTGGGTAAGCTTGCGCAGGCGTCTGTTGACGGTTTTTGGCCGTGAGCCCACGAGCCGCGTGAAACGTAACGCAACGAGATCAACCTCGTCTTGCGTCATCGCGCGCACCTCGATGGTGACCGGTGGTGCGATGGGCAGCGATACGACGCGCATGGCATTCGCGCCATTGGCCCTTAGCCTCTTCACCGAGGCGCTGAGCGCGTTCAGATCGCCCAATTGATCGGCGGCTTCTGCGAGCGACGCGCCCATAGTCAGTTTGTCGAGGTATTGGTCCATCCGCCCGGCATGGGCATCGTCGAAAAGAAGCACGCGCGCCATTTCCCGACTGCGTCTGTAGAAAACGGAGTACGCGTAGTTATTGCGAGTGGCGTATTCGGTTTTGAGAGCTGCCCGAATAGCCTTGCCATCAATTCCGTTTATCAGCGGTGAGCGCAGGTTGGGGACACCGACCTTGAATGCGCCACTTTCGTCGCGCCGGCTGGGAGCGAAGGTGGCTGGCACCCCTGCAAGCACCCAGGGCGGAAGCGTTCGATAGAAACTGCCATTAATGTAGTACTGGGTCTGCTGGAAGTAGATCGCGTAGGGACCGTATTGATTTCCATCCAAGCGTCTAAAATACGCAAAAGCTCCGGCAAACTCGGGGGAATCCTCACTAAATCCGGAGCTTCGCATTTGCAGCGCCCATTCGATGCGTCGCGTGTTGCGATCCAGATAAAGCTGCAGTTTGCGCCCCTGTTTTGCCTCACTGGGAAAGAGGATTTGCAACAACCGCCGAAAGTCCTCCGCCTCCTGCATTAGGATACGCAGGTCTTCTTGCGGAAGCTCGGCGTGAATAACGTAGTGTGTGCTTTCCGCTCGGTGCCAGCCTGTCGCCAGGGCTGGAGACGTGAAGAGCAGAGCGGCAAAAAAGCCGATCAGGTGCCTCAGGATTTGCGAGTGTTTTGGCATCCGAGGCATCATGAGGGCGTCATACGAAGGAATAGGGGTCAATATCGACGCCCACGCGAATTCCGGGCGGGAAGTCGTGGCGATCCAACCAATCGCGCACGGTGGCTTGCAGATTGGCCGTGCGCCGCGCGTTGATCAAAAAGCGATAGCGATAGCGCCCGCGCAGCAGAGCCATCGGGGCGGGCGCGGGGCCGAGGATATACAGGTCGTCCTGATGGGGCCGTGTGTCGCCCAGCCGATTGGCGGCCTCGCGCGCTTCGCGTTCGTCTTCGCTCGACAAGATGATCGAGGCCCAGCGACCGAAGGGCGGGGCGCCTGCGTCGCGCCGTGCGTCGGTTTCAGCCGCGTAAAACGCGTCGCGATCGCCATTGGCCAGCGCCGCGATGACGGGCGCGTCGGTGTGGCGGGTCTGAATGAGAACTTCGCCCGGCTTGGAACCGCGACCCGCGCGGCCCGCGACTTGCGCGACTTGCTGATAGGTCCGCTCGGCGGCTCTCAGATCGCCCCCTTCAAGGCCGAGATCGGCGTCGATCACCCCCACCAGGGTGAGTTCGGGGAAGTGGAACCCCTTTGTGACAAGCTGCGTGCCGACAATCACGTCGACCGCTTTGGCCTGCACTTTCTCCAGGAATTCGGCGGCTTTATCGGGCGAATTGAGCGTGTCGGATGTTGCTATCGCCACGCGCGCTTCGGGGAATAGCTCGGCCACTTCGTCCGCAATCCGTTCAACGCCCGGACCGCACGCCACCAGCGCGTCTTTCTCGCCGCATTCCGGGCATTCGTCGGGGACCGGGCCTTCAAATCCGCAATGGTGGCACGCGAGGCGCGAGGAGAGCCGGTGTTCGACCAGCCACGCGCTGCAATTGGGGCATTTGAACCGATGTCCGCAATTGCGGCACAGCGTCAGCGGTGCGTAGCCGCGCCGATTGAGGAACAACAGCGATTGCTCGCCGCGTTCCAGCCGCTCTTCAATCCCCAAGACCAGGGGCTGCGCCAGCCATCGCCCCGCGCCCGGTTTCTCGATTGTGAGATCAACGAGCTTGATGTCCGGCAATTGCGCGCCGCCAAAACGGCTCGGCAGGTCCAGTTTCTCGTAGACGCCGCTGGTGGCCATATGCAGGCTTTCCAGCGCAGGCGTGGCGCTGGCGAGGACCACAGGGATGTCTTCGAACCGGGCGCGCATCACCGACACGTCTCGCGCGTTGTAGCGCACCCCATCGTCTTGCTTGAAGCTCACTTCGTGCGCTTCGTCGACGACGATCAGGCCGAGATTAGCGTAGGGCAGGAAAAGCGCCGAGCGCGCGCCAACGACCACTTGAGCCGTGCCTTCGCTGATCGCGCGCCACGCGCGGCGGCGCTCGGTCGATTTGAGCGAGGAATGCCAGAGCACAGGCTGCGCGCCAAAGCGCCGCTCGAAGCGCGCTAGAAAGTTCTCGGTCAGCGCGATCTCAGGCAGCAAGACGAGCACTTGCTTACCTAGCCGGATCGCTTCGGCGATGGGTTCGAAATAGGTTTCGGTCTTGCCCGACCCCGTCACCCCATCGAGCAGGAAAGGTGCAAAGGCCTGCGCCTCAACCGCGCTGACGAGGCTCTTCGCAACGCGTAACTGATCGGGCGAGAGCGCGGGCTGATGAAAATCGGGGTCCGCGGCTTGATAGGGGCGATCGATGGCCACTGTCACCGGCTCGATCACCCCTTGGTTGACGAGGCCGCGCAGCACACCTTCGGAAACGCCAGCGATCCCTGAAAGTTCGCGGATCGTGGCTTGCTGGCCTTCCAGCGCTTCGATGGCCGCCGCCCTCTGAGGGGTCATCCGTTCTGGCGCGCCGCCGCTGAGGCGATACTCGGTCGTCGTGCTCGGCCCGCCGAGCGCGCCTCCGCTGGAAAGGACCATGCGCGCGACGCTGGCCAAGGCCGCGCAATAATAGTCCGCCGTCCATTCAATCAGACGGCGCAATGGTGCAGAAAGCGGCGGCACCGGCACCGCTTCAAGAATGGGGCGCAGCTTTTGCGCGGGCACTTCGGCTCCGGGCAAGCGCCCCTCATCCCACACAATCCCTGTGACTTTGCGCGGGCCCAGGGGAGCGATGACCACGCTGCCCGATTCGACCCGCATTGTCTCGGGCACCGTGTAATCGAGCGGGCCCAAAGCGGCGTTGAGAACAAGAAGGCGGACGCGGCGTTTCACGGTGCACATATGGGCGCGGGGCGCGGTTGCGTTCAAGCGTCCGCAGCGTTCGGTCTAAAATCATGAACAGATAGGGCGCCTATAAGCCGTCAGGTTCTGTCGCGCGTTCTCTTCCACACCCCACGCTGGCCTCTTCGTGTGGGCTATGCCATCGCCTCGGACGCACGATTCGCCAGCCGACACTCAAGGATAACGCGCTCATGAAATTCTTCGTCGACACCGCCGAAATTGACGACATCAAAAACCTCGCGGCCACCGGGTTGCTGGATGGCGTCACCACCAATCCTTCGCTGATCCACAAATCGGGCCGGGACTTTATGGAGGTGACGAAAGAGATTTGCGGCATAGTCGATGGCCCGGTGAGCGCGGAAGTCGTGGCTCTCGACCACGAGACCATGATGAAAGAGGCCGAGGTCCTCCGCAAAATCGCTGACAATGTGTGCATCAAGGTGCCGCTGACGGTCGATGGTCTGAAAACCTGCAAAGCGCTGACCGGAGATGGCACGATGGTGAATGTGACGCTGTGTTTCTCCGCCAATCAGGCGCTGCTGGCGGCCAAGGCGGGGGCGAGCTTTATCTCGCCCTTTGTTGGTCGCCATGACGATAACGGCACCGACGGCATGGACCTCATCCGTGACATCCGCCTGATCTACGACAACTACCTGTTCGACACCGAAATCCTTGTAGCGAGCATCCGTCACACCACCCATGTGCTCGAAAGCGCGCGCATCGGAGCGGACGTCATCACCGCGCCGCCCAAGGTCATTCTAGGCCTGTTCAAGCATGTGCTGACCGACAAGGGGATCGAGGCGTTTTTGGCCGATTGGGAAAAGACTGGCCAAACCATCGGATAAGTTCCTATTTGCCACCCAATGGCCGAAGAATCCCCCCTCGATCTGTTTAAACAAGCGCTGACCGGCGCGGCGCGCGCGATCTCGCACGACGCGGAAGTGGAAGTGGCGTGGAGCGCCGATGTTCCGGGCGCGGCGGGCAACCGCTTCCGCGTGCCTTTGCCGGGGCGCGAACTGCCGAGCGAGCAGGTGACCGAAGCGCGCGGCTTTGCCGACAGCTTCGCCCTCAAACTGCGGCACCATGACGCGGGGCTGCACGCCGGCTCCGCTCCGCCCGAACCTGTCGCGCGCGCGTGCTACGACGCGATCGAGCAGGTGCGTTACGAGGCCATCGGGGCCAACCGTTTCGACGGCATCAAAGACAATCTCGACGCGGCGACCGAGATGCGCACCTCGGGCGATTCCATCGTGCGCGCCTACAACGCCGCCGAAGTGCCCTTGCAGACCGCGCTTGCCCTGATGGTGCGCGAGGCGCTGACAGGCGAGGCGATACCGGAAAAGGCGGAGCGCGGTGTGTCGCTGGTGCGCCCCGATATCGAGGAGAAGATCGGGTCCAATTTCACCGCCCTGCTTGAAAGTTTGGATGATCAAGAGGCGTTTCAAAAGCTCTCGCTCGATATCCTGCGCGATCTCGATCTGACCCGCCCGACTGAACAGCCCGAAGAAACCGATCAGGACGACAGCGAGGACGAAGAGGGGCAGGACGACGACCAGCCGGGCGACGAGCAGGAGGAGGGCGACGCCGATCCGCAAAGCGCCGAGGTCGCGGGCGACGTTGGCGAAGGCGACGGTGACGGCGAAGCGGAAAGCGATCTCACCTCCGAACAGGACATGGAAGACAGCGAGGCGGGCGATGAAGGCGACGCTTCCAACGCGCCCGTGCGCCCAAACCGTCCCGCGCCCGACATTCCCGAAGGGCTCGATTACAAGGCCTTTACCGAGAATTTCGACGAAGAGATCGAAGCGCCCGAACTGTGCGACAGCGAAGAGCTTGACCGCCTGCGCGCCTATCTCGACAGCCAGCTGACGGGCCTGCAGGGCGTCGTAACTCGCCTCGCCAACCGCTTGCAACGCCGCCTTATGGCCCAGCAAAACCGCAGCTGGGATTTCGATCAGGAAGAGGGTGTGCTCGACGCCGCGCGCCTTAGCCGCGTGGTCGTCTCCCCGGGTACTGCGCTGTCTTACAAGGTTGAGCGCGATATCGAGTTCAAGGACACGATTGTGACCTTGCTGATCGACAATTCGGGTTCGATGCGCGGACGGCCGATTAGTATCGCCGCGATCAGCGCGGATATCCTCGCGCGCACGCTGGAGCGTTGCGGGGTGAAGACCGAAATCCTCGGCTTCACCACCCGCGCGTGGAAAGGCGGGCAAAGCCGCGAAGCGTGGCTCGCCGATGGCAAACCGCAAGGGCCCGGCCGCCTCAACGATCTGCGCCACATTATCTACAAGCAGGCCGATGAGCCATGGCGTCGCGCGCGCCGCAATCTCGGTCTGATGATGCGCGAGGGGCTGCTCAAAGAGAACATTGATGGCGAGGCGCTGCTCTGGGCGCATTCCCGCTTGATCTATCGCCCCGAAGAACGCCGCATCCTGATGGTGATCAGCGACGGCGCACCGGTGGATGACAGCACATTGAGCGTCAACAGCGCAGGCTATCTCGAAGCGCACCTTCGCGGTGTGATCGAATGGATTGAGAAGGCCTCACCCGTCCAACTCGTCGCCATTGGTATCGGCCACGATGTGACTCGCTATTACCGCCGCGCGGTGACGATAATGGACGTCGAACAATTGGGCGGCACGATCATGGAGCAGCTTGCGGAACTGTTCGAGGATGAGAAGGGACCGCGCAAGGGGCGGCGTTAGGAGATTAGAATGAATGTAACCGAAGCCGTCACCAGCCGTCGCTCCGTGCGCGAGTTTCTCGACAAACCTGTTGATCTGGAAACCATCCGCCGGGTGATGGACAAGGCGCGCTGGGCGGCTTCGGGCTGCAATTTTCAGCCTTGGGAGGCCGCCATTGTTACAGGCGAATCGCTCAAAGAGCTGCAGACCAAAATTCTCGAAAACGGCCCACAAAAGCCCGAATATGACTGGACAGCACCGGAGCAAGAGCCGGCCTATAAATCCCGCCTTCACGCGGTTGGGGCTGGCATGTTTGGCGCTATGGGCATTGCGCGCGATGATACCGAAGCCCGGATGAAAGCCATGGGGCGCAACACCACGAGTTTTGATGCTCCGGCGGTGATGTTCACATATTTCCCACGCTTTATGAAAGAACCGCAATGGTCGGACACGGGCATGTGGCTGCAAACGGTCGCGCTGCTGCTGCGTGAAGAGGGACTCGACAGCTGTTTCCAAGAGGCCATGGCGATGTATGCGACTACGATCCGAGAGCATCTGGGCCTCGATCACCAACGCTATATGCTCTTTTGCGGAATGGCGATTGGCTATCGCGATCCGGATGCGCCGCTGAACAACTTTGAGCGCGAGCGCGTGCCGCTGGACGAGCAGGTGAACTTCGTGGGGTTTGACTAAGCCACCGTCATTGCGAGGAGCGTAGCGACGCGGCAATCCAGAGCCGTTTCGTCAGACGCCCTGGATTGCTTCGCTACGCTCGCAATGACGATGCGATTGACGAGCCTCTAAACGCTGGGCAAAGCGCAATTACCTATGACCGATGATACAACATCACACGGATTGAAGCTCTTCAATTCGCTGACCCGCCAGCTGGAAGACTTCCAGCCCGTCCATCCGGGCGAGGCGCGCGTCTACACCTGCGGGCCGACGGTCTACAATTACCCGCATATCGGCAATATGCGCGCCTATGTCTTTGCCGACATCTTGGGGCGAACGCTTTCGTCGCACGCGCTCAAGCTCACGCACATCATCAACATCACCGATGTCGGCCACCTCACTGATGACGCGGATGAGGGCGAGGACAAGATGGAGAAGATGGCGGCGGAAAAGGCGCAATCCATCTGGGATATCGCCAAGCATTACACCGAGGCGTATTGGGCCGATATTGAGGCGCTCAACATCCGCCAGCCCGCTAAGTGGTCGGTCGCCACCGAATACGTGCCCGAGATGATCGAGTTTGCAAAAGGCATCGCGGAAAAGCACTGCTACGAACTCGACAGCGGCCTCTATTTCGACACCTCCACTGTGGAAGATTATGGTCGCCTCGCCCGAACCGTGAGCGAAGAAGAGGCTGAGCAAGTCAGTCGCATTGGCGCTGTTGAAGGCAAGCGCAACGCCGCCGATTTTGCGATCTGGCGCAAGACGCCGCCAGGTGAAAAGCGCCAGATGGAATGGGATAGCCCCTGGGGCCCGGGCGCGCCGGGTTGGCACCTGGAATGCTCGGTCATGGGCGAAAAGCTCTTGGGCTTTCCTTTTGACATTCACACCGGCGGGATTGACCACCGAGAGATCCATCACCCGAACGAAATCGCGCAGAATCAGGCGTTTGCGCAGATCAATCGCGGTTCGTGCTGTGGCATGGACGGTGGCGGTCTTGGCAACCCGACCAATTCCGGCGCGAACATCTGGATGCACAACAACTTTCTGGTCGAGCGTTCGGGCAAAATGTCGAAGTCGTCCGGCGAATTCCTGCGGCTGCAACTGCTCGTCGACAAAGGCTTCCACCCGCTCGCTTACCGGCTGATGTGCTTGCAGGCGCATTATCGCAGCGAGTTGGAGTTCAGCTGGGACGGGCTGGAAGCGGCTCTTACGCGACTAAAGCGGATGGTGATGGCGGCGGCGCGGCTGGCCGACGCTGAGCCTAATCCGGTGGCCGAACATCCCAAATTTGTAGCCCCACTGTCCAAGTTTGACGAGGCCATGGCCGATGACCTGAACACGCCCATCGCGCTCACCGCGCTGGAAGAGGCGTTGGCGGTGAAGAAGGTCGATGCGGGCATCAAACGCGCCGTGGTGGAAAGCATGGATCAGGTCTTGGGGCTGCGATTGTTCGATCTCTCTCGGGAGGAGCTGCGCATCCGCCCCGTATCCTTCGAGATCACCGAGGATGAGATCGACGCCGCGATTGAGGAGCGCCAGACGGCTCGTGCCGAAAAGGACTTCGCCAAGTCAGACGCGATTCGTGATGAGCTGTCCGCCAAGGGTGTCGAGGTCATGGACGGCGATCCACTGGGGTGGGAGTGGAAGCTTGCCTAGTTCATCATTGCGAGCGTAGCGAAGCTGTTCAGGGCGTATCGCAGGACGTCTCTGGATTGCTGCGGCGACTGCGCCGCCTCGCAATGACGAAGAAACTAAGGATTAGACAGTGACCACACTCGCCATCTCCGGCCTCATCCGGCCGCTGCTTGAACCCCAGCTTCCGAGCGATCTCGACGTGCGCTGGTTTCTGACCAAGGACGAAGCGCGCGAAGCCGTGGCCGACGCCGAAATCGGCTGGTTCGATATGAACGAGAAAGAGGTGATGGCTGAAACGCTGATCGCCGCCAAAAAGCTCAAATGGCTCAATTCGATCTACGCTGGGCTCGATTTCCTCGACATGGACGTGCTGATCGAGCGTGGAATCACCGTTACCAACGGGGTGGGCATCAACGCGATCACCATCGCGGAATATGTTGTGATGGGCATGCTCAACATTGCCAAGGGGTATCGCGAGGTTGTGCGCGCGCAGGACCGCCGCGACTGGTTGCTGGATTCGCCGGGCAAGCGCGAGCTTTATGGATCCAAAGCCCTATTGCTTGGCTACGGCGCGATTGGGCAACTCATCAAACCTCGACTGGAGGCGTTCAACGTCGATGTCACCGTTGTCCGCCGCACGCCGGGCGAAGGCACGCTGACCCCGGATGCATGGCGCGCGAAATTGGGTGAATTCGACTGGGTGATTCTGGCGGTCCCGGCGACACCGGAAACCGACAACATGATCGGCGAAACCGAACTGGCGGCGATGAAGTCCGACGCGGTTCTCGTGAATATCGCCCGCGGTGCGGTGGTTGATCAAGACGCGCTGGTTTCCGCCTTGCAGAAAAAGGCTATTGGTGGCGCGTTCCTCGACGTGACGACACCAGAACCGTTGCCTTCCGATGACGTTCTTTGGACGCTCGAAAACGCGCATGTGACCATGCACCTCTCGGGCCGAGCGCAGGACAAGATGTTCGTTCGCAGCGCGGAACGCTTTTTGGATAACCTTGCCAAGTACCGCCGCGGCGAGCCAGTTGCCCCCATCTTTGACCCGGTTCGAGGATACTGATCCCGCGCAGGGCGGCGTCCGCAAGTCCTTGCAATCCGACGCTGAAAGTGGGAGCGAATACGCGCACGCTTGCGCCGAGGCGTAACCTTTGGCGTGCATGGGATCGAACACTGGGCGACCAGAAACACCCAGCGCCATTTTGATGGGCGCGTTCGAGATGGGGGAAATTGCTGTGAGCGAGACCAAAAAGGCTTCCGACGTTTTCATAGACTGCTTGGAAGCGGAGGGGTGCGAATACGTCTTTGGCGTTCCCGGCGAAGAAAACCTCGATCTGCTCGATTCCCTAGGCCGCTCTGACAAGATCAAGCTGATTCTCACGCGCCACGAACAAGGCGCGGGCTTTATGGCTGCGACCTATGGTCGCCACACGGGCAAGACAGGCGTGTGCCTAGCGACGCTTGGGCCTGGCGCAACTAACTTCGTGACGTCAGGCGCTTACGCCCAACTTGGCGGGATGCCGGTGCTGATGATCACGGGGCAAAAGCCGATCAAGCACTCCAAGCAAGGCCGCTTCCAGATCATCGATGTTGTGTCGTTGATGGAACCGATCACGAAGTACGCGACTCAGATCGCCTCGGGCGACAATATTCCCAGCCGGGTGCGCGAGGCGTACCGATTGGCCGAAGAGGAAAAGCCCGGCGCCACTCTGATCGAACTTCCCGAAGACATCGCCGAAGAACCCACACGAGAGTACAATCCGCTTCCCAAAAGCGTCGCGCGGCGACCCTCCGCTGAAGGCAAAGCGGTTCGTGAGGCGGTGAAGGCGATCGAGGCGGCCAAGAATCCCATCCTTGTCATCGGCGCGGGCGCCAACAGAAAGCTGTCGGGTCGCGCGTTGCTCCACTTTGTCGAGTACACCGGCATACCCTTTCTCACGACCCAAATGGGCAAAGGCGTGATCGACGAGCGGCATCCCAAATTTTTGGGATGCGCGGCGCTTTCGGCCGGGGACTTTGTGCACCGCGCGGTCGAAGCGGCGGACTGCATCATCAATGTCGGGCACGACGTGATCGAAAAGCCGCCCTTCTTCATGAAAGATAACGGCGTCACCGTGATCCACGTTTCAACCAGAACGGCGGAGGTGGACCCGGTCTATTTTCCGCAGATCGAAGTGATCGGTGATATCGGCAACGCCATCTGGCAGATGAAAGAAGATATCAACCCGAACTTGAGCTGGAATTTCGACCAGATGCTCGCGTACCGCGCCGCCGAAGTCGAGCACACCGAGAAGCTGGCGAACGACACCCGCTTCCCGATCTTTCCCCCGCATCTCGTCCAGCAGGTGCGCGAGGCGATGCCGCGCGACGGCATCATTTGCCTCGATAACGGCGTCTACAAGATCTGGTTCGCACGCGGCTACACCGCGTACCTGCCCAACACGGTTTTGCTCGACAACGCGCTCGCCAGCATGGGCGCCGGCCTGCCTAGCGCGATGATGAGCTCCATGCTCTATCCCGATCGCAAGATCATGGCGATTTGCGGCGATGGCGGCTTCATGATGAACAGTCAGGAGATGGAGACGGCGGTGCGTCTGGGGCTGAACCTGACCGTCTTGATCCTGCGCGATGACGCTTACGGGATGATCCGCTGGAAACAGGCCAATATGGGCTTTGAAGATTTCGGGCTGACCTATGGCAACCCGGACTTTGTCGCTTACGCCGAAAGCTACGGCGCGACGGGCCACCGCGTGGAATCGTCAGAGCACCTCAAAGAGCTGCTGGCGCATTGCCGCGACACCCCCGGCGTGCATCTGATCGATTGCCCGGTGGATTACACCGAGAACGATCAAATCCTGAACCACGATATCAAGGATCTGAGCGCCGCACTCTAAGCCTCGGACCAGAAAGGACACCGCTATGCAGGACGTTGTAAACCCGTTCGACCTTTCGGTGATCGGCTCCGTTCCGACCGCCGAGTGGGATGAAGTCGACGCCTTTCTGTCGCGGGCCAAAGAGCTCTCCGAGGATCGCAGCGCCTGGATGAAGCCGCACGAGCGCGCCGCGATCCTGAAAAAGGCGGCCAAGATCATGCAGGATCGCTTTGAGCATTTGTCGTTTCAGGTGGCCAATGAAGGCGGCAAACCACTTGTTGACGCCCGGGTCGAGGTCGCGCGCGCGATCAACGGTATGGAATTGTGCGTTGAAGAACTTGGCGCGCTTCGTGGGACGGAAATCCCCATGGGGCACACGCCCGCGGGCGATGGCCGTCTGGCGTGGACCATGCGCGAGCCCATTGGGCCAGTCGTGGCGGTGTCCGCGTTCAACCACCCGCTTAACTTGATTGTCCATCAGGTCGGCCCCGCCGTGGCAACGGGATGCCCCGTAATCGTCAAACCCGCTGGCGATACGCCGCTGTCCTGCTTTGAGTTTGTCGACATTCTCTATGAGGCCGGACTGCCGAAGGAATGGGCGAAAGCCGTTTTGACCTCCCGCAATGACGCGACCCGCATGGTGACCGATCCGCGCGTTGCGTTCTTCAGCTTCATAGGGTCCGCCGGAGTGGGCTGGTCGCTGCGCTCGCAGCTTGCGCCCGGCGCGAGGTGCGCGCTTGAACATGGCGGTGTGGCCCCGGTGATCGTGGACGCGACCGCTGAAATAGATGCGGCTGTGCCAAGCCTCGTGAAAGGCGGTTTCTACCACTCAGGGCAAGTCTGTGTGTCGGTCCAGCGCGTGTTCGCGCACACCGCGATTGTCGATGAGCTCGCCAACAAGATGGTCGAGGCGGTAAGGGCGCTGAAAGTCGGGAACGCTATCCACGAAGACACCGATTGCGGTCCGCTCATTCGGCCCAAGGAATGCGACCGGGTGGCCGAGTGGGTGTCCGAAGCGGTCGACGGCGGCGCGCGCGTGCTATGCGGCGGCGAAAAGCTTTCGGACACGACCTACGCGCCCACTCTGTTGCTGAACCCGCCCGCGGACGTGACTATATCGCGGAACGAAGTGTTCGGCCCGGTTGTATGCCTCTACACCTATAACGATGTGGAGACTGCGATTGCGCAGGCCAACGCGCTCGACGTGTCGTTTCAGGCGGCGGTGTTCACCAACGACTTAAACGCGGCGATGCACGCCTATCGCAACCTCAACGCGTCGGCGATCATGGTGAACGATCACACCGCCTTTCGCACCGACTGGATGCCGTTTGCAGGACTGAAGACCTCAGGCCATGGGGTGGGCGGCATACCCTATACGATGCACGACATGACCATCGAGAAGATGATCGTGATCAAGAGCTGAGGCGGCGCTTCAAGTCTCTTCGAGCAGCAGAAGCACCGCGGTGACGATCATGCGCTCTTTGACGCCGAAGCGGTGATCGACCTCGCGAACGCTGGCGTCGGCGACCAAATGGCCGGGGATCCGAAACTCATGGTCTGGTAGGTCGGTGATGAAGACCTCTGCTGCGGTAACGGCTTCGCTCCCATTAAAGTCGAGCGTGATTTCATGCCGTGTGCCGGTGAAAGTGATCGAGGACCAAGCTGTCTCCTCATGCGTTAGGACGCGGCCCGCGCTCTGGGCCAGTTCGAGCAAAGCCTCGCGCAGGCGATCGGACGTTGAACGGCGAGGCCGATAGCGCGGGGGAACACGCGGTGTTCCGGGCCGGTCGCTATCAGGGAAGTCGTGCGCGGACTTGGTTTCGAAGGTGTGGGCCTCAAACATGCGCGAACCCCTTCGTCTCATAGGCGCGGAATGGCGTCGTGATATTGGCGCTCTCCGGTGAAACTTCGTAATCGGTCATCCATTTGAGCGTGCGCGCTTCGGTTTCGGCGCGGGGCGTGCGGCCCATGCGAAGGTCCAGCACAAAGCGGGGATCATGCGCCGCGAGGCGTCCGAACTTGGTGGCTGGCATGTCGTGGCGTTTCAGAAAATTCTCGACTTTGCGGATGAGCATATGGGCGTTCCTCCGGAGGGGCGTGGGACTGTGCACCGAGCGATTGGCGTGTTGATTCGCTTGATGTTCCTGAAATGTTCCAGTCCATTTCCTACTTGTCTAGGAAAAATCCTTCATGTAGGAGGAAGTTATGGTAACACCCGATGAAAATGCCTTGAGCGGCGCGCGCGCAAACCTTCTCAGTTTGGCGCGGGACCGGGGCGTTAGCCTTTCGAGCCTCTCGGAGATGTTAGGACGAAACCCGAGCTATCTCCAGCAATTCATTCGGAAAGGCTCGCCGCGAAAACTCGAAGAGGGTGATCGCCGCACCTTGGCGAGCTTTTTTGGTGTTTCCGAGGCTGAACTGGGCGGGGACTCAGGCGCCATTAGGGAAAAATCCTTTGATCCGGACTTTGTGGATGTCCCGCGCTTGCCGATCGGCGCGTCCGCCGGGCCTGGCTCCACGCCTGATAGTGAGGCGGCGTTCGACGCCTTCAAGTTTTCGCGCCGTTGGCTGGCCGAGCAGGGTCTAGAGAGCGCGCAGCTTTCCGCAATCACAGTAGAGGGCGACTCGATGGAGCCGCTGCTCAACGATGGCGATGAGATTTTGGTGGACCGTTCGAACCGTCCTTTCCGCGATGGTATTCACGTCGTGCGGCTGGGCGACACGCTAATGGTCAAACGCGTTGCGAGCGCCGGGGCGGGGCGCTTTTCGTTGCTCAGCCAGAATCTCGCGTATCCGCCGGTCAATGTGGAGGCCGAAGAACTCGAAATCATCGGCCGTGTTGTCTGGAAAGGCGGGCGTATATGATCGATCATTTGGTCGATGCTTCGAGGCGCACGCTGCTTGCCAGCTTGCTGGCGACCTTGGGCAACATGGCTCTCCTAACCGTGTGGCAAAATGGTTGGGAGGCCTTCTTTGACCTGCGCTGGGGTTACTGGGGGTACAACCCGATTGGCGGCTTCGCATTCATCTATTTCATGACCTATTTGATGACCGCGTTTGGTTTGGCTCTGCTTGTTTTGCTGACATCGGCGTTTCCGGTGCCATCCAATCGGATTGTCGCGCAGCTCTTATTCGTAGCGGCAGGAGGCTTGCTCGGGGCAGGCATGTTTGTGTGGTCGACCGAACCTATGTTCTTTGGCGCGTGCGGGGCGCTCACGGCCTCCGTCTTCGCCTTGTGGCCGATCCGTAAGAAATTGAATTGAACAAAGCAGGCTTGCCGAGCTTCGCTGGAACCGGCATCTGAGAATCTATGACCGACACACCCAATCGCAGCCCCTCGGGTCCCCCCATGCGTGCCGCTATTCTGCCGGTGACGCCGCTTCAGCAGAATTGCTCGCTTATCTGGTGCACCAAGACGATGAAGGCGGCGTTGACGGATCCCGGTGGGGATTTGGATAAGCTTAAGGCGGGTGTCCAGAAAGCCGGGGTGACGCTAGAGAAAATCCTCATCACGCATGGTCACCTCGACCACTGCGGACAGGCGGGTATGCTCGCGGACGAACTTGGTCTGCCGATTGAAGGCCCGCACAAGGACGATCTGTTCTGGATCGAGCAGCTCGACAGCGACGGCGCGCGCTATGGGATGACCGCGCAGTCCTTTACCCCCACGCGTTGGCTGGAGCATGGCGACACCGTGACCGTGGGGGAACTCACTCTCGACGTGATCCACTGCCCCGGCCACACGCCAGGCCACGTCGTGTTTGTCCATCAGCCAAGCCGGTTTGCGATTGTGGGCGACGTGCTGTTTCAAGGGTCAATCGGGCGAACCGACTTTCCGCGCGGCAACCATCAGGATTTGATCGATTCGATAACGCAGCGTCTCTGGCCGCTGGGCGAAGACATCACGTTTATTCCTGGCCACGGCCCGACCAGCACGTTTGGGCAAGAGCGCAAGACGAACGCCTTTGTGAGCGATTACGCCCTCTCCTAGCAAGGAGCCTGATCGGGCGATTTGGAAACCGCAAAGCCGATCGCGCACAATACTTGCGCTTCCGCAAAATTTCGCTATAGCGCCACGCTTTCCGCCACATTCGGACCGGAGTGCTGTGCGAGCGACGCTTGCGCAACGCCGCTCGGCTCCGTAAAGGCGGCGTCAAACAATCCGCGCTAGATCGCGCAAACACACGAATTTTTTGAGGAAGTGGCGTAGCCATGGCAGTCCCTAAGAGAAAAGTATCGCCCCACCGTCGTGGCAATCGCCGCGCGCACGACGCTCTCAAGGCCGAACCGTATCATGAGTGTCCGACCTGCGGAGAGATGAAGCGCCCGCACAATGTGTGCCATAGCTGCGGTTATTACAACGGTCGCAAAGTGCTCGATATCAAGGGCGATACCTACCCGGCTAACCGGTAAGGCTGTAGAAGGAACGGGTGCATGACTTTACCGCGTATCGCGATTGATGCGATGGGCGGCGATGAAGGCGTGCGCGTGATGGTTGAAGGCGCAGCGCTGGCTCGCCGCGACCACGACGCCTTCAAATTCCTACTGGTCGGCGACGAGACGCGCATCGAGCGCGCGCTCGACAACCACCCTGGACTTCGTGGCGCGTCCGAAATCCTGCATTGCGACGACGTTGTAGCGGGCGATGAGCTGCCCAGCCGCGCGCTTCGCCGCGCCAAGACGACATCGATGGGTCTCGCCGTCAACGCCGTCAAAACGGGTGAGGCGGGTGCGGCGGTCAGCGCCGGCAACACTGGCGCTTTGATGGCGATGAGCAAGATCGCGCTTCGCACCATGCCGGGGATCGATCGCCCGGCCTTGGCCGCGCTTCTTCCCTCGCTTGAAAGCCACGACGTGGTGATGCTCGATCTGGGCGCTAACACCGAAGCCGACGCGCGCAATCTGGTGCAATTTGCTGTGATGGGCGCGGCCTATTCGCGCATCGTCAACGGCTTTGATCGCCCAAAGGTTCGGTTGCTCAATATCGGCACGGAAGAAATCAAGGGCACCGAAAGCCTGCGCGACGCGGCGACGCAGCTTCAGTCGGCCACGCAGGACAGCGAAGGCGGCCTCCGGTTAGAATTTGATGGCTTTGTCGAATCGGACAAAATCAATCGCGGCGAAACCCACGTTGTTGTGACGGACGGATTTTCCGGGAATATTGCCTTGAAGGCGATTGAAGGCTCCGCTCGCTTCGTGACCGATCTCTTGCGTCAGGCTTTCACAAGCTCGCTGCGGTCCAAGTTTGGCTTCTTGGTCTCCCGCCCGGCGACAGAGCTGCTGCGTCATCACCTGGATCCGAACAATCACAACGGGGCTGTCTTTTTGGGTCTCAACGGAGTGATCGTGAAGAGTCACGGCAGCGCGACCGCCAAGGGCGTTAGCAATGCGGTGGCGGTGACAGCGAGCCTGCTTTCCAACGCTTTGACTGAGCGGATCGCCGAAGACTTAGCCCGCTTGGGTGAGAATTGGGGCGCGGGTAATGTGGCCGCCTCCGAAGAGGGTGCGCAGTCTTCAAACGCTTCGACACTCTCCGACAAAGAGCAAACTGCGTGAGCACGCTGGCGCCTGGCGCCCGGCTTTTGGGCACGGGCTCGGCGTTGCCCGATCGGATCGTGACAAACGCCGAACTCGCTGAGAAAATCGACACATCCGATGAATGGATTGTGGCCCGCACAGGCATTCGCCAGCGCCACATTGCTGGCGACGATGAAACGACGGCGACGCTGGCGACTAAAGCAGCTCGCGCGGCTCTCGAAGACGCGCAGCTCACTCCCGATGATATTGATCTCATCGTTCTGGCAACCGCCACTCCCGACAACACGTTTCCCGCCACGGCCACAAAGGTGCAGCATGCGCTTGGATGCAACGGATGCGCTGCGTTCGACGTGGCGGCGGTGTGCTCGGGCTTCCTTTACGCGCTCGCAACGGCCGATTCGCTGCTGCGCACGGGGTCCGCGCGCCGCGCACTCGTGATCGGAGCGGAGACCTTCAGTCGCATTCTCGACTGGGAAGACCGGACAACCTGTGTTCTGTTTGGCGACGGAGCCGGAGCGGTGGTGCTCGAAGCTCCCCAGTCGGCAGCCAGTGGTGACAAAGCCGCAGGTATCCTCGCCACCAAACTCCACGCCGACGGTGCGCAGCACGATTTACTCTATGTTGATGGTGGCCCGTCGACGACACAAACCGTGGGGCACCTGCGTATGAAAGGACGTGAGGTGTTTCGCCACGCTGTCGTGAACCTCTCTGAAGTGCTTCATGAAGTCCTTGATACCGCTGGCGTTTTAGCGGAGGATATTGACTGGGTCGTCCCCCATCAGGCGAACGCGCGGATCCTCGATGCGACTGCAAAGAAACTCGGAATCCCGGCTGAGAAAGTCATCGTGACGGTTGGCCAGCACGCCAACACATCGGCGGCGTCGGTTCCGCTTGCGCTCGATGTGGCGCGCAAGGATGGGCGCATAAAGCCTAACGATCTGGTTATGCTCGAAGCGATGGGCGGCGGCTTTACGTGGGGCGCAAGCCTCTTGCGGGTCTGATCGCTTCATTCCGCGTGCACCCAGCGTTGTCCACAATTGGGGCACCGTCCATGGTCTTTCGTTGCGCGATTAGTCTGAAAGTTGTATGTTTCGCAAAGCGTTGGGTCGCGCCAAAATAAAAAGGAAAGCGCAACATGCGTTCAGTGGGAACTCTGACACGAGCCGATTTGGCTGAGACAATCAATCGGAAGATGGGGTTGAGTCGGGCGGAGTCGCTTGATCTGGTGGAGTCGATCCTCGATCATATGTCGGGAGCCTTAGCCAAGGGTGAGAACGTCAAAGTGTCGGGCTTTGGGAGCTTTGTGCTGCGGGACAAGAATGAACGCATCGGTCGCAATCCCAAGACAGGTGTCGAAGTACCCATCACACCGCGCCGCGTTATGACCTTCCGAGCGAGCCAGCTTCTGAAGGAACGCATTTCCAAAGGGTAAGGCCAGGATGGGCCGGTAGCAAGAGGACGCGACCGCATCGGATATGGCTGAATTTGAAGACGGAAAAGACGAAACCGCTCTGCGCACGATAGGCGAGGTGAGCGAGGCGTTGGATATCAAGCCGCACGTTCTGCGATACTGGGAACAGCAGTTCTCGCTGTTAAAGCCACTCAAACGCAGCGGTGGACGCCGGTATTACCGCCCTTCCGATGTTGCCTTGGTCGAAAGGATCAACCAGCTCGTCAACGAGGAAGGCTACACGCTAAAGGGCGCGGAGACGGTCTTGCGTTCGGCCCGCAAATCCCAACTTGATCGACGCGAGGGTGGAGATCGCCGAATGGGTGATCGTCGCGCGGTTGATCGTGAGCGAGCTGAACCAGTCGGCGCACGTGCTGTGACATCGAGCACGGCCGACTTGTCGCAAACGATCGGACAGCTCAAGGCTCTGCGTAAACGGTTGGCGGACGCGATCGAGGCCTGACCCGCGCGAGCGCTTGACGCGCCTATTCCGCGGCCATCAATTCCGCTTCGCCAAGATCGACGCTGACCAAGCGTGACACCCCTTTTTCCGCCATCGTGACCCCAAACAAACGGTGCATTCGACTCATCGTCACGGCGTTGTGCGTGACGATAAGATAGCGAGTGTTGGTGGTGCGGACCATGGAATCGAGCAGATCGCAAAAGCGCTCCACATTGGCGTCGTCGAGCGGGGCGTCGACCTCATCCAGAACGCAAATAGGTGCGGGATTGGTGAGGAACAGAGCAAAGATCAGCGCCGTCGCGGTCAGCGCTTGCTCGCCGCCCGAACGCAGCGAAAGCGACTGCAACCGCTTGCCCGGAGGTTGCGCAAAAATCTCAAGTCCCGCTTCCAAAGGATCATCGCTGTCCACCAGCGCCAGATGCGCTTGCCCGCCTTGGAAGAGGCGCGTGAAAAGGACGCGGAAATGTCCGTCCACTTCTTCAAAAGCGGCGCGCAGCCGCTCGCGGCCCTCGCGATTGAGATTGCCGATAGACCCGCGCAGACGGGAGACTGCCTCCGTCAACTCGGCCTGTTCTGTCGCGCTGGCGCCGTGCTCTTCTTCTATGCGCGCCAGTTCTTCCGCAGCGACAAGGTTTACCGGCCCAATCCGCTCGCGCGAAGCCGTTAGCCGGTCAAGCTCGTCGCTTTCAGCTTGAGCGTTAACGACGCTGTCCTCTTCAAAGGCGAACTTCTCTGCAAGCAAGGGGGGCGGGCACTGGAAGCGTTCCCCGGAAATGCGCGACATCTCGGTTTGGCGAGCTTCCTGACTTTCCGCACGCGCCGCGAGCGTAGCGCGTCCCTCGCGGGCTACCGCCAGCGCTTCGGTCGCGGTGGCGAGCGCGTCGTTGGCTTGGCGCGCCCGCGCTTCGTGTTGGTCGAGCGCGTTTTGCGCCGCTTCCAACTCTTGCGTGAGCCGAGCGCGCACCGCATCGCCCTGTTCGATCTCTTCGATCAAGGCGGCGGGTTTGGCGGAGATAATAGAGGTTTCTTCCTCGATTTCTTCCAAGCGCCTGCCCGCTTGGGCCACGCGCTGCGTGGCTTCGGAAGAACGAGCCTGCCAGTTTGAGAAGTCGACCTGCTGCGCCGCGTACCGCTCACGCGCAACGGCGAGCCCCTGATCGTGAGCGGCGAGCTCAGCAAGGGTCGCCTGAACCGCGCTCCGCGCTGCTTCGTTTTTCGCTTGGGCTGCCTCAAGCGTGGCACGTCCGGCGTCCGGCGCGGGCAGGGTTGCGCGCACCTCCTCCGCGTCCCGCAGCTCCGAGCTGGCCATTGCCAACTGCTCGGCCAACTCAGCGGTGCTTTCGTTGATCTCTTGAAGACGGGTGGCGACCCGATCCTTGGCGGCCTCGGCTGCGTCCAGCTCGCGCAGGGCGCCCCGTTCGTCATCAGTTGCGGTAGCGAGGGCGCGTTCCTGAGCAACTAAGTCCTGCTGCAAAGCGCTGAGCTCCGAGCGAGCTGCGTTTTCGGAACTGGCGGCTCTCTCAGCGGTCTCGCGGCGCGCGGGCAGTTCGGCTTCAAGCTCCTTCAAGCGATTGTCAGCCTCAAGGCGAGCCGCTTCGGCTGAGCCTTCGCCGCGCGCGACAAATCCGTCCCAACGGCGCAGATGGCCCGCGCGGGTCACCAACCATTCGCCGGGGTTTAGCGCTCGTCCATCGTCTTCGTCCGCGCAATAGACGAGCGCCAAGCGCGCGCGTAACTCTTCCGGGCAGTCCGAGATATGCGACAGGAGACTGTCAGGCACGGGGTCACGCGTATCGCTGCCGGTCCAAAACCGCCCATCGCTCGCGTCAGCCGGCGCACCAAGTGGGGACTTTGCATCACGACCCAGCGCGGCGGCGATGGCGCGCTCGTAGCCGGGCGTCACTTTAATCCTGTCGAGCGCGGCTGGCAGGCCCTGACGGCTTTTCTCCCGCTTTAGACGCGCGTCGCGATCGCGGGTGAGGGCGGTGTATTCGCGCTCAATTCCAGCCAGTTCGGCTTTAGCCGTGGCAAGCTCAGCTGCCGCGTCATCGCGCGCTGTTTGTAGCTTGGCCTTGCGCTCCTGATCCGCCTCGAGCTTCGCCCGCAAAGCGGCGACTTCCGAGGCGGCTTTTTGCACCGCGTCCCGGGCGGCTGTCACCGCATCCTCGGCGTCTTGTGCGCCTTCAAGCTGCGCGCGGGTTTCTGAAAGGCGTTCCTCGTCGCGCTGCAGGCGCTCCAGACGTGATTGGGCTTGCGCGATGCTGGCTTCGGCAACGCGCCATTCGGCTTCCACACCCGCTTGATCGGCGGTCGCTTTCGCAAGCGCGACTTCCGCCGCACGGCTGGCGTGTTCGGCCTTTTCGCTGCGCGCAGCGATTTCGGGGCGGGCGGCTTCGGCGTCCGTCACGCTTTTCTGGCTCGCTTCCAGATCCGCTTCCAGCTTGGCGAGAGCTCCCACAGCGTCGCTGGTAAGGCGATCGGCGGCGACACGGTCCTGTTCCAATCGCTCGCGCTGGCGCTTGAGATCGGCAAGTCGCGCTTCGGCGGCTTCCAGTTTTTCGGACAACGCCGCCATACGGTGGCCGTGCGCGCTCGCATCATCGCGGCGATCCGCTAACTCCTCGCGCGCCGCCGCCAGGTCGGCCGCGATGACGGCCTGTTCGCGCTCGGCGGCTTCAGCGGCATGTTTGGCTTTGGCGACGTTGGCTTCGGCACTCTCGGCGGCCTTGCGCGCTTCCTTTGCGGCGTGCGCGGCCTCGCGCCAGCGCGCAAACAACAGCCGCGCTTCAGCTGTGTTTATCTGATCGGTAAGCTTGGTGTAGCGCTCGGCCTGTTTCGCCTGCCGCCGGAGCGAGGCCATTTGCGAATCAAGACCCGCCATCAGATCTTCAAGCCGCGCCAAATTGGCTTCGGTGGAGCGCAGTTTGCTCTCTGCGTCTTTGCGGCGGACGTGCAAGCCGGCGATCCCGGCGGCCTCTTCCAGCATCTGGCGCCGTTGCTGTGGTTTGGCGGCGATAACCTGCGCAATTTTGCCTTGGCTGACGAGGGCAGGAGAGTGCGCCCCGGTGGCCGCGTCCGCGAAGGTGAGCGCCACGTCTTTGGCGCGCACATCCTGACCGTTGACGCGGTACGCGCTGCCCGCGCCGCGTTCGATCCGGCGGGTGACGACCAGCTCTTCACCCGCATCATCGGCGGCGTGCAGGACCACTTCGGCAAAGGCGCGTTCATGCCGGGTCGACGTCCCAGCGAAGATGACGTCTTCCATCCCGCCCGATCGCATGGATTTGGCAGAGGTTTCCCCCATCACCCAGCGAATAGCTTCGAGGAGGTTGGATTTGCCGCATCCGTTGGGTCCGACCACGCCGGTTAGACCCGGTTCAATACGCAATTCCGCCGGCTCGACGAAGCTCTTGAATCCGCTGAGTTTAAGCCGGCTTATCTGCATTGCGTCGCCTGGAGTTCCTTATTCCTGCCGCGCGCCAGCGCGCTGGAGGATTGGCTCAAGGCCGCCCCATTGGTTTTCGTCCAGCTTTGAGCCGTTGAGCGTGAACGTAGGAGTGCCCGTAACGCCAACCTCCTGAGCTTTGGCTCCGGAGCCTTCGACCATGGCGTCGATCTTGGCTGTGTCTGCCAGGCAGGTGCGCGCTTGATCTGCGGAAAGACCGCGTGCGGCGAAGAAATCAACGAGACCTGTGACCTCCCCGATGCGAACAAAACGCTCGCTAACATCGAGTTGTCCAGCCGCCTGAACGCCCTCTGGGTTGCCTTGAATGCCCTGCATCACGGGTGATAGGTTGGTCCAGACTTCGTCCGACAGGGTCTGCATACGCCCGGCTGGGCCGCACTGAGTGAGCGAAGCGATCACCACATCAAACGTGTTCAGGAACACCTCGCGCTGTTCAAAGCTGACGACACCGGTGGCGATATACTCTTTCAACGGCGCTTTTCCGTTCACCGCAAAGTTCGCGCAAGCTCCGCACGTGTGCGAGGCGTATTCGGTGAGTTTGAGCGGCGCGTCGGGATTCCCGACGATGTATCCAAGGCCGTCTTCGGACAAATTGACCGTTTCCAACCAGGTCGTGCCTTCGGGCGCGGCGATAGCGGCGATGGGTTCGCCGCTTGTGCCGCCTTCAATCGCTTCCTCGCCGCTGCACGCAGCCAGGGCTAAGGGCGCGGCCATCGCGAGCGAAAGCGACAGTCGACGAAGGGAGACGGTGTGACAAAGTGAAAGCATCAAAGTGTCCTTTAGGTATTTGGAGATTTGCAGCGATGCGGGCCCGCGTAAAGTGGGATGCCTGCGAGCTTGTGCACAATTGGCCGGCTTCTGTGCAGAAATAGCGAAGTTAACGTGGATAGTAACCAGATTGGCCGCTTAACCGCCCGACAAGCCGTCGGTCACGCTTTCTTGCGGGTCCGGGCGGAAGCGCTCCTGCAAAACGGTAGAAAGTGTCAGCCAATCGTGCGCGTCTGAAAGCGTTTCCCCATCAAGTGCAAAAGTAGGTGTGCCCGTAATCTCGAACTCGGAGCGATCGGCCTTCGCGTGCGCAAGGATCGCTTGCGCGGTGGTGTCATCGGCCAAGCAGGCGTTGATTTGAGGAAGCGACATGCCTTTAGCGTTCAACATGTCGTCAAAATCGAGCGCGCGCGCGGCGTTAAGGCGCGCCTGAGCGGTGCCGCGTGCCCATATCACTTGCTGCGATTGCGGGGCGTTGATCGCCTTTTGTAGCCAATCGTCCTGCGTGTAGAGGAACGTGCGATGGCGATCTTTGAACCCGCTGGGATCGCCGCACTGCACCAGCAGCGAGACAACCAGATCCAGATAGTTACGAATGACTGGGCGCACCTCCACCGCGAGATGCCCGGGACCGATCGCCGCCACATCAAGCGCGCCGTCGCTTTGCTTGGCAAAATCGGCGCAGTGGCCGCACGTATAGCTGATGAATTCAATCAGCTGCCCATCGGCCTCGGGCTTGCCAATGCGGTGGCCGCGCTCGGTCCGTTCGGTCACGCTAAGCCAGGCCTGCGGCGGGAGGCTGTCGACGAACTCACTCTGTTCTCTTGAGAGATCTTGCGCCGAGCTGGGTCCTGTTAGGGCAAGCGGTGCAAGACCAGCCAACGCAGCCGCGCTGGTAAAAGTACATAAGCTTCTCACGATCAGGTCTTGTCCTCTTTGGTCTCTTTCTCGTCGAGGCTGCGCGCGAGCGATTCCAGCACGGTGCGCAGCTCCGGGTCGCCAATGTCGCGCAGGCTGTCACCCAATTCCATGGAAATGGGCTTCAGCGACGGTGGCGATTTATTGGGCTTGCTGGATTGAGGCGGCTTAACAGCGCCTTGACGCAGCTTGATGCGCGCCACCGCGCTGTATCCGAAAAAGCGGTTCACCCGGTCAATGATTTCCGGGATCACTTGCTGGATAAGCGGAGCGTGCGCGGCCAAGACGACAAGCTGTAAGATCCCTTCGGATTTTTCGCCCGGCGGAAACCTCAGGGATTCAGGTGTGCAAACGCGGGCGTGGTGCGGGCCGACGATCTCAGGCCAGCGGGTGACTATAGAGCTTTGCACAAAGCCAAAGCGGCGAAAGGCCGTCCGCCCGATTTCGGGCATCAGATCGCCAATAGGCTTGGCGGCCCCGCCACGAGGTCGCTCATACCTTTTGGCCGACTTGCCCTTTTTCCCGGAGTTTGGTGTGCGGTCGCTTCCCATGGTGCCAAGCGCCATGCCATAGGGAGCCTGTGACTGCCAGCGTCCCCGACACGATATCCCAGCGGCTTTTGGATTGGTACGATGGCCACGCGCGAGAGCTTCCGTGGCGCAACCCGCCTGGTAAAGCGCCTCCGTCGGACGAGGCGTGGCCCTATCGCGTGTGGCTGTCCGAGGTCATGCTCCAGCAGACCACCGTGGCGGCGGTCAAACCGTACTTTGCGAAGTTCACCGAGACTTGGCCGACTGTGTTCGATCTCGCCGCAGCGGCGGATGACGAGGTGATGGCGGCGTGGGCGGGGCTCGGCTACTATTCTCGGGCCCGCAATCTCGTCAAATGCGCGCGCGAGGTGGCTCCGAGGGGAGGCTTTCCCCGCACCGAAGCGGAATTGCGGGAGCTTCCGGGACTGGGAGCGTATACGGCGGCCGCTATCGCAGCGATCGCGTTTGGGGAACGCGCCGTGGTGGTTGATGCGAATGTCGAGCGCGTGGTCGCGCGACTGTTTGCGATTGACGAACCGCTTCCAGCGGCACGCAAGCCTATACGCGAAAAGGTTGACATCATTACGCCCGATGCGCGCGCGGGCGACTTCGCGCAGAGCCTGATGGATTTGGGATCAAGCGTTTGCACCACGAAGGCACCGCGGTGCTTGCTGTGTGCGGTTCAAGAGCTGTGCGAAGGCCGTAGAGCTGGCGATCCGGAGCGATTGCCCATCAAACCGGCGAAGAAGGTGAAACCAGAGCGAGCGGGCACTGCCTTTTGGATCGAACGCGGAGAAGGGAAACAGGCCGAAGTGTGGCTCGTTCAGCGTGAAGGCAAAGGTATGCTCGGTGGGATGCGCGCGTTACCGGACGACGGTTGGACGGCGCGCCAAGACGGTGACGAGGAAGCGATACTACAAGGTGACTGGGAAGAACTCGGCGCAGTGCGCCATACTTTCAGTCACGCGCATCTGACTCTTGGGGTCAAGAGGTTAGTGACCGACGCAGAGCCTACAGGTCACGGGAGATGGTGGCCGTTACGCGAGCTTGATGCGGCAGGCCTGCCAACCGTCTTTGCTAAAGCCGCCGCGCTCGCGATGGCGCAGCGCGAGGCCTAAATAAAACCGCCGCCTAAAGACAAGCGCACACCCGCGATCAAGAGAACGATCAGGCAGAAATTGCGCCCGCTGTCCGATGAAGAAAGCGCCCCGAAGATAATCCCGATCACGATTAGGGGGAGGGCAAACCAATTTGCCCATCCCAGGAACGGGATAGTCGCCGGAATGACGATGATGAGTGAGACGAGGCCGGTGATCCAAGAGAGTAGATTAAGCATGTGTGTTATATGGGTATAACACCTAAGGTTTGCAAGGCTTATTCGACCCCGGGCGGCCCACTGAATGACACCGCATTGACCCTTGGGGCGATCTGCCCCAAACACCCCGCAAAACTCTTGGGAGAATCCTTCAAAATGGCTTTCCGCAGCTTCGATAACCCACAAATTCCCGCTGAAATCTCACGGCGTTCGCTCTTTCGCGGCGGTGCCTATCTGGCTGGAGCGGCCGCGCTGTCAGGTTTGCCGTTTGGTCGTCAGCTTTTTGCGCATGACGTTGCGGAGAGCTGGCCGAACGTGGCCGCGCTCGCGAACAAGTATGTCAGCGAGAAGAAGGTGGCGAACATGTTCCTCACCTTTGGCTGGAATCAGGAAGACCACGCACACACAGCGGGCGGCGGCACTCTTAGCATCGGCGGTGGAGACGAAGTCGACGAGAACACGCTTTATCGTATTTATTCGATGACCAAGCCGATCACCGGCATGGCGATCATGATGCTGATCGACGAGGGCAAGCTGGGCCTCGATATGCCCGTTTCGGAAGTGCTGCCCAAGTTCAAGGACATGCAGGTTTTGGTCGATCCGGAAGGCCCGCTGGAAAACACCGTCCCCGCCGAGCGCGAAATCACCATTCGACAGTTGCTGACCCACACGTCTGGTCTGGGTTATCAGATCATCAGCAAAGGCCCACTGCTCGACGCTTATAACGAAAACGGCCTTGTCGGTGGGCGGGTCAGCCGCATGACGCTGCCCGGATTCCCCGATGTAACACCGGCGCCGGGGCTTGAAGTGTGGGCCGATCGCTTGGCTGAGCTGCCGCTGATGTATCAACCCGCGACCAAGTGGAGCTATTCGTGCAGTATTGATCTGCTCGGCCGCGTGATCGAGGTCGCCTCTGGCATGGAATACGAAGCGTTCCTGAAGCAGCGCCTGTTCGATCCGTTGGGCATGACCAGCACTTGGCTCACCGTTCCCGAAAGCGAGAAGGGCCGCCTGACTGACAATTACGGCGTGCTTGGGGCAACCGTGCTGCCAATCGATCCGGGCGCAAACTCGATCTATCTCGACAAGCCTTTCGTCCCTTCGGGCGGCGGCGGGCTTGTTTCGAGTCCCAAAGATTACGACCGCTTCCTGCGCATGATGCTGGGATATGGCAAGCTCGGCAACGAGCGTGTCATGGGTGAGAACGCTGTGCGCGTCGGCATCTCGGACCTCATTCCCAAGACCGTCGACAAAACCGGATCGTGGATGGCCAACGAAGGCCACGGCGCGGGCGGGCGTTCGGTCAATGGCACGTTTGGCTGGGGCGGGGCGGCTGGCACGCTGGGCGCCGTGGATTACAAACTGGGCCTGCGCACGGCTTTGTGGACGCAGTACATGCCGTCGGATTCTTATCCGATCCGCGATGAGTATCTCACCGCGCTCGAAGCCGACATAAAATCGATGAAGAAGAGCTGAGCCAGACCGTGATTGACGCGGGCCAGCTCCCGATCGCCTTTTCCGGTTCGCCGATGGATCGCGCCGACAATATTCGCGTGGATCCTGAGGCGCTGGGCAACCTCATGAATTGGCGCGCGCGGGTGATGAACCTGGACGGCCTTTTGCCCGCTGTTGATGAAATGGGGGGATTGGTTTGGGGCACGCTTGCCGATGTCGATCCCGAAACCGAGCTCGTGTTTCTCGGGATGATGGACGACAAGGCGCATTTTGCGCCTGTTCCAGAACAGGGGTCTACCTCTCCAGCTATGCCGCGCGCGTGGCAGGTGATGCAGCTTCTGAGGCCAGAGGAATTAGCAATCTACGGCGGTGCCAAATCACTGGTCGATTGGCATGCGCGCCACCAATTCTGTGCGAATTGCGGCGCGCCGACGAAGCCCGCAAAGGGCGGTTGGCAGCGCGATTGCGGGAACTGCGGCGCGCAGCATTTTCCGCGCACCGATCCAGTCACTATCATGCTGGTTGAGCATGAGGATAAGCTTCTGTTAGGCCGTCAACCGCGATTTCCGCCTAAGATCTATTCCGCTCTGGCTGGCTTTGTGGAGCCGGGCGAGAGCATCGAAGAAGCGGTGGCCCGCGAGGTGTGGGAAGAGGCTGGCGTAAGGGTTTCCGATGTACGCTACTTGGCCAGTCAACCGTGGCCATTCCCGAGCCAGATGATGATCGGGTGCACGAGCGTAGCGCAAAGCACCGACCTTACGATTGACAAAACCGAGTTGGATGACGCGCGCTGGTTTTCGCGCGAGGAGCTTGAAGACGCGCGGCATGCAGGGCCGGAAGGCAATGAAACGCTGGTCTTCCCGCAGCGTTTTGCCATCGCCTATCATCTCGTGACGTGGTGGCTCGATAAGGGAGCAAGCGCATGACCGAACAGCTTACGATCGACATTTATTCCGATGTCGTGTGCCCGTGGTGCGCGATCGGGTACGGGCAGCTGACAAAGGCGCTTAAGGAACTGGACGGCGAGATCGAGGCGCAGGTTCGCTGGCGACCCTTTGAGTTGAACCCCGGAATGCTGCCCGAAGGGGAAGGGTTTGAAGAGCACCTCACACGCAAATACGGTCGCTCGAAGGAAGAGGGCGCGGCGGTTCGGTCGCAGATGAAGGACATTGCCCGCGAGGCCGGAGTGTCGCTTTCCTATGAAGGTGAAGGAACCCCGCCAGAACAGCGTATGTGGAACACGCGTGATTGCCACAAACTGCTGACTTTCGCCCTCGAACAGGCGGGGCCGCGCGTCCAAACGCAGCTCAAGCTCGCCTTTTTCAAGGCGCACTTCAATCACCGCCAACCGCTGAACGACCGCGCTGCGCTGCTCGATATTGCTGCAGGTGTTGGCCTTCATCGCGAGGCCGCTAAAGCCGCGCTCGACGACGTCGATCTTGAAGCGCGCGTAATCGCGGAAGAAAAGCAGGCTTGGGATTTCAACATCACCGGCGTGCCCGCCATGATCGTGAATGGCAAATTCATGATCCCCGGCGCACAGGCGCCGGAGACCTACGTCAACACTCTGCGCCGCGTCGCCGAGAAATCCAAAGCCGCTGCATCCGTTTAACTGGCGGCGCGCGTATCAAAGAAAACTATGAAAAGCATCGTCACTTTCCTGATCGTCACCGCCATCGCCTTTGCCTTTGGCATTGGCGCAGGTTGGGAGAGCATCGAGCTGGGGACGTATTCGTCCTACTTCCTTTGCGTGGTGCTGGCGATGGTCATCAACTGGGTGGTGTTCCTGCCGTCAGCGGTGGCCAAATCGGACACGTTTTATGATACGACCGGTGCGATAACCTACTTCACGGTCACAGCGGTTGCGTGCTCCATCGCTTACAATCACCACGGTAATCTCGATCTGCGCAGTCTGGCGATTGCCGCCATGGTGGTGATCTGGTGCGCGCGGCTGGGCTCTTTCCTGTTTATCCGCATTCACGCCATGGGTGGGACCGATTCCCGCTTTGAAAAAATCAAGGTGAACCCGGCGCGATTTTTGGTTGCGTGGACGCTGCAAGGCCTGTGGGTGGTTCTGACTGCCTCGGCGGCGCACGTCGCCATCTTGGCGGAGCAACGCGCACCAATCGGGGCGTTTTTCTACGCGGGGGTCGCGGTTTGGATTGTGGGTTTTGCGTGGGAAGCCATCGCGGACTCTCAGAAGAGCGCCTTCAAGAAAAACCCCGCGAACAAAGGCAAATTTATCGATGTGGGCCTGTGGCGCTGGTCCCGACACCCAAACTATTTTGGTGAGATCACCTTGTGGACGGGCGTTCTGATAACGGCGATCCCGGTGCTTCAGGGGCTTGCCTGGCTTGTCGTTATCTCGCCTATCTTTGTCACGCTGCTGCTAACCAAGATCAGCGGCGTCAACCTACAAACGGCGCAGGCGAAACAGCGTTGGGGGGATGATCCGGCTTATCAGGAATACCTCGCCAACACGCCCATGCTGATCCCGCGCCCACCGAAGGGATAGAATATGACCGATTTCGCGCCCAAAACAGCGGTGATCACCGGCGGGGCGAGCGGGATTGGTCTTGCGCTGGCCAAGCGCTTAGCGGGGCAAGGCGCGCGCGTGATGGTGGCGAATTTGCCGGGTGAGGCGCTGAAGCGTGCGGCAGATATTGAAGGCCTAATCGCACACGAGTGTGATGTTTCCGATCTCTCTCAGGTGGAAGCGCTGGCGGACGCCGCGTTCGAAACGCTGGAGACGGTCGATCTCGTTCTCAACAACGCGGGCCAAGGCGGCGTGCGCGGCAAGCTCTGGGAGGTCGATCCGGACAAGGCGCGCACCCATTTCGATGTCAATTTCTGGGGCGTGTGGAACGGTTGCAAGGTCTTTGCTCCGCGCTTGATCGAACAAGGCACGCCCTCGGCGCTCTACAACACCGGCAGCGAGAACAGTTTTTTCTGCGCGGTCCCCGAAACGGCGGCCTACATCGCCGCCAAACACGCAGTATTGGGCATGACCGAGAGCCTTCGCGAAGATTTACCCCAACATGTCCACGCCGGCCTGATCGTGCCCGGCTGGGTTTACACGCCGTTAGGGCCTGAGCAGTTCATGAAATGGGGCATGGATGTCGAAGCCTATGTCGACATCATCTTGCCCCAACTCCTCGCCCGCCGCCGATTTGTTGTGAGCCACGGCTATAACGCAGTGCGGATCGGCGAGCGAATGGACGCGCTGATGGACAGCTATTCCGAACACGCACTTTCCGTGGAAGATGACGCGAAGCACGATGTAAGGTTGGTGTTCGAAAAGCTAGGCGCGGTTTCGCAGGGCTAGGCCCTAGATAAGCCCCAGCTTCTCCAGCTTCGCGGCCATTTTCCCCGGCAGCGCGTCGCCGATATCTTCGCCTTCGCCCAGATCGACCGGGGGATCGCCCTTGAGATAGCGCCAGCCCTGATGCGCGCGCTTGGGGCGGGGGTGGACGCGGATAAGTTCGGGCTCCAGCTCGATCCGCCAGCGCCGAGTGTCCTCTTCTTGCGTGAAGCCGGTGATCACCGAGCGCGCCACAATCGAATGCTGATGGATCCAATACAGCGATCCGCCGATGCACTCTTCCCACTTGGTCGGGCGATACTTCGTCGTCAGATAGGGACGCCGCCTCCCGGCGTACCAGCTTTCGATATCGGCGTAGCTTTGCGCGCCAAACGCAATCTTAGTGAGGTGGAGGGGCATGAAAGGAAAGGTAGGGCGAGGCCGCTCACGCCTCAACCCATCGGCACGAGCCCACTCACAACCGCGAGGCCCAGAAAGGCGAAAAAGCCCATCGAATCGGTGATCATGGTGACAAACACTGAGGAAGCGACCGCCGGGTCTTGTTTCAATCGGTCAAAGATCACCGGCACCAGCACGCCCGCCATGCCCGCGATGACGATGTTGATCACCATGGCCAGCGCGATCACGCCGCCCATCATCGGGTCGAAAAGAAACGCCGTCGCGAACCCGATCAGGACCGCCACCGTACCCCCGTTGAGCAGGGCTACCCGCAATTCGCGCCACACGATTTTCCACGTGTTGGCGCGGGTCAATTGATTGGTGGCGATAGCGCGCACCGCCACCGCCATCGTCTGCGTGCCCGCGTTTCCGCCAATGCTCGCCACAATCGGCATAAGGACCGCGAGCGCGACCAGCTTTTCGATCGCCGCCCCGAAGAACGCGATGATGGCTGATGCCACAACTGCAGTGCCCAAATTGGCGATCAGCCAGCGCACGCGGCTGGAATACGCCTCGCGGATCGGCTCGTTGATGTCGCCATCGCCCGCACCCGAGAGAAGCAATGCGTCCTCTCCCGCTTCTTCGGAGATGATGTGGACGATGTCATCCACCGTCATCTGCCCGACCAAGCGACCGCTTTCGTCGACTACGGCGGCGGAGATGAGCGCGTATTTCTGGAACATAAGCGCGACCTCCTCCTGATCCATCGTGACCGGAATGAGGGTCTGATCGCGTTTCATCACGTCCGTGAGTTTGACCGAGCGCGGCGCGGTGAGAATCCAGTTGAGCGCGCAGGTGCCCACCGGGTGGTGGCGCTGATCGACCACAAAGACTTCCCAGAAATCGTGCTCCAAATCACCTTCGTCGCGCAGATAGTCGATTAAGTCGCCGACCGTGAGATGCTCAGGCACCGCCATGGCGTGGCGGTTCATAAGACGGCCAGCGGTCTCCTCCGGATAGCTCAGCGCGCTTTCAACCGCAGCCTGCGTTTCCGGCTCCAGCTCAGCGATGATCGCTTTCTGGTCATCCTCGTCGAGGTCTTCGAGCAGTTGGACCGCGTCGTCGGTCTCCAGTTGCTCGGTGATGGCGGCGACATCGATCGGTTCGAGCGCCTCCATCATGTCTTCGCGCACGTGATCGTTGAGCTCGGCGACCACGTCGGAACTCATCAGATCGGTAATGGAGGCCGCCAAATCCGCTCGTTCGTCCTTGTCGACGATTTCGAGCAAATCGGCGATATCGGCAGGGTGCAGCGGTTCGACGAGCTCGTACACCGCGCTTTTGTCGCCCGCTTCCAAAGCGTCGCGAACTTTCCCGATATACTTGGGCTTTAGCCGGTTTTCCTCGTCATGCCGTTCATCGTCGATGCGATCGTCGGGCAGCACGGCGTCTTCGGCGCTTTCTTCCGTCAGGATTTCCTCATCAAGAACCGGATCTTGCGCCATGCCTGCGGGGTTTAGGCGGGCCTTGTGGAAAAGCAAGCGGGTCAAACGGAGAACCGCTGTGCGGGTCACCGGCGACCTTGATTCTCGGAGCGATTGCTTTGAGGGTGCACAGGGCCAGTTCGCGTTTGAACGGCCTTGGGACGATGCGACTGGAGTGCGCCTTTGTGAAAGCAGATTACGACGAAAAAAGCCGGGACTATTTCGGCGCTGTTAAGATGGAAGTCGTCAAGGCTCTTCTCGAAGACGACGTCGGAGCGCTGCTTGATGTGGGGGGCGGGGACGGTGGAACGTCCCGATATCTGCTGGAACATGGTCGGGCCACAAGCGCTTTGGTTCTTGATCCGCACCACGCGTCAGAAGATCAACCGCCTCTGGCGTTCAGTCGCCTGAGCGCGGATGATCAAGACGCGCTGAAGTCTCTTACTCAAACGTTCGACACCGTCTTTTTTCTCGACGTGCTGGAACACCTTCTCGATCCATGGGAAACGCTCAAATCGGTAAGACATGCATTGCGCGATGGGGGGCGCTTGGTCGTGTGTATGCCCAATGCGAGATTTATAGCGCTGACCGTGCCCTTGGTTGTGAAAGGACGTTTTGATTACAAGCCCGCCGGGATCATGGATCGCACCCATTTGCGATGGTTCACGCGCGCCACGACGATTGAATTGGTCGAAGGCGCTGGCTTTCGCGTGGACAAGGTGACGTCGGTTCTCGAACCTAGGGTTCGCCTGGCGAATAGTCTCACCCTCGGCCTTTTTCGACCATTCCTCGACTACCAGTATGTTGTTCAGGCGAGCAAGATAGACTGATCTTTTGCCTGTTCGAAAAGCGCTGCCAATGCGCTGGTGACACTCCCAAGCAAACCGTCTAGGCGCGCAGGCAACCCATTTTAGGAGATTCCCACATGGCCGAAACGCTCACATTCACGCTCGACACCGGTGACGGCGAAGGCAAAGACGTTGTTATCAAGCTGCGTCCGGACCTTGCCCCGGGCCACGTGGAGCGCATCACCGAATTGGCGGGCGAAGGCTTTTACGATGGCGTGGTCTTTCACCGCGTGATCGACGGCTTTATGGCGCAGGGCGGCGATCCGACCGGCACCGGCATGGGCGGCAGTGACAAGCCCGATCTCAAGGCCGAATTCAACGATGAGCCGCATGTCGAAGGCGTGTGCTCGATGGCGCGCGCGCAAAACCCCGACAGCGCCAACTCGCAATTCTTCATCTGCATCGACGACGCGCGCTTCCTCGACAAGCAGTACACCGTGTGGGGCGTGGTCGAGAGCGGCATGGAGCACGTCCACGCGCTGCCCAAAGGCGAACCGCCCGCCAGCCCGGGTAAAATCGTCAAGGCGACGGTTGCCTGATCTAAACTCTGATCTAGCGGCCACTCTTCGCGCCGTCGCAGAGACCCTGTCGACGGCGCAAGATCCTTGGTGGATTATTGGCAGCTCGGCGGTTGCGCTGCATGGAGGCGAGCCGGGCGTGGTGGCGGATGTCGATGTGATCACATCGCGGCGTGACCTCGATGATCTTTACACCCGCCTGCCGCTGACCAACACGCCCGAAGAGGGCAAGGCGATGTTCACCTCGGAGCGGTTTGGACGATGGTCGGAAAACCCGCTCGATGTCGAGTTCATGGCCCATCTAAAGCTGCGCGTGGGTGAGGGTTGGCAGCCAATTGAGCCCCAAACCGGCGAGGCCATCCAGCTTGACGAGCGCACGCTCTACGTTCCTGAAAAGTCCGAGATGATCGCGATCCTGCACCGGTTCGGTCGCGAAAAAGACCTGCGCCGCGCGGCTACCCTGACATAGTCTTCCGGTCGGCCTCAATCTTGGTGAGTATCTTCGTCACCGGCACATGAAACGGCAGCCGAGTGTTGGTGTGGTGCCAGGCGTTCGGCACCGTCACGTCCACCGCAATGTCGGGCCGCGAGTTCAGCGCGCCAAAGCTGTCGAGATCGCCCATCACGTCGATCACCGTCTTCACTTGCGTGGGCATCGCGATGCGCGCGCCGAATGTCACTATGGGTACGTCGCGCGCGACCTGCTTGAAGCGCTCTCGATCCTGAGACCGAAGCGCGTAGAGCGCTTCCGAAATGACCAGATTGCCTTTGGAGTGGCCCACCAGCCAATCGGTTTCGACCTCACCGCCAAGCAGGCCCATGAGCGCCTTCACGTCTTCGCTGAACTTGGCGAGTTGGAAGCTTTGCCCTGGGTCCATTTTCTCAATCCCGGTTGAGGGAAGCCAGGGATTGAACGCGCGCATCGCAGCGAGCGTGCGGTCCACCGAGTTAACTCCATGGCGCATCGCGTTGAGCCCACCGAAAAGGAAATAGCCGCCTATCGCTTCGCTTGCGATGTCTGAGATACCGTGGCCCGAGACCACCGCGAGCACTGGACCATTGAGTGCGTCAGCGACGTTGCGCGCCAAGGCTGCGGCCCCCACGGCGGAGCTACCGACCCCCGCTACGCTGATAGCGGCGTAACGCTGCGACAGACCTTCGCATTGTGAAAGCCGCTCCCAGACGCGCAAGCTGGGATTCCAAGAGGGGCCGACTTCCAGAATCATGCCCTCGACCTTGCCCGGATGGCGCAATCGCTCGCGCTCGTCCGCGCTGAGCGCATCGACATCGTAAAACATCGCGTCGAGCGCGGTGTTATCGGTGACGGTGAGAGGGGGGATGGGCGGGACAAGCATGTATTGCGGCGCCTTCTACCCCCAAGCGCGGGGAAACGCACGCTCTCCTTTAGGCGCAAGCCAAGTGATTTTTCGAGGCGATTGAACCTTTGACCCGCAAGCGCTAAACGCGCCGCAATCATGAAACCGCAAACACCCCCCAAGACCTATCGGGTCAAGAGCTTCGGCTGCCAGATGAACGTTTATGATGGCGAACGTATGGGCGAGCTTCTGGCGGAAAAAGGCATCACGCCCGCGCCTGAAGGCGAAGAAGCCGATCTGGTCGTCCTCAACACTTGCCACATCCGCGAAAAGGCTGCGGAGAAGGTCTACTCCGATATCGGTCGGTTGAAGAAGTCCGACGGCTCCAAGCCCATGATTGCGGTCGCCGGATGCGTCGCGCAGGCCGAGGGCGAGGAGATCATGGAGCGCGCGCCAAGCGTTTCCATGGTAGTCGGCCCGCAGGCCTATCACCGCCTTCCTGACATGCTGGATAAGGCGGTGAAGGGCGAGCGCGCGACCGACACCGATATGCCCGCGATCGCGAAGTTTGACTCGCTTCCCAAGCGAAAGAAGCGTTCGCCGAGCGCTTTCTTGACGGTGCAGGAAGGGTGCGACAAGTTCTGCACCTATTGCGTGGTTCCATATACACGCGGAGCCGAAATATCACGCCCCTACAGTGATTTGATAGAGGAATCTCACAAGCTGGTTGACGCGGGCGCGCGTGAGATCACGCTTTTGGGACAGAACGTCAACGCGTGGGCCGGCGAAGACGCCAAGGGAGCCCGAGCTGGATTGGGCGAGTTGATCCACGCTATCGCGGAGATCGATGGTCTTGAGCGCATCCGCTACACCACCAGCCACCCCAACGACATGGATGACGCTCTGATCGAGGCGCACGGCACCTGCGACAAGCTGATGCCCTACCTCCATCTGCCGGTTCAGTCGGGCAACGACCGCGTCCTTAAGGCGATGAACCGCGCGCACACAGCAGAAAGCTATCTTAAGTTGCTTGAGCGGTTTCGCGCGGTGCGGCCCGATATCGCGCTCTCGGGCGACTTTATCGTTGGCTTCCCAGGGGAGACCGAGGCCGAGTTCGGAGACACGCTGAGCCTGATTGACGAGGTGCGCTACAGCCAAGCGTTCAGCTTCAAATACTCGCCTCGACCTGGCACACCGGCGGCTACAATGGCCAATCAGATCGAGCCGGAAGTTATGAGCGATCGACTTCAACGGCTGCAGGATCGGTTGAACCGTGATCAACGCGCCTTCAACGAGGCCAGCGTTGGCGAAACCTGCGACGTGCTGGTGGAGCGTAAAGGCAAACTGCCCGGCCAATGGCTCGGCAAGTCGCCATGGCTGCAAAGCGTGTGGTTTGAAGGCGAATCCGAGATCGGCGAGATGGTCAGAGTCGAATTGGCCGAAGCGGGGCCGAATTCACTGAAAGGCGTGCTGCGAGAAGAGGTTACGGCCTAGCGACGGTTTTACGCCTTCGTGACTTTCCACCGCGACGCGCACCCCCTGCGCTTGCTTTGCGTTTCGGAGCGCTTACCCTCCCGACTCGTAAGTCAACCGCGCCACAAAGGGAATTATGGGCCGCAGACCGACACGCAAGATCGACCCGGCCGTGGTGCCGCAGGCCATCAACGCCAACGAAGGCGGCAAAGCCAGAGCCGAGGTCACGTTTGAGAACCAGTCTTTGCTCGGAGCCTTGTTCGGGCAGTTTGACGCAAACCTCGTTCAGCTTGAAAACCGGCTCGGCGTTTTCATCCACGCGCGCGGAGACAAGATTGTCATCGAAGGAACCGAGGACACCGTCGCGAGAGCGCGCGAGACGCTCAACACCATGTACGATCGACTGGCGCAGGGGCAGGATCTCGATGCGGGCGCAATTGAGTCGCTAATCGCGATGTCGAACGAACCCACTCTCGAAGGGATCATCAGCGGGGAGACCAAAGAACCCCCGATCATGATCCGGACGCGCAAGAAGACGATTGTGCCGCGTTCGGCGAGCCAAATCGATTATATGCGTGCTCTGGTGCGCGACGACATCGTTTTCGCGCTAGGACCAGCAGGGACTGGCAAGACCTATATCGCGGTGGCGCAAGCGGTGAGCCAGCTGATCAGCGGCAGCGTGCAGCGCCTGATCCTCTCGCGCCCGGCAGTGGAGGCGGGCGAAAAGCTTGGCTTTCTGCCCGGCACCGAAAAGGAGAAGGTCGATCCCTATCTGCGCCCGCTCTACGATGCGCTCAACGATTGCATGCCGCCGGAGCAGGTGCAGCGCCGGATCGATAGCGGCGAGATCGAGATCGCGCCCATCGCCTTTATGCGTGGGCGAACACTGGCGGACGCGTTTGTGATCCTTGATGAGGCGCAGAACACCACGCGCGAACAGATGAAGATGTTCCTCACCCGCTTTGGCCAGAACAGCCGAATGGTGGTGTGCGGCGATCCGCTGCAAGTCGATATCCCCGGCGGCGCGCGGATGAGTGGTCTCGCCGACGCGGTCGAAAAACTGGAGGATGTCGAGGGCTTCGGCACGATCCGCTTCACCGCCGCCGACGTGGTGCGCCATCCAATCGTGGGCCGCATTGTTGAGGCTTACGAAGGCGAAAGCTGACGAGAAAAACGCCTCGGCCCGCGAGGGCGAGGCGCTCAGATCAAAATCCAATCACTCTGCGTCTTTTGCGCCAGGCGCGGGCCACCCCGGAACGGTCTTGACGATGCCAAAGGTGGTCAGGAACAGTCCGATGCCGCAAAGGATGAATACATAGCCGCCAAAACCAAGTTTTATGGCGTCCGCGAAATTCTGATAGCCCGTGTTGAGGTTCTCGAACGATGCGATCACCATCGCATATACGATAAAACTAAACAGGCAGGCGATTGCGGTGACGATCTCGGCCATCCGGCTTTTCTTGCCGGTTACCTCGCGAAAGATCGCGAACCCGCCGGCCAAGGGAATAGCCCATAGTAACATAGCAGCGCTGGAGGTGACGCTGAAATCGCCGCCGCGTCCAAACAGACCGACTAAGGCCGCGGCATCGTCGAGGTTGCCGGGCAGAGTGAAGGCGGAATACCCCTCGCGGACGAACACGACGAGATTTAGGAAGAAGAAGGAAAAGATTGCTAGGCCGATGAAGATGAACTTGGGTCTGGTGCGGATGTATTCGAGCTTGCCCGCATCAAAATCGACCTTTTCTGCAACCCCCGAAAGCGACGCGCCGACGCCTGACAGAGTGTCTCCAACCCCTTCAAGCGAAGGCGCTGTGAAAGAACCAGCGGTTTTATAGATTTCGGTGGCAACGCCGTCTTTAGGAACAAAGTCCACGCTATCGCGCGGCTGGGGTACCTTGTCGCCTTTCCATTCGGCGAGTTCAAAGGAATAGCGATTGTCGTCTTCACCGGTGATCGCGCCCTTTGAGCCGTCAAAACCCAGTACTTGTCCCTTCATTGTAAAACCCCCTGTCATATTTGCGAAAAAGCGAGAGTAGCTTTGTGATGTTTAGCTGGCATGGTGTGATGGATTTGGCAATTCCAACCGAATCATTGACTGCGTTCATATATGATACTTCGAAGATGAACAGGCGGTTGGACGCGATGTCAGCTCTTGCTAAGGAAGCCAGCGATGGTTCTGGAAATCGCTTTTGAAGAGCCGTGGCCGGAAACTGCGGATGCCGTGGCTTTGGTGGAAAAATGCGCTGAGTTCGTTGGATCGGTGGCGCCCGAGCTCAACCATGAGCGGTTAGTGACCAGCGTCCTGTTCACCGATGATGACACTGTCCATGCGCTCAACCACCAGTGGAGGGATCGCGACAAATCCACCAATGTCCTCAGCTTCCCGATGCTGGATCGCGGAAAGCTGGCCGGTCTCGCAATTGAGGGCCCGCCTGAGATGCTCGGCGATATCGCGTTGGCCTATGAGACATGCGCCCGCGAGGCCGACGAAAAAGGAGTGTCGTTAGAGCACCACGCCGCGCACCTTATCATCCATGGCCTGTTGCACCTCGCGGGGTACGACCATGTCCATTCGGACGAGGAGGCCGAAGCGATGGAGGCTTTGGAAATCGCGGCACTTGCAAAAATGGGGATTCCCGACCCATATGGTGATCGACACTAATCGGAGGAAACGTCGCAAGGGCCATGCCCGATTCTCAAAGTCCCGCGGGAGACGCGGAGAGTAGCAAGGGACTGGTGTCCCTTTTCAAAAAAATGATCGGAGCCGGTGACGGCGATCGTTCTTTGCGCGCGCAGCTTGAGGAAGCGATTGACGAGCACGAAGGCGAGAACGGCGATGAGCCGAGTGACGAGAGCAAGAGCGCCAATGGCGACCTCTCTCCGGTCGAGCGGCAAATGCTGCGGAATCTTCTGCACTTTTCCGAGCATGATGCGGATGATGTCGCTGTCCCGCGCGGTGAGATCATTGCGGTCGATGCGGCGATTGGCTGGGATGAGTTGGTTGCGACGTTCTCGGAGCATGGGCATTCGCGCATGCCCGTCTATCGCGAGACGCTCGATTCCGTCATCGGTATGATCCACATCAAGGATGTGTTTTCCTACCTCGCCGACGGCAAGAGCCCGCCGAGCGATTGGACCACGCTGATGCGGCAGCCGCTCTACGTGCCCCAGGTGCGCGGCGCGCTTGATGTGCTGGCCGACATGCGCGCGCGTCGGGTCCACTTGGCCATAGTTCTTGATGAATTCTCGGGCACCGATGGGATCATCACAATCGAAGACCTCGTCGAAGAGATCGTTGGCGAGATCGAGGATGAGCACGACGAAACGCCCGAAGCTCTGATCGTTCCGATTGGCGAAGGGATGTGGGACTGCGACGCGCGCGCCGAATTGGACGACGTGGCGCAAGAGGTCGATCCACGCCTCGCGGAAGTGGAGGAGGCGGTCGATACGCTGGGTGGCCTAGCTTTCGTGCTGGCTGAAGCGGTGCCCGAAGTCGGCGCGGTCGTGGAACATCCAAGCGGTTGGCGGATTGAGGTAACGGCGGGCAATGAGACCCACGTCAAACGCTTGCGTCTTCACCGGCCAGACCCCTCGCTAGTTGCGAGCGACATGCAATAATCGCATCGAATATCGATTTTTTCCTCCACTAATTCGAATTTTTGCATCCAAATCGCTTGGTATGCGTATCTCTTTTGAAGATAGGAGAGCTCATGCCATCACGCCGTCTGCCACCGCTCCGCGCGCTCGAAGCGTTTATGCGCACTGTCCGCCTGGGATCGGCGCGTGCGGCTGCCGAAGAAATCGGGCTTAGCCCTTCTGCGCTGTCGCGCCGCATCACCAATCTCGAAGAATTCGTGGGCAAGAAACTCTTCACGCGGGCGCGGCAATCGATGCAGCTGACTGATGAGGGGCAGGCCTTTTACGAGGCGGTGAACCCTCACTTGGAATCGCTTGCGCGCGCGGTGGAAAGCCAGTCCGATAACGTATCGCTGCTCCGTCTGCGTCTTGGCGTTCTGCCAATGTTCGGTAGCCAGCGGCTTTTCCCGCGTTTGGGCGAGCTGCGCAAACGTCACCCGCTTCTGCATATCGATATCGACACCGCGCCCCATTTGGAGGACCGCGTCGGAGACACTTTAGACGCTGCGATTATCCTTTCGCGCGGGCCGGACACCAATTTGCACGCGGTACGACTGGACCACAATCTCGTGCACGCGCTGTGTTCGAAAGAGATCGCCCAAACGGTCGGCATGGACTTGAACGAAGAGCGATTGGCGAAACAGACCTTTTTGATCCACAACGAATTGCCCGAGAGTTTCCGGGCGTGGAAACAGGCCTATCGCTTGGAAGACTTGGAGCCGGCTGCGATCGATCACTACGATTCCGGGCAACTTATGCTAGAGGCCGCTGCGCAAGGATTGGGAATTGCGATCATGCACGATGACCACTTGCGCCGCGCGGCCGACAACCGTCTGACCAATTTGGGCTCGCTGACCGTTGAAAGCCCCTACAGCTATTGGTTCGTGTGCAAGCCGACCTCGCTAGAGATGCGCCCGGTGCGGCTGTTCCACGATTGGCTGGTGCGCGCCGAGCTCTGATCGCGCGGCTGTGACTTTATCCCGTTAGCGCGCGTCGACGGGCACGCGCTCTTCCGGAGCCTCATATCGAACGGGCGGCACCGAGTGGCTGAATTCACGCAAGGGCTTTCCCAGCGTTTCGCACAGCGCCTCTTCGATACGGCGGCGCGCTTCCGCGCTGATGGCTTTGCGTCCGCGAAAGTCCTCTGGGCTAAAGGGCTCAAGGAAAGTCACGTTCAATCGGAACGAGCCCCTGCGTGAGAGCAGTCGTTTGGCGTTGTTGAGACCTCCTTCATCGCCAATCCAGCCAATCCATTCAGCCACGGGACCATAATCCAACAAGACCGGCTGAACCATCACGCCGGGCGGCGGTGGTTCGAGGACCGAAAGCATGCTCGTCTTGAACGGTAAGAGCGATTGCCCGTCGGTCGTGGTCCCTTCCGGGAAAACCGTGACGGACCAGTTGTCAGCCAGCGCTTCCTTAAGCGCGTTGATTTGTTCCGCCACACCCATGCGGTGCTCGCGCTTAACGAAAACGGTGCGATTGAGAGACGCTAGCCAGCCCACGACAGGCGCGTGTTGAAGTTCCGCTTTGGCCACGAAGGCGGTTCCGCTAGCTCCCGCTAAAGCCAAAATGTCGATCCACGACACATGGTTTGCGACGTAAAAGACATCACGCTTGAGATGCGTGCCTTCAACTTTGACGCGAGCGCCGCAAATCCGCGCCGCTCCGCGCAGAAACCACATGGGAAACGGGGAGCCGTAAGCGAAAACACGGTAGATGTAGTGCAGCGGCAAGAACACGGCGAGCAAACATGCGAGGCCGAAGATACGCGAGACTATCCGCGTCCAGCCGGCCGCGGAGATAGGCGTGTCCTCTCCACGAGCCGCGGCTAATCGGTCGTCCCACGTCTGTGAGTTTGCGCTGTCCATACGTTCGTCCCTTAGAGGCTCTGGCCGCTCGGTCCGGCTCACTCTTCGCGAGACTTTCGCACACCGTAAAGCTCCATCCGGTGATCGACGAGCCGATAGCCAAGTTTGTCCGCGATTTGACGTTGGAGCGATTCGACTTCGGGATCGACGAACTCCACAACCTTGCCGGTCTCGACGTCAATCAAGTGATCATGGTGCGCTTCTGGGACGGGTTCGTAACGCGAGCGGCCATCCCCAAAGTCATGACGATCAAGAATGCCCGCCTCTTCAAAAAGACGGACGGTACGATAAACTGTTGCAATCGATATCTTGGGATCAATGGCCGACGCGCGGCTGTGGAGGAGTTCCACATCAGGGTGGTCATCGCTGTCGGAAAGCACCTTGGCTATGACTCTGCGCTGCTCGGTGATCCGAAGACCTTTTTCGGCGCACAATTGTTCAAGATCGATTTTTTGGGTCAAAGAGTGTTCCCCATGCAGTTTGGGCGTTGGCGAAGTCCAAGAGTGTCAAGCCGCTCGAACGCCAAACGCCGGAATTCAGTCGTGACGCTCTCTTACAAACACAAAGGCCTATCCTCAAGCGCGCCGCAAATTTGCTGGGCATAGGCGTAATTGGTCGCAGGTCAGTGAAGCAAAATCCGCCGCCCGGCTTGGCGAGGGGCGGCGGACTTGGTCTCCTTCTTCCGATCCAGGCGGCGGTTCTAAGCCGCCTTGCGGCGTCCGCGACGTGCGCCTGGTTTTCGGCCGAGGCCAATCTTTTTGGCCAGATCGCGGCGCTTCTCAGCGTAGTTGGGGGCCACCATCGGATAGTCGGACGGAAGGTTCCACCGAGCGCGATACTGTTCCGGTGTCATGTCGTAATTGGTACGAAGATACCGCTTGAGCATTTTCAATTTCTTGCCGTCTTCGAGGCACACAATGTAATCAGGCTTGATCGATGCGCGGACCGAAACGGCGGGTTCGGGGCGTTCTTCAGCGGCTTCGGCTGGCTGACCCAATCCAGATAAAGCGCCAAAGACATTGGTGATCAGGCTGGGCACGTCTTCGACGGCTACATCGTTGTTGCTCAGGTGCGCCGCGACAATATCGCTGGTTAACGTGATAAGTGTTTCGTTCAGTTCAGAGTCTTGTTCTTGCATAAGTTCCCCACGGTTTTCTTCACTCCGACTATTCCTGTCGGATACCGCGCTTTTGGACGAGGCTGGAAGGGCATGCAAGGTTAACGGCCAACTAATCGACGAACCGTAGGACCTCTTCTTTTAGATACACTATATCTAGAGAGTGCGGCCAAAAGTAATGGCATCGATGAGGTTGCCGTCTAATTTCTTATAATAATTGAGTCTTTCCCCAATCGGTTCAAATCCTACCTTCTGGTAGAGATGGACCGCCGGGTTGCCACGGCGCATTTCAAGAAAGACTTTAGAGATCCCACGAGCGGACGCGGCTTCGACCAGCTGATCGATCAGGATTTTTCCCAAACCGCGCGCGCGATACTCGGGGAGCACGGCAATGAGCAGCAGTTCTTCTTCGTCCGCCGCGTGTCGTGAGAGAACGAAGCCTGCGGGCTTTTCATCCGCGTTCGAAATGACGTCACCGTTCGCGTTGACAAGCAGCGCGTGGGTGCTCGGCAGCAGCAGCGCGTCGCATATCTGACGGCGGTTCCACGCCTCGCCGTATTCCGGATCGAAAGAGCACTGCATAATCTGCATAATGCCGTCGATGATCGGGGCGGTGTGAGGTGGCGGGATCCGGCTCACGCGGCGCTCACCGGGTTCTGGGGCCTCGCATCGGGCGCTCGGCCGTAGATTGGACGAAGATCATCGGTAAGGTGCGCCTCGTGCAGCAAATAGGCCTGGCTGGCATCGGGCAAGAGGTCGAGCGCTAGACGGTCGTCGTCGAACAAAGCGGCGCATTCATTGGCTCGGTTGCCGACAATTACGTTCTGAGTTCCGCTCGCTAGCACCTGTTCGGGTGAAAGCGATTGCACCTCCTTGTCAGGCTGGCCACCCGCTGAAAAGCTCTGAACAAACCATTCGCCATGCCCTCCGTTCATGCAAACCGTCACAGGCCGCGGCGTTGGTTGCCACGCGCGCAGCTGGACCAAGCGAAGCGTCGGATAGCCTTGCACTTCGGCTTGCCAGGCTACTCCCAGCGCGCGCGCCGTCGCCAATCCAATGCGCACACCAGTGAAGCTGCCTGGACCAAGCGAGACGAGGATACGATCCGCGCGGCCCTTTTCGGGCAAGGCCGCAATCATGGGTACCAGCCTCTCCGCGTGGCCACGACCTAACACTTGATGGTCGTGTGCAATCACACGGTTGCCATCAAGAAGGGCAATCGAACAGGCTTCGCTGGCGGTTTCGATGGCGAGAACGCGCATTCGCAAAGCACTGCCTCACCGATAGGTGATGGGCAAGTCCGGCAATGCGATCAGATGTGACGAAGATATTCGCGAGTTTCGCGCGAATCAGGCCGCGCGGACTTCCGTGACTTCGGGCACGTAGTGCTTCAAGAGGCCTTCAATCCCGTGCTTGAGTGTCGCGGTGCTCGACGGGCATCCGGAGCAGGCGCCTTGCAAGGACAGATACACCACGCCGTCCTGAAACCCGCGATAGGCTATGTCGCCGCCATCGCTTGCCACCGCCGGACGGACCCTGGTTTCGAGAAGTTCGTGAATGTTCGCAATGATCTGAGCGTCTTCTGCGCGGTCTTCGACGAGCAGACTCTCTTCTTCGCCCGGAACGTTGATTCCATCGGCTGACCCGCCTGCAAAGAGAGGCGCTTCGGATACAAAATGATCCAGCAAGATGGCGGTCACTTCCGGTTTCAACGCGCTCCAATCCGAGCCGGGGGCGGCGGTTACCGTGACAAAGTCGGATCCGAAGAAAACGTTCACAACCTCGCCGGTGTCAAAAATCGCTTGCGCCAACGGGCTCGCTTCGGCGGCCTCAAACGACGCGAATTCGCGAGTTCCGGCGGTCATAACCGCGCGGCCCGGCAAGAATTTGAGGCTGGAGGGGTTCGGAGTGGTTTCCGTCTCAATAAACATGGCCAAAATATAGGTACGCGCGGGAACAAGGGCAAGCGTGGAGAATAAGAGTCGCGTTCACTATCCCTTCAGTCCTTCGCGCTTTATAGGTGGACGCCATGAAGTTTTTCTCCCGCGCCATTTGCGCCTTGTTTCTAATCGCCGCTCCACTTGGACTGGCTTTCCCTTCCACTGCGCAAGAAGCCGCCACTCCCGCTTCTCCAGACGAAATCCCGATCCGCGCGCCAGAGGCGCTGCAAACCGGCGATGAGGTGCCTTGGCTTTATCGTGGCAGCGATGTACCCGTGGACCGCCAATGGCTGTTCGGGGAGATGGACAACGGACTGCGTTACGCGGTGCGCCGCAATCGGGTGCCGCCTGGACAAGTATCAATCCGCGTACGTGTGGACGCCGGGTCCTTGCATGAGCGCGATCCTGAGCAAGGTTACGCGCACCTTCTGGAGCACTTGCTGTTTCGCGAGAGCAAATATCTAGGGCAGGCCGAGGCGATTGCGGCTTGGCAACGCCTCGGCGCGACCTTTGGCAGCGACGCCAACGCCGAAACCAGCCCAACCCACACGGCTTACAAGCTTGACCTTCCCAATGCAGACCGCGCCAAACTGGTCGAAAGCTTCAAATACCTATCGGGCATGATCCGCGAACCGGTGTTGAGCGACGCCAACGTCAAAGCGGAATTGCCGATTGTGCTGGCAGAAAAACGCGAACGCGGTGGAGCTTCCGAGCGCGTCGCCACGACCACCCGCCGCACTTTTTTCGCAGGGCAACGTCTGTCGACGCGCAATCCCATCGGCACTGTCGAAACTCTGGAAGCGGCGACAGGCGAACAAGTCGCTGAATTTCACCGCCGCTGGTATCGCCCTGAAAACACCGTTGTCGTGGTGGCCGGCGATCAGGATCCGGAAGTGTTGGCCGGTCTCATCGAAGAGTGGTTCGGCGATTGGGAAGGGCAAGGCGAGGGCGCCAGCGCGCCCGATTTCGGCGATCCGATTGCGCCAGAAGGCACAGTCGCCGCCGCGGGGACCGGCTGGCCCATTGGCGAACTGGCCGTTGCGGTCGAGGCGGATCTTCCGCGCAACCTGACATACGCGATCATGCGCCCGTGGCGGCAAGTTCAGGATACGATTGTCTATAATGAAGGGTTGCTGCTCGACTCCCTGGCGCAGTCCATCATCAATCGCCGCCTGGAAGCGCGCGCGCGGGGCGGGGGGAGCTTCCTTTACGCCAGCGTGGGGCAAGACGACATCTCGCGATCGACCGATGCGACGTTTGTGAGTTTTGCTCCGCTAACGGATGACTGGCAGGCGGCGCTCGCTGATGTGCGCAGCGTGATCGCCGACGCCATCGCCAACCCACCTACGCAGGAAGAAATTGATCGCGAGGCCGCCGAATACGCGGTCGTGTTTGAAAACGGCGTGGAGCAGGAAAGCGTACAGGCCGGTTCGCGACTGGCGGACAACATCGTCAACGCGGTCGATATCCGGGAAACGGTCGCCTCGCCCGAAGTCGTGCGCGATGTGTTTGCGGGAATGAAGGATCGTCTGACACCGGAGGAGGTGCTCGCTCGCACGAAAGCCTTGTTTGAAGGTGATGTGGTGCGTTCGGTCTATGTCACCCCGCAGCCTGGCGAAGCCGACGCGGAGGCTCTGCGGCTCGCTCTGGCGACGCAGGTCGAAATCGATTCAAGCGCGCGTTTGGCCGCGCAGTCAATCAAGTTTGACGATTTGCCGCCGATTGGTGAGCCGGGAACGGTGATAAGCCGCGAGCCCATTGGCATTCTGGAAGTCGAGCAAGTCAATTTCTCCAACGGAGTTCGCGCGCTGCTGTGGGCGAACGATGCCGAGCCTGGTCGCGTGACCGTAAGGGTCCGCTTTGGAGCCGGATATCGTGCGTTCGACGCCGATAGCGCGGTGTACGCGACGCTGGGGCAGGCGGCGCTTGTGGGTTCGGGCATTGGAGAACTGGGCCAGAACGAACTGGATCGACTGGCGACGGGTCGCAAGCTCGGCTTTGAATTTGCCATCGACGACGCCGTGTTCACCCTCACGGCGCAAACACGCTCCGCCGATGTGGAAGATCAGCTCTACCTGTTTGCTGCGAAGCTTGGCATGCCGCGCTGGGATCCAGAACCCGTGAACCGATCAAAAGCCGCGCTAGAACTGGCTTACAACACCTACGCGACAAGCCCGGGCGGGGTGATTGGCCGCGACATGACGTATCTCGTCACCGATCGCGACCCGCGTTTCGAAACGCCTGACCCTGAAACGCTGAAAGACACGACACCGGAGGGCTTTCGGGAGGTCTGGGAACCGCTGCTTGCGCAAGGCCCGGTGGAGGTGCTCGTTTTCGGGCAATTCGATAAAGAGCCTATCATTGCCAAACTGGCTGAGACATTTGGCGCCCTCGCGCCTGCAGAATCCATCCCGACCGATATCGCGCAACGTGTGCCCGATTTCCCTGCGCCTGCGCCACTGCCGACCGTCTTGAACCATCGCGGCGATGATAATCAGGCCGCTGCGGTCGTGGTGTGGGAGAGTGGAGGAGGGGTGCGCGCGCTGCGGGAATCGCGCCAGATCGAAATCCTCACGCAGATATTTAACAACCGACTGCTCGACGCGCTGCGCGAAGAGGCGGGCGCGGCCTATTCACCCCAAGTCTATTTGAACTGGCCCACCGATTTGGAAGGGGGTGGCACGATCACCGCGATTGCACAGATCGAGCCCGATATTCTCCCGCTGTTCTTTGCTGAGGCCGATCGCATCGCGAAAGAGCTCGCTGCAAGCCCGCCGACCGACGATGAGATCAATCGCGTGACGGGCCCCTTGGCGCAGCAGATCAGGCGAGCCTCGACCGGGAACCAGTTCTGGCTCTTCAACCTCGAAGGAGCGAGCTTTGATCCACGCCGGATTGAGCTGTTGCCGTCTCTGCTCAGCGATTATTCGCGCACCGATCCACGCATCATGCAGTTCCTGGCGGATCGATACTTTGCGCAGGGAGCGCCGCTGCGCCTTGCGATCATTCCCGAGGGTCAGGAGTTGGCGGAAGTCGCTCCGTTGGAGCCGCCTAAGCCCAAAGCGCAAGCCGGAGTGATCGGCCCGGTGCAAGGTCCGGGCGCGCAAAGCCGTTGAACCCTACTTTCGCGCGAGCGGCCGGAGCGTCCTGCACCGTAACAGCGCGAAACAAAATTGTCGCAATCCCTTTGAAGGCTTTACAATTGTAACTTTGCGCGTGTAGCCGCGCTCTCCACCTTGGACGGTGGGTGTGGTAAGGGCGCCGCTGCTCCAAATTTACATGTAATCTCAACCAGACAAAGATCGTACTATCATCATGGCTCGCAATTGGACCCCGGACAGCTGGACTCGCTTTGAAGCTAAGCACCTGCCGCAATACGAAGACGCCGCCGAGTTGGCGGACGCGGTGGCAACGCTTGAGGCCTATCCCCCGCTGGTCTTTGCCGGCGAAGCGCGCGCGCTGAAGGCCGATCTGGCCGAAGTAGCGGAAGGGCGCGCATTCCTGTTGCAGGGCGGCGATTGCGCGGAGAGCTTCGCCGAGTTCCACCCCAACAACATTCGCGACACGTTCCGCGTGCTGCTGCAGATGGCGGTGGTCATGACGTTCGCAAGCAAGCGCCCAGTGGTGAAAGTGGGCCGGATGGCGGGTCAATTCGCCAAGCCGCGCTCGTCGCCCACTGAAACAAAGGGCGATGTCACATTGCCAAGCTATTTGGGTGACAACATCAACGGCATCGAATTTGACGCCGAAAAGCGTCGCAACGATCCGGGGCGCATGGTGCGCGCCTATTCGCAGGCGGCCTCGACGCTCAATCTGTTGCGCGCGTTCGCCGGTGGCGGCTACGCGAACCTACGGCAAGTGCACCAGTGGACGCTTGATTTCATGGGCCGCACGCCGTGGACCGACAAGTTCTCGCAAACCGCGGACCGTATCGGTGAAGCGCTCGACTTTATGGAAGCGTGCGGGGTAGATCCCGCAACCGTTCCGCAATTGCAGGGCACAAGTTTCTACACCAGCCACGAAGGCTTGTTGCTTCCTTATGAGCAGGCGTTGACCCGGCAAGACTCGCTCACGGGCGATTGGTACGCCACGTCCGCGCATATGCTGTGGATCGGTGATCGCACCCGCTTCGATGGCAGCGCGCATATCGAGTTTGCGCGCGGCATCGGCAATCCGCTGGGCATGAAATGCGGCCCGAGCTTGGAACCGGACACGCTGCTGCGCCTTCTCGACGAGCTTAATCCGGCTCGCGAGCCGGGCCGGATCACGCTGATCAGCCGCTATGGCCACGATAAAGTCGAGGACGGCCTGCCCAAGCTTGTCCGTGCCGTGAAACGCGAAGGGCACCCCGTTGTGTGGAGCTGCGATCCGATGCACGGCAACGTCATCAAATCGGACAGCGGTTATAAAACACGTCCGTTTGACCGGATTCTTGCCGAAGCGCGTGGCTTCTTCAATGTGCACCGCGCCGAAGGGACGCATCCGGGCGGCATTCATATCGAGATGACTGGACAAGATGTGACCGAGTGCGTGGGCGGCGCGGTGGCCATCACCGACGACGCGCTGGGCGACCGATATCACACGCATTGCGATCCGCGCTTGAACGCGGAGCAATCGCTTGAGCTGGCCTTCCTGCTGGCCGAGATGCTGAACGACGCGGCGGTGCAGGAGCGCGCTGACGCGGCCTGAGCGGTCAAGTCCCGCCGTCACTTACATAGAAATCCTCAGGGTCGTTTCCGGCTCTAGGAGACGCTTTCGCGCTTGATCCAACGCTTGGGTAAGTCTGTTAAGCGCGTTGGACAGCCCTGAGTGACAAGCTGGCTTGCGATAACGCGCTGCAATGCCTTTCTTTTGTCACTCTGATGCGCCATGCACGCTTCTAGGTCTTGCGACAAAGGGGGAGTGCAACCGTGCCCTTATCTCAGCCGCCTGAAAGCGCGGCGGCCTTCGTGCAATCGGGTGGAGCGTCAAGGGCGGAACGTTTCGCGGCCACGCGCGCTTTGAGCGAAGGCTTGGTTGAACCGCTCAGCGAAGCGGATGCGTGCTTGCAGTCGATGGAAGACGCTTCGCCTGCCAAATGGCACTTGGCGCACACAACGTGGTTTTGGGAAACCTTCTTGCTGCGCGATCACGGTGCGGGCTATCGCCTGTTCGACGATCGATACCCCTATCTGTTCAATTCCTACTACGAAGCGGAAGGTGCTAGGCACGCGCGCGCAGGGCGGGGCATGCTGTCGCGCCCCAGCTTGGCGGAGATCTTGGACTGGCGCGCCGCGGTGGACACAGCGATGGAGGATGTTCTTGGTGATCCAGACCTGGCGCCGCTGATAGAATTGGGCATCGCGCACGAGCAACAGCATATTGAGCTGCTGCTGACCGACATCAAACACGCTTTGTTTCAGAATCCAATCGGTCCAGCGATGTGGGAGGAATCTATGCCGTCCGCTCGCCCCAAACATGGGCAGATCGGCTGGTACGAACATCCCGGCGGTGTCGCGCGGATCGGTCACAATGGCAAAGGGTTTGCGTTTGACAACGAAGGGCCGCTCCACCGCGTCTTGCTCGAACCCTTCGCGTTGGCGGATCGCTGCGTCACGAATCGCGAGTGGGACGCTTTTATCGCCGATGGTGGATACCAGACCGCGGGCCTTTGGCTGGCTGACGGATGGGCGTGGGTGAACGCGCAAAAAGTCACCGCGCCGCTTTACTGGCGGGGCGAAGAGCACTTTACCCACACTGGCTGGCGGGATCGCGATCCGGACGCGCCCGTGGCGCACATCTCGCATTTTGAGGCGGACGCCTACGCAGCCTGGGCAGGCGGGCGCTTGCCGACTGAGTTCGAATGGGAGGCGATCGCGCGGGGGCAAGACAGAGAGGGATCGCCCTTGGCGCATGACCCATTCGCCGGGCAACAGCTGGACAGCGCCGCACCTCCCCTGCCGGTTGGGGGAGCCGATCTGTTTGGCGATGTCTGGCAGTTCACCTCGTCCGCCTACCTGCCATATCCGCGGTTTCGCGCCGCCGATGGAGCCGTCGGCGAATATAACGGCAAGTTCATGAGCGGGCAGTGCGTGCTCAAGGGCGCCAGCTGCGCCACGGTGCGCGGCCATTCACGCGCGTCCTATCGCAACTTCTTCTACCCGCATCAACGCTGGCAATTCACCGGCCTTCGCCTCGCCAAGGACCTCTAAAATGCCTCAGGAACAAGGCCTTGCTCTAGTCGAGCGCGATGCAGAGGGGATCGACACCGCCTTTCGCGCGGACGTGTTGGAAGGGCTTTCGCAAACGCAGAAGGCGATCCCGGCGCGCTGGCTTTACGACGACGCGGGTTCGAAACTGTTCGAAGACATCACCCAGCTGCCCGAATATTATCCCACCCGCGCGGAGACGGAGATTCTGCAAACGCATGGAGCGGATTTCGCGCAGATGATCGGGCCGGGTCGCGCGGTTGTGGAGTTTGGATCAGGCTCCTCGATCAAGACACCGCTTCTGCTCAAAGCCATTGAGCCGGCAGCCTATGTGCCGTTGGACATTTCGGGTGACTTCCTGCGCGCATCGGCGCGCGAACTTGGCGCGAAGTTTCCGGGCCTTCCGGTCCATCCGGTGGAAGCGGACTTTATGCGCCGCGTGGAATTGCCGCGCGCGATTGAAGGCCTGCCTAAGCTCGGCTTTTTCCCAGGCTCCACCATTGGAAACATGATCGCACCAAGCGCCGTCGACTTGCTACGCGCCATGCGCGCCACTTTGGGCGAGGGCGCGAAGCTGTTGATCGGCATGGACCTGATCAAAAAGAAAGACACGCTGATTGCAGCTTACGACGACGCCGAAGGGGTAACGGCGCGCTTCAATCTCAATCTCGTGCGGCGCATCAACCGCCAGCTCAAGGGCGATATTCCTGTCGACAGCTTGCGCCATGAAGCGCGCTGGAACGATGAGTACGCGCGGATCGAGATGCACTTGGTCGCGACGCGAGACATCTCCTTTTTGGTCGCGGGCCAGAGCTTTAGGATGGAAGCGGGCGAAAGCCTTCATACCGAAAACAGCCACAAATTCAGCCGCCGCACGTCTTACACGCTATTGCTGGCTGGAGGGTGGGAACCGCAGTCCCGTTGGCTCGACAGCGAAGAGCGCTTTTCAGTGCTTGTGGCCGAGGCTATGCCGCCCCGAAGCGCCCCCTAAAGGCGCAGCGAAACTTCAGGTCAATTGGCGCGTTAGGCCGAATATGGGCGGATCACACAGCGACATTGCGATCGTGGGGGCAGGGATGGCCGGGCTCGCCTGCGCGACAAAGCTAAGCGCGGGCGGGCGCAGCGTGCAGGTGTTCGACAAAGGCCGAGGACCAGGCGGGCGCATGGCCACGCGGCGGGTTGAGATCCCCAGCGAAAAAGGGCCGGAGACGGTTCGGTTCGATCACGGCGCGCAGTATTTCACCGCGCGCGATGCCGGTTTCCTCGCAGTCGTGGAAAAATGGGAGAAGATGGGCGCGGCGGCGCGATGGGCCGCCGCCTCGCGGCGCGAAAACGATCCCGCTTTCGTTGGCACACCGGGCATGAATGCCCCGATTCAGGCGATGGCGCGGGCCTTGGGCACCGTGTCTTGGAACACGCGCGTTGAACACCTTCTGAGGCTGGACAGCGGGTGGCGTCTATCCACGTCCGACGGAGACACTCAGACAGCCTCGAACGTCCTGGTGACCATACCCGCCGAGCAGGCGAGCGACCTTCTGCAAGAGGTTGCGCCCAAGTTTGCGCAAATTGCGGGCAGCGTCACATCGGAGCCCTGTTGGGCGGTGATGGTGGCCTTCGACCGGCGGCTTCCCATCGCACGAGACATTTTTCGTGAGCCCAAAAAGCGCATTTCGTGGGCGGCGCGCGACTCGGCCAAGCCAGGTCGTGTGGGCGTGGAGAATTGGGTTCTCCACGCGAGCCCTAAGTCTAGTCGACAGATTATCGACCGGCCCAAAGAAGAAGTCGCCGAAATCCTGCTAGCGGACTTCTTCGCGCAAACCGGCACGGAGCCGGTCAAGCCTATCCATCTCGCCGCGCACCGCTGGCTTTACGCCCAGCCTGCAAGTCTGCCGGCCGAACCGGCGTACTTTGACTCCAAAGCGCGGATCGGGGTCGCGGGCGATTACCTGCACAGCCCCCGCGTCGAAGGGGCGTGGCTGTCGGGAACGAAACTTGCGCAACTGGTCTTGGAAGATCAACCCTGAGGGTTTGGCTGGGGTGGCAGGGATCGAACCTGCGAATGGCGGTACCAAAAACCGCTGCCTTACCACTTGGCTACACCCCAGCAGGAGCGCGCCCGTATAACGGGGCTGTCACAAAAGGGAAGGCTCAAATCGAACCTTTTCCTAAACCGAGGAACGCCGCGCGCTCAGATCGGTTTCCACCTGCCGCATCAGCTTGTGGCTAAGCCGGTAGAACAGCATCGCAACAGCCGCCGGTATGAGGATCAGAGCGGGCAACCAGGCGAAAGCGAACTCGATCCCCGCCAGCGCCTCGGGGCTCTGCGCGACGCCGCGTTCAAACCCGGTCAATTCCAGAACCAGTCCGGGGGTGGCTGCGCCCAGTCCCGCACCGACCTTCACCGCAAAGATGGAGGCTGACATCGTAAGCGCGGTCATCTGCACACCCGATTTCCAGTCGATATATTCGGCAATGTCGGTGAACATTGAGAAGGATAGAACCATCAGAAACCCGAAGCCCACGCCAACGAAGAATTGCGCCGAAGTTTGGGGCCAAACGGCGTCGAGAGGGAGCAGGTAAAAGACAGTCATGGCGGTGACTTTGAGCGCGCCGCCCGCGATAATCAGATGCGATTTTTCAAAGCGTCTCTGCAAAGCGTAGCCGATGATCACCCCTGACACTTGGCCAAGCGCGAGCGCCGTCAGCCACAAGCCGAAGCGATCCAGAAATAGAAAGACCGGCGTTCCGTCGTCGCCCGCGACATACTGGAACCAGAACTTTGCGCTGACTGCGCGACTGGCGATGGCCATCACGCCGAAAATCGCCGCGATTGCTGTAGCGATCCACGCGCCCGTGCGAAACAGACGACCGAGATCGCCCGAGATTGAACCCTTCGATTCCGCTGCTGGGATGCGCTCTCTTGTGGTGGCGAAAGTGATCAGAAAGCAAAGCGAGGACACGGTGGCGAACACGCCCATGGTGAGTTTGATGCCCAGCGCCTCGTCGCCTCCGCCCAATTCGCGCACGAGGGTCGTCGCCAACACACCGACCATGATCCCGGCGAAACCGGAGAAAAACATGCGATAGGCGGTCACGTTAGCGCGCTCTTCGGTCGAGGGGGAGATCACGCCCAGCAGGCCCGAATAGGGCACGTTCGCGGCGGTGAAGGCCAGCATGGTCATCCCATAAGTGACATAGGCCCAGACCAGCAGCCACCCCGGCGATAGGTCTGGCGCGGCGAAAATCAGATATCCGGTGACCCCATAGGGAATGGCGCCGAACAGGATGTAGGGCCGATAGCGCCCCCAGCGCGTTCGCGTGCGATCGCTGATCATCCCCATGACCGGATCCGTAAAAGCATCGAAAAGACGCGAAAGCAGCAGCATGAGCGCCATTGCCGCCGGCGCCACGCCGCCCAGATCAACAAAGAAGAACAGAAGATAAGCGCTGAAGAAATTCAGATAGAGGCCTGAGGGAACGTCTCCCAAGCCGTAGCCTATCCTTTCCATCAGCCGAATTCGCGGGGTCGGCGCCGCCGATTGTGTGGCCATTGGCGTTGAAGCCAAGATTGTGTCCTCTCTCTTGCCTAAAACAATGGGCCGGAAATCGTGCGATTTCCAGCCCCTAGTTTCGGCAAGAGTCTGAGAGGTCTAGAACGACCAGTCGAGTTTCTTGCCTTCAAAGTCGGCGGCCGAGTGGCGCTCGAGAAGCTGCGAGTTCTCATCTCCCCACGCTTTGTTGACGATGCGTCCGCGCTGCACGCCGGGCCGCTCGGCGATTTCGCGCGCCCAGCGGCCAACACTCTTGTAGTCGTCAATCGACAGGAAGGTCTTGGCTTCGTTGTAGATCATGCCGGCTACGAACGGGGCGAGCCACGGCCAATTCGCGATATCGGCGATCGTGTAATCGTCACCGGCCAGGAAGCGGTTGTCGGACAAACGCTGATCAACCACATCGAAGATACGCTTCGTTTCCATCGCATAGCGGTTGATGGGGTATTCATATTTTTCCGGGGCGTAAGCGTAGAAATGGCCAAAGCCGCCGCCGATGAACGGGCCGGTGCCGACCTGGAAAAACACCCAGCTCAAAACCTCGGCGCGCGCGGCGGGATCGGTGGGTAGGAACTCGCCGAACTTTTCAGCCAGATGGACAAGGATCGCGCCCGATTCAAACACACGGAACGGCGTGTCGCCGCTCTTGTCGAGCAGAGCGGGGATCTTCGAGTTGGGGTTCACATCGACGAAGCCGCTGGTGAACTGCACACCGTCTCCGATGTTGACGGTGTAGGCGTCGTACTCAGCGCCGGCGTGACCCTTTTCCAGAAGCTCTTCGAGCATGATTGTGGCTTTGACGCCGTTGGGCGTCGCGAGGCTGTAGAGCTGGAAGGGGTTGTCGCCTTCGGGCAGCGCCTTTTCTTCGCGCGCGCCCGCTGTCGGGCGGTTGATCGAGGCAAAGCGGCCACCGCTTTCGGTGTCGTATGTCCAGACGGTGGGGGGAGTGTAGGTGGGATCGGCCATAATGCGTGTCTCCTGAACGGGAGGGAAAGTCGAATTGACCCTGACCGCCCTCAAGTGGCTCATGGGCGGACCAAGCGCAACCGGGCGCAATCGCCAGAATCGCTGTTGTCCCTGAAAGCGCAGCTTTGCCTCGCTGCGCTTCCTAATCGGGCGCAGAGCGGCTAGGGCGGGCGAAAGGCAGCTTTTTGGAGGTAACCGCGCGCTATGGCGGACACCGCTCACAGCTTTTTTGACATGCATAAACAGGGCTTTGTGCGCGTGGGAACTTCCACGCCGTGCTGCCGCCCGGCCGATGTCGCCTACAACACCGCGGGCGTGATCAGCGAGGCGAAACGCGCGCACGAATGCCATGTCGATCTGCTGGTCTATCCCGAGCTGACGCTGTCGTCTTACGCGATTGACGATCTGCATTTGCAAGCCGCGCTGCTGGATCGCGTGGAGCGTGGCGTGGCCGAAGTGGTCGAAGCGAGCGCGGAGCTTTCGCCGGTTCTGGTGATCGGCGCGCCGCTGCGGCGGAACGGCAAGATTTACAATTGCGCGCTGGTGATCGCGGGCGGAGAACTGCTCGGCGCGGTGCCGAAAAGCTACCTGCCCAATTACCGCGAGTTCTACGAAAAGCGCTATTTCGCGCATGGCCGCGAATGTCAGGATCTGTGGATTGCGGTGGCGACCGAGGAAGTGCCGTTTGGCACCGATCTGGTCTTCGCCTCGGCCAAACTCCCCGGCTTCACCTTTGGCGTCGAGATCTGTGAGGATTTCTGGGCGCCGAACCCGCCGGGCACGCTGGCCGCGCTGGCGGGCGCGAACATCCTTTGCAACCTTTCCGCCTCGCCCGTTACGATTGGGCGCGCGGAAGATCGGCACTTGCACTGCCGTTCCAGTTCTTCACGGTCGATGTGCGCCTATGTTTATTCTGCGAGCGGGCACGGCGAGAGCACGACCGACCTTTCCTGGGATGGGCAGGGCGTTATTTACGAGCTTGGCACACTGCTCAAAGAAAGCGAGCGCTTCGATCTTGAGCCGGAGCTTTGCATTGTTGACGTCGACACGGATCGGATTGCGCTGGAGCGGATGCGCAACGGCACGTTTAGCGACGCCGCCGAAGCGCATGGCCGGCCCGAGGACAGCTTCCGCCGGATCGTGTTCGAGCACAACGCAGGAGAGGGCGACATTGGCCTTATGCGCCCGATCCGCCGCTTCCCCTTTGTGCCCAACGATCCCAAGACGCTCGACGAGGATTGCTACGAAGCGTTCAACATCCAGGTGGATGGCCTTATGCGGCGCATCCAGGCGACGTCGGCCAAGTCACTCATCATCGGGATTTCGGGGGGACTCGATTCGACCCACGCGCTGATCGTCGCGGCCAAAGCGTGCGACCGGCTGGGCCTGCCGCGCACCACGATCCGGGGCTACACGATGCCCGGCTTTGCGACGTCGGAGGGGACCAAGTCCAACGCTTGGAAGCTGATGGAAGCCTTCGGCATCACAGCCGAAGAGATCGATATCAAACCCGCTGCCCAGCGTATGCTCAAAGACATGGGCCACCCGTTTGGCGCGGGCGAGCCGGTCTACGATGTGACCTTTGAAAACGTCCAAGCGGGCCTTCGCACCGATTACCTGTTCCGTTTGGCAGGGCAGCATTCAGGCTTCGTCGTTGGGACAGGCGACCTGTCCGAACTCGCGCTGGGGTGGTGCACCTATGGCGTGGGGGATCACATGAGCCATTACGGCGTCAATTCGGGCGTCCCGAAGACTCTGATCCGCTATCTCATCCGCTGGACGGTGGAGACCGAACAATTCAGTGAGGCTTGCGGCGAAGTCTTGATGAGCGTCTACGACACGGTCATCTCGCCTGAATTGGTGCCCGCGGGAGAGGACGGCGCCATTCAGGACACCGAGGCGCATATCGGGCCTTACGAATTGAACGACTTCTTCCTCCACCACACGATCCGTGTGGGTCAGCGCCCGAGCAAGATCGCGTTTCTCGCGTGGCACGCGTGGAAGGACGCGCAAGCGGGGCAGTGGCCCTCCGGCTTCCCGGAGCATCGCAAGAACGAATACGATCTGGCTGCGATTTCGGGCTGGCTCGAAAAATTCGCGCATCGCTTCTTCGGCTTTTCGCAGTTCAAGCGAAGCGCGCTGCCTAATGGGCCGAAAGTGTCGTCGATGGGTGCACTTTCCCCGCGTGGCGACTGGCGTGCGCCGTCAGATGCGGTGGCCGATGTGTGGCTGGATGACTTGAGGATTGGCTTGCCGCCTTTGGATTAGGGCGGCTTTTGAGGCTGAATGCCTTACGCTGAACGTCGGGTATAGAGGTCTGTGAGCGCTTTACCCAACTGCTCTTTTTCGGTCATCGACGTCGCCTTGCCTAACTCTGATACAAGCTTGTCTCGTTCCGTGCGAAATGTTTTCTCATCGCCAAAAGTCGGGGCTTTTGAAAGTCTGGCACCCAGTGAAAACTTCGACGAGTCTAAATTTTGGAGCGCTTGAAGCTTCGGGTTAGGCCCCGGAAACGCAGAGGAGATTTTTTCAACGCTGGTTGAAGGTATCACTCTCGCCAGGAGGTCTGGCGCTCCTTTTGCCAAGGCCACCACATGGGATGGTTCCTTGCCCGCTAGCTTAGTGCGAAGCGTTTCCCGGTCATCTTCGGGAATAGGGAGATCTTTCCACTCTAACGACATTTCACACCACAGTATAAGCTTCCGAGCAGTGTCTTGCAATATAGGCGAAGGGAATCGTTCCGTACCCCGCGCCATATGGGCAGTTGGGCGCCCAATCCTGCCCCCAGGAATTGCGCAAGATAAAGCGCCCGCCACCCATACCAGGCTTGTCGCTTTCTTCATAACCGACAAAGCACATGGCGTGCCCGCCTTCGACAATATCGTTGGGGAGCGGCATATTGATTTTGCCCTCCCATTTGACCGAGGGGTTTTGCCTCCAACTCCTAAAAACGGGAACTGAGAAAGCGACCAAATTGCCGCCTTCCAGTGCGGCTTTGATATCATCTACTGCGTTCGATGCGATTGAGCGCGTAAGGCTGCGATAGGGAAGGGCACTTGTAAAAGCCGCAACCGGTGGAGGTCCGCAATCTTCGGTTTGGCAGCCATCAGCCTGGTAGGCCCAAACATGTTCTGGACAGGTCCCGTCGCGTTCAATGAGCGGGAAAGAAACCGACAGCCAGGTGCCAGAGCTGTTCGGAATCCCATCGTTTTGCTTGCAATTCCAGTAGGTGAACTGTTCGGATAAATCGATCTCGCTGCCGAGATTAGCAAAGTAATATTCAAGGACCGCGTTGGTAGCAAAAGATACACAGGTTCCGCGGCTTTGCTGATTGCGTATCATAGGCATCGAACCGTCAATCAAATTGACCGATGATTTCGAGGATTGAATGACAGGCGCAAAACTTGGCATCGAGCCGCGCGGCGGGCCGCGATCGATCGGGACGCCCATAGGCATTTCCAGTTCTTCAAGCTTTTGCGCGCTTTCCTGTGGGATCAGGTTAAGCTGGTTACCAAGGGTCGATTGAATTTCGACAGGAGCAATGCCCACCAATTGAGACAATTCAGGGCCTACCGCTTGAGCGAGGTAATAGACTTCTTCCGCTGTTTCGAAACCGTATTGCTTTAGCAAGTCGAACGCTTCTCCTGTGGGGAGACCAGTCATGTCTCTCTCTCCAATCCATTTGCTTCAACTATGATGCGGATAATGATGTATATCATCATCAATAGTCAATAGTGCTATTTAGAGGCGCTTCAAATGCAAATGGAGCTTTTGGGATTTCGGCAAGTGTAATCGTATTGACACCAAACTAGTGGGTTTTGCGCATCCTTGAGGCTACTAGGTCGCTCATTCATTTATCCAGCAACGTAGCGCCGCGATCGGATTACTGTGAGCGTGATCCATAGGACTTTGATCAAGACTAAAGAAGGCGTCATTCAGGCTCTGGAGCTTACCAGAATGTGAAAGGACCGAGCCCGCCCTTGGGGGTGCGGACCCGGCCCTCCCTGCGACCCTCGTTTCCGAGGGACAGCCTGTGTAAAAGCGTCAGTCGCGGCTGAGCGCCAGGCGACCGGCGCCAAAGGCGGCGACCTGGAACATGCCGCCCGCCAGAGCGAGGTTCTTCAGGAAGTGGATCATCTGGTTCTGGTCGGCGAAGTCGGCGTGGAATGTGAACGCCGCCGCGATCGAGAAGAGGCCGAGCGCGATGGCCGCGAGACGTGTTTTGAACCCGGCTATCAGCATCAGGCCCCCGAGGATTTCCAGCGCGACCACCGCGTAGAAAATGGCTTCGGCAAAGGGCAGTCCAACGCTTGCGATATAGCCTGTCGTTCCTTCCACCGCGCCAAGCTTGGTGACGCCGGAGAGGACAAAGATGGTCGCGAGCAAGATGCGGCCGCCAAGGGCGAGGGCGTCTTTACCCGAAATCGCGGAGCTTGGGGCGGATACCGGAGCGGCGCTTTGAGCGAGGGTGTTCATGGGATTTCTCCTTTGGGTGTGAGCTTTGGGGAAGGTGAGCGGCCAATCAGGCGGCGACAGAAACATTCGACGCTTTTTCGATTGCGGCGGCGATCTTGGCTTCGGCGTCCGCGCCCATGATGCCGTCTGCGGCGATCACTTCGACGTCCTTGATGCCGAGAAAGCCGAGAAAGAAGGTGAGCCAGGTCGACATGAAGTCGAAATCCGCACCAATCGGTGTCCCGCCCGACGCAGCGGCTATGTAGGCCTTCTTGCCTTCGAGAAGACCGACCGGGCCGTTCTCGGTGTATTTGAAAGTAGTGCCAGCGCGCGCGACCAGATCGGCCCAAGCTTTGACCACGGCGGGCACACCGAAATTGTAGATCGGGGTCGAGAAAACGATCGTGTCAGCCGCCCCAAGCTCCGCAATCAGCGTGTCCGCGATAGCGGCGAGTTCGGCCTGTTCGGGTGTGCGGTCGGCGGCGGGGGTCAAGTTCGCTTCGAAACGTGGGGCACTCACGAGAGGAATGTCATTCTTCGAAAGATCGCGCGTGTTCACGTTTGCGCCGCCTTTAGTGAGGCTGGTCACGAGCGCCTGACCGATCTGGTTTGAAATGCTTTCGTCACCGCGAATGCTGGCTTTGATATGCAGGATGTTGGACATGGGAATTCTCCGTTGCGGGTGTTGGAAATGAAAAGAGCCAGCCGAGTGGGGCTCGGCTGGCTCGCTGGGGTTAGGCCGCGTCCACGAGGACAACTTCGCTGTCCTCAAGCGCGGTGATGGTGATTTCCTCCATCTGCGTGATCGCCACACCGTCGCGCGCTTTGGCGATGGTGTCCTGGATCTGCACCTTGCCGGTGGCGGGCACGAGATAGAGGTGACGGCGATCGGAGGCGATGTCGTAGGTCACGCTTTCGCCCGCCTTGATCGTGGCTCCGAGCACTTTGGCGTCGGTGCGGATCGGTAGCGGACCTTCGTTGTCGTTGACACCGCCGGGCACCGAACCGCTGGCCAAGGTCACGAACTGGCCGGCACGATCGCCTTTGGGAAAGGCGCGGGCGCCCCATGACGGCTGACCACCGCGTTCGCTCGGGATGATCCAGATCTGGAAGATCTGCGTGTCGGCGTCTTCCAGATTGTATTCCGAATGCGCAATGCCTGTGCCCGCGCTCATCACCTGGACATCGCCCGCTTCGGTGCGGCCTTCATTGCCCTGGTTGTCCTTGTGCGTGATCGCGCCTTTGCGGACATAGGTGATGATCTCCATGTCCTGGTGCGGGTGGGTCGGAAAGCCGGTGCCGGGAGCGATGATGTCATCGTTCCAGACGCGGATTGGTCCCCACTGCACGCGCGCCGGATCATGATAGCCCGCGAAGGAGAAGTGGTGATGCGCGTCGAGCCAGCCGTGATTGGCGGAGCCAAGGCTTTCAAAGGGACGAAGTTCAATCATGGTGTTTCTCCTAGTCTGTGAGAGCCGCCCAAAGGGCTGTTTCGCTCTGTTGAACACGGAGATAGGCTAGGATCATCGCACAGATAAGTGCGATAAAACTTGCCAAGATGTTCGAATTATTCGAACATCACCCTATGAAGCTTGGCGATCCCTCCCTCGATCAATTGCGCATCTTTCTGGCGGTGGTGGAGCACGGCAGTTTTGGCGGCGCGGCGCGGGCGATGGGTCGCGCGGTGTCGGCGATCAGCTACGGCGTCGCGCAGTTGGAGGCGCAATTGGCGGTGACGCTGTTTGAACGCGAAGGCTCGCGCAAACCCGTCCTCACCGAAGCCGGTGAGGGCCTGCTCGCTGAAGCGCGTGTGGTGGCCGACGCGGTGGATGCGCTTTTGGCCAAGACGCAAAGCCTGCATTCGGGGCTGGAATCGACTGTTGGCCTTGTGGTCGACGTGATGGTTTCGGGCGAAGTCACCGCGCATGTTCTGCGCGAATTTCGCCGCATGTTTCCGACCGTGGCGCTGACGCTGAATATCGAAGGGCTGGGCGCGGTGGCGCAGTGCCTATTGGACGAAAACGCTGATCTCGCCATCGGCGGTCCCGTAATCGCACAACATCCCGCGTTGGAACGTCAGGCGCTGGGTGAGATTGACCTAATCCCGGTCGCAAGCCCCGACCATCCGCTATCGGTCGCTGTGGCCAAGGGGAACGCCGCGCCGGGCCTTTCGCGTCAGCATTTACAGTTGGTCCTCGCCGATCGGTCCGATTTGACGCAGGGACGCGAGTTCTCGGTTCTGAGCCCTCTCACTTGGCGCCTTGGCGATCTCGGCGCAAAGCACTCGCTGCTGAAAGAGGGGTTGGGCTGGGGCAATATGCCGCGTGAAATGGTGGCCGACGATCTGACGCAAGGGCGTTTGATGGAGCTAGACCTGCCCGAGAAGCCCGGCGATCGCTACACGCTGAGCGCGCTGTGGCGGCGCGATACGCAGCTTGGGCCCGCGACAAACTGGCTGATCGACGCGTTTCGCGACGAATTTGAAAAGGGTTAGGCCTCGCCTCGAAGCCAGTTGAGAGCGCTCGCTTCGTCGTCAAAGAATTCAACGTCGAGTCCGGCCCCAATCCGCTTGTATTGAAGCTTGACGAGCGGGGGCGGTGAAACGACCGCAAACTTGGTAAGGCCATTGCGGTTGCCCAATAGCAGGCTGTCGCGGATCGCGTCGGCGGTGGCGCGGTCCTGCGGTACGAATTCCGCAAGGTTGCCGATCGCGGCGAAGCGCCGTTTGGCGCGGAGGAACGGGGCCGCCGCTTTGGCCAGATCGTCCAGGAAAGCGCGCATGTCTTCAAGCTGCCAGAATCCGGCGATCGCGAAATACAATTCGCGGCGCTGATCGTCGGCGCGGATCGAAGAGGTGGGAGCGAGCGTCGCCATTGAGTAGAGGCGCTACGCCAGAGGCGGTTAGCGGCGGGTTAAACCGCTGCCTTCAGACGCGACGCAGCCAAGCGATTGCTTCGCCTTTGGTCTCGAAGATTTCGGTGTTCGACCCGTCGGCCAAGCGCGCGTACTGCATTTTGACCAAGGGCGCTGTGATAACCATGGCTAAGCGTTCCATACCCAGCTTCTCCGATTCATGCAGCATGAAGCGCATGGATTCCGCCATCAGACGATCTTGAACGGCGAGCCCACTCAAATCACCAAGCACCCTGAAACGCATCTTCTGCTCGATAAGCGGTTTGGACTTTTGCAACAGCGTGCTTTGGAACCGCACCATATCGTCTGGAGACCAAAATCCCGATGCAGCAAAATGCACCTCACGCCGCGCCTCATCGACGAGGATAGTGAAGTTGGGTTTCAGCTCGGACATGAGGTTATTCGTACGAGCGAGACCTTAAGAATTTACCATAGTTAAGAGATCCGGTGCCGCTTTTCTCTAAACCCGCATCACCCAGCCGTGCGCATCGGGCTCGCGTCCGTGCTGTAGGCCGACGAGCTTCTCGCGCATTTTGATGGCCATTTGCCCGATGCCGCCCGCGCCGATTTGGAACTCCCCACCAGGGGAGGCGACCGTGCCGACCGGCGTCACCACCGCGGCGGTTCCGCAGGCCAGCGTTTCGAGCAACTCGCCGCTCGTCGCTTCGTCGCGCCACTGGTCAATCGAGTATGGCTCTGCGCGCACGTCCAAGCCTTCGGCTCGCAACAGCGCGATCAGGCTTTCGCGCGTAATGCCGGGTAGGATCGTACCGGTCAGCGGCGGCGTGATGACGCTGCCGTCGCGCCGCACGAAAAACAGGTTCATGCCGCCCAGCTCTTCGACCCATTTGTGCTCAACCGCGTCGAGAAAGACGACCTGATCGCATCCCTGCGCGATTGCTTCGGCTTGGGGGACAAGGCTGGCGGCGTAGTTGCCGCCTGTCTTCGCCGCGCCTGTCCCGCCGGGGGCCGCGCGTACGTAGTCCTGGCTGACCCAGATTTTGACCGGATTCACCCCGCCTTTGAAATAATTGCCCGAGGACGCCAGGATCACGACGAAGGTGTATTGCTTGGCCGGACGCACACCCAGAAAGGCCTCGGACGCGAACATGAAGGGGCGAATGTAGAGCGAGCCGCCCTCGATATCGGGCATCCAACTGGCGTCCGCTTCCACCGCCACGCGTACCGCTTCGAGAAACAGCTCTTCGGGCAATTCGGGCATCGCCATGCGCCGCGCGCTGGCGTTGAAGCGCGCCGCGTTCGCTTCGGGTCGGAACAACGCCAAGCCGCCGTCTGCATGGCGGAAGGCTTTCATCCCTTCGAAGATTTCCTGCGCGTAATGCAGCACGCTCGCCGCCGGATCGAGGGCGATCGGCTGGCGTGGTCCCAAGGTGGCTGCATGCCAGCCGCCTTTGGCTTCGTCGTATTCGATCGTGACCATGTGATCGGTGAACACCGTCCCAAAACCGGGATCGCGGATCGCTTCGATCCGATCGGCGTCCGGCGTGGGCGAGGGGTGGGGTAGGCGCGTGAACTGCATGCGCCTTCGCCTAATCGGGAGCGAAAAAGAGAGCAAGCGCGGTGTGCCCTTCCGGGCGAGAATGACCCCGCAAAGCTGCTCCTAATCCTTTAGGGCGCAGGACAGCTCGATCTGCTTGGCTTCCAAATCGAAGGTCAAACGCGAACAATGGGCCATTTCTGCGCGCCCAATACGGGTGACGACGTCGGGGCGACCTTGCCCTTTGCGGCGGCTGACAATTATGGTTCCGTCGAGCAGGCGAGGATCATCAGCAGCGAGATCGCCCACTTTATCGGCCTTGCCATGATCGTTCAGCCGCACCGCGAAGGTGTCCACCTTGAGTTCACCGAGTTCAATCGGATAGACGAGCCGCATGTCCTTTGTGCGTCGCCGTAACCCAAAGTCGAGATCAATGAAGCTCTCGCTGCCTTCAATAAAGCCGCCTTCGAGATTAGTCGCAAGGAAGTTTGCGGTCCTTGCCGAGACGTAGTTGGCGTCCACGCTGAGCGTGAACACGGCGAACAGTTTTCGATCGCCCACTTCAACTTCTGTGCCTAATCGAGGAAAACAGCGTCCACCCTTCCGTTTGAGCTTGAGGCGTTGGACCCGTTCGACCGGCCCCTCTTCGCCCAGGATGAAGGTGATACGATCGTAAGGAAGGTGCTGCACACCGATGACGCCATCCGCGCGGGACGACACGGGAATTTGCGCCCACGCCACGCGCTCGTTCGAATTGCCTGATCCGAAATTGACGGACGCGCGTGCGATTTGGCTTTCGATCTGGCTTTGCCCGTAATCATAGGTCAACTGACGATCGGCCACCAGATTAGCGTTGGCTGCGATATCGGGGTTGAGAATGATCGGCCCGGTCGCGCCAGGATTGACCTCAAGCCGCGCCGGCACCCCGCCAACCACCACATCAATGATATCGAGCCCGTTCAGGCGGATTTCAGTCGGGCTGTCTTGCGATTGGGTCGCGGCGGGCGCAGGAAACAGCATCGCTAGCGCGGCCATCAGGCCGATCTTGGCTAATGCACGGAAGGTGGATCGCGGGCGCATGCCAATTAACGCGCAATGAAAGCACTCGATCCTAGGATCGTTTGGGAAAAGCGCGCGTTCCTGCTCCGCAAAATGTAAAGGGCTGCACCGCCCGTCGGGGTACAGCCCTTTGCATGGTCAGCGGTCGGAAGCACCGCTCACGTAGCCTTACTCGGCAAAGGAAATTACCGAATATGCTCCGTAGGGATCTTCACCGACCTCGCTACTGAACCATGAGACATCGGATCACCTCCTTTCGCGCTTTTGAAGCCATGACCCCGAAACGTTTCACCGGGGGCCGAGCCTGGCGTGTACCGCTGGCCTGAGAGTGTTTTGAATCATGCAAATGACAGAGACAAGACTTGAAAAAATCTTTTACCCCGTCAGAATAGAACATCGTTGCGCAAAAGCGTGCAAGCCAGCGTCTGAGGGAAACCTTGGGCGTTTTTTGACTCCGGCTCGTGGGATTTCGACGCCATGCTTCTCGGATGTGGATAAACCTGTGAGAATCAGGTGGGTATATTGGGGGCTGTTCGTGGAAAATAGGTCTATGATTCGCCCGATAATGGCTCAGCGGCAATCCTCGATCACGCGCGTCACTTCGGCCCAGGCCGGGATGTAGAGCGGCTCTTCTCCTTCAAGCTCCACCGCAAATCGTCCTTTGGTGATCGCCATCGCGTCCAGAAGTGGGTCGTCGGGCGAAAGATCAGCCGCGACCAACCCGTACCCTTCCACTTTGTTCGCAACGAGCTGGCGAGTGGTCGTTTCTGTCGTGATCACAAGCGTGAGCGGTCCTTCCTTTTCGGTGCGACGCGCCAAGCCAATACGCTTGGCCTGTTTGTCGCAGCGAATGACGAAGGGGTGCACCGGATTGCCTATGCCAAACAGGCCCAGACTTTCGGCTGCCTCGTCGGAATAGAGCCACGTGCCGGGTGTTTGCGGCGCGTCGAGATAGTTTTCGTAGTCCTCACCTTCCGGCGCTTGCGGGCTTTGCGCGGCGTTGGCGCAGGCGGCGACGGAAATGACGGCGGCGAGGAGAACGTGGGAGAGCGCTTTCATGGTCCGACAATGCGCGCTAACGGCGTTGGCGTCCATGGCTAAAGCGTCAAAACATTCCGCGAATTCATCCGGCAAGCTCAGGGTGGACCAGCTGCTGGTTGAACGCGGGTTGGCGGAAAGCCGCAACCGCGCTCAAGCGCTGATAATGGCGGGCACGGTGTTTGTAGGCGAGACCAAGGTGGAAAAGCCGGGGCAACCGGTCGCCTTGGACGCGGCGCTGGAGGTGCGTGGGCGTGACCATCCTTGGGTGAGCCGGGGCGGGATCAAACTGGCGCACGCTCTGGAGCACTTCCAGATCGACGCTGCAGGCGCGGTGGCGATGGACATTGGCAGTTCGACCGGCGGCTTCACCGATGTGCTTTTACAGGGCGGGGCGGAGCATGTGTTCGCGGTCGATAGCGGCACCAATCAGCTCGCCTGGAAGCTGCGGCAGGACAAACGGGTGACCGTTTTGGAGCGGACCAGCGCGCGCCTTCTCACGCCCGAATTGATCGACCGCCCGTGCGACATGGTCGTATGCGACGCGAGCTTTATCAGCCTGTCCAAAGTGCTCGATGTCCCGTTGCAATTGGCCGCGCCCCAATGCCGATTGGTGGCCTTGATCAAGCCTCAGTTCGAGGTCGAAAAGCACGAAGTGGGCAAAGGCGGCGTGGTTCGCGACACCGCCCTGCATCAGCGCGTGTGCAGCGAAGTTCGCCAATGGTTAGAAGGGTTTGATTGGGATACTGAAGGTGTCATCGAAAGTCCGATCACCGGACCGAAGGGCAATGTGGAGTTTTTGATTTCTGCGGAGAGATCTTGAGCGGCAAGCGCCCTCGCTACGCCTCTTCCAGCTCAAGCGAGCTGATCTTTGCGTCGAGATCGATCGGGATCTGCGCGAGCACTTCAACGCCGCTCTCTTTCTCGTAGGCGGCCTCGCCCAGATCAGCGACCAGGTGTTCCTGCATCTCATCACGGCGACGCAGAAGGTCGGCGATTTCCTCACGATAAAGCGCGACCATCGCGGTGACGAAGCGGTTGACCAGATCGTCTTCCTTCGTGTCGTCGACGTTAAAGCCAGCCAAGTGATCGATCATCACATCGGCGGGATAGAGAAACTCGTTGGTGACAAACCGATTGGTCGCGAACCACGCGCGCGGGATCCCCAGCGTGTTGATCGAAAGTCCGATGACGTGTGTCACGTGCGCTTTGGCGTCCTCACCTTGTGGCGGCCAGACCTTGGGTGCCAGCCCTTCGGGCAGTTGGGTGCGGTGCAAAAACAGATGGAAGTGCCCATGCTCGTCTTCGTCTCGGCTGCCTGCGGCGTGCACATGGTAATACCACCGCGCTTTGCACGATGCGCTGCGCGCGTCGCCTTTGGGGTAATGCGTCCAGAACGTCGCGCCATCTTCCGGAATCACACGCAGCATGAGCGGCTTTTGCTCCGCGGCCATGGCGGTGATGGTTTCGATAACGGTGTGAGCGGCGGTTTCGGGCGTCATATGCTTATTTTCGTTTGTGGATCGATAGTAGTTACTAGGGCTTTCGCAGAATCGCGGGGCAAGGCGTTGATACGGATCAACTCAATCGCCGTGCCCAAAAAAAAGGACCGGCAGCAACCCCATTTGGTCGCCGCCGGCCCTTTTGTTCTTACACGCTTTGAAAAGCGTAGCGGCTGATCCGATTACTCGGCAGCGGCGCAGCACTCGGCGGCGCAGCAAGCGGCGCCACACTCAGCGGCTTCGCAGCCCTCGGCAGCGCAGCAACCTTCCGCGGCGCAGCAGCCTTCAGCGGCGCAGCACCCTTCGGCGGCGCAGCAGCCTTCAGCGGCGCAACAAGCGGGAGCTTCGACCGAGGTAGCGTCAGCTTCGGTGGCCGCTTCTTCAGCCGGGGCCGAACAAGCCGCGGTGGTGACAGCGAGACCGCCGGCAACGGCCAGCATCGAAGCAAAGTTGGTTTTCTTCATGTGAGTGTTCCCCTCAACAGAGCCCTGAGCAAGCGGACTCTAGAACAAGTGTTGCAGAGCGCGCGGTTTTCCTCCTGCCTGCCGCGTCGCGCTCCGAATCGCGGCAAGATTGTGGCAAAGCTAGCACAATGTCAGCGCGGCGCTATTCCCTTTTGCATTCTTTGCGCGGGACCACAGCGCGACGCTGGGAAAATTGCTCGAACGCAAAGGCTTAAGCGGGCTTATTACGCGGTGAGCCGTGTTGTCTTTCGGCCCCATAACGGGCTGTCGACCCCTCAATTGTGGCCACACATTGGCGCGGAGGGACACAAAGTGTAACGGGGCTAGCGTGCCCCTGGTCCGGGCTTGCAACTCGGTGACTCACCTGTTGGAACCGGAAACTCGATCGCGTTGGAGTGGTGATGAATTTTCCCGCATCTCAAGAGCAACTTCGAGCAAGCTTTCTACGCTGGTCGCTTTTTTGCGTGCCGCTCATCCTGTTGATCGGGTTTATGGGCGGCAAACTTGGTTCTCCTGACACGTTCTGGTTCCAGAATCTCACCAAACCGGCCATTTTTCCGCCGCCGGCCCTGTTCGGCCTCGTTTGGTCCATCTTGTTTGTCATGATCGGGTTTGCGGTGGCGCTCGTGGCGTCGGCTTGGGGAGCGTACGGTCGTGGAATGGCCTTAATCGCCTTCGTCCCGCATTTCCTGATAACCACAGCTTGGACAGCGGTCTTCTTTGGAATGCAGAACATGCAAGGCGGGTTGCTTATTCTCGGCGCGGCGTTGGTGACGCTGCTCCCAGTCATTTGGCTCTTCTTCCGAGTCCGAAGATCGGCGGCTTTGCTGCTTGTTCCTTACCTTGGCTGGCTGTGCTTTGCCTCCGCGCTCAATTACCAGTTTATCGCGGAGAACCCGGATGGCGGTCTTGAAGGGAGCGGCGGCGCAGCGGTCGAGATTTCGCTCTAGCTGAATGGCGGTGCGAACAGCACTGGACATGGGGGCGCATCGCGACCACATAGCGGCCATGCAAAGCGAAAACCCACTGATCGCCGACATCGTCAAAATGGCTAACAGCGCCGCAGGCACTATGGCTGGTATGACCCGCGAAGCCCGCGAGAGCGCGCGCGAACGGATGCGCGAAGCCATGGGCGGTATGGATTTTGTGAGCCGCGAAGAGTTCGAGACGGTCAAAGCCATGGCTCAAAAGGCGCGCGAACAAGCCGACGCGCTCGAAGCGAAGATCGCCGAGATGGAAGCCAAGCTCAAGTAACCCGGCTATGCCGGCGAGGCCATGAACCTCTCCGCTCCCGCCATTGTGATCGCCAACCGTCCGCACGCGGAGACGGCGGCAATCGCGCGTTTCCTGACCGAGGAATTTGGTCTTGTTGCGGGCTATGTCGCCGGTGGGCGCGGGCGACAGCTGCGTCCGGTAATCATTCCCGGGAATCTCGTAGACCTCGATTTGCGAGCGCGCTCGGCCAGCCAGCTTCCGTTTGCCAAGGTGGAATTGGTGGAGAGCCGGGGCCCGTGGCTATCCGAACCTCTGCCCGCTGCCGCGATCCAATGGGCGTGCGCGCTCACCGCGACGGCGCTGCCCGAACGCAACGCTTATCCCACACTGTATCAAGCGCTTTGCGCGCTGCTCGACGCGGTGTGTCACGCGCCCTCGGCCCGCGGATGGCTGGCTGCGGTGGTCGCCTATGAGGCTATGCTGCTGCGCGAACTGGGGTATGGCGGGACCAAGCCCGACATGGCGGCGCCGTTTGAGGACCAATTCGAGGCCTTTCGCCAATTGCACAAGCCTTTGACGCGCTATCTGCTTGTGGATCAAACCCGCGATGTTATGGCCGCGCGGGTGGCGCTGGGCGAACGGCTGGCGCGGATGATGAATTAAAGGACGCTATCGGTGAAAATCGCGGTTCTGGCCGGGGATGGAATTGGCCCCGAGGTCACACACGAAGCGGTGCAAGTGCTGGAGGCGCTGGGCCTTGATGGCTTGGAGCTCACTAACGCGGATGTGGGCGGCGTCGCTTACAAGAACCACGGGCATCCGCTTCCGCCAGAGACGCTGGAAACCGCGCGCGCGGCTGATGCGGTCCTGTTTGGCGCTGTGGGCGATCCCGATTGCGACGCGCTGGAGCGGCATCTGCGGCCGGAGCAGGCCATTCTGGGGCTCCGCAAGGAGTTGGAGCTGTTCGCCAATCTGCGCCCGGCCAAAGTGTTTGAAGGCCTGGAGCACCTTTCCCCGCTTAAACCCGAGACTGCCCGCGCGATGGATATGCTGATTGTGCGCGAGCTCAACGGCGACGTCTATTTCGGCGACAAAGCGATTGGCGAAACGCCCGAAGGCGATCGCGAAGGCTGGGACCGCATGTCCTATTCCGAACGCGAAGTGCGCCGGATCGGCGAGGTCGCCTATCGCGCCGCGCAGCAGGCTGGCGTGGGACTGACCAGCGTGGACAAGGCGAATGTACTTGAAACAAGCCAGGTGTGGCGTGACACGATCTTAGCGCAGAACGCCGGGTTCGCGGACGTGCCGCTCAACCACATGTATGTCGACAACGCGGCGATGCAGATCATCTCCAATCCGGCGCAGTTCAAGGTGATGGTTACCGGCAATCTGTTCGGCGATATCCTGTCCGACTTGGCGAGCGCCGCTGTTGGCTCGATTGGCCTGTTGCCCAGCGCTTCGCTCGGCAGCCGCCAGACGGCGCACGGCACCTATGGTCTGTATGAGCCGATTCACGGCTCCGCGCCCGATATTGCGGGGCAGGGCAAAGCCAATCCCATGGCTACAATCCTCTCCGCCGCGATGATGCTGCGCCATTCCTTCGGATTGGAAAGCCAAGCCGAGCGCATCGAAGCCGCTGTCGAACGCGCGCTCGCCGATGGTCTGCGGGGCGGAGATCTGGGCGGCGACGCGGGATGCGAGGCGATCGGCGTGGGCGTGCGCGAGCGGCTTTAATCAAACAATGTCGCTCGATCTCGCGATCATCCTTCCGACACTGAACGAGAGCGGCAATCTGGCCCCGCTCGTGGGGCGGATTGACGGCGCGTTGGGGCCGGGTGGCTGGGAAGTCATGATCGTGGACGACAACAGCCAGGATGGCACCGCCGATGAAGCGCGCGCTCTGGCTCTGAAGGATTCGCGTGTGCGAGTGATCCAACGCATTGGGCGGCGGGGATTAGCCAGTGCGGCGATTGAGGGCTTCTGCGCCACCGCCGCGCCTTTTGTGGCCGTAATGGACGCCGATCATCAGCATGATCCCGCGCTCCTCCCCCGTATGCTGGATGCTTTGAAAGCCGCCGACGCGGATATCTGCGTCGCCAGCCGCTTTGCCGAAGGGGCGAGCACCCAGGATTGGGCCAATCCCGAACGCGAGAAGCTCTCCGGGTTTGCGAATGGCATCGCGCGGGCGATCACCGGCGTCGAATTGAGCGATCCGATGAGCGGGTATTTCATGCTCCCGACCGCCACCGCGCGCGATCTCGTGCCGCGCCTTTCGGGTATTGGCTTCAAGATCCTGCTTGATCTGCTGGCCACTTCGACGAGCCCGATGAGAGTGAAGGAATTCCCGCTCAATTTTGCCGCGCGTCGCGAAGGCGCGAGCAAGCTGGATCGCGCGGTTCTGTTCGATTTTCTGGCGGGGCTCTACGACAAGACTTTGGGCCGGGTGATTCCGACCCGATTTGCCCTGTTCGGCACGGTCGGCGCGGCGGGCGTTGTCGTCCACATGGCGGTTTTGGCGGCGATGCTTTTCGTCTTCCAAGAGCGTTTCACGCTGGCGCAGGGTGCCGCGGTGCTCACCGCTATGAGCTTCAACTTCTGGCTCAACAATTGGCTGACCTATCGCGACAAAAGGCTGCGTGGGTTGGGGCCCGTTTTGCGCGGCTGGATTGGCTTTTGCGCGACCTGCGCGGTGGGCGGCTTTGCCAATGTGGCGGTGGCCACCTTGCTGGAAGCGCGTGGCCTTTATTGGGCGCTGGCCGCCTTGTGCGGGATTCTGATGGGTTCGGTGTGGAACTACGCGCTGTCCAGCCGCTTTGTTTGGGGCCGTTTCTGATCGGCCAACCTGAGGCGTTCGCGCCGGCACGGAACAAACTCCCCTCACGGACGTAGTGTTCGAAAATAACAATATGCCCGCGCTTTGCGCATCTTTATTCGAATGGAGGGGGCTACGGCTACATCCGCACTCGAGCGCTCGAACTCGGCTGGCTTGACGATTCCAAGCCGGGATACCTTTGCGCGCATGCGCGAGGCGTGTCGACAAGACCCCGGCGCTTTCCATGGCGCTATCGCGAAACGGCAGATTTGCTGGTTCCTTCCCGAACAAAAAGCGTGGGCCTTCTATGACGAAACTCGCGGCACCTGGCGCGGATGGAGCGTGGCGGATGCGTCGCCCCTGACGTTTGATCTGACCGAGGACTTTGACCCGTGGGATCGCGCCTTCAACGATGACAATCCGCCCCATTGGCGCTGGTTTGAAGGCGGGCTCACCAACGCCGCGTTCAACGAAGTCGACCGCCACATTCTCGACGGTTTCGGCGACGAAGCCGCGCTGATCTTTGAAGGCGACCGCTGGAACATGGCCAGCGATGGCGGGCGCGGCGGCCCGGTCGACGCGGAAACCGTGTCGCGCAAGAAATTGATGCTGGAGAGCGCGAAGTGTGCGCTGGCGCTCCAAGCTCTAGGCGTGAAACCGGGCGATCGGATCGCGCTCAACATGCCCAGCATCCCGGAGCAGATTTTCTGGACCGAAGGCGCCAAGCGCATGGGCGTGGTCTACACGCCGGTGTTTGGTGGCTTTAGCGACAAGACGCTGTCCGATCGCATCGCCGATGCGGGCGCGCGTGTCGTGGTCACTGCCGATGGTTCGTATCGCAACGCGCAGATGGTGCCGTTCAAGCCGAACTACACCGATCCCGCGCTCGATAATTTCATCGCGGTGCCTGTAGCCATGGGACTGGTCGATAGCGCGCTTTCAGACACGGCGCTGTCGGTGGCCGAAGCGCACGCCGCGCTGATCCGCGAGACCGTGGCCGAAGTGCTGGACGGCGAAGTAACCGTCGAGCGCTCCGATGTGATGCGCGGCGTCGGCAAAGCGCTGGCTGCGATCGCTTCGGGCGGAAGCGCCGGATCAATGACCGCGCGCGACGCGGCGCAGCTGCGGATCGCTATCGCCAGCGCCTTGGTGGACTCGCCCGCGCGCGTAGACGCTGTGGTGGTCGTGAAACACACTGCGCAGCCCGATCTGATCTGGAACGAGGCGCGCGATCACTGGAGCCACGATCTGACGCACGCCGCGGGTGAGAAGATTCTCGCCGCCGCAAGCGCCGCAGGGATGGACGTGGCCGATGAAGAGGCGCTTCTTGATCTCGACGACCGGGCCTTTGCAGCGGCCATCTGGAGCGCGTGCCCGCCGCTCGCGGTCGACGCCGAATACCCCAATTTCATCATCTACACCTCCGGCTCCACCGGGAAGCCCAAGGGCGTGGTTCATGTCCACGGCGGGTACGCCAGCGGGGTGAGCTCCACAATGAAAGCCGCTTTTGGCGCGGATCCGGGCGACACTTTGTATGTCGTCGCCGATCCGGGTTGGATCACCGGGCAGAGCTATCTCATCGCCGCCGCGCTGCTGAGCCGGGTGACGACGGTCATCACCGAAGGATCGCCCGTCTTCCCGCATGCGGGCCGCTTTGCTTCGATCATCGAGCGCTACAAGGTGGATGTGTTCAAGGCGGGCGTCACCTTCCTCAAATCGGTGATGCAGAATCCGGAAAACCTCAAGGATATCAAACGCTACGATCTGTCTTCTCTCAAGGTTGCGACATTCTGCGCCGAACCCGTTTCGCCCGCGGTTCAGGCCTTTGCGATGGAACACATCACGCCGCGCTACATCAACTCCTATTGGGCGACTGAGCATGGCGGGATGGTTTGGTCCCACTTTGCCGACAGCGGCTCCGAATTCGCGCTTGAGGCGAACGCGCACACCTATCCTTTCCCGTGGATCATGGGCGATGTGTGGGTGGAAGACGTCGACGGCGGTGAGACGGGGCCCATCCAATACGCGCGCGACGCCGCTGACACCGGTGTGAAATGGCGCCGGGCCGAAGACGGGGAGAAGGGCGAGATCGTGATCGCGCTTCCCTATCCGTATCTCACCCGCACGATCTGGGGCGACGTCGGCAACTTCGAAGTCGGAGTGAGCGGAGCGACGGCGCAGATCACCAAGCCTTGGCAGGGTGATGCGGGTCGCTACGCCGACACCTATTGGAAGCGGTGGAATGGAACATGGGCTTACACGCAGGGCGATTTCGCCATGCGCCACCCCGATGGCTCGTTCTCGCTCCATGGCCGTTCGGACGATGTGATCAATGTTTCGGGCCACCGCATCGGGACCGAAGAGATCGAAGGCGCGATCCTGCGCGACAAATCGCTCGATCCCAATTCGCCGGTCGGCAATGTGATCGTGATCGGCGCTCCGCACCGCGAAAAGGGCGTGACTCCGGTGGCGTTCGTGACCCCGGTCGAAGGTCGCCGATTGACGCAGGATGATCGCCGCCGCCTGACCGATCTGGTCCGCACCGAAAAGGGTGCGGTCGCGGTGCCATCCGACTTTATCGAGCTGAGCGAATTCCCGGAAACGCGCTCTGGCAAATATATGCGCCGCATGGTGCGCGCCATCGTCGAAGGCGGCGAGGTGGGCGACGCGTCGACCCTGCGCAATCCCGAAAGCCTTGATGAACTGAAACGCGCGGTCAACGCGTGGACGCGGCGCCAATCGCTTTCCGAGAATCAGGCGCTGTTTGAACGCTATCGGTTCTTCACCATCCAGTACAATTCGCTTGGTAAAGACCAGCGCGTAGCGACGGTCACCGTCAAGAACCCGCCGGTGAACGCTCTGAACGAGCGCGCTCTCGACGAGCTCGTTATCATCGCCGAGCATTTGGCGCGTAAGGATGACGTCGCCGCGGTGATCTTCACCGGGGCGGGCACGGCCAGTTTCGTCGCGGGCGCGGATATCCGCCAGATGCTCGAAGAGGTGAACAGCGTGGAGGAAGCCAAAGCGCTTCCCGATAACGCGCAGCTCGCTTTTCGCACCATCGAGACGATGGGCAAACCCTGCATCGCGGCCATTCAGGGCGTGGCTCTGGGCGGCGGCATGGAGTTTGCGATGGCCTGCCATTACCGCGTGGCCGAGCCCAAGGCGCGCTTTGGTCAACCCGAGATCAACCTGCGCCTGATGCCCGGATACGGAGGCACGCAGCGTCTACCGCGCTTGCTGGCGGATCGGCGCGGCGAAACAGGCCTGCGCGACGCTCTCGACCTGATCCTGGGCGGACGCGCGATTGAGGCGGAGCAGGCGCTCGCCATCGGCGCGATCGACGCGCTCGCTGAAGGGTCACAAGACGCGCTGTCGCGCGCGCACGCTTTGGTGCGCGAATATGTGCAATCGCCGAGCGACAGCGTGCTGGGCCAAGCCTTTGCCGCGCGCCAGAACGCGACCGAACAGTGGGATGCGCCCGCGGCGCTGGATCTGGACGCCGCGCTTCAAGACCCCTTCCTCCAGCGAATTCTCAAGCAACTGAAATGGGCGGGGCGCGACCAAGCGGGCGAGCGCGCGCTCGATGCGATCCGCACAGGGTGGGAGCAAGGCCTGGCCGCCGGATTGGAACGCGAAGCGCAGCGTTTTGCCGAAGCGATCATCGATCCCAACGGTGGCAAGACCGGCATCCAGCAATTCATGGACAAGCAAAGCCCGCCGTTGCCCGTGCGCCGCGACGGGGTGTGGATTGATGACGAGCACGAGTCCCGCAAAGCGAGCCTGATCGAACAAGGCGAATTGCTGCCCATGGGCGCGCCGTTCTATCCGGGCGTCACGCCCATTCCGGCCAATCAGCTCGCCTTCGGCATCGCGCGCGATCCGGACACCGGCGCGCCGCGCTTTGGCCCGCCCGCGACGCATGAACGCGAACTGCTGGTCAAAACGCCCAAGCCGCGCGCGAACGAGGCGCTGATCTACCTCCTGTCTTCGGAGGTGAACTTCAACGATATCTGGGCGCTGACCGGCATCCCGGTCTCGCCCTTCGATGGGCACGACGAAGACGTGCAGATCACCGGATCGGGCGGATTGGCGCTGATCGCCGCGCTCGGCAGCGAGCTCAAAGAAGAAGGCCGCCTGGCTGTGGGCGATATGGTTGCGGTCTATTCGGGCACCAGCCAGTTGCTTTCCCCTCTGGCGGGCGAAGACCCGATGTACGCTGGGTTTTCAATCCAAGGCTATGAAACCAAGACGGGCAGCCACGCTCAGTTCCTGACCGTGCAAGGGCCGCAGCTGCACAAACCGCCGTCCGATCTGACGCTGGAACAGGCGGGCGCTTACACCCTAAATCTGGGCACGGTCGCGCGTTGCCTCTTCACCACGCTCGAGATCACGCCGGGCAAAACGCTGTTTGTGGAAGGCTCGGCCACCGGCACCGGCCTCGACGCGCTGAAGTCTTCAGTCCGCACGGGGCTTGTCGTCACAGGTCTGGTCTCCAGCGAAGACCGCGCCGCTTTTGTGACCGGTCAGGGCGCGGTCGGTGCGATCAATCGCAAGGATCCCGAACTCGCCGAGTGCTTCACGCCGGTGCCCGACGACGCGGCGGAAGCCATCGCGTGGGAAAAGCGGGGCGAAAAGCTGCTCGAACGCTACCGCGCCATGAACGGCGGCAAGCTGGCCGATTATGTTGTCAGCCACGCCGGAGAGCGCGCTTTCCCGCGCAGTTTCCAGCTTTTGGAAGCAGGCGGGACCCTGGCATTCTACGGCGCCTCTTCGGGTTATCACTTCAGCTTTATGGGCAAGTCGGGCGAAGCCTCGCCCGAAGACATGATGGCGCGCGCTGGCCTGCGCGGCGGCGAGTCCGTGTTGCTGTATTACGGCCCGGCTTCCACCGATCTCGCGGATGAACGCGGGTTGGAAATGATCGAGGCTGCGCGCTTGTTCAAAGCGCGCATCGTCATCGTGAGCACCACCGACGCGCAGCGCGAATTCCTTCAATCTCTGGGGCTGGAAGACTCGATAGAAGGTATTGTCAGCATCGAAGGGCTCAAACGTCGCAACGCGGATTTCGACTGGCCCGACACCATGCCACGCCTGCCCGACGCGAAGACCGATATCGAAAACTTCAAAATCGGCGTGCGCAATTACCAGCAGAACACGATGAAGCCGTTCGGCACCGCGGTGGGTAAGCTGCTGCGCTCGCCAGGAAACCCGCGCGGCGTGCCCGATCTGGTGGTCGAGCGCGCGGGACAAGACAGCCTGGGCGTGTCGACATCGCTGGTGAAACCGTTTGGTGGGCGCGTGATCTACGCCGAAGACATGTCGGATCGGCGCTACACGTTCTACGCGCCGCAAGTGTGGACCCGGCAGCGCCGCATTTACATGCCCACCGCCAACATCTTCGGCACGCACCTGTGCAACGCCTACGAAGTGACCATGATGAACGAGATGGTCGCCGCAGGCCTCCTCGACGTGACCGAACCCACCATGGTCCCGTGGGAAGGGCTGCCCGAGGCGCACCAATCCATGTGGGAAAACCGCCATTCGGGCGCGACCTACGTGGTCAATCATGCGCTGCCCGCGAGCGGGCTGCGAACCAAAGACGAGCTTCTGGAATACTGGGCGTCAGCCAGCGCTGAGCCAAACACAACACCATCAAACGGAGAGAATGCGTGAGCGAGAGCCAAGGCGACACCAATCTGAAAGAGCGCACCTTGCCGGCTCAAAACGGCCGCCTTGCGGGCAAGACCGCCGTGGTCACCGGCGCTGCGGGCAATCTGGGCAGCCAGATCTGCCGCGCGTTTGCGCGCGAAGGCGCGACTGTTGTGATGACGGGCCGCACGCAGGAACGCATCGACGCCGCGCGCGAGGCGCTGATCGCGGACACCGGCGTCGCGCCCGAACGGGTGAGCACGGCGATCCTGGACGGCGGCAATCCGGAGTCGATCCGCGAAGCGCTTTTGACGGTGCAATCGACCTATGGTCAGATTGATGTGCTGATCAACAACGCGGGGTCTGCCGGGCCCAAGCAGCCGCTGCACAACGTGCCTTTCACGCAAGAGGAGCTCAGCGATTGCGGCGAGACCGAAACGGTCAGCGACGCGATGCGCAACATTCTGGGGGTGACGTGGAATCTCGCCCGCATCGCCGCGCCTATGATGCCGGCTGGCGGGTCGATGGTGAATATCTCGACCATTTTCTCGCACACCCGGTATTACGGGCGCACCGCCTATGTCGTGCCCAAAGCCGCGCTCAACGCGCTGTCCAGGCATCTGTCGGACGAGTTGGGATCGCGCAGCGTACGGGTGAACACGATCTTTCCCGGCCCGATTGAAAGCGACCGTATCCGCACCGTTTTCGCCGCGATGGATTTGGTGCAGGGCCAGCCCGAAAACACGACGGCGGATTACTTCACCGACCGCATGGCGTTGACCCGCAGCGTGGAGGGCAAGGTGGATGGCAAGCCGCTGCCCACACCCAAGGATATAGCGGATGCCTGCCTGTTCCTCGCCAGCGACGAGTCCAGCGCGATCAGCGGCGAAGAAATCGATGTGACGCACGGCCTCAGGGTCAACCGCGACGCGAGCTCGACCTATATGGCGCGGCCTTCGATGCGGTCCCTCGACGGCAACGGCCTCAACGTGTTCATCGCCTCGGGCGAGAAGTGGGAAGATTCGCTGGAAACCGCAAAGGTCCTGATCGCATCGGGCGCGCGTGTGCGCATGGGCCTTTCTCGGCAGGCGGACGTGTCGCAAGCGACCGAGCGTCTCAAAGCGCTGGGCATTGGCGAGGAATTGAGCGTTGTGCGCTTCAACCGCGCGGAACCCGACGCGATGGAGCGGGCGCTCATCGAGTACGAAGACGAGGCGGATGGCCCGGTGACCGGCGCGATCATCATGCCGGTGAAGCCGGAGGGCAATTTCGCCGGAAAGCTGCTCGACGCGAGCGACGCTTCGGTCGAAAAGTTCATGGACGTCGAACTGGTGGGTGCGATTGCGGTCGCGCGCAGTCTTGCGCGCTATTGGCGGGGCCGCAAAGGATTGCAATCCGCGCCGCGCTGCATCTTCATGACCAACGCGGATGATTTCGAAGGCAACGCCTATGCGCGCGTGCTGTCGGCTGGGATCAAGCAATTGGTGCGCATCTGGCGCGACGAAGCGCGCGTGCAGCACGAAAACGGCGAGACCGAACGCTCCATCTGGGGCAACCAGATTGTGCGTTTCACCAATGGTGAGGCGGAAAACACGCAATTCGCCGCTGGCCACGCCACGCGCGTGCTGTTCCGTGAACAGCGCATCGCCGAGATTGATCTGCGGCTCCCCAACAGCATCAGCGAAGAAACCGGATCGCGCAAAGCGATGGTGGGCTTTGCCGAGAACATCACCGGGCTGCATCTGGGCAAGGTCGCCTTTATCACTGGCGGATCGGCGGGTATCGGCGGGCAAGTCGCTCGGCTGCTCGCGCTAGCCGGCGCGCGGGTGATGATGGTCGCGCGGCGCGAAAGCGAACTGGTCGCGGCGCGCGATCGGATCGTCGGCGAATTGCAGGATATCGGCTTTGCCGGTGTCGAACGCCGGGTGAAGATCATGCCCGATGTCGATGTCAGCAATTTTGAATCGCTCGAAAAGGCGGTTGAGGCGACCGTCGATGAGTTCGGTCGGATCGATTACCTGATCAACAACGCGGGCGTGGCCGGGGCGGAGGACATGGTGGTCGATATGGACCCGTCCGCGTGGCGCTTCACGCTCGACGCGAACCTCGTCTCCAACTACTTCCTGATGCAGAAAGTGGTGCCGATGATGAAGGCGCAAGGCTCGGGCTATGTGCTCAACGTCTCGTCCTACTTTGGCGGTGAGAAATTGCTCGCGGTCGCCTATCCCAACCGCGCGGATTACGGGCTTTCCAAAGCCGGACAGCGCGCGATGGTCGAGAATTTCTCGCCCTTCCTCGGGCCGCAAGTGCAGTGCAACGCGATTGCACCGGGTCCCGTGGACGGGGATCGCCTGTCGGGCACGGGTGGCAAGCCCGGCCTGTTCTTGCGCCGGTCGAAGCTGATTTTGGAGAACAAGCGACTCAACGCGGTCTACGCCGCTGTCATCAAGTCGATCCGCGAAGGCGAGGAGGTGACCAAAGTGCTCACCCGCCTGTCGCGCAACAGCACGAGCACGCTTTCGCACGACGACCAAGCGCCGATGGAACTGCGCAAACTTGCGCTGCAATTCGCGAGCGAAGGCGATGGGGTGTGCAGCTGGGACCAGTATCTGCTGACCGAAGGCATGGCGGAACGCCTCCTCGGACGTCTGAAATTGGGCGGGTTCCTGATCGGCTCGAAGGAATGGAACGCACACTGCGAACCGGGCGCGAAAACGTGGCTCAAACTTTCTCCGCCCGAGGATCAGCCCTTCCTACCCGCCGACAAGGTCGAAAAGCTGGCCGGATCGGTTGGCAACGGCGTGACCTCGCAGCTGCATCTGGGCGCGATGCCGACCGAGGCCGAAGTGGCGCAGGCCACCGTCTTCTTCCTCGCCGACCGGGCGGTGAGCGGGGAAACCTTCATGCCCTCGGGCGGTCTTCGCGTGGAGCGATCCTACACCGAGCGCGAAATGTTCGGCAGCCCCAAGCAAGAGCGCATCGATCAGATGAAAGGCAAAACGGTGTGGATCACCGGCGATCATCTGACCGATTACGTCGCCGCTACGGTCGATGATCTGGTGCTCAATTGCGAGGTGGAACGCGTCGTCCTGATTGCGGATCAGAAAGCGAGCGCCAAGGCGGTTCAGGCCATGGTCTCTGCCGAGGTGCCGAAAGCGGCGCTGCAAGTGATCGTCGCGGGCGATGAGCTTGAAGATGCCATGGACGATGCGCTGGCCAAATGGGGCCGGCCTACGACCGTTCTCTCGATGCCCAACGCCGCCTTGCCCACGCATCTGTTCGATGAAGGCGACGCGCTAGGCGCCAGCGAATTCGCCGCGATGGTGGAAGATGGGCTGACGCGCCATTTCCGCGTCTCGCGCAAAGCTTCGCTCTACGATGGTTGCCAGATCGTACTGGTCACGCCCGACGTGCCCTATGGCACCGATGACGCCGCGCACGCGCTGGCCAACTTCATCAAGACCTCGCTGCACGCCTTCACCGCGACCCTCGCAGTCGAGAACGAGCGGATGGTGCACGACGTGCCGGTCAACCAGATCAACCTGACGCGCCGGGTCAAATCCGAGGAGCCGCGCGATGAGGAAGAGCATCAGGAAGAGCTTAAGCGCTTCACCCGCGCGGTGCTGCTGGTCGGCGCTCCGCTGCCCGACGCGCAAGACTCGCGCTATCGTTCGCGGATTTATCGCGGCACGTCGATGACGGTGTAGAGGTGTTCGCGGGTCGGGCTCAGCGCCAGCCCGCGATCCACGCCCACCGGGTAAAGCTCATCGGGCCTTCGAGCTCGGCCGCCGTGAGGATCGGGAAGAAGATCGCAAAAAGCGCCGCGCTGCCCAGCGGCACGGCGTAGCTGACCCAGCGCAGGCGCTTAGTGCGATGCAGGTCGCCCAGTGCGAGAGCGAGCGCGGCCAGCAGGAAGCAGCTTGGCATCATGTAGTGGTAGTAAAACTGCACGGGCTTGGGCGCGATGAGCCAGAATCCGATCGCGCTGGCGTAGCCCACCACCACGGCCAGTCGCGCCCAATCGCTGCGGTAGAGGCCAATCCAAAGGCACCACACCAAAGCGGGCAGGCCGGCGAGCATGGTCAGCGGATTGCCGATCAGCAGAACGCCGCGCTGCGCGTTATCGGTGAACTCATAGAGATACCAGATGCCGCGCGTGTTGGTGACCCATTGCGGCCACGTGCTCTGATAATTGTGCGGGGCCATCACCGAGCCTTGCAGCTCCAGGATGCGCTCGTGCAGGCCGACAAGTCCCAACTCCGCGATGGGCGAGGGGCGCAAAGGCGCTTCAAGCCAATAGCCCGGGAAGAAAGTGAGTGCGTAAACAACCAAGGGCACCACGCCCAACCATACGAACGCTTCGGCCAAGCTTACGCCGGGCACCGGGATGCCTCGGCGGCTGAAGATCAAGCGGCGGCGTCCCGCGGATAGACGCGCCGCGAAGAAGGTGAGGCCCGGCACCATGGCGATCGGCACTGCGTTCCATTTCGCGCCCATGGCGCAGCCGAGCGCCACTCCTGCGATGGCCAACCGCCAGCGCCCCGTTTCCGGTTCGCGCATAGCGGCGGCGAACTGCCATCCCGCCAGCGCCAGAAACGCGATCATGAAGATATCGAGCATGGCGATGCGCGCGTGCACAAACAGGTGAAACCCAGTCGCGAGCAAGACCCCGAACACAATCGTTGCAAAGCGCTCTTCGCTGGCGTGCCACAGCGCGCGCATGCTTGCGCCGACCGCGAAAGTGCCCGCGATGAGCGGGGTGATGCGCCAACCGAAGGGAGTGTCGCCAAACAGGTATATGCCCAGCGCAAGGAACTGTTTGCCAAGCAGAGGGTGTTCCATGTTGCGGTAGATGGCCCCGCCGCTTTCGCCGACATGCAGAAACTCGCGCGCCGCGGGCAGGTAGTGCACTTCGTCGAAGAAGGGTGTGGTCGGCAGCGTCAGACGAATGGTCGCCAAGGCCGCGAACATCGCTGGGATGGCGAGGCACCACGCCCACGGATCGCTGAGCTCATCGCGTGGTTCGAGCGGTGCAGTGAAGGCGGCCTCAGGGGCTGCGTTCGGAGCGCTGAGTGGAGAGGTCGCCATAGCGCCTGAGCGCTTAGAAAAGCGCTCAGGCGCGGGCAAGAGGCTTTACGCAACCGATGCCTTTATAGCCGCTCCCGTCGCCGATTTCTCGCTTAGGCGGGTTTCGAGCCAAAACAGGCGCGCGCACATGGCGAGGAGGCCAATGCTGGCGGTGGTCCCCACCAGCAAAGCCCAGGGGATGACGTTCATGCCCACCGCTCGCGCGCGAGGCAGGATGAAGAAGAAAGCGATGAGGGTCGCCATGATAAGGTCCCACCACACTTGCAGACCTGTCAGGTTGGCGCTGTGATTGGTGAAGAACATGATCACGCCTTCCTGCGCGATCTGGACGAGCGTGTAGGCGAAGAACACCGAGCCGATCAAAGCGGCCGCAGCCCAGTTGCCGATTGTTGGTTTGGCGATCAGTATGTAAGCCCCGGCGAGCGTGGCGGCCCCGAAAACGAGGAAAAAGAGAATTTGCAGCGCGTCCATCGTTTAAACTCCCATATTTGTGTAGCGGTCGCTACACAAGTCTTTAACGTAATGTAGCGAGTGCTACAAGAGCTTTATGTCCGAACCTCAAGCCAAGCCAAAAATGTCGAAGGAGACGCTGCTCCCACTTCTCGCGGCGCATGTGATCGAGCATGGGCTGGGCGGGGCGAGTTTGCGTCCGCTCGCGAAGGCGGCGGGCACGAGCGATCGGATGCTGATCTACCACTTTGGTGACAAGGAAACTCTGGTGCGCGATCTGCTGGAGTACATTTCCGGCGTGTATTCGGCGGCGCTGGACATGGCGATTGGATCGGACAGGGCGACCACGCGGCAGGAATGCTTCGCGCGTATTCTGGCGCTGGGGCGCGGGCCGCAGATGCAGCCTTTCATGACGCTGTGGTGGGAAATTGTTGCAGGCTCGGCGCGCGGGATACCCGGATACAAGGACGCAGCGGAAGCGATGATGGCCAAGCAGCTGATCTGGCTTGAAAACCAGATGCCCGAAGACGATCCTGATCCCGCTGGCGGCGCGCGATACATGATGACCCTTCTGGAAGGCACGCTGATGCTCGGCACGGTAGGCCACGCTCGTATGGCGCGCGAGGGGTTGCTTGCGAGCGGCCTTGCCGACCCCGCTGAGGGCGACTAAGCGCAGCGCGCCAAGGACAAAATCATGAAAAAGACCACCGGAATGGATCGCGCCGTGAGCGCCAAGTGGAGACCCGCCACCCGCGCGGTGCGCAGCGGCACGTGGCGTTCAGACCATGGCGAGACGTCTGAGGCGATGTATCTCACCTCCGGCTACACTTACGATGACGCGCAGACCGTGGCGGATCGGTTCGCGGGCGAGGCGGCGGGGATGACCTATTCGCGCCTGCAAAACCCGACGGTGGCCATGCTGGAAGAGCGGATCGCCAGCCTCGAAGGCGCGCCCGCCTGCCGCGCGCAGACCTCGGGCATGGCGGCGATGACGGCGTCTTTGCTGTGCCAGCTTTCGGCCGGGGACCACTGCGTCGCCGCGCGCGCCGCGTTCGGATCGTGCCGCTGGCTCGTCGATCAGTTATTGCCGCGTTTCGGCATTGAAACAAGCGTGATCGACAGCGCGGACAACGCCTCGTGGGAAGCCGCCATTCAGCCCAACACCAAGGTGTTTTTCTTCGAAACGCCGGCCAACCCCACGCTCGATATTGTCGATCTGGAGTTCGTCTGCGCGCTGGCCAAAGCGCACGGCATTACCACCGTGGTCGATAACGCCTTCGCCGGGCCGACCTTGCAGCGTCCGATGGAGTTCGGCGCCGACGTGGTCGCTTACAGCGCCACCAAGATCATGGATGGGCAGGGCCGCGTGCTGGCGGGCGCGATTTGCGCCTCGGAAGAGTGGATCAACGACACGTTGATGCCGTTTCAGCGCAACACGGGGCCGACGCTCTCGGCGTTTAACGCCTGGGTGGTGATGAAAGGCCTCGAAACGCTCGACCTGCGCGCGCACCGCCACAGCGAGAACGCCGTCGCCTTGGGCGAGTTTCTGGAGCCGCGCGTCACCGCAGGGGGTGGGCGGATGCTTCATCCGGGCCTCGCGAGCCATCCGCGCCACGAAATGGCTGTGAAGCAAATGGACGCAACCGGCCCGATCTTCGCGATTGACGTCGGCACGCGCGCGAAAGCCTTCGCGCTGCTGGACGCGCTTCAACTGATCGATATCTCGAACAATATTGGCGACGCGAAGAGCCTGATGTGCCACCCCGCCTCGACCACCCACGCCAATATGGGCGAAGAAGCGCGCGCCGAAATGGGCGTGACCGAGGGCCTCCTTCGCATCAATGTGGGGCTGGAAGACATCGCCGATCTGACCGAGGATATGGATCAGGCGCTCGCCGCCGCAGGCCTCTAAGCGTCTCTCGCACAACGCAAAAAGCCGAGCTACCTGGTCAAGGCAGATCGGCTTCTTGCACATTGGTCCGGGGCGTCGCCTTATCTCAAGGCTCAGCCCAATCCAGGAAACGACAGCCAATGCGAGCTTTGCGCGGGTTAGGCGGGGCCACTCGTCAAACGCACCGGCGATGAAACGTCATTACACGGTGTTCACCTAACGCAAGTTGATCGATTGAGGGTAACGCGGAATTTACCTCGTTTTTCCTGAGTGTTCCGGTGGGCGTGTCGGCAGAATTCGCCGCTTGGACCGCTTGGGCAAGGTTGCGTATCCTCACGGCTTCGCCTATCCGCCGCGCACCGAACGGCAACGACGCCGTCCCTCTCACCGCTATTTCGGAAAACTCTATGGTCCCTGACCGTTCTTTTGCGGCGACGTTTCGCCGTGACTGGCTCGCCCAACCGCGCGCCGACATTCTCGCTGGCATTGTGGTTGCGCTGGCTCTGATACCCGAAGCGATCGGTTTTGCGCTGATCGCGGGGGTCGATCCCAGCGTTGGCCTGTACGCCAGCGTGGCGATTGCGATGGTGATCTCGCTTGTCGGCGGGCGTCCGGGCATGATTTCAGCGGCGACCGCTGCGGTGGCGGTGGTCGTTGTTCCGCTCGTGCGCGATCACGGGGTCGAATACCTGTTCGCCGCGACCATCCTGATGGGCGTTTTTCAGGGCATCGCCGCCATCGCGCGGCTCGATCTCCTGATGCAATTCGTCTCGCGCAGCGTGATCACCGGCTTCGTCAACGCGCTCGCCATTCTGATCTTTCTCGCTCAGCTCCCGCAACTCTGGCCCGGCAACGAAGGCGTGGGCGTGTGGACCTATGCGATGGTCGCAAGCGGTCTGGCGATCATTTACGGATTCCCACGGATCACCAAAGCGGTGCCGAGCCCGCTGGTGGCCATCCTCGCTCTCACCGCCGCGACAGTCTATTGGGGTCTGCCGGTGAACAACGTCGCGGGCGAGGGCAAGCTGCCCGAAGGCCTGCCTAGCTTCGCGCTGCCCAACGTACCGCTGACGTTGGAGACGCTGGAGATCATCCTTCCCTATTCGCTCACCATGGCGGCGGTCGGCCTGCTGGAAAGCATGCTCACCGCGCAGATCGTCGACGACATGACCCACACCGAAAGCGATAAGCGCCGCGAAAGCGCCGGGCAGGGCCTCTCGAACGTGGTCGCCGCGTGCTTTGGCGGCATGGGCGGCTGCGCGATGATCGGCCAATCGGTGATCAACGTGGCGAGCGGCGGGCGAGGGCGCTTGTCCACCTTCACCGCGGGCGCGTTCCTTCTGTTCCTGCTCGCCGTGCTCGGCCCTTATGTGGGGCAGGTGCCCATGCCCGCGCTCGTCGCGGTGATGCTGATGGTTAGCATCGGGACGTTCAGCTGGAACTCGATCCCCAATCTGCGCCTCCATCCGCCTTCGTCCTCGATCGTGATGATCGCGACCGTGGTCGTGACGGTGTGGACCGCCGATCTGGCGCTGGGCGTGCTGGTGGGCGTGCTGCTTTCGGGCATCTTCTTCGCGAACAAGGTGCGCGGTATGTTCACCGTCGAGCGCGTGCGCCGTCCGCATTCGGCGGTGTATCACGTGGAAGGTGAGATCTTCTTCGCCAGCGCGGATAAGTTTCAGCGCATGCTGGGGCCCGAAAGCCTTGAGGAAAATCCGGCCAGCGACGTGATCATCGACGTGGCCAAGGCGCATGTCTGGGACATTTCGGCGATCGGCGCGTTGGAGAAGGCCGTGGACCGGATGCGTCGCAACGGTCGCCATGTGCGCGTGGTGGGCCTCAACACCGCGAGCGCCGATCTGGTCGACAAATACGCGCTGGAAGATCGCACCGGGCTTGAGACGGGCTTGGCGCCGCATTGATGCTTTTGTTTCGTGCTCCTGCATCCGCAGGAGCGTCCTCGCTAGACGTCCTCCGGCCAATCTTGGCCTGCGGACCCGCTGCGGGCGGCCAGTCGGCCTTGCGGTTTGCTGTCGCAAACCGGTGCTCTCTCTACCTTGGTCAGAAGGCGCTGTTCCGAAATCCATGATTTCGCAAGCGCGACCGCGCGCCCGCAGCGGGGCCGCAGCCGAAGATTCGGCGGAGGACGTCTAGCGAGGATGATCGTGCGGATGCGCGATCATGAAACAAAAACATCTACTTTTCAGACTTGCGCCGTTTGAGCGCGCGTGTCAGGTCGTCTCACACCCCATTCTGAGAGGATCCAACATGGCCAACCGCGTAGAGCTCATCTTCGATTTCGTCAGCCCCAACGCCTATCTGATCTGGCGGCCGCTGCGCGATGTGGTCAAGCGCACGGGAGCCGAGTTGGACATCACGCCGGTCTTCCTCGGCGGGATGCACAAGCTGACGGGCAACGCGCCGCCTATGATCCGCGACGCCGATGTGAAGGGCAAGGTGGAATACGCGAGCCTCGAAATGCGGCGCTTCATCGCCAAGCACGGCCTGACCAAGTTCAAGCTGCACCCCAAATTCCCGTTCAATTCGATCAGTCTTCAACGCCTGCTGGTCGCCGCCGACCAGGATGGCCGCGCGGTGCAGTTTATCGAAGCGATGCTGCCCGCCGTTTGGGAAGAGGGCGTCGACATCACTGATCCCGAAACACTGGCTAAGGCGGTGGCCGACGCCGGTTTTGACGCGGCCGATCTGATGGCGCGCATCCAGACCGACGAGGTGAAGCAAAAGGTCTTTGCCAACACCGAAGCCGCGGTGGAGCGCGGCGCGTTTGGCATCCCCACCATGTATGTCGGCCCAAGAGACGGCGAGACCGAGATGTTCTTCGGCAAGGAGCGTCTTGGGCAGATTGAGGAAATGCTGGTGGAAGGGTGATGCTAAGCGTGCGGCGTAAGCCAAAACCGCGCTGAACTAAGCCATAAGTGCCTGAGTTGGATTGGAAGCAGGCGCTGGTGAATGCCCGACTTTGGGGTGGCAAACGGACGAAGTACGGCGTCGTAAAGCGGTTGTGGTCAATCTCACTGCGGTTAGTGCTCGACATTGTTATCGGACGGTGGGACTGAGCCAAAGCTGGAAGTAACCGGCCTAGGTGGCTTAGCCTTGGCGAAGGGGAGCGCAATCGAGAATGCTGGTAAATCGTCGTGAGACTATGGCCTTGGGCGCTGCAATTGGTGGCGCTGCCCTCTCAGGTGCCCACAGCGCCAAAGCCGCAGCCAGCGAGCCCGCTTCATGGTCTGATGTTGCAAAGGCATTCCCTCGCTCGACGGATAAGATCAATCTGCTTCACACCGGTGGGGGCGATTGCACCACAAACACTCTGAACACACTGGCTCGCTACCAGACGATTGCCGCGGCAACCGGTGTCGATAGCGACGAGGTTCTGGCTGCGATGAAGGAAAGCGGCTCATCGGCAGCCTTGCGCGCGAGGATGGCGTCAACTTTTGGATGCGGGGCGGATGAGATTGCTTTGACGCGCAACGCCATGGAAGGCTTGGCGATCGGGCTTCTCGGGGTGGATCTGAAACCGGGCGATGAAGTCATAACGACGCGGTCTGATTATGATTCCTGCCTGAAAATTCTCTACCAGCGGCAAGCTCGCGATGAGATTTCGGTGAAACTCATCGATATCCCCATGGGCGCTGACAACGATGAAGCCATCGTCTCAGCGTTTGAAGAGGCCATTACGCCGCGCACGCGGCTTATCTCCATGTGCCATATGCACAACAAGAGCGGTCAGATCATACCGGTTCGAAAGATCGCCGATCTGGCCCGT